>NZ_LFML01000060.1 GCF_001044425.1 Streptomyces roseus
CCCCGATGCCCGCGTCGGACTTTCGTGGAACAGGTGGTCGGCCTGACCGAGCCGCGGCGCCGTTCTTCGATGGCGGCGCGGTCGGCGAGGCGATCGGTCGCGGTGGAGCTCGGCGGCCGCCCGGGCGCACGTCTCTGCGCAAAGCTGCGGCTCTACGGCCGGCGGGCGGCGGGATGATCACCTCGCCGCCCGCCCCCCCCGTACCTGCACCTCGACCTGCTCCCCTACGTCACCGGCGACCTCCACGGCGGCGGCGGACCACCACCACCAGCCCGGCGATCACAGCGGCGGCCGCCAGGAGCGGCGTCCGGTTGACGCGTGCGACCCTCGCTGCCCGACCCGTCTTCTCCAGCAGCGGGTCAGGGGACTTGTCCGCCGCGTACCGCCCGGCGCGGGCCGCGCTGTCCCATGCGTGCGCGGCGGCCTGCGCGGTCTTCTCCAGCAGCGGCTCGGGGGTCCTGTCCCGTACCAGGTGGGCGGCGCGCGCCGCCTTGTCGCGGATCTGATCGGCGATCAGGGAGGCCTTCTCGGCGGTCTGATGCATCATGACAGCGGTGTTCTCCTTGTGCGTGTCGTGGTCGAGGCGCGCTTACCCTGTCATCGCCTCAACACCCCCGACGCGCGGGAGCTCTGTGCGGGTCGGCAGGGGAACAGGCCAGGGGACCAGCCGGTCGGGACGGTGAGGGAGGTCGCCGCTCCCCCATTCGGAGGGCCTGCCGTTCGGGTAAAGGCACGGCCGGGCCGGGATGGCGGCAGAACAGCGGGTACGTGTGGGGTATGAACTCACGCTCACGCACCTTCGACACCTCACCGACGTCCGGGCCGACCACGGTTCTCGACGCTGCCTCGACATGCTGGCTGAAGTCCTTGGACCGGCTCGAACGGACCACAGTGGCCGATCCCGCCATCGGAGCGCTGCAGCGGGCGATCCGCTCACTCCCCCTGGGCACCGTGCGGGATCTGCTGCGCGGCAGGCCGTTGGGGCACCCTGTGCATCCCGTGCTCGTGCAGGTGCCCATCGGGTGCTGGCTGTCGGCCTCGGTACTCGATGTCGTACCCGGGACACACCACGCGACGACCACCCTCACCGCTGTCGGACTGGCCGGTGTCGGACCGGCCGCGGTCGCCGGGTGGGTGGACTGGGCGGACCTGCCGCCCGAGCAGGCCCGGGTCGGCCTGGTCCACGCGGCCTCCAACTTCGCCGCGGTGGGCTGCTACGCCGCATCGCTGGTCGCGCGGCTCCGCGGCCGCCCGGCGAAGGGCCGGTTGTGGGCCCTGGGCGGGATGGCTGCCGTCGCCGTGAGCGGTGCGCTGGGCGGGCACGTGGCCTACCGGCAGAGCGTCGGAGCGCACCCCGCTGCCTGAGTACCCCGCGCCCGCCGCGGCGCGTATTCCGTCAGGAGGAGGGCGTTGCGGTGTGGTCGGGATGGTCGTGGGTGCGGCGCATCGTTTTGAGGCGGGCCTCCAGGAGGTGGTCCCGCCCGCCGGCCACCTCGTCGACGATGTCCCGTTCCAGTGCGCTGAAGGGCTGGTAGTAGGTGGAGTTGTAGGCCTCGATGATCTGGAACGTCCAGTGGCCCGGAATGACGTTGCGGCCCACGATCTCACGCTTCACTCGGTCGGCCTGTTCCTCGTGCCCCGCCTCGCGCAGGAGCTTGACCGCGTCGTCGAGCTCGAAATCCGCCGTCCCGGTCAACTGGTGGAACCCGTAGAGGTGCCCCCGGGCCCGCTCCGTGGTTTCCAACGCCTTGGAAAGCGCGCCCAGAGCACGCACCGTCTTCTCGTCGACGCCGTCCGGAACCTGGTGTGCCGGATCCATCTCGTTATTGCTGTCCATGGAGGACGTTCTTCCCGTAAAGCGCTTCACTTGTCCGGGGATTGGGCCAACCGGCGGAAGGTCTTTTTGCCGACTGGTGCTGTAGGACGAAGTGCAGTTCAGACACTGCACGGTGGCGGCCGGGCACCCCTCCCACCGCCAGTGGTCGATGGCCGCCCCGGACCGGCATTTCGATCGGGGTGCGTGAACTCGCAAAGGCGGGGAAGGCGGAGTCTGGGCGGAACGCAGCACTACCGCCGAACACGACGTACGGAACAGGGAGACCGGTGGAGAGTTCGTCCTTTCGCCGTCCCCCGTTGACCGGAGGAGTTGTTTTTCGCGTGACTGAGAATGTGTGGAGCTACCAGCCGACCGCAGGCCACCTGGCCGGTACCGATCTGACCGGCTACAAGGTCGAGGCGACCGACGGCAGCATCGGCAAGGTCGACAAGCACTCCGACGAGGTCGGTGACGCCTACCTGGTCGTGGACACCGGTGTATGGATCTTCGGCAAGGAGGTCCTGCTGCCGGCGAGCACGGTCATCAGGATCGACCCGGAGGAGCGACAGATCTTCGTCGCCAACACCAAGGAACAGGTGAAGAACGCGCCCGAGTTCCACCGGGACAAGCACCTCGGTGACGCCGGCTACCGGGAGGAGCTGGGTACGTACTACGGCACCG
Source organism: Streptomyces roseus (assembly GCF_001044425.1). Taxonomy (GTDB): domain Bacteria; phylum Actinomycetota; class Actinomycetes; order Streptomycetales; family Streptomycetaceae; genus Streptomyces; species Streptomyces roseus. The sequence goes on from NZ_LFML01000060.1 coordinate 2,498, forward strand.
GCGCCCCCTTCGGCGGCCGACCCGCCTGATCGCCTTCCCGTACGACGACGTAGGTGCCCACACCCGGGCGGGTGTGGGCACCTACGTCGTCTGCCGGGGAACCGTACCCTCAGGGCCGGCGCACGGGGCACTGGCTGGCCCCCGCCACCATCGGCCGTGCATCCCCGCAATGCGACGGCAGCCGTGCTGGGCCAGGCATTCATCGGACACCGGCATCGAAGCGGTCTGGCGGCTGAACCGCTCCGCGGGCCAACTGATCGTTTCAGAATGAGATGGGCGCGTCTGCCGCGTCGGAGCGCCGACCCGGGGCCCACGCGCGAGCCCGCAGCCTCTCGATCAGCATGTTGTCGTCCCTCTCCCCAGTCTTGGGCTCAGGGAGGGGCTCGCGGCAACGTGTCGCGGGCGTGTCGGATGGGGGGTAGGTCATGCGCCGGGAGCTTACTGCCGGGCTGTGACTGCGTGCCGGAGCCGCCGGTGGCAGATGATGCTGCAGGCGAGTTCGAGCAGACCGTGATGAAGGTGGGCGCGCTGCTCGTATCGGGTGCGAAGTCGTATGAACTAGTGGAGCCACGCGAAAGTCCGCTCTACGACCCATCGGGTGCGCCCGAGTCCAGAGAAGTGCTGCGTGCAGGCGGGGCCAGAGGTCAGCCTCGGTCCAGTCCCTCAGACGACGCCAGGCGGTCACGCCCGAGCAACCCGCAAGCTGGATGGACACCTCGCGCCAGGCCACTCCCGTGCGCAAGACGTAGAGGATGGCGCTCAGCGCGACCCGGTCAGGCACAGGGCACGCAGAAGGTCTGACGGTCCGGGGGCCGGGGGCCGGTCAGCGGGTGTGGCGGTGCCTTCCGTGCCTGTGGTGTTCGCTGGTCGTCAGCAGCACGAGGGCCAGTCCGAGAGGCAGCAGGAACAGCAGCATCAGAGTCATGCCACTGCGTGTGCCCACTCGGGAACGGCCGACACGGGGCCAACGGGCATCCGCGGAGCGTGCACCGGATCCCGCGGCCTCACGGCGTGGGCCGCTCCGGCCGGCATCCATGGATCATGTGGGTGGAGTCAGCTGTCGGCGCAGCCATTCGGGATCGGGGTTGACGTGCGGCCGGCCTGCGACGACGACGGTCGGCACGGTCTCGTCGCCACCGTTTGCCGCCCTCACCGTGACCGCCCCCGCCGGGTCGCTCCAGATGTCGACCCAGTGCAGTCGGCGCGCGTCGCGGCCCAACCGGACACGCAGACGCAGGCAGTACTTGCAGCCCGCCCGCCAGTAGACGATCGGTCGGCCGTCAGCTTCGCTGCGGCGTTGCGCCTCCACCGCGCCGAGCGAGCGCGGGAACGCCAGCGGCGAGAGCAGTGCCGCGAGCAGGACGAACACCAGCAGGAGCGCAGTGGCAGCGGCCGGGGCCCCTCGGGCGAACAGAGCGGCCACGGCAAGTGAGCCGCAGACCGAAAGCAACGTCGGCAATGTCCAGGCGCGCATCATGATGACGCAGGTTATCGGGCCACCGCTGAGGGGCCCGGCCGTCGGCGGTCAGGCGACCAGTGCGTAGATGCTGCGGGCCGTCAGCCACAGGCCGGCGAGCAGGGAGAGCGTGACGACCAGCTGCTCCTGGTGCCGCTCCAGCCAGCTCCGCAGGGCGTTCAGCCGGGCGTCGGCCGCCGCGGGGGCGCGGAGCGCGTACGTCTCCATGACGATGAGGCTGAGCGTGGCGAGCAGGCAGTAGCCGGTGAGGGCGAGCCAATCGGTGGGAGTGGACAGGTCCGCGTCGATGGCGGTCGCGGCGCCGGCGCCGACCAGTGCCCAGGGCTGCAGCAGCCACGCCAGGCCGGCTGCGGTGGCCGGGGAGGCGTTGTCGCTCCGGGCGGCCCACCGAGGTGGGCCGCCCGGACGGGGTGGGCGGCGGTGCCGGTGGACGCCGTACAGCACCAGAACCACGCCGATGGCGAGTTTCGCGGCGATCGCGGCGGTCGAGGGCGCGCTGTGACGGGCCGGGGGCTGTCCGCCGGTCAGCAGCATCACGCAGACGATGACCGTGATCAGGTTCGCCAGCCACGACAGCATGAACGCCAGGCCCTGGCGGACGCCTCGCCGCGAGGAGAGGAGCAGGATGAAGGCGCTGTTGTGCAGGGGTCCCAGGGTGACGGCCGTACCGATCACCACCAGGTCGAGGACCATGGAATCACCCGCTCCTGAACGTCGGGGCCGTCTGCCACGTGGGAATGGGCGGGAGCGGTCAACAGGGTCGCTGTGGTGGGGTGGTGGTGCCCCGACTCTGCCGGTGGCGGCCCGGCTGGTCAAGCAGGCCACGCCCGGGTCTTCGTCCTCATCCATCCGGTCCCTTCGGACCTCCGCCCGGGAGTCCGGTGACGGCGGAGGCCGAGTCCTCGGCGTAGTACCGCCGGAGGAGTTCCCGCTCGGCGTCCCGGTGCGGGAACATGAAGAAGACCAGCAGCGCACCCAGGGCGATGGCGGCCAGGCCGACGGTGTACGCCCAGTCGTCGCCGTGGAGGAACGACTGCCGTGCGGCCGCGACGATCTGGTCGGCGTACTGGGGGTGCTGCTGGGCGACCTGCCCGGCGGAGGCGAATGACTTCGTCAGCTCGCTCTGGACCTGGTCCGACACCTCCTTGCTCTCGGCGGATGCAGCGATCGCCGCGCTGAAGGCCGAGGCGTATCCGGCGGTGAGGAGCACGCCCATGACGGACTGCATGACGGCCCCACCGAGGTCCCGTTGCAGGTCGGCGGTGCCCGAGGCCATGCCGGCCCGTCGCACGGGCACCGATCCCGTCAGCGAGTGGGATGCGGGCGTCCCGGCGAAGCCGGAACCGATGCCGATGAACACGTAGGCGAGGCCGATCTGCCAGTAGCTGCTGTCCTCGCCCCAGAACAGCAGCATCCAGGCGAAGGCGAGGAAGAGGAACGCGTAACCGGTCAGCAGGGTCGCGCGGGCGCCCCGCGTCTCGACCAGCTTCGCGGACCTCGGTGCCACGAGCACCATCATCACGGCGAGGGGGAGGATGGCGGCGCCGGCTTCGACGGGGTTGTACCCGAGCACGTTCTGCAGGTACTGCTGGCTGACGAACGCCGACCCCATCATGGAGCCGAACACGATGATTCCCGCGCATGCGGCGACCCAGAAGGTGCGCCGGCCGGCGATGTGGAGGTCGTACAAGGGGTTGGGAGCCCGGCGCTGACGCCAGACGAACCCCGCTCCGGCAGCCAGGGCGATCACGACGAGGCCGAGGACCAGTGACCCCTCGCCGGGGACGACGGCGAAGTTGATCGCCAGCACCAGTCCCGCGATCAGCAGGACGGACAGGATGCCGCCGAGGTCGTCCACCGGTTCGGCCGATTCGTTGGCGTGCGCGGGGACGAAGAGCAGGGCCATGACCAGCGCGACCACGGCGAGGGGCAGGGTGACGAGGAACACCGACCCCCAGTAGAAGCGTTCGAGCAGCGCGCCCGCGATCACCGGCCCCAGCATGGAGATGCCTCCGCCCAGGGCCGACCACAGCGCGATCGACTTCGTCCGTCCCGCCCCCGACCACAGGGCCGTGATCAGCGCCAGGGTGGTGGGGTAGGCCATGCCGGCGGAGAGCCCGCCGAGGATCCGGGCCCCAGCGAGGACGGTGTCGGTCGGGGCGTACGCGGCGAGCAGGCAGGCGGGGACGGACAGGGCGATGCCGAGGAGGAGCAGCAGCTTGCGCCCGTGACGGTCGCCCACCGCGCCCAGGTAGAGCACGGATGCTGCCAGGCCGAGCGAGTACCCCACGGCGATCAGGTTCAGCGCGGTCTGGGAGGAGTCGAAGGCCCTGCCGATCGCGGGCAGTGCCACGTTGGCCACCGACAGGTTCAAGTTGGCCACCGCGGCGACGACGATCAGGGAGGCCAGAACGAGCGGCGCGCGCGCCGGGGCCTCGGGCTGAGCATCGGTGCGGGGCGCGCCGCTCTTCGACATGGAACCTCCGGGACGGGTTGGGGCCGGCCAGAGTCAGGCCTGGTCCACCGTGCCGTGCCGCGCGTCGCCCCACGCGGATGACACGCCCACCGTCGCCGGCGGGGACGTGGTGGCCTCCCGGACCGCGGTCCGTGGACCGGCAGCCTCCGCGCCGCACGTCAGCCGCCTGCCGCCTGCCGCCCCTCCCCCACCAGCGTTCGCCCTTGCGTCAGGTGGGGGTGTGGACCGCCTTGTTCGTCGTCGTGCCGTCTTCGTCCTGGGCCCCCGACGCACCGGGCTGCCGCGAGGCGGGCGGGGTACGGATCAGCAACGCGACCAGCACCGCCAGGGCGCCGAGCACCGCGCCGACGCCGAATCCCCACCGGACGCCCGTGGCGAGGGCCGCGGTGGTGTCCGCGCCGTCCGCTGCCGCCGTGGCGGCGTGTCCCGACATGACACTGATGACCAGGGCGGTACCGGCGGCGGCCGCCACCTGCTGGAGGGAGCCCAGGATCGCCGAGCCGTGGGGGTAGAGGTGCGGCGGCAGTACGGACAGGCCCGAGGTGAAGACGGGGGTGAAGACGAACGCCATGCCCGCACTCAGGGCCACGTGAAGGGTCAGGACCAGCCACGGCGAGGTGTGTTCGCCGGTGAAGGTGAACAGCGCGAGGCAGAGCGCCGTGAGTGCGGCTCCGGGTACGACCAGGCGGGGCGCGCCGAGCCGGTCGTAGAGCTTGCCGACCTGGGGTCCGAGCAGGCCCATGGTGAGGCCGCCGGGGATGAGGAGCAGCCCAGTCTGCAGTGAGGTCAGGCCGCAGACCTCCTGAAGATAGATCGGCAGCAGGATGAACGCACCCATGAGGGCCATGAACGACAGGCACATCAAACCGAGCGACACCGAGAAGTGACGAAAGGTCAGGGCACGCAGGTCCAGCAGCGGGGCGGACGAGCGCTGCAGTGCCAGCTGTCGCCATACGAACAGGCCTACGAGCACCGCGCCGACCAGGGTGATGGCCAGCGGAGGCACGGGGGCCTGGCCCGCGTTCTCGGCGCCGAGCCCGCTCAGGCCGTACACCAGGGCGCCGAAGCCCGCTGCCGCCAGGGGGACGGACATCCAGTCGATCGGGACGGCCCGGGGCGCTCCGATGTTCACCAGTTCGCGCCGACCGAATATGGCCATGGCTCCGGCGATGGGAATCACGGCCAGGAACAGCAGGCGCCATGAGCCGAGCTGCAGCAGCACACCGGAGACGGCGGGGCCGAAGGCGGGGGCGACGGAGATGACGAGGGTGACGTTGCCCATGACCCGGCCGCGTTCGTGCGGGGGCACGAGGGTCATCAGCGTCGTCATGAGCAACGGCATCATCACGGCGGTGCCACTGGCCTGGATGACACGGGCGGCCAGCAGTACGGGGAAGGCGGGCGCGGCCGCGGCCAGAGTCGTACCGGCGAGGAACAGTGCCATGGCGAGCCCGAAGGCGGTACGGGTCGTCACGCGCTGGAGGAACCACCCCGTCACCGGGATGACGATGGCCATGGTGAGCATGAAGGCCGTGGACAGCCACCCGGCGGCTGCCGCGGTGACCTCGAAATCACGCATGAGTCGCGGGATCGCGTTGACCATGATCGTCTCGTTGAGGAGGACGACGAACGTGGACAGCACGAGGATCCGCAGCACGGCGGTGACGCGGGCGGGCGGTGGGCTGGGCGTTTCGTGTGGTGCGGACATGATGCCTTCCGTCATGTGAGTGTCCTCCGCGCGTGGCGGTCACATGACAGACTGCGGCGCCGGGAAGAACTCATCGGTCTTCCCCGATCCTGTCGGCGCCGCTGCCCGAGCACACCTGATTTTGCCGATCCAGGACGGGCAGGGGGGTGGATTCCGGAGCCGGCCGGCAGTCCGCGACAGCGCGTCCATGCCGTGTCAGTCAGGGCCTCAGCAGTCCGCCCACCCACCAGTCGTGCGGCTTGCCGTCGTTGGCGATGCTGCGGTTGCGCAGTGTCCCTTCGACGGTGAAGCCGAGCTTCTCGGCGACGGCACGCGAGCCGGTGTTCCCGGCCATGGCCCACCACTCGATGCGGTGCACGTCGAGCGTGGCCCAGCCCCAGTCGCACAGGGCCCGAGCGGCCTCCACCGAGTACGAGCGTCCGCGCTGCTCCTTGACCGCCCAGTAGCCGAGCTCCCAGACGCCGCGACTGATGAGGGTCAGGCAGTACGAGCCGACCAGGGCACCGGTGTCCTTGCGGAACGCACCGAGGGTGTAGTCCTTGTCCTCGGCCCACTGGGCGGGCAGTGTCTCGCCGACGAGCTTCTCCGCGTCCGCACGCCGGTACGGCACCGGTACAGGGGTGTAGAGCTGGATGTCCTCGTCCTGGCAGGCTTCGTACACCGCGTCCACATCGGCAGGCGTGAAGGCCCGCAGCAGCAGACGGTCGGTCTCGAGCGTCACTGGATCCATTGCCGCAGTATGACCACCACCGACAAGTGGCGACCAGCGAATATCCCGACCGAGCACCGCCACCGGCTGACGTCGGTACGGACGGCAGCCGTACCTCGGGCGCCGTAAAGACCGGTCGCTCGCCCCGGACCGCTCGCACCGGCCGCAGCGGGTCGGGACAACTCCCCTCCAGGGCTGGGAAGTTCACGCACTCGCCAGTAACATCCGGGGCCCGCAGCACGCTGCCCGAGCTGCCACCCTCGAAGGGGTCTCTCCCGCATGCGCTTGACCTCCCGCGTCGCCCCCGGCACCCGTATCGCCCCCGGCGCCCGCCCGGCCCCCGGCACCCGTATCGCCCTCGCCGCGGCCTTGGCCGCCCTCCTGCTCGGCTTCCTCCCCGCTCCGGCTCAGGCCCGTCCCGGACGCGCCCCCGACCGGGTGACGGTCGGCGACCGTACCTTCATCGCCGACGGCCGGGGCCGCGCGCTCCAGTGGCGCGGCTTCAACCTCGCCGACAAGACCAACCGGGGCACCGACGCGTTCGCCGACATCCACGAGAGCGACCTCGAAGGGATGGCCGCCCGGGGCTTCAACCTCGCCCGCCTCGCGTTCTTCTGGGACGACCTCGAACCCAGCCCCGGGCACTACGACCGCGGCTACCTCTCCAAGATGCGACGCATCCTCGACTGGGCCGACCGGTACCACGTCAAGGTCGTCCTCGACGCCCACCAGGACGTGTACGGGCCCCACTTCGGCTCTCGCGGCGTCCCCGACTGGGCCACGCGCGACGAGGGGTTGCCGTTCACACCGATACCCGACGACTGGTTCTCCGAGTACTTCGAGCCCTCCGTACAGACCGCCTTCGACCACCTGTACAAAGACGCCGATCTTCGCGCCGCGCACGCCCGCATGTGGATGACGGTCGCCGCCGCCCTGGGCAAGCACCCCGCGCTGCTCGGCTACGACCTGATGAACGAGCCGTTCGCGAAGTTCCTCGAGGGCGAGGACCTACCCGCCGCCGCGGCCCGCTTCGAGGCAACCGAGCTCACCGACCTGTGGAACCGCCTCGCCGGTGCGGTCCGGTTGGTCGACCGGACGTCGTGGGTGTTCGTGGAACCCACCGTCATCGTCGGCCTCGGCGTACCCACCCGTATGGGCCACATCGACGACCCGCACGCCGGCTACGCGCCGCACTTCTACGAGACGGCGATGGAAACCGGCGCCGACTACGACCCCGACGGCACGTTCATCCCTGCCTACGAGGCCGCGATCAGCGACTACCCGACCCGCAACCGCATGCCGGTGCTGGTCGGGGAATGGGGCGGCAACCCGTACGTTCCGCACGCCGGCCGGTTCGTCACCGACATGACGGCCGCCCTCGACCGCTTCTCCAGCGGCTGGACGTGGTGGCAGTGGTGCCGGGGCGGCGGCTACTGCTTCCTCGACGCGGCGGGCGCCGTGAAACCCAACGCCCGGCTGCTCGTCCAGCCGTACGCGCGGGCCGTGGCGGGCGACCCGCTGGCCTTCGCGTACGACCCGGCCACACGCACCTACACGCTCACCTTCCGCACCCGCGACAACGCCGAGGGCCCCACCGAGATCACCGTGCCCGCGGACACGTACCCGGGCGGCTACCGCGTCGAGGTCCGAGGCGGCAAGGCCAGGTGGGACGGCCACGCCCAGACCGTCACCGTGAGCACCCACGGCAGGCCCGGAGCCACCTACGAGGTCACGATCAGCCCGAGGTAGCACCCCCTATGACCACACGGCCGCACCTCGTTCTCCATCGGACGTGACACCCGGTAGCCGTCCGTACACGCGGACGGACGCGCGTGGGCACCGGGCGGGCCGGGCTCGCCGGGCGCGCCGGGGGCCCGGTGCCGACGCGGCAGCGGGTATGGGGGGACCATGGACGGGTGCAGCAGGTTCCAGGGCATGACCAGGGGTCCGAGCCGTCCGAACCGCCCGCGCCCGCCGAGGGCGTCGAGGGGGCCGATCAGCGGGCACTCGGCGAGGCCCTGGTCAAGGCCGTCGCGGCCGCGGGGGCGTCCATCGGCATGCTCTACCTCCCCGACCCCGCCCGGCGCGTCCTGCACCTGGCGATGACCCTCGGACTGGCCCGTGAGTTCGCGCTGCCCTGGTCCCGGGTCGTCATGGACGATCCCATCCCGGTGGCCGACGCGGTGCGCGAGGGGCGGTTCGTCTGGCTGGGCGGCCGGGAGGAGACGGCCCGGCGCTACCCGCGCCTCGGCCTCGTCCTGCCGTACGACTTCGCCCTCGCCGCCGCCCCGCTCGAACCCGATCCCGCCCCCGAGGCGGCGGAGCCCACCGGGGCCGGTCTCGTACTCCTGTGGCCCGGCTCCCACGCGCCCTGTCTGACCGACCGGGAACGCGAGGCCGTGGACTCGGCCCGCGCCCTCCTCGCGAACCACCTGCGCCGGGCCGCCGCCGACGGCCACCCCGTCCAGCCGCCCGCGCAGCCGGTCATGCTGCGACCGCCTCCCCCTCCCACGCCGGGACCGGCCGAGGCGGCCGCCGCCATGGCCTTCATCCGCCGGCTGCCCGGAGGCAGCTGCGCCCTCGATCTGAACGGCACGATCACCTTCGTCACCGACGACGCGGCCGACCTGCTCGGCGCACCCGTCTCCCGGCTCCGCGGTGCCCTGCCCTGGCAGGCGCTGCCGTGGATGGACACACCCGTCATCGAGGACCACTACCGGGCCGCGGCGATCAGCCGGCTGCCGCGCAGTTTCACCGCCGCACCCCCGATCGGCCGCTACCTGCGCTTCGACCTCTACCCGGACGACACCGGGATCAGCGTGCGCATCACGCCGGTCCCCGCCGACGGGCCCGTACCGCCGCCCGCCCAGCCCACGGCCGTCCCCGCGGAACCCTCACCCAGCCGGGCCACCGCCCTCTATCAGCTGATGCACCTGGCGGCCGCCCTGACGGAGGCCGTCCACGCCCGGGACGTCGTCGACCAGGCCGCCGACCTCCTCGTCCCCGCGCTCGGCGCCCAGGCCATGGCCCTTCTGGTGGCCGAGGAGCAGCGGCTGCGCATCGTCGGTTTCCGCGGGTACACGGCCGAGCTGATGGCCCGGTACGACGGCATCCCGCTCGGCGTCCACACGGCCACCACCCACGGGCTGCACACGGGCGAGCCGCTGTTCTTCGCGGACGCGGGCGAACTCGCGGCCGCGTTCCCGGCCGTCGTGATCGGGGACGGGATGGCGGCGTGGGCCTTCCTGCCCCTCATCGCGTCCGGCCGGCCCATCGGCACCCTGGTCCTGGCCTACGCGCGCCCCCACGAGTTCGTCCCCGGTGAACGGGCGATCCTGACCTCCCTCGCCGGGCTCATCGCCCAGGCCCTGGACCGCGCCCGCCTGTACGACGCCACCCACCAGCTCGCCCACAGTCTCCAGACCGGCCTGCTGCCGCACGCCCTGCCGGACGTACCCCACCTCGACGTGGCCGCCAGATATTTGCCGGCGGCGCACGGGTTCGACATCGGCGGCGACTTCTACGACCTCATCCGGATCGACGACACCACCGTCGCGGTCGCCGTCGGCGACGTACAGGGCCACAACGTGAACGCCGCCGCCCTCATGGGCCAGGTCCGCACAGCCGTCCACGCCTCCGCCGGCGAGCACCCGGCGGAGGTGCTCGCCCGGACCAACCGGCTCCTGACCGACCTGGAACCCGGGCTCTTCACCAGCTGCGTGTACGCGCACATCGACCTCACGGCCCGCACCGCCCATCTGGCCACGGCCGGCCACCCGCCTCCGCTGCTGCGCCACGCCGGCGGCCCGGCGAAGATGCTCCACCTGCCGCCCGGGCTGCTCCTCGGCATCGACCCGAACGCCTCGTACACGGCCGTCGAGGTCCCCTTCGAACCGGGCACCCTGCTCACCTTGTACACCGACGGGCTCGTCGAGGTTCCCGGCGAGGACCTGGAGAAGGGCATCGCGGCCGTCGCCGACCACATCACCGCGACCCACGAACGCCATCCGGTGGGCACGCTGGCGGACGACCTCATGGACCGAGCCCGCGGCCGAGCACCCCGTACCGACGACATCGCGCTGCTCCTGCTGCGCTTCGCCCGGGAGGAGCGGCGAGACCTCGGGTGAGTCGCCGGTCAGGGTCGCATCCGGTCGGAGTGCTTCACAGAGCGCCGTCGGTGGGGAGGAGGTCGGCGACGAGGACGGCGAATTCCTCGGGGTCGAGGATGCGGATGCCCAGTTCCTCGGCCTTGGCCCGTTTGGAGCCGGCCTTCTCGCCCGCCACCAACAGGGTCGTGCGCTTGGACACGGAGGAGGATGCCTTTCCGCCGGCCCGTTCGATGAGTTCGTTCATCTCGTTGCGGGACAGCACCGCGAGCGGGCCGGTCATGGAGCCGGTCACCACGACGGCCTGTCCGGCCAGCGGGCCGCCCTCCGTGCCCTCGCCGTCGGTCGCGTCGCTCGTGTCGCTCGTGTCGCTCGCGGGCTTCTGCGGCTCGGTGACCTGCGTACCGACCCGCTGGGCCTGGAGTCTGTCGAGGAGCGGGGCGAGTTCGAGGAGCTCGGCAGCGATGACGCGGGCCTTCTCGGTGCCGATGCCGTCGACCTCGGCCAGGGTGTCCGCGTCGGCGGCCCGGATCGCCGCCATCGAACCGAAGTGCGCGGCGATCCGGCGGGACATCGTGCGCCCGGTGCCGCGGACGCCGAGGGCGCAGAACACTCGGCTCAGTGCGGCCCCGCGGGCGGTCTCGATCGCGGTCAGGAGGTTGGTGGCGCTGGTCTCGCCCATCCGCTCCAGGCCGAGGAGCTGCTCGCGCGTCAGGGTGAACAGGTCGGCGACGTCCTTGACCAGACCGGCTTCCACCAACTGGACCGCGCGCGTGCCGCCGAGACCTTCGATGTCGAGCTGGTCCCGCCCCGCCGCGTAGATGACCGAGGCCACGGCCTGACAACTCCTGCCGCGCACGCACCGCCACCGCTGCTCGGAGGCGTCGATCGCGTCGCCGCAGCGGGGGCACGCCTCGGGGAGGGGGATCGGGCTCTCGGCGCCGGTGCGCTGGTCGACCAGCGGTGCCTCGACCCTGGGGATGACGTCCCCGGCCCGGTACACGTACACCTGGTCGCCGATCATGAGCCCGCGCCGGGTGATGTCGGACGGATTGTGGAGCGTGGCGTAGGTGACCGTCACCCCGTCGATGACCACGGGCTCCAGAACGGCGCGCGGGGCGATGATCCCGGTCCGGCCGACGTTCCACTCGACCGCCAGCAGGCGCGTCACCTTGTGCTCGGCCGACAGCTTGCGGGCCACCGCCCACCTCGGGGCGCGCGAGCCGTTGCCCGCCCGCAGCTGGTCCTCGGCCGCGTCGGCCTTGACGACGACACCGTCGATGCCGAACGGCAGCTCTGCGCGCAGGCCGGCGATCACGTCGATGCGTTCCTGCACCTGCTCCATGGTCGCGCACCACATCGGGGCGGCGGCCGTGCCGGCGGCAGTGCTCGCGCCGAGCGCGGCCAGCTTCTCCAGCAGGGCGGTGTGGCCGAGCTCGTCCAGGCCGATCGCGCCGTAGGCGAAGAAGGTCAACTCGATGCGGTACGGGCGGTCCTTGGCCCGCAGGGTGCCGGCCGCTCCGCTGCGGGGGTGCGCGAAGGGCGTGGCCGCGTGGGCGAGCCGGATCCGGTTGGCCTCCTCGAACTGCGATGTCGTCAGGAGCACCTCGCCGCGCAACTCGACGTCGATCGGTTCCGTGAGGACCGGCGGCAGCCCGAGGACGGCGGCGGCTGCGTGGGTGATGTCCTCACCGGCCAGGCCGTCACCGCGGGTGAGCACCTGGACGAGCCGGCCGCCCCGGTAGCGGGCGGCCACCGCGAGGCCGTCGAGCTTCGGCTCCACGCACCACCCGGCCACAGGGCGCCCGAGACGCCGCTCCAGCCCCGCGGCCCATTCGGCGAGCCCATCGGCGTCGAAGACGTTGTCGAGGGAGAGCATCGGCACCGAGTGCGGCACGTCACCCTGCACCGCCCCGCCCGCCACCTTCCCGGTCGGCGACTGCGCGAGCACCTCGTCCGGGTGGGTCTCCTCGTAGGCCGCGATGGCGCGCAGCAACTCGTCGTACTCGTCGTCGCCGAGCGGCGTGGTCCCGTCGCCGTAGTACGCGGCCGACGCCGCCACGGCGGTGGTCACGGCCTCCGCGTAGGCCTGGGGAGAGGGCAGGGCGCTGTTTTCGGTCATGAACGTCATCATCCTGCCCCCCACTGACAACGCCCCCGCCCGGCCCGTCTCACGCCGGCCGCTCGCCCAGCTTTGGAAGGGCCGTCGGTGGATCATCCAGCCGCACCCCATGACCTGCGGTGATGCCGCCGTCCCGACATGTGGCGCCGTTCTCGCCGGCCGGCCGTGAGCGGGTATCTTCGTCCGGTCTCGGACGGGAACCGGACCGTCTGCTCAACCCAGGGGAACCACCATGACCGATCTCCACTCGCTGCGGACCAGCCTCGTGTCAGGCGAGCACGAGTTCGCCGACACCCTCGCGTTCGTCGCCGCGCACTACGAGTATCAGCCGAAGGCGTTCCGCAACGGGGAACTGGAAAACGCCGCGGGTGAGAACGAGGGTTCCTGCAAGACGCTGGGACTGGCGCTGCTGGAAGGGCTGAGCGACCAAGAGGCGCTGCTGGCGTTCGGTGAGCACTACCGCAGTGTGCTGGCGACGCCGAACGACACGGACCACGGCAACATCCGCAACCTCATGGCCCATGGTCTGGCAGGGGTGAGCTTCGCCCGGCAGCCGTTGGCCCCCAAGGCCTGAACGGCGTGGACCGGGCCCCGGTGCGGCGGACGCTGCCGTCCGTCAAGACGGTCCCGGCGTGGGCCGCCGGCCCGCACGGAACGGCAGACGCCCTCCTGTCGATCGCAAACCGTACGGCCGGTAAAGCATCGGCCCCTATGGAGTGAATCGCGCCGCAACCCCGTGACCCTTGGCCGGAACCCTTCATACGGTTGCCCCTCTTCGCTCATCACCACAACTGGGGGGGCCGGTGCGCAACCACCGACTCGTAATGACCGCTGCCTTCGTGGCGGCCGGTCTCGGCATCATCCCGGGCATCGCGCGGGCGGCGGATCCCGTGCCTGCCGCGGCCGGCGTGGCCGAGGCGATCGCCAAGGCGTCCACGTCCGAGGGCTTCCACAGCCCGGCGGACCGCACCGTCCGCACCACCCTGCCCACCGCCGCCGCGGCCGGGGGGAAGACCATGGCGAACGCCGAAACCGCCGCCGCGGCCGCTGCGACCGAGCAGGCCGCACTCGACGCGGGGGCCAACCCGGCCCTCGCGGTCGATGTCAGCGGCACCAGCTACACCGCGCACGGCATCGAGCTCACCGCCCTGATCACGAGCGCCGACTTCACGCTCGACATCGTCATCGACTGGGGCGACGGGAAGACCGACACGGCAACCGCCCGGGGCAACCACGAACTGCACCTGTCGCACACGTACGACAAGTCCGGCGAGTACCAGGTGCAGGTCAAGGTGACCGACACGGTCAATGCCGTCCAGGCCGCCAACGGCGGGGCGTTCCTCACCCCCGGCGCCGACTTCACCCCGCACGCCCCGACCCGCCTCCTCGACACCCGCAACGGAACCGGAGCCGCGCTCGGGAAGGTCCCCGGCCAGGGCTCCACCCGCGTCAAGGTCGCCGGCAACGCCTCCGTCCCGGCGGGCGTCACCGCCGTGGCCCTCAACGTCACCGTCACGGAGACCGTCGACAGCGGCCACGTGACCGTGTGGCCCGGAGCCGGCCACGAGCGCCCGAACACCTCGAACCTGAACTACACGGCCGGCCGCTCCGTCCCGAACATGGTGATCGTGCCCGTCGGCGAGGACGGGTACGTGGAGCTGTTCAACGGCGGCTGGCAGCCGGTCGACCTGATCGCCGACGTCACCGGCTACTTCACCCGGGCCTCGGCGAACGGCTACACCTCGATGACGCCCGCCCGGTTCGTCGACACCCGCGAGGGCGTCGGCGCGGCCCGCGGAAAACTCGCCGCCCGCAGCGCGTTCACCACCCGGATCGGCGGGTTGCAGGGGGTGCCGCAGAACATCAAGGCCGTGGCGCTGAACGTGACGGTGACCGAACCCGAGGGGCCCGGCCACATGACGGCCTTCTCCGGCACCGGGCCGGTACCGACGGCGTCGAACCTGAACTTCGTACCCGGACAGACCGTGGCCAACGCCGTGATCGTGCCGGTGGCCGCGGACGGCACGATCAAGATCTTCAACGGGGCCTGGTCCCCGACCCACGTGGTCGTCGACGTCGTCGGCTACTACAGCCCGGACAGCAAGGCCGCCTTCCTGCCCTTCGCCCCCTTCCGCACGCTCGACACCCGCCAGGAGGCGTACGGGTGGCCCGGCGGCAGGTTCCGGGCCCGGGAGTACATCACGCAGGGGTTCACGCCCGAGGCGGCGACGGGGGTCGAGGCCTACGTACTGAACGCCACCGTCACCGAGACCCGCGGCACCGGATTCCTCTCGGTCGCCCCGAGCCCGTACGCGCTGCCGGCGGCGGGTGAGCCCGCCGCACCGGCCGGACCGCGCCCGGTCTCCTCCACCCTCAACTGGACGACCGGGGACACCGTCCCCAACCTGGTCCAGGCGAGCGACGGCGACCACGGCGTCATCACCTTCTGGAACCAGGGCCACGAGGACGCCGACCTGGTGCTCGACGTCTTCGGTGTTTACCAGACGAAGTAGCGAAGTAGCCCCGGGGGGGGTGGCGCGCGCCCGAACACGCCACCCCGGCCGGGGCCCGTTGCCCCGGCCACCGCCGGGACGGGGCGTGACCCCGGCACCCTTTCCTTTCGTACGCCCACGGGCGACTTCGGGCCGAGCGCGTGACGGCGCGGTTGCGGGGTAGTCGCCTCGTGACGACGACCTGGGCGTCGCAACCCTGAACGGCATCGCCTCGGTCAGGCTCGGCGCCGCGCCGCGCCCCGCCCAGGACCCAGCGGCGCTGCCCGGAACGCCGGACCGATGTGTCGCCCGTTCGAACAGATCGAAGAAGGGCAGGGTGTTCCCATCATGACCACGGCAGAACGGCAGCCCCACGTCGCCGACGACTCGGTGGGCGTGCTGGTTTCACGCGCCTCGCAGCAGATTTCCGAGCTGGTGCGCGAGGAGATACAGCTGGCCCGGGTGGAGATGACGCAGAAGGGAAAGCGGTACGGCAAGGGCGGCGGCCTCTACGGCGCCGCAGGTCTGGTCGGCCTTCTGGCGCTTCAGGCCCTGACGGCAACCTGTATCGCCGCGCTCGCGCTCGTTCTGCCGGTCTGGGCCTCCGCCCTCATCATCACCGTCGTACTGGGGGTGGTGGCGGGCGGGACCGCCCTCGCAGCAAAGAAGCAGATCGCCCGGGGCGGTTCCCCGGCTCCCGAGCAGACCATCGCCAGCGTCAAGGCCGACCTGGCCGAGATCAAGGAGAAGGCACACCGATGAACGACGACGCCCGAACCAACATCGGCACCCCCGCCCCCGCCCCCACCCCCGGGGATCCCGGCTCCGCGGAACTTCGCGACCAGGTCGAGCGGACCCGCGACGAGCTCGGCAAGACCGTCGAGGCCCTCGCCGCGAAGGCCGACGTCAAGGCGCAGGCGAAGGAGAAGGCGGCGCTGGTCTCCGACCAGATCCGCGAGAAGGCCGGTGACGCCGCCCAGCTGGTGAAGGACAAGACCCCCGACCCGCTCCTGGAGAAGGCGGACCAGGCGGCGACGGCCGCACGTGCCAACCGCACCCCGCTCCTGCTGGTCGGAGCCGCCGCGGTCGTCCTCCTGCTGATCCGCCGCAGCCGGGGGCGCCGCCGGTGACCGCGTACCGACCCGCTCCTCTGTGACGGGTCGGCGCGGGCGCCGCGATGCACGCTGACGGCACGGAGACGGGCGCGCCCAGGTGGGCGCGCCCGTCGTCGTCTGTCCGGACGCGGTCCGGCATGACCGGCCCGCCCTCGTCCGCTCGCTTATGGACACGAGTAGGGCGCACACCGCCTCCATGTCCTCACCGGCCTCCATGTCCTCACCGGCGCCCGGGAGTATGATCAACCCTAGTTGTTGAATATGAAACCAGCTGGGGGAAGGGGCCGGGACATGGCTGCCGCGGAAGTCCAGATCCTCACCGGGCGGGACGTCCCACTGGGCGGACCACGGGCGATGACGGTCCGGCGCACACTGCCGCACCGGTCCCGGACGCTCATCGGAGCCTGGTGCTTCGCCGACCACTACGGCCCCGACCGGGTCGCCGACTCCGGCGGCATGGACGTCGCACCCCACCCGCACACCGGCCTCCAGACGGTGAGCTGGCTGTTCCGCGGGGAGATCGAGCACCGCGACAGCCTGGGCAGCCACGCCCTCGTGCGACCGGGCGAACTCAACCTCATGACCGGTGGCCACGGCATCAGCCACACGGAGGTCTCCACCCCCGGCACGGCCGTACTGCACGGCGTCCAGCTCTGGGTGGCCCTCCCCGGCGAACACCGCGACGTCCCGGGCGACTTCCAGCACTACGCGCCCGACCCGATCCACATCGACGGCGCGCAGCTGCGGGTCTTCCTCGGCTCCCTCGCCGGCGCGCTCTCGCCGGTGCGCACTTTCACCCCGCTCCTCGGCGCCGAGGTCCTCATCGACGCCGGTGCCACCGTCGGCCTGGGCGTGGACCCGGAGTTCGAGCACGGGCTCCTCGTCGACCAGGGCGAGGTCCGTCTCGACGGCGCCCTCCTGCGCCCCGCCGAACTCGGCTACGCCTCCCCGGGCCGCAGCGCCCTCACCCTCACCAACGCGTCCGACCGGCCCGCCCGGACGGTCCTGCTGGGCGGCCCGCCCTTCGAGGAGGAGATCGTGATGTGGTGGAACTTCGTGGGCCGCAGCCACGAGGACATCGTCCGGGCGCGGGAGGAATGGGAACGGGCCTCGGACCGCTTCGGCACCGTCGAGGGCTACCCCGGCCCCCGGCTCCCGGCCCCCGCGCTGCCCAACGCCGTCATCGCGCCCCGCAAGAACCCGTCCCGCCACTGATCGCCGTACCGAAAGGACCTCCGCCATGAGCGAGTCCCCCACCACCGCCCCCGTCGTCCGCCACAACGACGCCCGCCACCGCTACGAGATCCTCGTCGACGACAGCCGCGCCGGCCTGACCGCCTACCGCGACCGCGACCACCAGCGGGTCTTCTTCCACACCGAGATCGACGACGCCTACGCCGGCCAGGGGCTCGCCGCCGTCCTCGTCCAGCAGGCGTTGGAGGACGTCCGCGCCTCCGGGCGGCGGATCGTGCCCGTCTGCCCGTACGTGGCCAAGTTCCTCACCAAGCACCGGGAGTTCGCGGACATCACCGACCCCGTCACCCCCGAGGTCCTCACCTGGCTCGACTCCCGGCTGGGCCGCTGAGGGGTCGCCGGGCCGCGTCTTCAGGCGGGGAGGGCCATCAGGAGCGGGGGCGGCGGTGGGCGGCGGGGAGCCGCCCACGGGTCCGAGGGTCAGGCCGGCGGCGCCGCGACGGCGGCTGCCACCCGTTCGGGTGGGGGACCAATCCGCTCGGCCCGCGGAGGCGAATGCCGGGTGTGAGCAGCATCCACACCACCCTCCTCCGTACCGCCCGTGGGGCCTCGGCCAGGCTTCTGGCCGGCTTCACAGCGCTGGCCGTCGCCGAGCTGACCGCCGGTCTGGTGCGGCCGGCCGCCGGGCCGGTGACGGTGGTCGGCGGCGCGGTCATCGACCGGACACCCGCGGGGGTGAAGGACTTCGCGATCGCACGTTCGGGGAGAACGACAAGATCGTCCTCCAGGGCGGGATCCTGCTCCTGCCGGCACTCTTCGCGGTCGTCCTGGGAGTCGTGTCGCTGCGGTACCGGCGTGCGGGGGCGGCGGGGGTCCTGGTGTTCGGGGTCGTCGGCGCGGCCGCGGCCCTGAGCAGGCCCGATTCCGCGGGCGTCGGCGACGCGCTCCCCTCCGTCGTGGGCGCCCTCGCGGCCGCGGCCGTCCTGTACGGCCTGGCCGGCAAAGCCGCCTCCGTCGGCTCCACTTCGGGTGACACGGGCACCGGGAGCGGCTGGAGTCGACGGGGGTTCCTCACCACGGCGGCCGTGACCGCCGCTGCCGCCACCGGAGCCGGGGTGGCCGGTCGGGCTCTGTCCGGGCGGCGCGGCCTCCCGCAACAGCCTCGCGCTGCCCGCTCCCGCCTCACCGGCGCCCGCCGTCCCGGCTTCGGCGCGGCCGGGTATCGCGGGCATCAGCTCCTTCACCACACCCGCTCGGGACTTCTACCGGGTCGACACCGCCCTCGTCGTACCCGGGATCGACGCCGGCGCCTGGCGGCTGCGGATCCGGGGGAAGGGCGTCACCCGGCCCCGCAGTTACACCTTCGCGGAACTGCTGGCCCGGCCGCTGATCGAGCGTGACATCACCCTGACGTGCGTGTCCAACGAGGTGGGCGGTTTCTACGTCGGAACCGCCCGCCGGCTCGGGGTCCCTCTGGCCGGCCTGCTCGCGGAATGCGGTGTCCGGGCGCCGTCGAAGGGCGGCGGGGCCGACCAGTTGGTGGCCCGCTCCGTGGACGGAATGACCCTTGGATCCCCCGTCGAGGACGTGATGGACGGGCGCGACGCGATGCTCGCCGTCGGCATGAACGGCGAGCCGCTGCCCTTCGCGCACGGCTACCCCGTCCGGATGGTCGTACCGGGCCTGTACGGCTACGTGTCCGCCTGCAAGTGGATCACCGAGATCGAGCTGACGACGTTCGACGCCTACGACCCGTACCGGGTCAAGCGGAAGTGGGCGCCGCGGGCGCCGATCAAGACGCAATCGCGGATCGACCGCGCCACCGACGGCACCGCGGCGGTGCAGACCGAGGAACGCGCGCGGACGATCCCCGACGGTGCGAGCGGCCGGCACAGCGTCTTCGTCACCGTCCCCTGAGACCACCGGACCGCCGACGGGCCGGGGGGCGCGTCGAGATCGGATCATGTAGGGATGGACCACTCCTCATCTGTGCCACCGACAGCGGTGCGCCTCACGCGATACACGAAGATCGAGCAGGCGGAAATCCTCGGCGAGGGGGCCGATCCGTTCGGCGTCGCCGACACCGGCTTGGCATGGCTGCCCAAGAACGAGCACTTCGGCATCAGGCTGGAGGGCCGGCTCGTGGCGCATACGGGCCTGCTCCGGCTGCCCATGTCGGTCGGTGGCGCCGAGGTCGAGGTGGTGGGGGTCGGCGGGGTGGCCGTCGCAGCGGACGTACGCGGACGGGGACTCGCCCGCCTCGTCATGGCCGCGGCCCTCGACCACGCCCGGACGATGGGCCCCCGGCACGGACTCCTCTTCTGCCGACCGCCGCTCGTCGCCCTGTACCGGCGACTGGGCTGGCGGGTGCTGGACCAGGACGTCAGCGTGGAACAGGAGGAAGGTCCCGTGATCATGCCGTTGCGCACCATGTGGACACCGCTGCACGAGGACGCGGACTGGCCCCCCGGAGCGGTACGACTCCTCTCGTACCCCATGTGACGCAGGACCCCGCACGACGTGCCCGCGCGCTCATGATCCGGCCCGCCCGGGGCACACGGTCGGCACCCACCGGAAAGGAGCCCTCCATGCTGGGCATCGCCGCCGCAGTCCTGTTCTTCATCGCCTTCCTCATCAACGCCGCCCACATCGCCACCAACGACGTCCTGAGTTCGACCAACTTCATGCTGATCGGTCTCGCCGCACTCGCCCTGCACGTCGCCGGCATAGGCAGCGCGCGGCCCGCCCGCGGCTGGGGCCGCCGACGCTGACGGCCGAGGGGTGACATCGCCCGCGGAACACGGCCGTGTGGCGGGGGGGTTTCGCAGGTCGGTGATGACGCCCTGCCGGGCGGTCGCGGCCGGTCCGATACGTCACGAGGATGTCCCCGATGCCGGGCCCCACCGGGAGGTGCAGCCTGCGGTTCGGCCATCAGGTCGTACCGGTCGGCAGGCCTGCGGCAGTCTGCTCCGCCGCCCTTGAGAGTGTTTGGAAGACGACATCGGGGCATCCACACAACTCAGCCTTAGCCAGCCGACAGGAGACAGCAAGTGACCACCTACGTCATCACCGTGCCCGGCACGTTCCTGACGGACGTCGACGACGCAGCACGCTCGAAGCTGGCACGGAAGCTGGCTTCGCACCACACCGACCTGAGCGAGACCGAGGACGTGGAGCTGCTCACGGTCCACGAGGGGGGCACCTTCTCCGTCCGGCTCGAGGTCGAGGCCTCGGACCGGGCCGCGGCCGAGGACAGCGCCGTCCACCTGCTGGCCGGGGCCCTCGGGGAGCTGGGGCTGACGGAGAAGGAGGCACCCCTGGGACCGCCGGCGGTCACCGGTGTCGACGGCGAATCCTGACCGCGCCCACCCGGCTCGGGGTTCGGGCACGGGCTCGCGTGCGAGCTCGCTGACCGCATCCGGCCCCGTGCGGGGCGTCGTTCGCCCTTCCCCCACCCGCCCGTCGGCGTGGGGGGCCGGGGACGAAGCACCTCCCCTTCGATCCCGCGCCCCCAGGGCATCACGCGGCGGAGCGGACCTTTCTCGTCTCATTGACGATATGAGCGCCCATCCATTATCGTCGCATCGACGAAATGAAGGGGGTTCGCCATGGCCGACATCATTCGGCGCTTCGGCTGGCGTCATCTGCGCTCCGCACCCACCGCTCACATCCGCCACCACAAACGCGGCCGGCTCGTCCACGACGGCCGGGGGCTCAGCTTCTGGTACCGGTCGCTGTCGGCGGCGCTGTCCGAAGTGCCGGTCGACGACCGGGAGCTGGCCATGGCCTTCCACGCCCGGACGGCCGACTTCCAGGACGTCACCGTCCAGGCCACCGTGACCTACCGGATCAGCGGACCGGCCGAGGCGGCGGACCGGCTCGACTTCTCCGTCGACCCGGACACCGGGAGCTGGCGCGGCGCCCCCTTGGAGCAGATCGCCACCCTTCTCACCGAGACGGCGCAGCAGCACTCGCTGGACGTCTTGGCCCGGACCCCGCTGGCCGTCGCCCTGGTGGACGGCGTCACCTCCGTGCGTCAGCGGGTCGCAGACGGCCTCGCGGCCGAACCCCGGCTGCCGGACACCGGCATCGAGGTGGTGGCCGTACGCGTCGTGGCGATCCGCCCCGAGGCCGAGGTGGAGCGCGCCCTGCGCACCCCGGCCCGCGAACAGATCCAGCAGGAGGCGGACCGGGCCACGTACGAGCGGCGGGCCGTCGCCGTCGAGCGGGAGCGCGCCATCGCCGAGAACGAACTGGCCAGCCAGATCGAACTGGCCAGGCGAGAGGAGCAGTTGGTCGAGCAGAGGGGCATCAACACCCGCCGCGAGGCCGAGGAGAAGGCCGCGGCGGACGGCGTACGGACCGAGGCCGAGGCGGCGCGCAAGGTCCGCCTGGCCCACGCGGACGCCGAGGCGGAGCGCGAGACGGGTGCGGCGCGCGCCGAGGCCCGGGCCGCCTGGCTGCGGGTGCACGGCGAGGCCGACCCGAGCACGCTGCACGCCATGGCGGTGACCCGGCTGGCGGAGAACCTGCCGCGGATCGAGAGCATCGCCCTCTCCCCGGACGTGCTCAGCGGGCTCCTCACCCGGCTCGGGCGTCCGCAAGGCGGAGCGGGCTCGTGAGCCTGGCCCCGCGGGCGGTGCTCGTACACCGCAGGACCGAGTACGAGGAACTGCTCACGCGGCACGGGACACACGGGCAGGCCGCCTTCTTCCTCTCCAGCCGGGGCCGGTCGATCGACGAGGTGGTCCGCCGCCACGACCGCACGCAGCAGGCGCTGCGGGAGGTGGCGGCGGCGGTGCCCCTCACCTGGCGCAGCTCCCGGGTGGAGCGGGCGGACCTGGACCGTTTCCTGTTCGCCCCGCAGGACGTGGTGGTCGTGGTCGGCCAGGACGGGTTGGTCGCCAACACCGCCAAGTACCTGGGCGGGCAGCCGGTGGTGGGCATCGACACCGACCCGGGGCGCAATCCGGGGGTCCTGGTCCGTCACCGGTGCGCCGACACGGCCGCCCTGCTGCGCGCCGCGACGGCCGGCGGAGGCCGGACGGAGGAGCTCACCATGGTCGAGGCAGTCGCCGACGACACCCAGCGCCTCCTCGCGCTGAACGAGATCTACCTGGGCCCGCCCGGCCACCAGACCGCCCGCTACCGTCTGGGCCCCGACGGGGAGAGCGACCCGGGCGAGGCCCAGGCGTCCTCCGGAGTGCTGGTGGGCACCGGCACGGGCGCCACCGGCTGGCTTCGGTCCCTGTGGCTGGAGCGCGGCAGCACCGCCGAGCTGCCCGCGCCGTGCGAGGCGCGGCTCCTGTGGTTCGTACGCGAGGCCTGGCCCTCGCCCGCGACCGGAACGACGCGGGTCGCCGGCGAGCTCGGGCGGGGGCAGGGACTGCGCCTGACCGTGGAATCGGACCGGGTCGTGGTCTTCGGAGACGGGATGGAAGCCGACGCCCTGGAACTGACCTGGGGTCAGAGCGTCCGGCTGGGCATCGCGGAAACCTCGCTGCGCCTGGTCGCCTGAGCCTGCCGCGGCACGCTCCGCGCGCTCGGGCAAGCGGCCGGGCGTGTTCCGGCGCAACGATTCCCCAGTTCGTGAGGCGGGGACACGATGTGCGCCCGAAGTGGGGGCGGACCGTCGTGTCTGCCGCCTCTCCTCGAACACTGCACCGAGTATGGGCACGTCGGGTCGGGCCGCTCGGTCCGTACGAATCGGAGTCAGGCGATGGTGCACGACGTGGCGGAAGCAGGCGGGCGGTGACGGCGGGGGATGGGGGCCCGGCGGTGCTGCAGGGGCTGGGGCCCGTTCTCGCGTGGATTCTTCGGCGCTCCCACAACGCGTCGGCCGCGCAGATGGCCGGTCTGATCAGTGAGGGGGCGCGGGGGCTCGGGCTCGTGGGGACGCGGCTGTACCTCTCGGACGTCCAGCAGCTCAGACTCGTCCCACTGCCTCAGCACGGCCTCCAGGCCGTGGAGGACCGGGGCTTCGAGATCGACGGCTCGCTCGCCGGGCTGGCGTACCGCACCGAGCGCGTCCAGAGCGCGCCGAACGAGGACTGCGCCTGGTTTCCGATGGTGGACGGTGTCGAGCGGATCGGCGTCATGCAGGCGATCGGCCTCGGGCACGGGGCCGCGGACGGCCTGCTGGAGGCGGGCCAGGCCCTGGCGAGCCTGGCGGCCCTGCTGGTGGTGTCCAAGTCCTCGCACCACGACCTGCTCGTCCTGACCGAGCGGACACGCCCGATGACGTTGCAGGCGGAACTGCTGTGGGCGTTCCTGCCGCCGCGGACCATCGGCATCACCAGTGCGACGTCGTCGGCGGTGCTGGAGCCCGCGTACAACATCGGGGGCGATGCCTTCGACCACAATTTCATCGACGGGGTCCTGCACGTGAGCCTCGTCGATGCGATGGGGCACGACCTGGCCTCCGGAGGGGCCAGCGCCGCCGCGCTGGCCGCGTGCCGTTTCGTACGGCGTTCGGGCGGCACCCTCGCGGACATCGTCTCCACCGTCGACCGCACCCTGGCGGACTGGATTCCCGATCGGCTCATGACCGCCGTCGTCGCCGAGCTCGACACCCGGCACGGTGACTTCGCGTGGATCAACTGCGCCCATCCGCCACCGCTCCTGCTCCGCGAGGGCCGCGTCGTGCACCGGGCCCTCGAACGCACGGCCCATCTCCCCCTCGGCTTCGGCTACCACGTCTCGAAGCCCCCCGTCCAGGAGCACGTCCGCCTCCAACCCGGCGACCGCGTCCTCATGTACAGCGACGGCGTCACCGAAGCCCGCTCTCCCGACGGGAGCCTCTTCGGCGAACAGCGCCTCGCCGACGCGGTCATCCGCTCCATCGCCTCGGGCGAGAGCGCCCCGGAAGCACTGCGCCGTCTCGTCCAGAGCCTCCTCACCCGCCGGCAGCACCGTCTCCGTGACGACGCGACCATCGTGTTGGCGGAGTGGCATCCCCCTTCCGACCGGATCACGGGATGAGGGGGAAGCGGCAGGCGCCCGCGCGGCCGGTACGACCGCGGTCTCGGCCGGGGCGGGGATCGCGGTGTACCCGCGTCGCGATCCCCTCGCCCGGGACCGGGTCAGCCTGCGTAGTACTTGCTGATCTCCTGGCGGTAGTCCGGGTCGCGCAGGTGGTTGTCGCGGTGGAATTCCGGCGCGGCCTTGATCTGCTCCTTGGTGCGCTCCAGGTGGACGGTCTTGTTCTCGCTGTCCACGCGCAGGATGGTCCCCGCCGGGATCAGGACCTCCTTGCCGAAGATCCATACCCCGGTGTCCACCACGATGTAGGCGTCGGAGACCTCGTTGGAGTGCTTGTCGACCTTGCCGATGTGGCCGTCCGCGGCCTCCACGCGGTAGCCGGTCAGGTCCTCGCCCGTCGGGTGGATGATGCCGGAACGGTAGGCCCACATGTCGTCGGTCATGCCGAATCTCCTTCACGGTGTCGTCGATGTGCGTCTGTCGCGCACCGTCCCGCCTGCCCCACGCTCCGGACTCCACACGTCCGCTCCCGGAAGCGAACGGACGGAGCGGACCGAGCGGACCGAGCGGACCGAACGGACCGCAGGCCCCGCCCACGGCGGTCGGGAGCGGCAGGCGCGAGGGTCGGACGCATACTTTCGACCGGTTTCAGCATCCATCGCGCCGATGAGGACGGAACTGGTTGCAGCAATTCGACGCCGGGGACCGAGGAGACCGCCCATGACCGTCCCGCACTGGCTGTTCGGTGACCAGCTCGGGCCGCATTTCCTGCCCACCGGGTCCGACGGGCCCGTGGTGATGATCGAAGCCCGCTCCGTCCTGCGACGACGCCGCTTCCACCGGGCCAAAGCGCACCTGGTGCTGTCCGCGATGCGCCACCGCGCCGCGGAACTCGGCGACCGCGTCCGCTACGTCCGGGCGGAGACCTACCGCGAGGGGCTGCGCGAGGCCGTCGGTGACGCTCCGGTGACCGTGCACCACCCGACCTCGTACGCGGCGCTGCGGCTGGTGGAGTCGCTGGACTCCGTGACCGTGCTGCCGGCGCGCGGGTTCCTCGTCGGGCACGACGAGTTCCGCGCCTGGGCCGACGGGCACGGCGGACGAGGGCTGCGGCAGGAGGACTTCTACCGCTGGGTGCGGCATTCGCACGACCTGTTGATGGACGGTGACCGTCCGGTGGGAGGCCGGTGGAACCACGACCACGACAACCGCGAAGCCCCGCCCAAGGGGGCACGGACCCTCGGCTCCCCCGCGCCCTACCGGCCGAGGGAGGACGAGATCGACGAGGAGGTGCGCGCCGATCTCGACCGGTGGGAGCGCGACGGCTCCGTCGCCTTCGTGGGCGCGGACGGCCCCCGCATGTTCCCGGCCTCCCGGCGGGAGGCGCTGGCGGCGCTGCGCCGCTTCGTGGAGCACCGGCTCGCCGCCTTCGGTCCGTACGAGGACGCGATGCTGGCGCAGGACCCGGTGATGAGCCACAGCCTGCTCTCCTCCTCGCTCAACCTCGGCCTGTTGGACCCGGCCGAGTGTGTGGAGCGGGCGGAGGGCGCATGGCGGGCGGGCCGGGCTCCGGTCAACAGCGTCGAGGGCTTCGTGCGCCAGGTCGCGGGGTGGCGCGAGTACGTGTGGCAGCTGTACTGGTACTTCGGCCGGGAGTACCGGCACAGCAACGTCCTGCGGCACCACGAGCCGCTCCCGGACTGGTTCCTGGAGCTGGACGCGGACGCGGTGCGGGCACGCTGCCTGTCCACGGCCCTGGCCCAGGTGAGGGACACCGGATGGACGCACCACATCCCCCGGCTGATGCTGCTCGGCAGTTACGCCTTGCAACGGGGCTGGGATCCGGAGGCGGTGACGGACTGGTTCCACCGCTGCTTCGTGGACGGCTACGACTGGGTGATGGTCCCCAACGTGGTCGGCATGTCGCAGTACGCCGACGGTGGGCGCATGACCACCAAGCCGTACACCTCCGGCGGTTCTTATGTGAACCGCATGAGCGACCTGTGCGGGGGGTGCGTCTACCGGCCCGGCGAACGGACCGGTGACCGGGCCTGCCCTTACACCGCCGGGTACTGGGCCTTCCTGCACCGGCACCGGGCCCGTCTGGAGGGCAACCCCCGGATGGCGCAGCCGGTCAAGGGCCTGGACCGGCTGGCCGACCTGCGGGAGGTACTGCGCCGGGAGCACGGGCGCGGCGACGGCCCGCCGTGAGCGGCGCCTGCGGCTCCTTGCCACTGCCGCCGGTGCGGACGTCCTCTCCGCAGGCCCGGGGACGGGTGCGAGGAGGACGTCCTGGCGCAGCGGTCGAGGTGCCGGCGGGGTAGGGCTGCCGGTCAGCAGCCGCCGCAGTTGTAGAAGGTCACGTCCCAGTGGCTCCCCTCGTCGGCGTAGACGTTGCCTGCGCCGGACTTCCACTGCGGGGCGCCGTCGCCCCGCAGGCCGATGTAGCTGAAGGTGTTCTTGATGTAGGTGCCGAGGCAGGTGTACTTGCTGAAGTCGAGCTTGTAGCCGTTCCAGTGCGAGTAGGTGCCGCTCGCGTGGCCGGTCTCCGTGCCTCCGGTGATGTTCAGGGCGCAGCCGCTGGCGCTCTTGAGGGTCTGGGCGCCTTGCGCGGTCGCGAGGTTGAGCTGGTCGAAGGACGTGCAGGTGGCGTTGGAGCGGTCCGAGCAGCCGCCCGAGGAGGACCAGGTGATGCCGGAGGCGCGGAACATCGAGGTCGCGGTGGCGTGGCTGATCTTGGTGGCCGCGTGCGCGGCGGTGGCGCCGCCGAGGACGCCGACTCCGGGGGCGAGCAGCGCCCCCAGGACGAGGGTGAGAGCGGTGAGGACCGAACGGAGCTTCATCGGGATCGTCTCCTGCTGGTGGCCGTGACGGACGGGACGGCGGTGCGGACGAGCAGGGTGTGCTGATCGGGCAAGGAGATGGTGGCGCAGTTCTACGCGCGTCCGCCAGAGGGCGGACGGAACGTTTCCGCAACGCGTTTGGCCGGGAGGGCTCCGGCGACCATCTCGTCCTCCGCCCCGTCCGGGACCGTCAACGAGGCCGTCAACGGGACAGGGTGTCCCAGAACCGGCAGTGGTGTGCGGTGTCCGCGTCCACGGGGTGGATCGCTCCCGAACCGGGAGCCAGCGACTGCACCGGCCCGCTGTAGGGCGACGCCGGGCGCAGGGCGGACCAGGCCGGTGAGCCGGGGCCGTTCGGGGTTCCGGTGCGCGCGAAGTTCGTCCAGTAGTCGGCCATCTGCCCGGACAGCGCTTGCTGCGCCTCCGTCAGCGGCCGCTCGGTCGGGATGGAAGGGAACAGGTACGGCAGCTCGAAACCGTGCGCCGCTCCGTAGGGGAAGTCGGGGTTCGGCGGGAGACCCGTGGGGGTCGGGGCAGCCGGATCGCCGAACTCGTAGCCGTAGAGGGGCAGGCCGGGGGCGTGCGCGGCGATGGCCCGGTCGGCGGCCAGCGTCGTGCACGCCAGCGAGCGGTCGGTCAGCACGGCGGCCCAGGCCAGGGCGGGCGTGGGGTGCTCCGCCGCCGGGTACTGGGCCTCCACGGCCGGGGCGCTGCCGCCGAAGGCGTCCGTCAGGCGGGCACGGTAGTCCTCCTCGCTCCGCAGGGGGAAAGCGGCGAGCGACAGCCCTACGAACATGCGCATCTCATCGTGGTTGGTGCCCTGGACGAGTGGTACGCGGTGGAAGCGTCCCGCCCTCAGTGCCTCGTCCGGTGCCGTGGGCAGCAGCGCGTTGCCGTAGGCGGGCCGGTTGAAGGACTGCATCAGCAGGGGCGTGGCGAGGCGGTCCGTACTGGTTCCGCGCAGGCACGCCAGCACCTCGCCGGCGTCGCCGGCCGTGCAGCCCAGTTGCCGGGCGGCCTCCGCGCCGGCCGTCTCGACGTCGCGCTGCGGGGCGAACGGCTCGTACGCGGGTGTGGCGGGTCCGAGAGCGCCGCGCGGGAAGGACATGAAGCAGGAACCGCTCTGGAGCACGGCCCGCTGGAAGAGGCCGGCCGCCGCCGGTGAGGTGAGGTGCGCGCAGATGCCGAGGGCTCCGGCGGACTCCCCGAACAGCGTGACGTTCCGCGGATCGCCGCCGAACTGCGCGGCGTTGGCCTTCACCCAGCGCAGGGCCGCCTGCTGGTCGGCCAGGCCGAACGGGACGGCGGAGCCGAGACCGGGGTGGGCGAAGTAGCCGAAGACGCCCAGCCGGTAGTTGACGGTCACGACGACCGCGTCACCGCGGACCGCGAGGTGTTCGGCGCTGAAGTCGTTGCCCGAACCGCCGAGGAACGCGCCCCCGTGCAGCCACACCAGCACGGGTCGCTTGCGGCCCGCCTGCGGGGGTGCGGAGGCGGCCTTGCGCGTCGGGGCCGTGACGTTGAGGTAGAGACAGTCCTCGGACCCGGCCACCGTGGCCGCACCGGGTGCCGGCATCTGTACGCAGCGCTGGGCCCGAGCCGTAGCATCCCGCACGCCGCTCCACGGGGCGGCGGGGGCCGGGGGCCGCCAGCGCCGCGATCCCGTCGGGGGTGCCGCGTAGGGGATGCCGTCGTAGGCGGTGTACGAGCCGTGCGGAACTCCGCGTACCAGGCCGTGATCGGTCCGTACGACGGGGCCGTCCCCGCCGGGGGACCGCGGGGGCACTGCGGTCGCCGGCACGACGGTCGCCGCGAGGACCGCGACCGCGCTGAACAAGGGAACCAGCACCGCGCGGATTCCCCTTCGTTGGCGTACGGACCATGCCGGCAAAGCTGGAGACATGCGGACACACCCTTCATCGGTGGAAACGGGCCGCACCGGGCCCGGCCCGGTGCGGCCGGGCCGGCGGGAATCCTGTGGCTCGGCAGCGGCGTCGGCCGGCGCGGTCAGCTCGTACGCTAAGACCTCCCCCGCACTGGAGGTTCAAGGGTCTGTGACGCACACCACCTGGAGCATCGGCGAACTCGCGGACGGCACCGGGGTTCCGGTGAAGACCCTCCGCTACTACTCCGACAGCGGACTGCTGCCGGTGGCCGGGCGCAGTACCGGGGGCCACCGGCGCTACGGGCCCGACGCCTGGGAGCGGATCGGCCTCATACGGCGGCTACGCGCGCTGGACACCCCGATCGCGGCCATCACGCAGGTGGTCACCGGCGAGGCCTCCCTCGGCGAACTGGTGGCGACCGAACTCGGGGCGGTGCAGGAACGATTGGTCGAACTGCGGTGGCGCGAGGCCACGCTCCAGGCCCTGGACGACTGCCCGGGCGAGGAACGCCTGCGGCGTCTGGAGATCCTCGCCCGTGTGCAGCAGCTCCCGCAGGCCCATCGCACGCTCACCGCCCACTGGGGTCGTGAGCTGTCCGGGAGCATGCCCGAGCGGCGTCTCGACATCATGGTCGCCATGCTGTCCCCGGAACCGCCCGCGGACCCGGTTCCCGCCACGGTCCTGGCCTACGCGGAGCTCCATCTGCTCATCAACACACCCGGTTTCACACGCTGGACCCAGGACCACGACGAGGAGATGCGAGGCGGCCCGGCCTTCTACGCGGAGATAGACGAGGCTGCCGTCCTGACGGCCGCCGCGGTCTCCCGGGGTCTGCCGCCGCATGCCGGGGAGGCGGTGAACGCCTTCGTGTCCGCCCACGCGCGAGCCCGGCGGGAGAGCGACACTCCCGCGTTCCGCGCCTTCCTGCACGGGGTGGTGTCGAGGTCGTCCGGCTTCGATCCCCGCTTGGAGCGGTACTGGGGCCTGGTCGGGACGGTCACCGGCGGGCGCGTGCTGAACATGACCGTGGCGCACAGATGGCTGACGGAGGGACTGTCGATCTCGATGGCCGAGGCTGCTCGGCCGAAGAGGGTGTTCTGAGCCTGCTGCCGCCCGTACGGGCCGCAGGACCGCCGCTGCCCGGCAATCGAGAGTCCGGCTGGGGGCGTTCGGCGCGCGGCGCGGTCATCGGGTGGCCGGTCCGCTGCGGCCGCACGATCCGCCGGCCACAGCCGTCCAGCTGCCACGGCTGTCGTTCCCTCGGCGGCCATGCCGATGTTGGCGACGCAGTCGCCCTCGGCCTTGGTGCCTGTCGACGTCCGTCGCGACGGACGCTTCCCTGGCGGGGTCGCCGGCGTCGTCCAGGGCCTTGCGGCTCAGCGGTGCGTCCGCCCCGGTCACCACGGTGACGGAGGAGGCCGCCGAGCCGCTGCCGCTCGCCTTGTCCTCGCGGGAGAAGGATCTCCTCGACGGCGACCTCACGTCCGAAGGGGCCGGACGAGTTGCGTACGACGACTTCAAGCGGGTAGGCGGGCCTCATCGGCCGCCAGTGGAGGAGGACCCCGCATGCCGGCACGGCCCGTCCCCGCGTACGCGGTACCGCCTGAATGCGACACCCTGCTGGCTGGTCGCTACCGGCTTCAGGCCCCCATAGGCTCCGGTGGTACGGCGGACGTGTTCCGTGGCACCGATGAGGTGCTGGGGCGGGAGGTGGCCGTCAAAGTACTGCGCGCCGACACCGACACGGTCTCCGCCGAGGGCTTCTACGCCGAAGCGCGCACGCTGGCCCGGCTCTCCCACCGGCCCTGGTCACCGTCTACGACTTCGACGCCGGCCGGGACGGCCAGGCCCCCTTCATGGTCACGGAGTTGATCCGCGGGGTCACCTTGCGCGCCCGGATAGACGCGGGCCCGCTCAGTGCCGTCCAGGTGACACGTCTCGGTGCCGAGATCGCCTCCGCCCTCGACCACGTCCACTCCCACGGCATCGTCCACCATGACGTGAAGCCCTCCAACGTCCTGCTCGGTGATGCCGGTTCGCCGCACCTGGCGGACTTCGGACTGTCGCGGAGCGTGCGCGACCGGTCCCGCGAAACCTCCGAGACGCTGGTCGGCACGCTCGCCTACATGGCCCCCGAGCAGTTCCTCGGGGAGGCCGCGAGCCCGGCCAGCGACATCTACGCCCTGGGGCTCACCCTTCTCGAAGCGCTCACCGGCCAACGCGAGTACAGGGGAACGCCCGTGGAGGTCGGCACCGCCCATCTGCTCCACGGCCCGCGGCTTCCCGAGGGTCTGCCCGGCGATCTCGGCAGGCTGTTGAAGGCGATGACCGACCAGGACCCCCAGGCACGTCCGGACGCCGCCCGGGTCCACCTGCGTCTGCGGGACAGCACGTGTGCGCCCGTGTTCCGCGCCGCGCCGATGGTGCCGGTGCGGGCGCGGGCTCCCATGCAGGGGCCGTCGGGGCCGTCGCCGGTGCTGGCCTCGGTGCCTGCGTCCCTGCCGGTGCCGGTGCCGGTGGACTCGCCGACGCACCGCACGGCGTTTCCGCCCCTGGCCATCGCCCGCCGGGCCGTCCAGGCCGTACGTCCTCCCGCGTCCGGGCGCAGGCGCGCCCCGGCGCGGCGGCGCGGGGCCGCGACGGGCATCACGGTGGCGGGTGTCGCCGGGGCCTGCGCGCTGCTGGTGGGCGGCCTTCCCTCCGGGGAGAGGACACCTCCCGCCTCGACCTTCGCCGACCACTCGCCCGTACCGGCGGCAGCCGAGGCACCGGCCCCCCGGTCCGCGCCCGCCTCGCCCTCGACGTCCTCGGTG
Source organism: Streptomyces roseus (assembly GCF_001044425.1). Classification (GTDB taxonomy): domain Bacteria; phylum Actinomycetota; class Actinomycetes; order Streptomycetales; family Streptomycetaceae; genus Streptomyces; species Streptomyces roseus. The sequence goes on from NZ_LFML01000060.1 coordinate 34,420, forward strand.
GTCTACCTGACGCCCGCGGTGTCCCCCGCCGCTCCGCCGGTCCGGCCGTCCGCCACCCCGACCGACCCGCGCTCCTGCCCCTGAGCCGTCAGCCCGCCGCCCTCTTCACGAGCGCCCTTACACTGCCGCCTCCCAAACGAACCCGTCCGGGTCGGTGAAGGTGTCGGCGGTGCTGCCGAGGGCGATGCGGTGCGAGCCGGTGCCCTAGGCGGGGACGCCGAGGTCCTTGGCCAGGGCGCTGCGCTTGTACAGGGCCAGTTTGACGGGGCCGGCACTGCCGGAGGCGAACTCGGTGTACTTGCCGCCGAAGCTCTTGGCCACGGTCAGGCCCTTTCCGACGTAGAACTGCCGGGTGGCCTTCACGTCCGCGACACCGAGCAGCAGGACCAGCTCGTCGATCTCGCGGGTGTCGGGGCCGGTGTCCTTCTTCGCCGAGGTCGCGATCTTCCAGATCGTCCCGTCCGGGGCCTGGACGACGCCGCCGTAACCCCACAGCGACTTCGCGGCCGGCTTCAGTACCGTGGCGCCGGCGTCCACGGCCGCACCGAGGAACCCGTCGACGGTGGCCGGTCCGGACACCGTGAGCCCGAGGGTGAAACCCCGGAATCCGGCCGAGTGGCCGTCGGAGGCCCGCAGGCGTACGTACGTGTCCACACCGAAGGCGGTGTAGAAGCGGTGGGCGGCCCCGGGGTCGGCCACCTCCAGGGTGACGGAGGCGAGGGACATGGGGGCTGCGGTGGAAGCGGTGGTTGCCATGGACATCACGCTAGGGGTGGGGCAGCGTCCGGTGCTTCTCGATTCCTGACCGGTCGCGCGGGTGCCCGGGCATTGAGGCAGCGCGGCCGCCCCGGGGCCGAGTCGACTCAGACGCAACTTCTTCGCATTAAGCTGTACGCATGAGTGCCCGAGCGACCACACGCCCCGGCGGGCGCAGCGCCCGCGTCCAGCAGTCCGTACACCAGGCGGTCCGTGATCTGGAGGCGGAGGTGGGGCGGGACGCGCTCACCGTGCCGCTGATCGCCGCCCGCGCGGGAGTGACGCCGTCCACCGTCTACCGGCGCTGGGGGGACCTGCGGGAACTGCTGTCGGACGTGGCGGTCGAGCGGCTGCGCCCGGACACCGCGCCGGCCGACCACGGCGGCCTGCGGGCGGACCTCGAGGCGTGGGCGGCGCAGTTCGCGGAGGAGATGTCCTCCACGGCGGGCCGCACGTACATCCGCGACGCCTTGCTGGGCGACCCCGGGCAGGGCAACGCGGTTCGCTGCTCCGACTACGCCGTCGAGCAGCTGAAGGCCATCGGCGTGCGCGCGGCGGGGCGCGGAGAGGCCGTGCCCGATGTGGAGACCCTGCTGGACGTCCTCGTCGCCCCCCTCATGTACCGCATCCTGTTCCGCCCCTCGGACCTGTCGACGGTCTACACCGACCACCTCGTGGCGGCGGCGCTCGGCCGAGGTCCGGCGACCCCCCAGACCAAAAGCTAATCGTTTGCGTTTTGGGCGACTCGGGATCTACTCTCACTAAAGCAAAGCCTTTGCCTTTAGGTCTGAGAGTCCATCCGAGAGGCCCCTCCCATGAGCACCGCCACGCCCCGTCCGGCCCCCTCCCCCGCCAGCACGGGATGGCGCCTCGGCGACATCACCGTGCGCCGCGTCGACGAGATCGAACTCCCGCACCAGACCGGGCCCTGGCTGTTGCCGGACGCCACCAAAGAGGTGCTGGACGAGGCCTCCTGGCTGCGCCCCGACTTCGCCGACGCCGACGTCCCGCGCCTGGCGAGCCACAGCTTCGCCGTGGAGGCCGGCGGGCTGCGGATCGTCGTCGACACCGGCATCGGCAACGCCAAGCCACGCGCCAACCCGGCCTGGAACGGCCTCGACACCGACTTCCCGCAGCGCCTGGCGGCGGCCGGCTTCCCGCCCGAGTCCGTGGACCTGGTGATCACCACCCACCTGCACACCGACCACGTCGGCTGGAACACCCGCCTCGCCGGTGAGGACTGGGTCCCCACCTTCCCCAACGCCCGCTACCTCACAAGCCGCACCGAATGGGACCACTGGGCCCGCACCGATCTGGACGAGGCCCGCCGCCAGATGTTCCGCGACTCGGTCACCCCGGTCCGCGACGCCGGACAGTACGAGCTGGTCGACGTGCCCGAGCAGGGGCGCGAGGTGGCACCGGGCATCCTGCTGCTCCCCGCGCCGGGCCACACCCCCGGGCAGGTCGCGGTGGAACTGCGCGGCAGCCACCGCCGCGCCCTGATCACCGGCGACAGCGTCCACCACCCCGTACAGCTGTCCCACCCCCACGTGAGCAGCTGCGTCGACATCGACCCCGCCCTGGCCGTCCGTACCCGCGCGCGGCTGCTCGACGCCCTGGCGGACACCGACGCACTGCTGCTGGGCACCCACTTCCCGCGGCCCACCGGCGGCACCGTCCGCCGGGAGAACGGGCGCTACCGGCTGCTCGCCGAGCACGGCGTCGAGATCCCGGCCACCGCGGCCTGACCTCGTACCCGGCTCGCTCCGCGTGGCCGGCGTCCCGGCCGCCGGGCAATCGCGGCGTCCGCACCAGCTGCCGCGACCGCGGCGCCAGCGGCGCCTGCGGAAACCCAAAAGCGAATCCTTGGCCTTGAGGCCTCGACCACTCCGCCGCTCCGGCTTCCACCGAGGGAGAACCTCCATGTCCGCCATCGAACTCACACCAGCCGAGGCCGCACGCTGGGCCGCCCGCGCCGGACTCGTCCTGCCCGCCGAACGCCACGCCGCGGTCGCGGCGGTCGCCAACCACATCCAATGCGTCGTGGCGGTCCTGCGCGAGCTGGACTTCGCGGACGTCCCGCCCGCCTCGGCGTACCGCGCCGGAGAGGAGAAGCACGATGGAGCCGTATGAGCTGTCCCTCGCCGCCGCCGCGGACGCGATACGTGCCCGGCGGCTGTCCCCCGTCGAACTGGTCGACTCCGTCCTCGACCGCATCGAGGAGGCTGAGCCGCACCTCGGCGCCTACGTCACGGTCACCGCGGAGCAGGCGCGCCGGGCGGCGGCTTATGCCGAGCAGGAAGCGGCGCGAGGCCGTTGGCGGGGACCGCTGCACGGCATCCCGATGGGGCTCAAGGACCTGATCGACGTCGCCGGGATGGCCACCACGGCCAGTTCCCGGGTCCGCGCCGAGCACCGCGCGACGGCGGACAGCACCGTCGCGGCGCGACTGGGCGCAGCCGGCGCGATCCTGCTCGGCAAGACCCACACCCACGAGTTCGCGTTCGGCCTGACCACCCCGCAGACCCGCAACGCCTGGGACCGCGGCCGGGTCGCCGGTGGTTCGAGCGGCGGTTCCGCGGTCGCCGTCGCGTCCGGCACCGCCACCTTCGCCCTGGGCACCGACACCGGAGGGTCCATCCGGGTCCCCGCCGCGCTCAACGGGGTCGTGGGCCTCAAGCCGACCTACGGCCTCGTCCCCCGTCACGGCGTCACCTCCCTGTCCTGGTCGCTGGACCACGTCGGCCCGATCACCCGCACCGTGGAGGACGCGGCCCTGGTCCTCGCCACGCTGGGCGGACACGATCCGCGCGATCCCGCCTCGCTGTCCGTGCCCGCCGCGGACTACCGGCCCGGTGCCGACACGGACCTGACGGGGCTGCGCGTCGGCCTGCCGCGCTCGTACTACTTCGACCACGTCCACCCCCAGGTGGAAACCGCCGTCAGGAACGCCATCGGGCAGCTCGAAGCCCTGGGCGCCCAGCTCGTCGAGGTCGACATCCCGATGACCCGCTACATCCGGGCCACACAGTGGGGCCTGATGGTGCCGGAGGCCGGCGCCTACCACGAAGCCGGCCTGCGCACGGTCCCCGAGCTGTACCAGGAGGACGTACGCATCCTCCTGGAGGCGAGCGAAATGATGAGCGCGGGTGACTACCTGCGCGCTCAGCGCTCGCGCACGCTGATGCGCGCGGAGTGGTCACGGATGCTGGAGGAGGTCGACGTGATCGCCGCCCCCGGCGTCCCGATGACCGCGGTCGGGGCCGCCGAGGAGACGGTCACCTGGCCCGACGGCACGATCGAGAGCGTCTCCGACGCCTACGTGCGCCTGTGCGCCCCCGCCAACATCACCGGAGTACCCGCCCTGACCGTCCCGGTCGGCCATGACGCGGCGGGCATGCCCATCGGCATGCAGTTGCTCGGCCGGCCCCTCGGTGAGCCCACGCTCCTGCGGGTGGGTCACGCCTACGAGCAGACGCAACCCGCCCGGGCACTGGCCACAGCGGCCTGATCCTCCGCACTACCCGGGTGTGAGGGGCCGCCTCGGTGCGCGAGGCGGACCTTTGGCCTGGCGCACCGTGTCCGCCGCATGCCTGTTCGGTTAGGCTGACCTTCCCTGGCGTGCGGAGACCGGCGTACGGGTTCGGGTTCGGGTGTCACAGGTGGCTGCGGCAACCCACGGAGCGGAACGGGCAGAGGCGGGCGCAGGTGAGGGACGATGACCGGACTCGAGCGCGTCGCGCGCCGGGTGGGGCGGGGACGCTCCCGCGGGTGAGGGGGGACGCGGGTTCCGGCCCTGCGCCCGGGACGAGGTGCCGTGGATAAGGTCGCGCTCACGGCCGGGGCCCTGTACGCCATCGTCCTGCTGCGCGCGGGAGGAACGTTCGCCGTCGGGTGGCTCGCCGGTGCCGGTGCCCGGCGTACCCGGTTCGCCGGGCGCGTCTCCTCGGCCAAGTTCCGGCGCGCCGAGCGGGCGATCCAGCGGTGGGGCGCACCGGTGGTCGCCGTCTCCTTCCTGACCGTCGGTTTCCAGACCGCCGCCAACTTCCTCGCCGGCAGCATGCGCATGCCGTTGCCGCGCTACCTCCCGGCCCTCTTCCTGGGCGGGGCGGCCTGGGCGCTGATCTACGCGACCGCGGGGCTCGGCGTGCTCGAAGTACTGGGGAGGCTCTTCGCCCGGCACACGGCCCTGGGAGCCTCCGCCGTGGCCGTCCTCCTCTTGCTCACCGTGTGCGGGGTGGTGGCCTACCGCAGAAGGGCCGTCCCGGCGCCCGGTGACACCGTGGCCGAAGAATCATGAGCTCCGGCACCGCGCCGATTGCGGAGCGGCGGCGGACGACCACGTCGAACGGTGGCCTCCCGTCGGGCTCCGTCGGACGGTTGAGCGTACCGAGGGGAGACCGGCGGGAGGGCGAGCCAGGGGCGTGAAGGACGGCTAGCCGATGCCGCCGAACAGTTTCACGACCCCCATCGCGCTCGCTTTCATCTCCTCCGTGATGGGGTGGCCGACCTCCGACTGGGCGAGCTGCTCGATGCCCGCCAGGCCGCCTCCCGAGACGAAGAGGTTGGTCGCATCGACGAACTCGGCATCGGCACCATCACTGATGGGCCCGTCCGACACCCGGGCGAAATCGGTCATCATCTGTTCCTCTCGTGCGCACTGACGCGCGAATCGCGTCACCCACTACCGGTTCCCGGACCACGCCGACGGCCAAGCATCCGTCAGCCACATGGCCGCTCCGGTCCTCGGCCCCCAGTCCCCCCGCGGACCGGCCACCGGGGACCGGAGCCGGGGCGCAGGGGGTGTCCGGACGTGGATGAGGGGCAGGTTGGGTCACATGGACCAGGAACGAGAAACCCACGTGCCCGCGACACCGGAACCGGAGCTGCCCCCGAAGGTTCCCGAGAGCGCGGACGCCGTCACTCCCGACCTTCCCCCGCTGGACCCTCCCGCGCCCGACCTGCGTGCGGCCAAGGAGTCGCACGACGAGGGGAGCGCACCGCAGACCGAGAAGGCCCATCCTGTCGAGGAACCCGCGCCCGAGGAGCCCACGGGCTGAGCTCCCGGCTTGAGGGCTCGGCCTCAGCCGATGGTCTTGCGGTCCTGGACGTCGCAGTCGATGTAGACCGGCGGCCTGGTCATCAGCGCCGAGAGCTGCTGAGCCAGCTCGTTGGTCTCGGGCGCGTTGCTGTTGGCCATCGCGGCCTCGTAGGAATCGAACTCGACGACGGCAAGGTAGCGGTTGGGGTTGGCCCGGTCCTTGAGCAGGGTGCGGGAGTCGGGGGCACCGGTCCGTCCCTGCGAGCGGGCCTGCTCCTCGTAGGAGCGCATGAGATCGCGCACCTCGTCGATGCGCTCGGTCTCGAAATCGATGATCTGGGCGAACTTCATGCTTCCGGTTCCTCCTGGCGCGTGCCGGCCTCGCGGGTGAGGGCCTTGCTGGCGCCAGCAAACACCGCCGCGCGGGCCACCCGCGGCCCCCACGCCCGTCACGCGCCGCGATTCCACGAGGTTGGCCGGTAGCGGGCGAACCCGGTCATGCGGGCCCGGGCGATGGACTCGGACCGCGGCGGCGATCCGACCGCTCCCGGCTGCCGCTCCGTACGGACTGCGCGACCAGTGTCGCCATCCGCCCTGGGGTCGGGAGCGCCGGGGGGTGAGTACGGCTACTCATGACCGGCGCTCGGCAGCGGCCGACGATGTGGGAACCACCGGAACCGGTGCGGAACCCACCCGAACGAGGCCCTCCATGCTCAGCCGAATCGCCGCCGCAGTCGTCCCCGTTGCCGGACGGCTGACCGTCACCTCCGAAACCGCGGCGGGTCCCGGCGCCGGCAGCATCCTGGTGGCCAACCACACCTCGCTCGCCGATCCGGCCGTCGTGATCGCGGCGCTGCGCCGCTACCGGGTCGAGCCCGTCGTCATGGCCACCGCCGGCTTGTGGCGGCTGCCACTGCTCGGAGCGGCGCTGCGCCGCGAGGGGCACATCCCGGTCCGGCGCGGAACCGCCCGCGCCGCTGAGTGCCTCGACGCCGCGGCGGCCGCACTCGCGGCCGGGCGCTGCGTCCTGCTCTACGGAGAAGGCCGGCTGCCCGAACGCACCGACGTGGGCGAGGCCGCGCCCGGGCCCTTCCGCAGCGGCCCGGCGCGACTGGCCGCCATGACCGGAGCACCGCTGGTCCCGGTCGGCCAGGCAGGCTCGCGGCGGCTGTGCTCCGGCGGCGTGGCCAAACAACTCGCGGGAGCCGTGACCGCGCCGCTGCGACGGCCCGGCCTGCACGTGCACATCGGCGTGCCGATGCGCGTTCCGGGCCCGCTCCCGGAAGCGACGCTCCGCATCCGGGCCGCCGTCAACTCCGCGTGGGAGAGCGCGATCCGCGCCCAGAGCCGATAGCGCCCCGCAGGGTGTCGTCGCCCGCGCGCCGGCCGCGGGGATCCCGTTACGCCTGCCAGGGCGGCCGGGGGCCGTGACGCATCGTCTCGTCGCGGATCACATTGCGGTGTTCCTCGTAAACCAGCCTCGCGTCATCGCTCGGGAGCGCCCCGGTGGCGAGGCCGCAGGCGCAGGTCACGACGGTGAGACCGCGGGGCGTGCGCGGCGTGTGCCCCTCGGGACCGGCCCCGGTTTCACCGGCGGGGCTCTCGTACCGGAGGCTGTGGCGGTACAGCGGCTTACGGGCCTCTCTCGGGGTACTGGCGGTGTCGTCGTGGCCGTTGTAGCCATCGGCGCTGTCGGTGCTGGTCAGGTCAACGGGGAAGCGGTGCTCGGTCATGTCCACAGTGTGGCCGCCTGCGAGCGACCCCGGCTGCTCCCACCCCACGTCCCCGTCATCCGCGCGCCGGTATCCGGCGCAATCCGGGCTTCCGGGTCCGGTCCTCGACGAGCGGGACCGACCACGACCTGTGTCCGCGCGGTTCCCGCACGTTCCCGCGCGTCTTCCGGGCTCCGCGCCGCATCATGGAGACATGGGCGACCGCGAGGACTTCCTGACCTGGATCGAGACCGATCTGTACCGGGCGGAGACCGCGCTGCACGACGGCGACCCGGAGCCCAGGCGGGCGCTCTGGTCGCACGAGGAACCGGTCAGTGTGCTGGGCGCATGGCGCAATGCCCGCGGCCTGGCGGAGGTCGACGCCCTCTTCACCGCCCTCGGTGCATCCTTCTCGCACTGCACCTCGTACGCGTTCGAGCTACTGGCGTACGACGTCGTGGGCGACATGGCCTACACGGCCGGCCTGGAGCACGTCAGCACCTCCGTCGACGGGAAACCGCGCACGTACACGCTGCGGGCCACCCAGGTGTACCGCCGTGAGAACGCGGCGTGGCGGGTGGCCCACCGCCACGGAGACACGGTCACGCAGTGACGGCAGGGACGGAACGGCGGGACGGGATGCGGCCACAGCTGACGGCCGAGTCGGGCAGCTCAGCCGGTGGCGAGTACGGAATCGTCCAGCGGGCCCGCGCCCGGCAGGTGGTGTCGGGCGGCGATCAGGGCCGCGTGCACGTCCGTCGTGCCGGTGGCGACGCACAGGGCTCGCTCGACGTCCTCGATCTCCTTGCGTACGGGCGAGCCGCCTTCCGCCGCGTCGAGGAGGGACAGCGCCCAGTAACGGTCGACGAGCCCGGGGAGCACGGCCGGGTGAGCCATCAACATGGGCGGTTGCCTTTCGCCGGGGATCGATCATGTGACCGTCGCATACCCAGTCGATCACCGTCGAACCCCCGCCCAGCCGACTCGTTCGCATGGCGCGCCAGCGGGTCGGAACGACTCCGGCGGACCGGTTCGCCAAGGTGAGGCATGGGTGCGGCGGCACAGGAAGAACGAGACCACGTCACTACGCGGTAAGGCTGGACATGGACGAGAAGAAGCAGCAGCCGAAAAGCCCGGATGATCCGGAAACGCTCTCCGACGAGGAGATGATGAGAATGATCAATGAAATCCTCGACAGCGTCCCACCCGAGCAGGCTGAGGACTGCCTCCTCGCCATCGCCGACGGGAGGGCCGCTCCCCACAGCGTCCCGGTCGAACTGACCCCCGGCCAAGCCAACAACCTCCTCCTCTTCCTCCACCGCGGCGGCGGCTGATTCCGCAGCCGCAGGCCGGCACCGGCGGTGCCACAGCGGGAGCCGGAGCCGGTACGTCATGGTCGTGTCACCGGTGCGATACAGCGCCGTCCCCACGGGAACTCCCGCGGCCCGCTCCACCGTGCCTGTCGGCGTGCGGGCCGGCACGGCACCGGTCGCCATCCCAGGGAGGTTCCCGATGCAGTACACCGAAGGCGTCCGACGTACCTCGTCCGTACTGGTGCTCGCGGCCGCGGCCGCCGCCCTGATGACGGGCTGCACCCCCACCGGCGACGCCGGCGCGGCCGACGGGCCGACGCGATCCGTCCGGTCGCCCGCCCCCGGGACCGCCGCGGGCGGCAGCGGCTCCGGCGGCACGGGAACGGCGAAGCCCGCCGTCCCGGCCTCCCCCACCCCCGCCGTGTCCGGCGGCAAGACGAAGCCCTGCACGAGTGGCGACGTGAAGGTCGCCGAGGCCCGCCAGGCTGCCGTCCGGCCCCCGGGGACGGGAACGGGCGCTGCGGTCGTCGCCGTCGCCAACGTCTCCAAGAGCACCTGCACGCTCCAGGGATTCCCCACCGTGGCGGGCGCGGGCAACGGGTCCCCGGGCAAAAACGTACCGCTGGCCACGACCCACAGCGGCTCGGTCGCCACGGTCTCCCTTGCCCCGGGTGCCCGCGCCTGGACCAAACTCACCTTCGTGAACGTGCAGGGCGAGGCCGACGGTTACTGCGTCTCCGGCGCGACGCCCGCCTCGTTCCCCACGCTCGTCGTCGGGATCCCGGGGGCGGGCGCGCACCAGACCGCCCTCGATGACGGAGTCTTCGCCCTGTGCGACAACAAGGCCACGGTCACGGCCTATTCGGCGACGAAGCCCTCGTGACGCCCTTCGGTGCGCCCTGACCCCCCGGCGGGCAGCGCGTACGCACGTCAGCGGCGGCTCAGATCTCCTTGGTGGCGTTCAAGCGGGTGATGTCCGCCGCGTAGGCGGCGGTGCGGAGCGTGGCGGTTCCCGATACGTACAGGCCGGTGCCGAGGATCGCGAAGGGGAGGGAGAGCAGGAGGCCGGCGGTGATGGGCCCCCAGTCGCGCTCGGCGTCGCAGCGCTCCCCCGTGTCCGCGCGGTAGGACACCGCGAACCTCCCGTCCTGGTGGAAGGCGCGGGACTCGCACTCGACGGACTTCAGGTGCGCGCCCTCGTCAACGCTGAAGGGGAAGACGAGCAGGTAGCCCAGCCAGAGCCAGATCAGCACGGCCGCGGCCATCAGCCCCCGGCCCCAGCCTTGTTGGCGCAGGCCCCGCACCCGGAATTCCCGGTCGTACACCTGCGCCAACGAGTTCATGGGGGTGACATTCATGGGAGCGAACCTAGCGCAGGCCCACGCCGTCAGCTGCGGTCGGCCGCCGTGCGGGCCCGTACCTCCTCCGGGGTGAGGTACTGGTCCGTGTACTCGAAGTCGCGCAGGGTCCCCGGCTTGTACGTCTGGAAGCCGGTCCGGACGAAGTCGTCGCCGGCCACGGCGTTCAGGAGCCAGTTCGTCATCACCCGGGTCTTCGCGGCCCCGGTGCGCAGCGCCGCCCAGTGGTAGCCGCGGGCCACGGCCTGGGCGGGCATGCCGCGCAGGTCGATGCCGAGCGGCCGGGAGACGCCGTCGCGGCCGCCGAGGTCCACGACGAGTCCGAGGTCCTTGTGGACGTACGAACGCAGTGGCGTGCCCCGCACCGCGGCGATCACGTTGTCGGCGGCGACCCGGCCCTGGCGCTCGGCGTGCTGCGCGGTGGGCGGGCACACGGCGCCGTCCCCGTCGGCGGCGAGGTCGGGCACGGCGGCAGCGTCGCCGAGCGCCAACACGCCGTCCGCCCCCGGCACCCGCAGGTCCGCGGTGACCACGAGCCGGCCGCTCTTCGCGGTCTCGGCGCCGAGCGTGGCGATGAGCGGGCTCGCTGCGACGCCGGCAGTCCAGATGAGGGTGCGGCAGGGCAGCACGCGCCCGTCGGTGAGGGTGACGTCCTCGGGTCCCACCTTGGCGACGGAGGCGCCGAGCGAGACCTCGATCCCCCGGCGGCGCAGCACGTCGAGGGCGGCCCGGCCCAGCCGGTCACCGAGCTCGGGCATCAGCTTCGGGGCCACGTCCACCAGGTGCCAGCTGATCTCGCGCCGGTCGAGCCGGGGGTAGCGGTCGACGGCGTTCGTGGTGAGGCGCTGCAGGGCGGCGGCCGTCTCCGTACCCGCGTAGCCGCCGCCCACCACGACGAATCCGAGCCGTGAGACCCGTTCCGCCGAGCCGGGTACGGCGGCGTCGGCCAGGTCGAGCTGGGCGATCACGTGGTCGCGCAGGTGGGCCGCCTCCGCCAGCGACTTCATGCCGCGGCCGTGCTCCGCCAGGCCCGGGATGTCGAAGGTGCGGGTCACGCTCCCCGGCGCGAGCACCAGGTGGTCGTAGGGCTGGTCCACCAGCTCCCCGGTGATCTTCCGGATGACGCAGACCTTGGCCCGGGTATCCACGCCCACGGCCCCGCCGGGCACGATCTGGGTCCGGTGGTGGCGGCTGCGGCGCAGCGACACCGCCACGGACTGGGGGGTGAGGACCCCGGACGCCACCTGCGGCAGCAGGGGCAGGTAGAGCTGGTAGGAGAAGGGGGTGACCAGCAGGATCTCCGCCTCCCCCGGTGACAGCGTGCGCTCCAGGCGGCGTACGCAGGAGACGCCGGCGAAGCCCGCGCCGACGACCACGATCCTCTGTCGTGCCATGGTGTCCGTCCCTTCTCGGGTGTACGGGTCTCCCGCACGCTTTCCCCGGCACGCCGTTCCATGCACGCGGATGCCGATTGGCCGGCTGGTGACCACCATGCTCGACGAGCACACCGCCGCAGGGGACGACGCGGCATGAAGACGCGCCAGTCCCTTAAATCGGATGACCGGCGCACCACAACCGTGCAAGCCTGGTGCGGATGTGAACCGTACCGAAAGGGAACTCCTCGTGGACCAGGATCAGGACCAGCTTCCTCCGCACCCCGACACGGAGCGCTACTCCGTGACCGTCTGCCCGCCCGCCGTCACGATCGTCTCCGAACTCGTCGCCGCCAGTGGCGTCAGCAAGTCGGACGTCATCAACCGGGCCATCCTCCTGCTGGGCTTCGTCGAGCGGGAGCGCGCCAAGGGCCACGACCTGATGATCCGTGACACCCAAGGCGCGCTCGAACGCATTCACATCATCTGAGCGGGGTCAGGTCTGCGCCGGGCCCTCTGGAATCGCGTGCACCTCGACGGGGTCGCTGCCGGGCTTCCCGCCCGGACCGGGACACGCCGATGCACGTGCGGCGATCTCCAGGGCCCGGTCCTCGCTCGCGACGTCGACCAGCCAGTAGCCGGCCAGGATGTGTCCCGGCTGCGCCGGTCCGTCGCTCACCTGCGGCCGTCCGTCGCTCCCCGCCCGAACCGTCTTGACCCGTGAGGGTCCGCCGAGCCCCTGCCCGTCCACCCACTCCCCGGCGGCCGTGAGCTCCGCGTTCAGGGCACTCATGTGGGCGAACATGGCCTGCATGTCCTCCTCGGAGTAGGAGGACATGACGGCGTCCCACTGATCGGCCGGCACGTTCATCTGGATCATGTACTTCATGGTCTTCGCCCTTCCCGGGGTGGCTGCGGCGGGTTCTCGGTCCTACGGAAAGGCAGACCCCGACCGGCCGCGGAACTCATCGGGGGTCCCCGGTGCGAGTCCGGGCCGGCCGTACGGTCCGGTCCGGTCACCTCCGCCAGAACAGGTGGTGCGTCACGCCGCTCGGGCTGGGCACGACCTCCATGTGGAACCGGTCGAGCAGCTCGTCGGGGGACTCCCAGAGTCGTACTCCCGATCCGAACTTCAACGGCGATACCGCCACGTGCATCGTGTCGACGAGGTCGGCGTCGAGGAACTGCCGGATGGTGTTGACCCCGCCGCCGAGGCGGACGTCCTTGCCCTGCGCCGCCTCCAGCGCCTGCTCCAGGACCGTGGCCGGGGCTCCGTCGACGAAGTGGAACGTGGTGTCGGAAAGGGTGAACGACGGCCGTTCGTGGTGAGTCATGACGAACACCGGGGTGTGGAACGGGGGCTCGTCCCCCCACCAGCCGCGCCACTCGTCGTCGAGCCAGGGCCCGCGCTGGGGTCCGAACTTGTTGCGGCCCATGATCTCGGCGCCGATGTTGCGTGCGTAGTCCCGCGTGAAGTAGTCGTCGAGCCCCCGGCTCCCTCCGGGATCGGTGCGCATGGGCCAGCTCGCGGTGGCGCCGGCCCAACCGAAAAGCCTCTCGGGGCCGGGGAGGCCGAACGGATTCTCCAGACTCTGGTCCGCGTCGTTGCCTGCGCCGATCCCATCGCTCGAGACGTTGAAGTTCTGGACCCTCACCAGCTGAGCCACGCGTTCCTCCTGTGGTGTAGACGACGGTGATGAGACTCTCCGGGCCGGGAAAACTCATCGGTGCCGCCGTGGGCGCACGGCCGCCGCCGCGGAGGGCACCTCACTATCCGCTCACGGCGACCAACCCGCGCAAGGCCTCGCCGCTGCCCGCCACTGACCACCCACCCGGGTGATGTCGGACGGAGGCGCCGGCCCGCCGGGCGAGCCCGGCCCGACCGCCCCGCGCAGCGGCAGCAGCACGTCCGGTGCGCAGACGGGGGTACAGGGGGTGGTGCGCGCATGACCGCGCGTTCCCGGGTAACACGCCGTCAATGAGCAACGCAACCGACGCGGGCATCAGACCCGGCCGTCTTCTTCTGCTGCCCCTGCAGGCGGCCTGCGTCGCGGGCCTGGGCCTGCTGGTGACCGGCCCGCTGGCCGGCCTGGCACCGCTGTCCTCCGAGGACGGGGTGAACGGCGCACTGGCCGCCCACCGCGCCGTGCCCGCCACGACCTTCTCGGACGCCATGTCCCTGCTGGGCAGCACCGGAAGCGTGATCGCGCTGACGATCCTGGCCTGCCTCGCACTGCTGTGCGTACCCCGCGTCCCCCGGTGGCGCGAGGCGCTGTTCCTGGCGGTCTCCGTCGCCGCGCAGTCCGCCGTGTTCGTACTCGTCACGCTCGTGGTGGACCGGCCCCGGCCCGATGTGCCCCACCTGGACCCGGCGCCGCCGACGTCCAGTTTCCCCTCCGGGCACGTCGGGGCCTCGATGGCCCTCTTCGGGGGGCTGGCCGTGCTCGCGGCGGGACGACTGCGCGGTGCCCGGCGCAACATCGTGGTGGGTCTGCTCCTGCTGCTCCCACTGGCCCAGGCCTGCTCCCGTATGTACCGGGGCATGCATCATCCCTCGGACGTGGTGGCGGGGCTGCTGAACGGGGCCTGCGCCCTGCTCGTCGTCGCGTACGCCCTGCTGCCGGGGATCTGGGCCGCAGCGCGGCCGACGGCCGGTGACGCTCTGCCCGCGGCCCGGCCCGGTGGCGGCGGCAGGACCTCGACCGGGGTGCGGGGCCGGGTCGTGGTGGTCCGTCATCCGCACGCCTGCGGCTCTGAAACGGCGGCGAGCGTGCGCGCCGTGCTGCGCCGCCACGGGTACGCGGACCAGGTGTGGGCGCAGACCTCCGCCGATGAGCCGTGCGGGGCGCTCGCCGCGCGACTCGCCGGGGCGGACACATCTCTGGTGGTGGTCTGCGGCGGGGACGGCACGGTACGGGCCTGCGCCGACGTACTGGCCGGCTCCGGGATCCCCCTGGCGATCGTGCCCTGCGGGACCGGCAACCTCCTCGCCCGCAACCTGGGGCTGCCGTCCGGTCCTGCGGCCGCCTTGGAGGAGGGCTTGTCCGGTCAGGCCGTCGGGCTCGACGTGGGCCGGCTCGACGGCGACGGGTTGACGCCGACGAGGTTCGTGGTCATGGCCGGTGCGGGTTTCGACGCGGCCATGGTGCGGGACGCATCGGAGCGGCTCAAGGCGCGCCTGGGCTGGGTCGCGTACGTGGTGGCGGCCCTGCGCCATCTGCGCGATCCCCGGATGCGGTTGTCGATCCGGCTGGACGGGGGTGCCCCGCTGGAGCGGCGGGCCCGCATGGTGGTCATCGGCAACGTCGGCTCGCTCCAGGGCGGGCTGCCGCTCCTCCCGGACGCGCGGCCCGACAGCGGCCGGCTGGAACTGGTGTTGCTGGACCCCCGAGGGCCCGGTGGATGGCTGGCGGCGGCGGGGCACCTGGCCTCCCGCGCGAAGAGCGGGTCCGCCCGGCCGGCTCCCGACGGCGGCTCGGGGCGGCCGGAGGCAGGCGGCGCGCTGGAGTACTTCAGTGCGGCCCGCATCGAGCTCCGCTTCACCCGCGCCCAGCCTCGGGAGCTCGACGGTGAGGCGTTGCCGGCCGGTACGCGGGTGACCGCCGAGGTCGAGCCGGGGGCGCTGCGGGTGTGCCTGCCGGTGCCCGCGCGCGGCGGCACGCCGCGGGAACAGGTGCCGGAACGGGTGCCGGAAGGGGCGGAGCGGGCAGGGGTCACCGACGGGGCGGAGGGGGCGGCCGCCCTCACCGTCCGCGACTGATCCCGTACGCTCGCGCGGACATCCGAGGAGAGAGGAGGAAGGTCATGGGCACCGCCACACGGGTACCACAGCGCCGTGAAGTAAAGGCAGTCGAAGCCGAGTTGCGCACGCAGGGCGAGGAGGGCGACGAGGACCTCTCCGGAGAGGAGGCATGGGCCGCGCTGCGCCGCCACGGCGGCTGGAACCTCGTACGGGACTCGTTCGTCCGGTTCCGCTACGCCGACGGGTTCAGCCACTCCCGGGCCCTGGCCCTCCAGACGGTCCTGTCGATCCTGCCGCTCGCCATCGCCCTCATCGGCCTGTCGGGAGTACTGCACACGGAGAACATCGGGCACATGGCCGAGCTGACGATCCGCCGGATCGTCAGCGGGCCCAGCCAGGACGTCGTGGACGACGCCCTGCGCGAGAGCCGCAGCCGGGCCGGGGACGGGGGCGAGGCGGCCCTCTGGTTCGGGCTGCTGTTCTCGATCGTCAACGTCACCACGGGCATGTGCCAGGTGGAGCGCGGTGCGAACCGCATCTACGGCGTGGAGCGCGACCGCCCGTTCCTCCACAAGTACAGCCGCGGCCTGGTCATGGCGGTGCTGGCCGGGCTGCCCCTCGGGCTCGCCTTCTCGCTCACCGTCCTCGGCTCCGATCTGGGCATGGCCATGACGGAGACCTACCACCTCGGCCCGGCCACGCAACGGGTGTGGGACCTCCTGCACTGGCCCGTCGGGATCCTGCTGGCGGTCGCCGCCGCCAGCGCGGTCTTCCGGCGCTCGCCGCGACGGACACAACCCGGGTACACCTGGCTGGCGTTCGGCGCCGGCGTCTACCTGGTGCTGTGGCTCGGCGCGACGTGGGGGCTGAGCCTGTACGTCGGGGCGAACGGTTCCTTCACCACGGTGTACGGGCCGCTGAGCGCGTTCATGTCGCTGCTGCTGTGGTCGTACCTGACCTCGCTCGCCCTCTTCCTGGGCCTGTCCTTCGCCGCTCAGCTCGAAGCCGTACGGGCCGGGGTGACCGGCCCGATCACGAAGGATCCCGGGGTATGAGGCGCCACAACGGGCCCGATGCCCGGTTCGGGGCGCGGCTGGCGATCACGTCGGCCGCCACCGCCGTGGCGGCCGTACCGTTCTCGCTCGCGCTGGTCCTGGTGGAGTCGCAGTGGGCTCCGTTGCACCGGATCGACCAGGGGGCGGCCGAGCGGCTGCACCACCATGTCCTCGGACACCCCTCCTGGCTGGGGGTGCTGGACTTCTTCACGCACATCGTCTGGGATCCGGTGACCATGCGTCTGCTGGTGGCCGCGGTGGTGGTGTGGCTGCTGCGGCGGCGGGCGCTGCGGCTGGCCGCCTGGGCGGCCTGCACGGCGATCACCGGAGGGCTCGTGGGCCTGCTGGCGAAGAACGCGGTCGAGCGGGCCCGGCCGCACCTGCCCGATCCCGTCGCCCACGCTCCCGGGTTCTCCTTCCCCTCCGGACACGCGATGACGGCCACCACGTCCTGCGCCGTGCTGCTGCTGGTGCTGCTCCCCGTCATCCCGAAGGCCTGGCGGCCGCTGGCGTGGGCCATCGCCGTGGTTTCGGTGATCGGGGTCGGGTTCACCCGGGTCGCGCTCGGCGTGCACTGGGTGAGCGACGTGGTCGGCGGCTGGCTGCTCGGCATCGTCGTGGTCACCGCCACGGCTTTCGCCTTCGAGGCGTGGCGCAGCGACATCGGCCGTCCGCGCACCACTGCGGCCGAGGGCCTGGAGCCCGAGATCGCGACGGCCGAACCCGAACCCCCGGCCGGGGCGGTCACTGAGCGCTCGCCGCAGGACGGACGACGATCTCGTTGACGTCGACCTCCGGCGGCTGGGACACCGCGTACGCGATGGCCTCCGCGACGGAGGCGGCGGGCAGCGCCACGGCGCGGTAGGCCTTCATGGCCTCCCGCGCCACGGGATCGGAGATGTGGTCGGCGAGTTCGGACTCGGTCACCCCCGGGGAGACGAGCGTGACCCGTACGCGGCCGTCGGACTCCTGCCGCAGCCCTTCGGAAATCGCCCGCACCGCGAATTTGGTGGCGCAGTACACGGCCGCGGTGGGCGAGACCTCGTAGGCGCCGACGGAGGCGATGTTCACGATCTGCCCGGCCCCCTGGGCGCGCATCACGGGCAGGGCGGCGGCGATCCCGTGCAGCACTCCCCGTACGTTCACGTCGATCATCAGGTCCCACTCGTCGACCGCGAGCGCGTCCAGCGGCGAGAGCGGCATCACTCCGGCGTTGTTGACCATCACGTCCAGCCGCCCGTACCGCTCGGACGCCGCGGCCACGAAGGCCCGTACGTCGGCGGCGTCCGTGACGTCGAGCCGGCGGAACGCCGCCGTCCCGCCAGCCGCGTTGATCTCCCGTGCCAGTGCTTCCAGTCGCTCCGTGCGCCGTGCCCCGAGGAGCAGCGGATGCCCGTCGGCGGCGAGCCGCCTGGCGGCGGCCTCCCCGATCCCGCTGCTCGCTCCGGTGATCGCCACGACTCTGGGTTCGTTCCTCATGCCTGCTCGACTCCTCGACGACGGTCGCAGGTCCGTCCTGCCCGACCGAGTCTTCGCGAGCCGAGGGCGGGCGACCAGGACGCGGGTTGCCCGGGTGCGGGTTGCCCGGGTGCGGGCTGCCCGGGTGCGGGCTGCCCGGGTGCGGGCTGCCTGGGTGCGGCACACCCAGGCAGGGCACATCGCCACGGTCTAGCCTGTGGCCATGACCACGACCTCGGCGGACCGTGCCCTCGGCGAGTTCCTCCACGCGCGCAGGGCGGCGCTGCGGCCGCAGGACATCGGGTTGGCGAGCTGCGGCGTGCGCAGGGTGGCCGGGCTGCGCCGCGAGGAGGTCGCCGTCCTGGCCGACGTCAACGTGGACTACTACGCCCGCCTGGAGCAGGGCCGCGAGCGCAACCCCTCCCCGCAGGTCCTCGACGCGCTCGCGCACGCCCTGCGGCTGCGCCCCGACGCCCACGCCCACCTGCACCGCCTGGCCGGTTCAGCGCCGGCCGACCGCCCGACGACCGACCGGGTCGACCCGGCGCTGCTGCGGCTCCTCGACGGTTTCTCCGGCTGCCCGGCGTTCGTCGTCAACGCCGCCCTGGACATCCTGGCGGCCAACCCCCTTGCTCAGGCCCTGCATTCGCCGTTCACGCCGACGGACAACCTGGCCCGCATGGTCTTCCTCGACGAGGCCGGCCGGGACTTCTACATGGACTGGGCCTCGGCGTCCCGGGGCACGGCGGGCCACCTCCGCGAGGCCACCGGCATCGCCCCGGACCATCCCCGCCTGCGCGATCTCGTCCGTACCCTCACGGCCGGGAGCCCGGAGTTCGCCCACCTGTGGACCACGCACGAGGTCCTGGCCAAGACAGGGGACGTGAAGCACCTCCACCACCCGGCGGCCGGCCCGTTGACCCTGACCTACCAGTCCTTCGACGTACGCGCCGCCCCGGGCCAGCAGCTCATCGTCTACCAGCCGGCCCCCGGCACCCCGACCGCCCGAGCCCTGTCCCGGCTGGCGGCCGCCGCCGGCGGCCACGGAGACCGGGGGTGATCCGCCGGTCGCGCCGGTCGGCTACGCCGCGTGCGTGCCGTCGGCCGGGGACGGCACCTCCAGGACGAAGAAGAGGAAGCACGGGCCGGCCGAAAGGGCACTGAAGTCGTCGGCCGGCGTACTCGTCGGCCTCCTCGGCGGCGGCCGCGCGGCGTCCGAGGCCTCGGCGTCTTCGCGCGGCGGCTTGACCGATGGAGCCGCGGCGACGTAGTTTCTGCCCCACTGACTCGTGAGCTGGCGGAAGGGGGCGAAACCGGATGTCGACCGTCTCCGAACTGCTTCGCCCCGCCCACCAGGTCGCCTGGGCTCCGGGTCGTGTCGCACACGGCTGCTAGCAGCCCTTCTTCCCGGCGTGCCCGTTCGCGGCCCCGGTTCTTCGCAATTTCTGTCACCGCCTCGGCACCCGATCGCGTGCCGAGGCGCGCACTCCGGGTTCTGGAGATGCGCCACCGAATCAGAAGGCTCCTGACATGGCGACTAGGACGACCGGTTCCACCGCGCACCGAAACGAGGACGTGCCGTGGTAGCGGCGCGGATCACGGTCAACGGGAAGGAAGCACCGATCTCCCCCGCGGCGCCCCACACCACGGTGCTGGACTTCCTGCGCGAACGCGGCCTCACCGGCACCAAGGAAGGGTGCGCCGAGGGCGAATGCGGCGCCTGTTCGATCTTGGTGGCCCGTCCCGGGGTGGACAAGCCCACTGACTGGGTTGCGGTCAACGCCTGCCTCGTCCCGGTCGCGGCGCTCGACGGTCAGGAGGTCGTCACCTCCGAGGGTCTCGCCACGGCCGGCGAGCCCGGCACCGCGCCCACGCTGCATCCGGTGCAGGAGGAGATGGCCGTCCGCGGAGGATCCCAATGCGGCTACTGCACACCCGGATTCATCTGCAGCATGGCCGCCGAGTACTACCGGCCCGACCGCTGCGCGAAGGCGAACGCGAACTCGGACTCGGACTCGGACTCGGCTCACGGCAGCGCTGATCCCGAGCACGGGCCGAACGGTTTCGACCTGCACGCGCTGAGTGGAAACCTGTGCCGCTGCACCGGCTACCGCCCGATCCGCGACGCCGCGTTCGCCGTCGGTCCGCCCACCGAGGACGACCCCCTGGCCCGGCGCCGGGAGCGACCCGCCCCCGAACCGGTCGCCACCGCATACGTCCGGGACGAGGCCTCGTTCCTGCGGCCGGGCACCCTGACCGAGGCACTGCGGCTCCTGCGCGAGCGGGCCGACGCGGTGGTCGTCGCCGGCAGCACCGACTGGGGCGTGGAGGTGAACATCCGCTCCCGCCGGGCGAATTGCGTGGTGGCGGTGGATCGCCTGCCCGAATTGCGGCAGCTGAGCATCGGATCCGACCACGTCGAGATCGGGGCGGCGATGACGCTCACCGAGATCGAACGCCGCCTCGACGACAGCGTCCCGCTGCTCGCCGGCCTGTTCCCGCAGTTCGCGTCGCGGCTCATCCGCAACAGCGCCACCCTCGGCGGCAACCTCGGTACCGGCTCCCCCATCGGTGACAGCGCTCCCGCGCTGCTCGCGCTGGAGGCGTCGGTGGTGCTCGCCGCCGCCGACGGAGAGCGCGAGGTCCCCCTCTGCGACTACTTCACCGGGTACCGGCAGAGCGTACGGCGGCCCGGCGAGCTGATCCGCGCGGTACGCATTCCACTGCCGCTGTCGCCGGTCACCGCATTCCACAAGATCGCCAAGCGGCGCTTCGACGACATCTCCAGCGTGGCCGTCGCGTTCGCGCTCGACATCGAGGACGGCACCGTCCGCACGGCGCGCATCGGCCTGGGCGGAGTGTCCGCCACTCCGATCCGTGCCCTCGCCACCGAGAGGGCCCTGGAGGGCGAACCGTGGGCGGCGCGGACCGTCGAGGCCGCGGCCCGCGTGCTCCAGGCCGAGGGCACACCCATGGACGACCACCGCGCGAGCGCCGCGTACCGCTGCGCGATGCTCCGCCAAAGCCTGTTGAAGCTGTACGCACAGACCACCGAGCAGACCACCGAGGCCGTGCCGTCATGAGCCAATTGTCCCAGCGTCCCGAAAAGCCCGTCGTCGGTGTTCCGATGCCGCACGAGAGCGCCGCCCAGCACGTCACCGGCTCGGCGCTCTACACCGACGACCTGATCCACCGCACCAAGGACGTGCTGCACGCGTACCCGGTCCAGGTCATGAAGGCCCACGGCAGGATCATCGCGCTGCGCACCGAACCCGCCCTCGCCGTGCCCGGTGTGGTGCGCGTGCTCACCGCTGCCGACGTGCCCGGCGTCAACGACGCCGGCATGAAGCACGACGAACCGCTGTTTCCCGACGAGGTCATGTTCCACGGCCACGCCGTCGCCTGGGTGCTCGGCGAGACCCTGGAGGCGGCCCGGCTCGGCGCCGCCGCCGTCGAGGTGGAACTCGACGAACTGCCCTCCCTGATCACGCTCCAGGAGGCGATCGCGGCCGGCAGTTTCCACGGCGCCCGACCCGTGATGCTGGCCGGTGACGTCGAGGCCGGGTTCGCCGACTCCGCGCACGTGTTCACCGGCGAGTTCCAGTTCTCCGATCAGGAGCACTTCTACCTGGAGACGCATGCGGCCCTGGCCCTCGTCGACGAGGCGGAGCAGGTCTTCGTGCAGAGCAGCACCCAGCATCCTTCGGAGACCCAGGAAATCGTCGCGCACGTGCTCGGCCTGCACAGCCACGAAGTGACCGTCCAGTGCCTGCGGATGGGGGGCGGCTTCGGCGGCAAGGAGATGCAGCCGCACGGATTCGCGGCGGTCGCCGCGCTCGGTGCGAAACTGACCGGTCGGCCGGTCCGGGTGCGGCTCAACCGGACCCAAGACCTGACCATGTCCGGCAAGCGGCACGGGTTCCACGCCACGTGGAAGATCGGCTTCGACACCGAGGGCCGGATCCAGGCCCTGGACGCCACCTTGACCGCGGACGGCGGCTGGAGCCTGGACCTGTCCGAGCCGGTGGTGGCCCGCGCGCTGTGCCACATCGACAACACCTACTGGATCCCGCACGCGCGCGTCGCCGGCCGCATCGCCAAGACCAACAAGGTCTCCAACACCGCCTTCCGCGGTTTCGGCGGACCACAGGGCATGCTGGTGATCGAGGACATCATGGGCCGGTGCGCACCGCTACTCGGCCTTGATCCGATGGAGTTGCGGGAGCGCAACTTCTACCGGCCGGGCCAGTTCACACCGTACGGACAACAGGTCGGCCAGGCCGAACGGATCTCCGCCGTCTGGCAGCAGGTCAAGGACGGAGGCCGTCTCGCCGAGCGCCGGCGCGAGATCGAGGCCTTCAACGCCGCACACCCGAACACCAAGCGGGCCCTGGCGATCACCGGCGTCAAGTTCGGCATCTCGTTCAACCTGACCGCCTTCAACCAGGGCGGCGCGCTCGTACTGATCTACAAGGACGGCTCGGTCCTGATCAACCACGGCGGCACCGAGATGGGCCAGGGCCTGCACACCAAGATGCTGCAGGTGGCCGCGACCACGCTGGGCATCCCGCTGCGCAAGGTGCGCCTGGCCCCGACGCGCACCGACAAGGTGCCCAACACCTCGGCCACCGCCGCCAGTGCCGGGGCGGACCTCAACGGTGCGGCGGTGAAGAACGCCTGCGAGCAGTTGCGCGAGCGGCTGCTGGAGGTGGCCGGCACCCGACTGGGCGCGAGCGCCGCGGACGTGCGCATCGTCGAGGGTGTCGCGCGCGTCCTCGGCACCGAGGCGGAGCTGGCCTGGGACGACCTGGTGCGCACCGCGTACCTCCAGCGGGTCCAGCTGTCCGCGGCCGGCTTCTACCGGACCGAGGGCCTGCACTGGGACGCGAAGGCGTTCCGGGGTACGCCGTTCAAGTACTTCTCCCACGGCGCCGCCGCGGCCGAGGTGGAGGTGGACGGCTTCACCGGCGCGTACCGCATCCGGCGGGTGGACGTCGTGCACGATGTCGGCGACAGCCTCTCCCCGATGATCGACATCGGTCAGGTGGAGGGCGGTTTCGTACAGGGCGCGGGCTGGCTCACGCTGGAGGACATGCGCTGGGACGGCGGTGACGGGCCGGGCCGCGGCCGGCTGCTGACCCAGGCCGCGAGCACCTACAAGCTGCCGAGCTTCTCGGAGATGCCCGAGGAGTTCAACGTCACGCTGCTGGAGAACGCCACCGAGGAGGGCGCCGTCTACGGGTCCAAGGCGGTGGGTGAGCCTCCGTTGATGCTGGCGTTCTCGGTGCGGGAGGCGCTGCGGCAGGCCGCCGCGGCCTTCGGGCCGGCGGGAGTCAGCGTGGAACTCGCCTCACCCGCGACGCCGGAGGCGGTGTACTGGGCGATCGAAGCGGCCCGTGGCGGCGACGCGGGGGGCGGCGACGACGCCCGCGAGGGCGGCGAAGTTCGCGTCGACACGAGCGCTTTGAGCCATGCCTGACATGAGCTGGGTGGCCGCGGTCGCGCGGTTGCGGGCCCGCCGGGAGCCCGGCGCGCTCGTGACCGTCGCGACCGTGCGCGGCCACGCGCCCCGCAGGGCCGGCGCCAAACTCGTCGTGGGACGGTCCGCGACCTGGGGTTCGATCGGCGGCGGCAACATCGAGGCCGTGGCCATCGACCGGGCCCGGGAGGTGATCGCGGAGCCCGACCCACGACCGGAGATGATGGATTTCGCCCTCAACGACAAGGTCACCGGCCCGCACGGCGTGCAGTGCTGCGGCGGAACCGTCAGCGTGCTGCTCGAACCGCTTCCGGTGGTCCCGGCGGTGGCGATCTTCGGCGTCGGGCACGTCGGCTGGGCACTGGCACGCATCCTGGCCCGCCACGATCTCGATCTGCACCTGGTCGACAGCCGCCCCGAGCAGCTCGCGGACGAACGGCTCGCGGTACTCGCCGACGCGGTGGCGCAGGTCCACGTGCACCACACACCCCTGCTGCCGGAGGACGTGCTCGCGAAGCTGGCTCCCGGGACGCACGTCCTGATCATGACCCACGACCACGCCGAGGACGCCGCGCTGTGCGACGCCGCCTTGCGCACCGCCGGACTCGGCTCGATCGGATTGATCGGCTCGGCCGCCAAGGCGGCGCGGTTCCGGCATCGCCTGACCACCGAGGGCGGCCATGAGCCCGCCGCCATCGACCGGATCAAGACCCCGATCGGGATGACGGAGATCACCGGCAAGGAACCCGCCGCCATCGCCGTCAGCGTCGCGGCGGACCTGCTCCTGACCTTCGAACGTGACAGGCGCTGACCGCCGCCCGCCGCCCGCCGCGAAACCCTCGCGTGTTACCCGGCGGTAGGCCATGATGGCGGCGACCATCCACGAGGCCGGGGGCTGAGACAGCGGTGACGAGTTTCGACGAACAGGGCATGTCCGGCGGAGGGGCCGGAGCCGGCGGAGGGGGCGTCGTCCACGCCTTCACGGACGACGCCCTGGGAGAGCACGACGGCGTCGGCCTCGCCGCGGCGATCCGGCGGGGCGAGGTTTCCGCCGCCGAGGCCGCCCGGGCCGCCGTGGAGCGGGTGCGGGCGGTCGAGGCGCGGCTGGGCGCGGTCCAGACGTACGTCGATGCCCCGGCGCCCGCTGCCGCGTCGGACGGTGTCTTCGCCGGGGTGCCGACCTTCGTCAAGGACAACACCGACTACCTCGGCCTGCCCACCGGGCACGGCAGCGCGGCCTTCCGCCCGGGCGCGGCGCGGCGGCACGCGCCGTTCACCCGACAGTTCCTGAGCAGCGGGGTCACGGTGCTGGGGAAGACCCGGCTGCCCGAGTTCGGGTTCAGTCCGACCACCGAGTACGAGGGCGCCGAACCGGTCCGCAACCCCTGGCACACCGGCTACTCGGCGGGCGGTTCGTCGGGCGGCAGCGCGGCCCTGGTGGCGGCGGGAGCGGTGCCGATCGCACACGCCAACGACGGCGGCGGCTCGATCCGGATTCCGGCCGCCTGCTGCGGTCTGGTCGGCCTCAAACCGACCCGGGGCCGGGTCGTCGCGAACGCCCAGAGCCGTCAGCTGCCCCTCGACCTGGTCTGCGACGCGATCGTGAGCCGTTCCGTGCGGGACGCCGCCGCTTTCCTCGCCGCCGCCGAGCGGTACCGGCCCGGCCCCGGGCTGCCGCCCGTGGGCCTGGTCGAAGGCCCTTCGGGGCAACGGCTGCGCATCGGCTTCCTGCAGGACTCGCCGAACGGAGTCCGCTCCGATCCCGCGACGCGGGCGGCGATCGCGCAGACGGTGACCACGCTGGAGGGGCTCGGCCACAGCGTGGAGCCCGTGGATTTGGCCATCGATCCGAGTTTCACGGACGACTTCCTCGCGTACTGGGGGATGCTGTCCTTCCTCATCGGCGTCACGGGCCGCACCCTCGGCGCGGACTTCGACCGGCGCCGCATGGACGGCCTCAGCCGGGGACTGCGCGAGGAGTACCTGCGGAACTGGCGGCGCACCCCCGCGGTCGTGCGGAGGCTGAAGCGGACGAGGGAGGCGTACGCGGCCTCGTTCCGGGGGCTGGACCTCGTGCTGTCGCCGGTGCTCGCCCACACCACGCCGCCCGTCGGCCACCTCAGCCCGACCGTTCCCTACCCGACCCTGATCGAACGGATCCTCGCGTACGTGGCGTTCACACCGGTCGACAACGTGGTCGGCACGCCCTCGATCTCGGTGCCGTCGGCGAGCGCCACGGAGGGCGGGCTGCCCATCGGCATCATGTTCTCCGGCCGCCCCGGCGCGGAAGGGAAACTGCTGGAGGTCGCGTTCCAGCTGGAGGCCGACCGCCCGTTCCGGCGCATCCAGGACCTCTGACACCGCTGCGGACCACCGCGAACCGCAGCGGAGGTCGCGTACGTCGCGTACGCGCCGGAGCCGTCGGCCGGTCTTGGGGCCCCGACCAGCCGGGGGGGGAAGGCTGGCCGGGGCGGCCCTGCCCCAGCCGGGGGGGGGTGGCTGGGCAGGGCGTACGGGAGGCGGGATGCACGGACGACGGATCTCCTCCGCCGTCGGCACGTCCACCGCACCCCTGTCACGGTACTCCCCGCAGGTGCCATTACCCCGCCGCCGCACGCCCGGATGTGGACAAGACCGCCGCGACCGCCCGTGAGCCACCCGAACGCGCGCAACCCCGCAGGGTGGGGAAGGCCGCCATCGGTGTCAGGCAGGGGGGTGGGGCGCGGTCGGCGGAGTGCGGGTGAGGCGGTCGGCGCCGGCGCGGAGCATGGCGGCGGCCCGGGGGAAGTCCACGAGCCGGCGGCCCAGCAGCGTCAGGGCGGGCAGCAGGGAGACCGAAGGGACTCCGCGGGCGGCCAGGACCTCGGCGGTCCAGAGCAGGAAGCCGGTGAACAGCTCCTCGTCGTCGGTGTAGAGGGCGGCGGTGAGGAACTCCACGATGTGGGACACGTCTTCGGCGGTGCGTTCGCGCTGCGCGTCGGTGTAGTCGCGCACGGCGGGGTAGGCGTCCTCCAGTTCGGCCATGACCTCGCGCACCCAGCGGGGTCGGCTGCGGGCGACCAGGGTGTACTCCTGGTCCTTCAGGTGGGGGAGGTCGTCGATGACCTGGTGCGCGGGCGCGGGCCGGGGCAGCGGTCCGCGGGCCAGGTCGTCCGCGGCGGTGCGGGCGTCCGGGGCCCAGGCGTCCGCGCCCAGCAGGCGGGCGTAGCGCCCACCAGGCCCGAACGCGGCTCCGCCGACCATCACCGGGGTGCCGACGGCCTGGCAGGCGGTGATCGTGGCATGGGCGACCGGGAGGCGGGTGGGGATGGAGCTGGAGAGGGCCACCGCGTCGGGGCCGGTGCGGTGCAGGTGCGCGATGAGGTGCGGTGCGGGCACCTGGGCGCCGAGGTAGTCGACGTGCCAGCCTCGGATCCGCAGGACCTCGGCGAGCAGACGGGCCGGCAGGGCGTGCCATTCGCCGTCCACGCAGGCCACCGTGATCCGGCCCCGGGACGGCTGCGTCCGGGCCGCGGGGTGCAGGGCAAGCGCCGCCACGGCCCGGTCGTTGATGGCGGTCGCGGCGTGTTCCTGGGCGACGCTGACGCGGTTGGCGGCCCATTCCTCGCCCACCCGCCCCTGTACGGGGCCGATCACCTCCATCAGGACCGCCTCCGGGTCGAGCCCGTCGTCGAGCGCGCGCAGGACGGCGCGCACCGCGGCGGGTTCGTCGAGGGTCATGACGGCTTCCCACACGCGCTCGACCAGAGCGTCCGTACGGGTGAGGGGGCTCGCTGCGTGCTGCGATCTCATGCGGTGAACCTGCCCCGGGTGTGGCCGTCCACCGCGCTGAGGTGGTTGGTGCGCGGGGCGGAGATCACCACGATGGCCATATCGTCGTGCCGACCGCGCCCCACCCACCGAGCGGTGAGCATCTGCACGTGATCGACGACGGTCTGGGCCGGCAGGGCCGCGCACTCCTCCAGAGCCCGGCGCAACCGCTCCTCGCCGAACAGCTCCCCGCCCCGCGGGCCGCCGCGGGCCTCGCTGATCCCGTCGGTGTACAGGACGCACGCGTCGCCCGGCGCCAGGGTGACCGCAGCCGTCTCGGCGGTGAAATCGGGGAGCGCTCCGACCAGGGTGCCGTGCGTGGCGGCAGTCTCGATCCGGCCGTCGGAGCGCAGGACCAGCGGAGCGGGGTGGCCGGCGCTGGTCAGCCGCAGCCGTACGGAGCTTCCCTCGCGCGCCGCGGAGGCCAGCACCATCGTCGCGAACCGGGTGCTCTCGGAGTTCAGCAGGGCGGAGTTGAGCAGGCTGAGCAGCCGCTGGTGGTCGTCCGCCATGGGCAGCAGGGCATGGAGCGTGCTGCGGATCTTGCCGGTCATGACGGCGGCTTCCAGGCCCTTTCCGCACACGTCGCCGAGCACGACGAGGGAGGCGTCGCCCTCGTCGGCGGCGGGGTGGACGTCGTAGAAATCGCCGCCCACCCGCTCGTGCTCCTTCGAGGGTAGGTAGCCGCCCGCGTACTCCACCCCGGCCATCTGGTGCAGGGCGGGCGGCAGCAGCTCTCGCATCAGGGTCTCGGTGATCGACGCCTGCTCCGCGTACAGGCGTGCCGCCGACATCGCCGCGCCGGAGCGGGCGGCGAACAGCCGCGCGAAGACCTCCTCGCCTTCCGTGAAGGCGGTCGCGCCGGTGCGGCGCAGGAGGACCAGGGCGCCGGCCGGCTCACCGTGGCCGGGGAGCGGGGTCACGACGACGGACCCGACGGTGTCCAGCCCCTCCGGGACGAGCCAGGCGGGAGCGCGGGCGGAATCGATCCAGAGGGACGGAACGGGCGGGAACCCCTGGAGCGCCTCCGCGAGGCCCGGCACCTCCTCGGGATCGACGGCCAGGAGCGACGCGGACGGCGTACCGCCGCGGACACAGCTCACCACCGGCAGTTCCGAGCCGCGCGCGGGGGCGACCACCAGGGCCGCGTCCGCGAGGTGCTCCGCGGCCAGGTGCGCCGTGGCGTCCATGCAGCGGTCCAGGTTCAGGGAGGACAGCAGCAGATTGGACGAGCGGACCAGGAAGGCCGTGCGCTCCTCCGCCGTCCGCAGGGCCTCCCGGGCCAGCCGGTGGTCGGTGTCGTCGACCAGCCACCACACCACCGTGCCGTCGTCCCGGACGGTGGGGTGCGCCTCGTAGGACTCCCCGCCCACCTGCCCGAGCGCGGGCCCGTGCGCCCCGGAGGCCGGCCGGGCCGCGGGGACGGTGTCGGCCACCTGTCGGGCGTGCGCCGCCGCCAGCCAGGCGGGCACCACGTCGGCGAGGGCCGCACCCGGGCGGGCCCGCGGGAACACCCGCCGGGCCGCCTCGTTGACGAACACCAGGTGCGCGCGGGGATCGGCCGCGAGCACCGGGTACGGGGCCTCGTCCCACGGGAGGCCCGTCGTCGGTGGACTGGATGTCATCTGCGGGGAAGGAACCACACGTCGAAGGCCCGCTGTGCGAACCCCTCACCTCTTCGTCAAGACGGAAACATCGTTGCCCTGCGGCAACCATCCTCCATGGACCGCACCGGCCGCAACCGTGCCTGTCTCCGACGTACTGAGAAGCCGTCACCGCAGAGGGCGGCGCGGTACCGCTCGACAGGGCCCCGCCACCCCCTGCACGCCCACCCCCTTGTCCGCTGCGGCCCCGACTGTAGGAGGATGTCCTGGTGACCGGAGAAGAAGCGGTCGTCACGACGACCACCGACCGAGGCGTGGCAGTCGTCAGCCTGCACGGCGACGTCGACGAGGAACACGCACCCGCGCTGGCCCGCGCCCTGGCCGCCGCGACGGAGAACGGGGCCGTGCGGACGGTGGTCGACCTGTCCCGCACGCACTTCGCGGACTCCTCGGTGCTGCACGCCCTGCTGGACGCCCAACGGGCGCACCTGGCCGCGGGAGAGGTCCTCGTCCTCGCCGGGCCGCTGCAGACGGCGGTGCGCAGGCTGTTCGAAGTAACGGGAACCGCTTCCGCCTTCAGGATGGCGGACAGCCTGGAGGCGGCGTTGACATCATGAACACCTCATGGGATTCCGAGAACGCAGCGGTCCCCGGGCAGCGGCACGAGGGCGAACCGCGTACCGCCCGCCCGCCGGGCTCCGCGGCCGATGCCCGCGCCCGCGTGTCCGAGGTGCTGCTGCTCGCCGGGGTGAGCCTCGACAGCGTCACCGCGGCGGACGTCCTGCTGGTCACCTCGGAGCTCGTCAGCAACGCGATCCGCCACGGCGGCGGCGTCACCGCCTTCCGGGCCGACATCGCGGACGGCCTGCTGCGCCTGTCCATCGACGACGCCAGCCCCCTCCTTCCCGCCCAGCGCACGGGTACGGTCGAGCGCCCCGGCGGCTACGGATGGCCGCTCGTCCACCGCCTCGCGGAGCGAGTGGAGTGCCGTACGCACCCCGAGGGCAAGACGATCAGTACCGTCCTGCGCCTGGCCTGACTCCCCGGGCGGCCGGCGACGCCGGTGGCGGCGTCGCCGACTGCGTCGGTGGCCGCGTCGGTCACGACACCGCTGCCCGGGCCGGGTCGCAGGCGTCCGTCCCGGGGCCCCGGGCGCCGGTTTCCCACGGAGCGGGGGACTCCTGATCCGTCCACGCGGTCAGGGCGTCGCCGTCGACGCAGACGATCCCGCAGGTGGCCGCGTATTCGGCCGCGGGAGCCGTGAACGTACTGGTCGTGACGAGTACCGCGATGTCGGCCTCGTGAACGGCGAAGCAGGTGCCGCCGAAACGCTGGAGGTCCTGCGATCCGACACGGTTGTCCACCGCGTAGTGCTTGCACTGGAGCACCACCCGCAGCCCCTCCGCCGTCGTGGCGAGGACGTCGGCCCCGAGGTCGCCCGCCCCGCCGACCACTTCCACCGAGGTGCACCCGTCCCGGGCGCACAGGGCGGCCACCGTGTGCTCGAAGCCGTCCGCGTCCACCGCGGCATGGTCCAGGGCCTCCCCCCCGACTTCGGGGAGGGCTGCCGGCGGCGCCTGGTACGGGACGTTCGGCTCCGTTCCGGGCCGGGGGGTGCGGACGCGGACGCGGCGCCGGTTGGGTGCGATGCTCCACTTCGCCAGCGCGACGCCGAGCAGTGATACGCCCAGCGCGGCGATCGGAGCGATCGGCAGCCCGGACCCCGCCGCGTCCGCGGCCTTGAAAAACGCCGCCAGCCCGCCGATGCCGATGGCCAGCAGCCCGATCGCGAGCACCGCGTCGCGCGCCGCGGACCCCATGCCCCGTACGGAGCCGGGCACTTCCTCTTCCGGTGTGGCCATGCCACACCCCCCTCCCTTGGCGCGCCGGGGTCCCCGGACCTGGTCGGGCCCGGGACCCCGGCGGATGCCGAACTCTGTTCGACCTCGTATCGCCGGGATTCGGGGGATCAAACCGAGCGGCTCGGCCCTCGTGGCGGCAGGGCCATCGTGACCGCCCGGGCCACGTCGGGCGCGGCGGCGAACGCCACGTCGGCGCCCGTGATCTCCAGGAGCCGGGCCAGGCGGGCCGGTACGGTCCCGGCCAGGACCACCGGCCGTTCCAGGCCGGGTTGCAGCATGACGCTGAGCGCGGTCGAGTCGACGAACGTCACCCCGGCGACGTCCAGGACGTACCGGGCGACGCCGGGCGCCAGCGGGTCCATCGCGGTCCTCAGCGCGGCCACGTTGTCCATGTCGAACTCACCCGCCATCACCACGATGCGCGCGTCCCCCTCGGAACGCGTTTCGACGTGGCTGCGTGCTTCCGCGTCATACGTTTCCCTGCTCATGGCCGGCTTCTCCGCCTCTCTCGCCCGGTTTCGATGGTGCTCCGTCCGTGCCCGGTCCTCACCGGGCGCGGGGCAGTTTGACGACGGTGATGAAGAAGTCGTCGATCTGCTGGATCGCCCGGACGAACTGGTCGAGGTCGACCGGCTTCGTCACGTAGGCGTTCGCGTGGAGCTTGTAGCTGCGCAGGATGTCCTCCTCGGCCGCGGAGGTGGTGAGCACGACCACGGGGATGTGGCTCAGCTCCGGGTCCGTCTTGATCTGTTCGAGGACTTGACGGCCGTCGTACTTGGGCAGGTTGAGGTCGAGCAGGATCAGGTCGGGGCGGGGCGCGTCCTGGTGCTCACCGCGGCGGTAGAGGAAGTCGAGCGCCTCCAGACCGTCTCGGACCACGTGCAGCACGTTTCCGATCTTGTTGTCCTCGAAGGCCTCACGGGTCATCAGCTCGTCGCCCTCGTCGTCCTCGACCAGCAGGACTACGGCGGGGGCGGCCGGGGGCCGGTGGGCGGGGATGCTCGTCACAGGGTTCCTTCGGTAGGTGCCTGGGCAGGTACGGGGACCGGCGCGGCGGTGGCGACGGGGAGGGTGAAGACGATCCGGGTGCCCACCTCGTGGGCGGTGTCGATCCCGATGCGGCCGCCGGCGTGCTCGACGATCTTCTTGCAGAGCGCGAGACCGATGCCGGTTCCGCCGTAGGTCTCCCGGGCGTGCAGCCGCTGGAAGATGACGAACACCTTCTCGGCGAACTCCGCCGGTACGCCGATGCCGTTGTCCGTGACGGCGAAGGCGGCGAACCCCGGTTCCGTTCCGGGGTCCTCGACCAGCTCGACCTCCACGCGCGCGGGGCGGTCCGGCGAGCGGAACTTGACCGCGTTGCCCACCAGGTTCTGGAAGAGCATGGTCAGGAGCGTGGGATCGCCCACCACGTCCGGGAGCCGCTCGGGCCGGACGATCTCGGCGCCGCTCTCCTCGACGGCGGCGGCCAGGTTGCGCAGCGCCCTGTCCAGCGGGTCATCCAGCGGGACCGTTTCGCGCGCGTCCTGGACGCGGCCCACGCGGGAGAAGTCCAGCAGGTCGTTGATCAGCACCTGCATCCGCTTGGCACCGTCCACGGCGAAGGCGATGTACTGGGAGGCGCGGGCATCGAGCTGGTCCCCGTAGCGCTTCTCCAGCAGCTGGCAGAAGGAGGCCACCTTGCGCAGCGGTTCCTGGAGGTCGTGGGAAGCCACGTACGCGAACTGCTCCAGCTCGGCGTTGGAGCGGCGCAGCTCCACCGCCTGCGCGTCGAGTTCCGCGGCCGTCCGGTCGAGTCGCTCGGCATTGCGCCGGGACAGGTTCAGCTCCGCGACGGTCCGGTGCCGCATGGCCTCGACGGCGCTGGCCAGATCTCGCAGGTCGGAGGGACCGCGCAGCGGGATCTCCTCCTCGAAGGCCCCGTCCGCGACGCGGCGCGAGGCCGTCCGCACCTCGGCGAGCGGCCGTAGTACGCCCACGTGGAGGAGGACCGCGAGAGCGGCGGCGGCCAGCAGGAAGGCCACGACGATCGCGAGGAGGATGTGGTCGCGCTGCTTTCGCGCGTCACCGAAGGTGGTGCGGGCCTCGGCCTGGATGCGGTCCAGGCGCTCCTGCTGGGCCGTAATCCGTCGGCGGACCTCGTCGAAGCGGTCCTTTCCGGTTTGGAGCGAGGGCGGGGCGGCGCCGGTGTCCACGGAGGCGAGGGCGGGGTTCGCGAACTGCTCGCGCCAGACGCGGGCGGCGTCCTCCACGGCCGCGAGGTCCTCGCGTACGCCGGAGTCGTCGTCGAGGAGCGTCGACAGGTGCTCGGAGGCCGTCCGCTGGTTCACCAGGCCCCGCTTGTACGGTTCCAGGAGCTCGGGCTCCTTGGCCAGAAGGTAGCCGCGGATCCCGGTCTCCTGGTCGAGCAGGGAGCTCTCCAGCCGCAGCGCGTCCCGCTGTGCGGGCAGGATCCCGTCGACGAGCCGGTTGCCGGCCGTGGTGGTGCGCGAGAGGAGGACCGCGCCGAGGGCGCCCGTACCGACGATCATGAGGGCCAGCACGACGAGCACGGTGGTCAGCCAGGCCTGCAGGCTCGGCCCGCGGCGGTCCGGGGCCCGTCCTGCGGGCCCTGGCGTCGGTTCTGCGGGAGAGGTCACGTGGATGCGTTCCATTCGAGGTGCAGTACGGCGACGTCGTCGGCCAGGCCGCCCCAGTCCGCGGCGAGGCCCTGCGCCGCCTGGATGAGGGTGTCGACGAAGGTTTCGGCGGGCAGGTGGGTGTGGCGCCGGGCAAGGTCGAGGAGGCCGGCTTCGTCGAGGCGGTCGGAGCCGGGCCCGATGCGGCCTTCGATCAGGCCGTCCGTGAAAAGCATCACGGCGCCGCCCGCCTCCACCGGGACGTCGGTGACGGGCCAGCCGGGGCCCCAGCCGGGAATGATCCCCAGCGCCGGGCCGCCGGGGACGGTGCACAGTTCCACGCCGGCCGGGGAGCGGACCAGGAAGCCCGGGTGGCCGGCGCGCTGCACGGAGACGGCGTCGGCGCCGGGCGGGCGGGTGAGGGAGACGAGTGTGGCGAAGATCTCCGGGCCGGAGCGCTCCGCCAGCAGGATCCGCTCCAGCAGACCGAGCAGTTCGGCGCCGCGGGCGCCGGCCATGACGAAGGACCGCCAGGCCACGCGCAGGCACACCCCGAGCGCCGCCTCGCTCGGGCCGTGGCCCGAGACGTCGCCGACGACGGCGTGCGTCGCTCCGTCGGGGGTCTGGACGACGTCGTAGAAGTCCCCGCCGAGCAGTGTCTGGGCGCGACCGGGGTGGTAGCGGGCGCAGACGGAGACGGTGTCGACAGGAGCATCGAGCAGCAGGGGCGTGGGCAACAGGCCCCGTTCGAGGCGTGCGTTCTCCTCGGCGCGGAGTCTGCCCGCTTCCAGGGCGACGGCCGCCAGTTCGGTGCGCTTGCGCTGGATCGCGTACCGGATGGCCCGGATGAAGACGTCGGGCTCCAGACGGCCCTTGATCAGGTAGTCCTGGGCCCCCGCCGCGACGGCGGTCAGCCCGGCCCGTTCCTCCGACAGTCCGGTCAGGACGACGACGGCGACCTCGGCGGAGACCGCGAGGACCTTCGTCAGGCCTTCCAGGCCCTGGGCGTCGGGCAGGTGCAGGTCGAGCAGGACGCACTCGGGCGCCTCGGCCCGCATCAGGCGCAGGGCCTCGGCGAGGGACGAGGCCCGGCCGAGGCGGACGTCTATCCCGCTGTCCTCCACGAGTTCCCCGACGAGGACGGCGTCGCCCTCGTCGTCTTCGATGAGCAGCACGTACGGCGGCACACCGTCCCACAGCGCCAGGGAGTCTTCCGCCTCCACGGAAGAGGCCGGCCGGGGCGGGTTCACCGCCTGCTGCGGTGGCGTGCCGGCGGCGGGGTGCGGTGGCCCCAGCCCAAGAGTGCTCGCCATGGCGTCGCGTCTGTCCCTTCTCACCGCAGGAAGCGGACGTCAGCGTTGGAAGCGGACGCCCGCCGGACGCCCGGTAGCGCCGTACAAGCGTAGAATGATCATTGCCGTGAGGCAATGTTTTACGAACTCAATGATTATGCCCTCCTTGGCAAGGGCGCGGGGACCCGCCCCGGGGACCGCTCGCCTCAGGGGGTGTCCGCGACCCGCGCCGAGTCCCGGGGCCCGCCGGGCGGCGGGCCGGCGGGCCGGCCCACAGGGAACAGGGCCGCGGCCGCCTCCCGGAAGGCTGCCACGCCCGTCACCAGGGCGTCCACCGCCTCCGGTGCCATCCGGGCGAGCACCGCCGACACCGCACGCGCACGGATGGCCCGGTGCTCGCCCACCACGGCGCGGCCCCGGGGCGTCAGGCGCAGCTCCACCTCGCGCCGGCTGCTCGGGTGCGGCGAGCGGGTCAGCAGCCCCATGGCCTCCATCCGGTCGCAGAGCCGGGTGACCGACGGCGGGCTCGAGCCGAGCACGGCGCCCAGGGCGCGCAGGTTGATGCCCTCGGCGCCCTCGACGGCGAGCAGCGCCCGAAGCTGGGAGGGGGAGACGGCCGCGGACGCTCCGTCCTGGCCCCGGGCTTGCAGGAGCGCGAGGAGCTCCGCCGCGGCGCCGAGCGCCGCGGCAGGATCCTCGGGCGCGCTGGCCGGGCCGGGTCGGGGCATTCCCCCACTGTGCCACCCTCCCGCCGGGGCCGCTGCTACGGCTCGCCCTGCTCCGTACCGGCCCGGCCGTGCCAGTCGAGACAGACGACCAGGGCGTCGTCGGCCGCCTCGACGCCGCCGCGGTGCCCGTCGAGCCGCTCCAGGAGCGCGCGGGGCACCTGTGAGGGCGGCAGCAGCCGGGTGTCCAGGACGGCCCGGCTCAGCGCGTTCAGGCTGTAGGGCTCCCCGGCCGGGGACATGACGTCGTACACGCCGTCGCTGAGGAAGAACAGCCGGTCTCCCGGCAGTACCCGCAAGCGCTGGCAGGTGTAGATGGTGTCCTCGAACATGCCGAGCGGAAGCTGCGCTTCGAGCGGGACCTGCTCCACCGCTCCCCCGCGCAGGCGCCACAGGCGCGGCGATCCGGCGTCGATGACCTCGACCTCGCCCGTCGCCAGGGCGAAGCGGAGCAGCAGCATCGGCAGGTGCAGACTTCCCCGGTACTGGCCGTAAAGGGCCTGGTCGGCCAGGGCGGCCTGGTCTTCGAGGCCGAGTCCGGCCCGCCGGGCGTTGCGCAGGGCGCCGACGGCGAGACTGGTGAGCAGGGCCGCGTCGATGCCCTCGCCCATGCCGTTGTTCACGGTCAGGGTCAGGTGGTCCGCGGAAGCCGACCAGTCGAAACAGTCGCCGTAGATGGCGTAGGCGGGCTCCAGCTGGGCGCCGAGTTCGTACTCGGTCCGGGAGCACGAGCGTCCGGGAAGCAGCTGCCACTGCATCTCGGCGGCCAGGGTGAGCCGTTTGGTCCGCCGTGCCTGCAGGAAGACGTCGGTGTCACGGTCGGCGACGAGGATCTCGTGGGCCAGCGCGGCCGCCACGTCCTGGAGCGGGCCGAGGAGTGCGGACTCGTACGCGCCCTGCGCGTAGTGGACGCTCAGGACCCCCAGCCGGTCGCCGCGCACGCTCACCGGCAGGTGGACGGCGACTCCGTCGCCCTGGTCGGCGACGTGGGGCTGCTGCGAGCCGAAGGCCCGCCCCTGCGGGCCGTCGAGCGCCGAGACGGACTCGGCGGTGAAGGGCTGCGCCGTGACGGGCTGGAGCCGTGCCGAGGCGTAGTCCGCCATCAGGAGTTCGGCGCTCCGCGCCCCGTGTTCGCGGGTCAGGACGTGACGGACGGTTGCGAACAGCTCGTGCGGGGCCGCGTCCCTCAGCTCGCGCTCCACTGTGTCGCCTCCTGCCACCGGACCGCCACCTGCCTCTCTCCAGCTGTAAAGATGGGGGACCACGAAGCCGCCGGTTCGGTGGGACAGCCGGCCCGTAAGCCCGGTAGGGAGTGTCACATGAGTCAGCGTCCGATCGGCTCTCCCAGGCCCGCCGAACCGGCGGTGGCGGAAATGAGCGAGCTGATCGAGTTGCTGGAGGTGGTCTGGGAGCGGAGCCGCGACACGGTCAGCGCCCCGCCCGTCTCGTCCGCCCAGGCCAGGGTGCTGTTCCTGGTGGACGGCAACGGTGAGATGAACCTGCGCGAGCTGGGCAGGCTGCTGGAGGCGGCCCCGCCGTCCGTCACCCGCTTGTGCGACCGCCTCCAAGCCGTCGGGTTCCTCGAACGGCACCCCGGGTCCGACGACCGGCGCGAGGTGCTGCTGCGGCTGACGCCCGGCGGGCGGGCGTACCTCGAACGGCTGCGCGCGAGCCGGCAGGAGGCCCTGGCGAGGGCGATGGCCGCGATGTCGCCGGCCTCCCGCACTGCTCTGGCAGCGGGTCTGGTCGGTTTCTGCTCGGCGGTGACGACCCCTCTCAGGCTCCCGTCGCAGCCTCCCCGGACCGCCTGACGCGCCTGACCCGAACCGTTGCCGGCTCCGGGTCAGGCGGAGCGGACGCGCGCGGGCTCAGGCGGTCTCCGGCTCGCCGGATGCCCGGCCGGCCGCCTCCCGCAGGGTGTGGGCTCCCTCGGTGCTGAGGCGGCCGCCGCCGGACTCCAGGTGGGCCCGTACGAACCACTGGAACTGCTCCAGGCGTGCCAGCTGGCCGATGAGCATGTCCTGGGTGACCAGGTCCAGGTCGTCCGTGGCCTTCATCGCCCGCCGGTGGTCCTCGATCAGCCCCGTGTAGACCAGGTCGAGGGCGCCCAGGTGGGCCACGGCGTCGGCCCGCCCCACGTCGTAGTCGTCCCAGGTCCGCGCGGCGACGATGGCGCCCGGTGTACCGACCGGTACGCCGCCGAGCGCCGCGATGCGCTCCGCGGTGGTGTCGGCCATCTCCCGGACCGCGTCCACCTGCGGATCGAGCATCTCGTGGACGGCGATGAAGTGGGGACCGACGACGTTCCAGTGCACGTGCTTGAGGGTCAGGTGCAGATCGTTCAGCGCGTGCAGCCGCTCTTGCAGGAGGTCCACGACCTTCCGCGCGTCCCCGGCCTCGATGCCGGGCACGGTGTACGGGGCGGCCTGCTGCTTTGCGTTCATGGTTCGTCTCCCGATCACGAGTGGATCTTGTCTTGTCCCCTCGCATGCCCCGACCGGCGACGGTCATGTGCCGATTGTCCCCGCTGTCCTACCGCCGTGATCTACTCGGTAGGCGAGGGCGGTGACCATGGCCGCGTGACCGTCCCATTCCTTCGCACCGGAGTCGTCGATGACCGTTCGCCGTGTCGTGCCCAACATCCAGTCCGAGGCTGCGCAGGACAGCCGGGAGTTCTACGGCCGCCTGGGTTTCGAGGAGGTCATGAATCACGGCTGGATCATGACGCTCGCCTCGCCGGCCAGTCCCGCGGCCCAGATCAGCTTCATGACCCGTGACGAGACCGCCCCGGTCATCCCCGACATGAGCGTCGAGGTGGACGACGTGGACGCGGCCTACGCGGCCATGCGGGACGGCGGAGCCGAGATCGTCCATCCCCTGACGGACGAGGAATGGGGCGTGCGGCGGTTCTTCGTCCGCGACCCCAACGGCCGGGTCGTCAACGTACTGGCCCACCGCTGACGCCCCCGACCGGCCCCGCCTGCATCCGGCGGGACGGTGGGCTCCGAAGTAGGGGTGAGAGGCGGATGTGCCGAGAGGAGCGTGGACATGGGTGGGCCGGGCGCGGCGGATGCCGTGGGCGATCGTGGCCGGTGTCGGCAGGGAGGTCCGTGCCGTGTCTGATTCGCCGTACCGCCTGACGACCGGAGCCGTGGCCCGGCGCCTCGGCGTGTCACCCACCACGCTGCGGTCCTGGGACCGCAGGTACGGCATCGGACCCTCGGTCCGCGAGGGCGGCCGGCACCGGCGCTGGGCGCCCGAGGACATCGCGATGCTGGAGGAGATGTGCCGGCTCACCACGTCCGGCGTACCACCGGCGGAGGCGGCCGGCGCCGCCCTCTCCCGGGCCGGACGGCCTCCGGACGCGAGTTCGGCGCCCGCGCCCGCCGAACCGGCGCCGCAGCCCGCGGACAGTGTGCGGCGAGGCCGCTCCCCGGGTTCGGGCAACGGCCTGCCGCTCGGTGAGGTCAGGTACGAATTCAGGGGCCTGGCCCGCGCGGCCGTCCGGCTGGACGGCCCGACCATGGACAGACTCCTCACGGAGCTGGTGGCCGCCCACGGGCTGGTGACCGGCTGGGAGGAGGTCATGGCGCCGACCCTCCACGCCGTCGGTCGCAAGTGGGAGTCCACGGACGAACGCTACGTCGAGGTGGAGCACCTGCTCTCCTGGCACATCTCCACGGCCCTCAGACGCATCGCCTCCTCCCCGGCGACGTCCTCCGAGGCGGCGCCGGTGCTGCTGTCCTGCGTTCCCGGCGAGCAGCACACGCTTCCCCTGGAAGCGCTCGCGGCGGGCCTCGCCGAGCGCGGGCTGCCGATGCGCATGCTGGGCGCGGACGTGCCGGCGGGGGCCCTGAACGCCGCCGTACGGCGCATGGGACCGTCCGCCGTGGTGTTGTGGTCCCAGTCGCGCCACACCGCCAGCCCCGCGCTGGCCCGCATGGTCGCCAACACCGGGTTCGGGATCAAGGGAGCCCGGACCCGCCCGCTGGTGGTGCTGGCCGGGCCCGGCTGGGCCAACCGCCCCGCGGCTCCGGGCATGCTCTGCCCGGCCGGTCTGCGAGAGGCACTGGACGTCATCGGCCGGCACTGCCGTACCTCTACCTCCTAGAGGGTGTCCGACGCCCGGTGGCGGTCACCGGGTCCCCCGCGCCACTGGGGTGGCGCGCGGGGGACGGGGCAGGAATCCGCTGGTACGGGCCTTGTACTCGGCGTAGCCGGGGCGGTCGGCCATGTGGGCTTCCAGGAGCCGTTTGCCGCTCCCCCAGACGAGCAGCCCCGTCATGGCCAGCGGTGAGACGAGGGTGAGGGCCGCCGTCTGCCAGGTCGCGCACGCCGTCAGGTACAGACCCCACCAGACGAGGAAGTCGCCGAAGTAGTTCGGGTGCCTGGTCCAGGCCCACAGGCCCCGGTCCATGATCCGGCCCCGGTTGGCGGGGTCGGACTTGAAGCGGGCGAGCTGGCGGTCGCCCACCGCCTCGAAGCCCAGGCCGGCCGCCCACAGTACGAGGCCGAGCACCAGGAGGGCGTCGGGGCCCTCGGGCAGGTAGGCGGCGGCCTGCACGGGCAGCGAGACGATCCAGACGAGGGCCCCCTGGAGGAGGTAGACCTTGCGCAGTGCGTACCAGGCGGGGCTGCCGGGTGCGCGTGCGAGCATCTTGGCGTAGCGGGGGTCTTCGCCGTGGCCGCGGGCGCGGCGTGCGATGTGCAGCGCGAGCCGCAGCCCCCAGACGCAGGTGGCCGCCACGACGAGGAACCTGCGCAGGTCGTCCCCGTAACCCGCGGACAGGGGCAAGGTGACGAGGGCGACGGCGGCGAACGCGACGCCCCAGGCGATGTCCACGATCCGGTGGACCCCGACGCGGAACGAGATCGCGAAGAAGGCGAGCATTACGGCGAGGGCCGCACCGGCCGAGGCTGCGAGGTTGACCGCCAGCGCGCTCCAGTTCACCGCTGCCTCCCGGAAACGGGCCCGTCTGCCACCAGGCGGATCTGGCGCACGTCGAGGTAGTGCGAGCGGAAGCCCGCCTCGGAGTACGCCAGGTACAGCTCCCACATGCGCTGGAACACCCGGTCGAAGCCGAGCGCGGTGACGGCCTCGGACTGGCGCAGGAACTCCTCCCGCCACAGCCGCAGGGTTTCCGCGTAGTGGTCGCCGTACCCGGTGTCCTCGGTGATGCGCAGGCCCGCGGCGGCGCTCTCCCGGGTGATGGCCT
Organism: Streptomyces roseus; assembly: GCF_001044425.1. Lineage (GTDB taxonomy): Bacteria > Actinomycetota > Actinomycetes > Streptomycetales > Streptomycetaceae > Streptomyces > Streptomyces roseus. Next base: position 74,834 of record NZ_LFML01000060.1, read on the forward strand.
CCCGCGAGGGGATGAGCCCGCCGGGGAACACGTACTTGCTGATCCAGGTGTGCGTGCGGGCCGTGTTGAGCATGCCCGCGTGCGGCATGGTGATGGCCTGCAGCGCCACGCTGCCGCCGGGTGCGACCAGTCGGCGCAGCGCCGCGAAGTACACGGGCCAGTACTCGGCGCCGACCGCCTCGATCATCTCGACGCTGACGACCGCGTCGAAGCTGCCCCGGACCTGCCGGTAGTCGCACAGCTCGACGGTGACCCGGTCGCCCAGTCCCGCGGCGGCGATCCGCCGTACGGCGAGGTCGCGCTGCTCGGCGGAGAGGGTCACGGTCAGGACCTCGGCGCCTCGGGCCGCGGCGCGCAGGGCGAGTTCGCCCCAGCCCGTGCCGATCTCCAGCAGGCGGGTGCCGGGGCCGACGCGGGCGAGGTCGAGGAGCCGGTCGATCTTGCGGTGCTGGGCGGCGGTGAGGTCGCCGGGCGCGGCGGGCAGCGCGCGGAAGACGGCCGAGGAGTAGGTCAGGCTCGGATCGAGGAACAGGGCGAACAGATCGTTCGACAGGTCGTAATGACGGCTGACGTTGTCGCGGGCCCCGTCCGGGGTGTTGCGTTCGAGGGCGGGACGCCGGTGGACCCAGGCGCCCCGGAGCCGGCGCAGGGGCGCGGGGACGAGGGCGTCCACGCGGGCGGCCAGGATCGTGAGCGCGGCGACGAGGTCGTCGGCATCCCACTCGCCGGCCATGTACGACTCGCCGAAGCCGATGAGGCCGTCCGCTCCGATCCGGCGGTGGAAGGCGGCCGGATCGTGCAGGTGCAGGGTCGGGGCCCCGGGACGGCCGTCGTCGTACGGGGACGTCCCGGCGGGCCGTCGGCCCTCCTGCCGTATCCGCAACGGGGTCTTGGCCAGGGCGTTCTCGACGATCCGCCGGGCGAGCGCGGTCCGAAGGGCCGAGGATCGGGGAAGGCGGGCGACATCGGGCCAGCGTGCCGGATCGACGGGCGCGGGGCACCCGTCGGCGCCTGCGCCCGGGCCCGCGCCTGCGGGCGTGCCGTCGCTGGTCGTGCACGCGGTTCGGATCGACGGCGGCGAGATGGTCACAGCATGCCCTCACAAGTGGGATGAACGGGTCGGGGACGGACGGGAAGCCCCTTGAGATAGAGACGTACGCCGTGCCAGCGGATGCCGAGGGTGACGGCGAGCGTCGACCACGGGTGGCTGAGCGCCGCGGCCAGCAGGCCCGCCGCGTCGGCCGGGCGGCGGCGGCCGCGGACCGTGGCGGTCAGGGGACGGCTGCCGTCCTCGTGCCGCAACTGGATGCTGAGGCCGAGCCGTTCGGCCGGCAGCGGCAGGCGCATCCGGTAGGAGCCCTCGACGTCGAAGAAGGGGGACACGTAGAAGGTCTTGGCGGCGTCGGCCCTGTCCTTCGCGTCGGGCCTCAGCAGGTAGCAGTGGCGGCCGCCGTACGTGTTGTGCACCTCGGCGACCACGCACACCTGGCGCCCGGCGCGGTCGTGGCACCAGTACACGGTCAGCGGGTTGAACACGTGGTTGAAGACCCTGGCGTGGGCGAGCATCAGGACGCGTCCGTCGGCGTCCGTCACCCCCTGCCGCGCCAGGAAGGCGTCCAGTCCGGCCCGGATGCTGGGAGCCCGGCCGCCGAAGTGGTCGCGGGCGTCGAAGCGGGCGAGGGGGCGCAGGAACCGGGGCAGGCGCGGCAGGTCGTCGATGTCGACCAGCCACAGATAGGTGCGCCGGCGCAGGGAGTGGCGCAGCGGCGCGGTGCGGACGTGCGCGACCTCGCAGGCGTAGATCGAGGGGATCGCGGTCGCGGTGATCGCGGGCGACGGGATCGCGGGCGCGGGGGTCACCAGTTCACCCCCAGGGTCCGGGCCGCTTCGACGCCGGAGCGGCAGCCGTCCTCGTGGAACCCCCAGCCGTGGTAGGCACCGGCGAAGGCCGTCACCGAGGTGGCAAGGCCGGGCAGTTCGCGCTGCGCGGCGACGGAGTCGCGCGTGTAGACGGGGTGTTCGTAGGCAGTGCGGGCGATGACCGTGCCCTCGTCGACGCGGCCGTCCTCGTTCAGGGTGACGATGTGCGGCTCGTCCCCCGCGAGCCTCTGCAGGCGGTTCATGTCGTAGCTGACCTGCACCGTCCCGGGGCGGGAGCGGCACGACGGCAGCCAGTAGTTCCATCCTGCGCGGGCGTGCGGCTGAGTGGGCAGCACCGAGGTGTCCCGGTGCAGGACGGTGGGGTTCCGGGAGTACGTGAACGCCCCGAGGACCCTGCGTTCGTCGGGCGTGGCGTCCGCGAGGATGCGCAGGGCCTGATCGGGGTGGACGGCGATGACGACGGCGGCGTGGTCGGTGGCCTCGCCGTCGTCGGTCGTCACGCGGACGTGGTCCGTACCGCGCTCGACCGCGCGGACGGGGGTGTTCGTCCGCACGGAGAACAGCGCCTTGGCGACCTTCTCCACGTAGACGCAGGAGCCTCCGGTCACCGTCTTCCACTGCGGGGAGCCGGTGACGGACAGCAGACCGTGGTTCTCCAGGAACCGGAACAGGTAGGCCGCCGGGTACTCCAGCGCCGTGTCCGGCGGACAGGACCAGACCGCGGAGACGAGGGGCAGCGCGAAGTGCCCGGTGAAGTACTCGGTGAATCCGCCGCGTTGCAGGAAGGAGCCGAGGGTGGCCGTCTCGTCGCCGGAGGCGAGGAGACGGCGGGCGGCCCGGTGGAAGCGCGGCACCTCGGCGATCATCCGCAGGTACCTGCCGCGCCGGAGGTTGTCGCCACCGAGCAGACCGGACGGGCCACGCGCGCCCGCGTACTGGAGGCCGCAGCCGTCGCAGCGGACGGACATGCTCATCTCGGCGTCCTGCGTGGCCACGCCCAACTCCCGGAACAGCCGCAGGAGATGCGGGTACGTGCGCTCGTTGTGGACGATGAACCCGGTGTCCACGCCGACGGTGCCGCCCCCGCGGGCCGGCAGGTGACGGGTGTGGGCGTGGCCCCCGAGCCGGTCGTCCGCCTCGTACAGAACCACGTCACGCCCGCGCGAGAGCACGTACGCGGCCGACAGGCCTGCGACACCCGCCCCCACCACGGCGATGCTGCGCCCACTCATGGTCTCCCTCTCGTGCTTGACGGAACCCGCGCAACTCGCGCGACCCGCGCACTCAGTGCGCCCCTCGGATTCCGATTCGGAGCGGACGCCCTCCCGGATGGGTCGGGCCGCTCGCTTCCGGCCGTCCGAGCCTGCGCCGGGGCGAGCCCTCGCCTCAACTCGCACCGGTTCTGCATCGAATCATGGGGTGCGGTCGTGCCTGCGGGCACGCCGGGGCGTGACGGCTCAGCGGGGTGACGATCGGGAGGCGGGTGGTCAGGCGCCGGGGCGGGGCTGCGTACGCGTACGCGCGCGCAGGTCGCTCAGGACCTCGCGGGCGGCGCGGGCGCCGGAGGCCATGGCGCCCTGCAGTGAGCCCGTCGCGCGGTGGTCACCGCAGACGTAGCGGCCCGGGGAGAAGCGGGTGCTCCGTGAGAGCGGCCAGGGCGGGGTCATGGCGGGGAGGGCGTCGCGGACCGTGACCCGGTGAACGGCTTCCCAGCCCCCGGTGTCGGCGCCGTACACGTGGCCGAGGGCCACGCGCACGGCCGCCTCCTCCGCCGGCCCGGGCGCACCGAGGACGGAGGTGGACACCAGCGCCCGCCCGTCGCCGGAGTAGCCGGGATGGAGTTCGGTGAGCACGCAGGTGTTCAGGAAGCGCCGACTGCCGTCGATCACCAGGGTGGGCTCGGCCAGCGGCGAACGCTCGGCGGCGTGGTACAGGGTGGTGACGGTTCGAGCCCGCGGTACGGACAGGCCCGGGAGCAGCCGTGCGGCGGCGCTCTGCCCGGTGGCGACGACGACCGCGGCGGCCGCGAGGTCGGTGCCGTCCGCCAGGAGGACGCCTTCCGGCGTCAGGGAGGCGACCGAGGTGGCCGTGCGCAGCACCGAGCCGGGTAGGGCTGCGGCGAGCTGGGCGGGGACGGCGCCGATGCCGTCCGCGGGGAGGCAGAGGGTGCCGCGCAACATCGTGCGCCATACGAGGTGGAAGAAGCGGGCGGAGGTCTCCAGTTCGTCCTCCAGGAAGACCCCGGACAGGAAGGGCCGGAAGAAGGTCTCCACGAAGGCGGGCGAGAAGCCGGCCTCGGCCAGTGCGGTGAGCGTGGTGCCGTCCCGCCGGCTCCCGCGCAGACGCGCGGCGGGGGCCAGCATGTCGCGGGCCGACATCACTCCCAGCGCCGCGAGGTCGCGGGCCGTGGCCAGGCGGCCCGGCAGGAGGTCGCGGCTGTCCCGGAGCCGGCGGGTGGGGTCGGTGAACCGGCGCAGACCGTCGCCGGTGTGCACCAGCACTCCCGGCGTGAACGGCCGCAGCCTCAGGGCCCGCAGGTCAATGCGGCGTTTGACCTGCGGGTAGGCGGTGTTGAACACCTGGAACCCCCGGTCCGTCGTGAAACCGCGCACCCGGTCCGTCGCCACCCTGCCACCGGGGGCGTCCGACGCCTCCAGCAGCCGCACCCGTACTCCGGCTGCGACGAGGTCCGCCGCGCAGGCCAGTCCGGCGACGCCCGCGCCGACGACCACCACCTCCGCGTCGCTGCCGTCGGGCTTCCGCATGGCCTTGTCACTCCTTGCCGGACGGGGTGGTTCGCGGGCTGTCCACGCTACGCCAGTCCCCTCTCGGCGCCGGGCACGGCGCGCCCACCGGGCCGATGGTCCGGCGGGCGGCCATGACCCGGCGCGGTCACGGCCGCCGAACCCGCCGCCGTCACGGGGCGGCGGCCCCGGTACCGGTGCGCTGCGGCGCCGTCTTGTCGGGACGAGCCGTTTCGGGGTGGCCGGGCCACCAGAAGCGGCGCCCGGTGAGGAGGACGAGGGCCGGGACGAGGACGGTGCGTACGAGGAGCGTGTCGAGGAGGACGCCGATGCCGACGATCACACCGATCTGGGTGAGGGTGATGAGGGGCAGGACGCCGAGGACGGCGAAGACGGCGGCGAGGAGGATGCCGGCGCTGGTGATGACGCCGCCGGTCGAGGCGAGGGCCCGCAGGACGGCCTTGCGGGTGTCGTGGCCCGCGAGGGTGTCCTCCCTGGTGCGGGCGATGAGGAAGATGTTGTAGTCCACTCCGAGCGCGACCAGGAACAGGAACGACAGGAGCGCGACGTTGGTGTCGAGGGCCGGGAAGTCGTAGACGGTGCGGAAGAGGATCCAGCCGGCTCCGAGGGCGGCGAAGTAGGAGGTGATGACGGTCGCGACGAGCAGCAGCGGGGCGACGAGTGCCCGCAGCAGGGCGACCAGGACGAGGAAGACGATGGCCAGCACGAGCGGGACGACGACCCTGGTGTCGCGGGCGTTGGCCTGTGCGGTGTCGTAGGCCTCGGCGCTCTCGCCTCCCACGAGGGCGTCGGCTCCGGGCACGGCGGCGACGGTGTCGCGCAGCCGCTCGATGGCCCGGTCGGAGGCGTCGGTGCCGGGCGCCGCGGTCAGGACGACGTCCGCCCGCGCGTAGCGGGCGGTCGCGGGGCCGGCGGTGACGGAGGCGACTCCGGGGACCCGGCGGGCGGCGTCGGCCACCAGGTCGCGGGTGCCGGGTGAGGAGACGAGGGTGAGGGGGGCCGCGGCCCCGGCGGGTTGGACGGCCGCGAGGGTGCGCTGCCCGAGGACGGCTTCGGGGGTCTTGCGGAAGGAGTCGTCCTGGGCGAGTCCGGTGCGCAGGGCGAGCGTGCCGGCGGCGAGGGCGAGGAGTACGGCGGTCCCGGCGACGGCCACCTGTGCGGGCCGTTTGGCGACTCCCTGTCCGATACGGGCCCACAGGCCGCCGCGGTCGGCGGTGACGGGGTCTCCGGTCCTGGGGACCAGGGGCCAGAAGAGCCATCGTCCCGGCAGGACGAGGGCTGCGGGCAGCACGACGAGGCCGAAGAGCATGGCGGTCAGGATGCCGACCGCGCCGGCGAAGCCCAGGCCCCGGTTTCCGGTGAGCTGGGCCGTCAGCAGGGTGAGCAGGCTGAGGACCACGGTGGTGCCGCTGGCCAGGACCGCGGGCGCCGTCCCGCGCCAGGCCCGGGCCATGGCGGTGAAGCGGTCGTCGGTCAGGTGGAGTTCGTCGCGGTAGCGGGAGACCAGCAGCAGGGCGTAGTTGGTGCCCGCTCCGAAGACCAGGACGGAGAGGATGCCCGCCGCGGAGGCGTCGACCTCGACGCCGGCGTGGGGGGCGAGGACGCCGACCAGGATGCCTGCCACCCGGTCGCCTGCGCCCACGACGAGGAGGGGTACGAGCCACAGGACGGGGCTGCGGTACGTGACCAGGAGGAGCAGGGCGACCACCGAGGCGGTGGCGAAGAGCAGGGTTCCGTCGGCTCCTTCGAACACCTTGGCGATGTCGGCGCGGAAGGCCGGTCCGCCGGTGACCTGTGCCTGGAGAGGGGCGGCGAGCCCGTCGGAGGCGGTCTTGCGGACCCGGTCGACGGCCGCGGAGTTCTCGCCGTCACCCGCGCCCGTGGGCAGCACGACGGCGACGGTGGCGACCTTTCCGTCCACCCATTGCGGCCGGGCCGCCTGCGGGACGAGTCCCAACGCCCCGAGCCGTGCGGAGCGTTCGATGATCAGTCGCTGCTGGGCTTCGCCGAGCGGAGCGCCGTCCTTGTTGCTGTAGACCACGATCGCGGGGGCGGCCGCGCCCTGGGGGAAGGACTTGAGGGCCTCTGCCACCCTGGCCGACTGCGCGGAGGCCGGCAGTGACGTTCCGGTGGCCTGGGTGGTCGTGGCGTCGCCGGGGCCGAGGGTGAAGGCCGCCGCCAGCCCGAGCACGGTCAGCAGCAGGACGAGCCAGGCGGTGCGGCGAGGATGCCTGGGCCCGCCGGGGGCACCCGCCGTGGCGGCGGGAGCGGGTCGTGGGGGACGGCCGGTCTGCGTACGGGACACGGAACGCACTCTTTTCGTTAAGTAGCTTAGCGATTTCCACCGTGGCAGAATCCTGGCCATGGCGCAACACCTCCCTGAGACCACAGGGGCATCCCACTCCTCCGGGGGACACCCGCCGACGCGACCGGGAGGCGCGCCGGTGGGCGATGAGCTCTCCGAGGCCCTGCGGGAGGTCCTGACCCTCACCCAACTGGCACGGGGCGTACTGGCCGAACGCCTCGCGATGCCGCTGACCAACGTCGAGGCGGTGGAGCACGTGGTGATGGCGAGGGCCGCCGGAGAGCCGATCGGCCCCGTGGAGCTGTCGCGCCGGCTCGGGGTCACCAGCGCCGCCGGCACCCAGTCGGTCAACCGCCTGGTCGCCGAGGGTCACCTCACCCGCGATCCGCACCCCCGCGACCGGCGCCGCCAGGTCCTCGACGTCACCGACAGCGGCCTCGAACACGTGATGGGCGAACTCGCCCCGCTCCTGTCGCTCATCCAGGATGCCGGGCGCGACCTCGACGAAGACGAACGAGCCGCCGCCTCCCGCTACCTGCACAAGGTGGCGGAGGCCTACCGCTCCTACCTGGCTCCCCGGGAGGGGCTGCGGGGCCGGCGATCAGACAGGACCGGTGAGCGGGCTCCGGCCGACGCGGGAGGACCGACGGGGCGGACCGGTAGGCCCGCTCCCCCGCCCGATGCCGAAGGGTAGGTTGGACGGGTGATCGATTTTCTCAGGGGTGCCCCGGTGTCCGGCAGTCTCGACGTCGCCTGGCACGCGGGCTGGCCCTCGCCGAAGCACGACCCGGCCCCGGAGATCCAGGTCCACGCCTACTCCGAACACACCGTGCTGCTGCGCCAGAACAAATCCGTGCACTACGAAGCCCCGTTCCTCTTCCTCCTCTTCGGCAACGACCGGGCGCTGCTCCTCGACACGGGTGCGAGCGCCGACCCGGCCCACTTCCCCCTGCGGGACACGGTCGACCGGCTCGTGTCGGAGTGGCTGGAGCGCCATCCGCGGCCCGGGTACTCGCTGCTGATCGCCCACACCCACGGACACGGCGACCACACCGCGGCGGATCCCCAGTTCGCGGACCGGCCCCTCACCACGGTCGTCGGACCAGGACTGGCCGAGGTCACGGCGGCGTTCGAGCTCACCGACTGGCCGCACCGCACCGGCACGCTGGACCTGGGCGGCCGCGTCCTCGACGTGATCCCCGGCCCCGGCCACCAGCGGGCCGCGGTGGTCTTCCACGACCGCCACACGGGTCTCCTGCTGACCGGCGACTCCCTCTATCCCGGGCGGCTCTACATCGAGGACCGGGCCGCCTATTCGGCCACCGTGGACCGCCTGCTGGACTTCTGCGCCACCCGGCCCGTCCGCCATGTCCTCGGCTGTCACATCGAGATGACCACGACGGCCGACGAGGACTACCCCCGCGGCACCACGTACCAGCCGGACGAACCGCCGCTCCAGCTCACCCCGGCGCACCTGCACACCCTGCGCCGGGCCCTCGACGAGACGGCGGACCGCCACGGCAGCCACCCCTACGGGGAGTTCGTCCTCGTGTACCGGGACGCACGGCCTTGACCGGCTCCCGGCGGCGGCCGGCCCCGGGCCCGGCCGCTACGCGCGGATGCGGGCGTCGGCTTCGGACGGGCCGGCGCCGCCGTCCGCTCCCAGGCCCGCGAGCAGGCGCAGCCCGTCCTCGGCGGGGCTGCCCGGGGTCGCCGACAGCACCACGAGCTCCATGCCCGACTCGTCCGGCAGGGCGAAGTTCTCGTGGTGCAGTTCCAGTCGCCCGATCAGCGGGTGCCGGTAGGCCTTGGGGCCATGGGTGCGAGCGCGTACGTCCGCGCGGGCCCAGAGGAGGCGGAAGCGCTCGCTTCCCATCGCCAGTTCGCCGATGAGCGAGGCGAGGCGGGGGTCGTCGGGGTACTTCCCGGCGGCCAGGCGCAGGTGTCCGACCACGTCGAGCGTGCACCTCTCCCATTCCGCGTAGAGGCCGCGCTCCGCCTCCTCCAGGAAGAGGTGCCGGGCGGTGTTCAGGCCCGGGATCAGCCGGCCGTAGAGCAGCCCGGCGAGCCGGTTGCCCGCGAGCACGTCCATGCGGTGATCCATGATCAGCGCGGGTGCGCCGGCGACCAGGCCGAGGACGCGCAGCAGCTCCGGCCGGACGCGCCCGCCCGGCGCCTTCGCCCGGCGGCGGCACTGCCGGGCGAGCCGGTCCAGGTGCCCACGTTCGGTCTCGTCGAGGCCGAGGACGCGGGCGAGCGCGTCCAGGACCTGCTCGGAGGGCTGGGTCGCGCGCCCCTGCTCCAGGCGTACGTAGTAGTCGACGCTGACGCCTGACAGGTGCGCGACCTCTTCGCGGCGCAGCCCCTCGACCCGGCGGCGGCTGTCGACGGGGATGCCGACGGCCGCCGGATCGACCCGGGACCGCCGTGTCCGCAGGTAGCCCGCAAGATCGTCCATGTCCCCAGTATGGGGTCGGCGGCGCCCGCGAAGGTGGCCCTGCCAGTACCAGGAACTCCCGTCCTACGGCGGGGCCGTCCCTGAACGCGGGGCTCCGCAGGGCCCAGGATCGAAGGCATCCGATCCGAAGGAGTTCCCATGAAGACGCTGATCGTCTACGCCCACCCCGAGCCGGACTCGCTCAACGGTTCGCTGAAGGACCTGGCGGTGTCCACGCTGGAGAAGGCCGGGCACGAGGTGCGGGTGAGCGACTTGTACGCGATGGGCTGGAAGGCGGTCGTGGACGCCCCGGACTACGGCCCCCACGCATCGAGTCCGCTCCAGGTCGCCCGGGACTCGGGCCGGGCCTTCGACGCCGGGACGCTCACCCCGGACGTCCTCGCCGAGCAGGCGAAGCTGCTGTGGGCCGACACGATCGTCTTCCAGTTCCCGTTGTGGTGGTACACGATGCCCGCGATCCTCAAGGGCTGGGTCGACCGGGTCTTCACCTACCGCTTCGCCTACGGCGTCGGCGAGCACAGCGACACGCGGTACGGCGAACGCTTCGGCGAAGGCACCCTCGCCGGAAGGAGGGCGCTGCTGTCGGTGACCGTCGGCGGCCCCGAACCGCATTACGGCGCCCGCGGGATCAACGGCCCCATCGACGACCTGCTGTTCCCGATCCACCACGGCATCCTCTACTACCCGGGCATCGAGGTACTGCCCCCGTTCGTGCTGTACGGTGCGGACCGCTTGACCGGGGCCGGCTATCCGGACGTCGCCGCAGCCTGGGAACAGCGCCTGCTGACGCTGGAGTCGACCGAGCCGATCGCGTTCCGGCGGCAGAACTTCGGCGACTACGAGATCCCCTCGCTGCACCTGAAGCGGGGACTGGAGCCCGCGGGCCGCACGGGCTTCGCGCTGCACGTACGCGGCTGACCCGCGGGACGGGCCCGCCGGGGGCGCGCCCATCAGGGGCGCGCCCGCCGGGAGCGACGACCGCATGGCACGGTCAGGCCGTCACCGACCGGCGCGGCCTGCGACACCGGACGGGTTCTCAGGCGGTGAGCCGGGCGGCCAGGGCGGGCAGGAGGCGCAGGGCGTTGGTGCGGCCGATCTCGGCGCGCTCGGCATCCGTCCAGCCGTCGAACTCGGCGAAGCCGTTGGTGTTCTCGGTGGTGTGGGCGGCGGGCATGAAGGGGTAGTCGCTGCCGTAGAGGATGTGGTCCGTGCCCGTGAGGCGGCTCAGGGCGGGGAGCGCGAAGTCGTTGGCGGACATCGCGATGTCGTAGTGGAGACGGCCGAGGGTCCCGATGACGTCCTTGGGGGCACGGCCCTCGAGGTAGGCGCCGATGGTGGTGCCGTAGGTGAGGCGGCGGGCCAGGAACGGGAGGGTGCCGCCGGCGTGCGAGAGGATCATCTTCAGGTCGGGCAGGCGGTCGAGGACGCCGTTGAAGAGCAGGCTGGCCGCGGTGCGGGTCGTCTCGAAGGTGAACTCGTAGAGGGAGACCGGCAGGTCGAAGGTGGCCAGGTCGCGGCTGGGCGGGGCGGCCGGGTGGACGTGGACGGCCGCCCCGCGCTCGGCGACCTCCGCGAAGAGGGGCTCGAACTCGGGGTCGCCGAGGTAGCGGTGGCCGTACGAGGTCAGGACGCCGACGCCGTCGAGGCCGAGCACGTCGAGCGCGTAGCGGAGCTCCTCGCGTGCTGCTGTCACGTCGGGCAGGGGCAGGATCGCGAAGGCGCCGAAGCGGGTGGGGTGCTCGCGGACCAGCTCGGCGAAGTACTCGTTGACGCGGCGGGCCAGCTTCGAGGCGTCCGGGCCGTCGAGGAAGGTGACACCGGGGGCGGTGACGGACAGGACCGCGGCGGCGATGCCGTGGGCGTCCATGACCTCCAGGCTCTGCTCGGGGGTCCACGTCGGGTAGTCCACGCCGGGGATGGCCTTCCGGTCGCCGAGGGCGTCGGCGTAGAAGGGCGGAATGGCGTGGTGGTGGACGTCGATCAGACCGGTGGGTGCGGACATGCGGAGGCTCCTGGCGTGAGGACGGGTACCGGCGAAGCCTTCGCCGTTCGCGGGCTTCGCGTGGACCATAAGGCCGCGCGGGGCGGCCGCTCCCGGGGCGGGGCCTTCGCCTGTCAACTCCGCGGCGGCGCGCTCGGAACCGGCGGCCGCAGGCGACCTCCGCGTACGCTCGGTCAGATCTCGGCGGCCGGCCCGTCGGGGTTCACGGCCCCGTCGCCCTGGACAGGATCGACGCATGTATTCCGTGAAGACCGTCCTGACGGCCGCCGCCGCGATGCTCCTGGCCCTCGCCACTCCGGCCGCCGCAGTCCCCGCGGCCCCCACCGCCGCCATCCTCCCCTCCTCGTCCTCCGCCGGCCGCCCCTGCCGGGGTGCCCCGACCTGTTACGTCGATGTGACGGTCGCTCAGGTCTGGGTGAGCCCCGAGCAGGTCCGACCCGTGGACGCTCCGGCGACCACCGATCCCGTCGACATCCGGGGCTGGCTGGCCGGCATGTCCCTCGACGAACGGCGTGACGTGGCCGGGGAGACGCAGGCCCTCCACGGCACCCGCGTGACCGTCGACCGCACCCTGTGGCAGGGAGGTCTGCTCTGGGACCACGTATGGGTGGACGGGCAGCCCACTCCCAGGGACGAGGCGGGGCGGGGCGCCTACCCCGGCTGGATTCCCGACCGGCAACTCACCTCGGAGCACCGGCGCGCGCCCGGCGGTACGCACGAGGAGCGCGTTGCCCGCCCCACGGCCAGGGGTTACGCCACCGCCCAGGCCGCGCGGGCGGGCGGCGAATCCGGGCAGGCGGGCGAGTACTCGTACAACACCGCCTTCCCGGTGAAGTCCGGTCCGCTGCCCGGAGTCGTCACCGCCTTCTCCCCCAGTGGCGGCCGGCTGTTCTTCCGGGCCGGCGACCTGGCGAGGGTGCCGGCCGCACCGAGCGGCGCGGACGTCGTCGCCGCGGCACGCGCCTTCCTCGGGCTGCCGTACCTGTGGTCGGGAACCTCCGGATTCGGCTACGACTGCTCCGGTCTCACCGGCCAGGTGTACTCCGCCCTCGGCGTGACGATCCCCCGGGACGCCCAGCCGCAGTTCGACGCGGGTGGCGGGCAGGTTCCCGCCGGCTCGGCAGCGGGGGTGCGGATCACCGGTACGCAGGACCTCAGGCCCGGCGACATCGTCGCCTTCCGCCCCGCCAGCGGCACCGCGGTCACCCACGTCGGCATCTACACGGAGACGAGGAACGGCGAACCCATGATGATCAACTCGCCTCGTACCGGGGACCCGGTCCGGGAGGAGCCCATCGGTTCCACCGGGCGCGTCTACGTGGGCGCCACCCGGTTCCTGACCCGCTGACGCGGCGTTCCCGCAGAGCCGGTCGCGATGTGATCACACGTGCGACCACACGTGTGGTCACGCGCCGGTTTCCAGGACCTTCTTCAACATCCCCAGCTCGGCATTGCCACGGATGCGCAGCCTGGCCTGTCCCTGGGGCGTGGTCATCAGCCACCAGCCCTCCTCGGGCGCGGGTTCGATCGCCTGGATGCCGACCACGGCCCAGGCGGGCCAGTTGGCGGCGTCGGAGAGGTGGGCGAAGGCTTCGGCGGCCGGCCGGCCAAGGGTGACGGTCTTGGTCACCGACCGGGCGGGGGTGTCGGAGTTGCTCATGAGGGAACCTTCGGGGTGTCGGGGGAATCCGGGTGGACCTCGTCGACCAGGCGTTTCACCCATTCCTCCAGCTGCTGTCGCCGGTCGGGGCCGAGGGCGGAGAAGAAGTGGGCGTCGTTGGCGTCCGCGATCTCCGCGAGCCGGGGGACGAGATCACGCCCGGTGGGGGTGAGGGTCAGGCGCAGGCTGCGACGGGACGCGGGATCCGGTTCGCGCGTCATCAGCCCCTTGGCGACCAGGCGGTCGACCAGGCGCGAGACGGCTCCGGCGTCCACGTTGACGTACCGGCCCACCTCCCGGGTGGTCACGGCGTCGCCTCGGTAGACGGTGATCAGGACCGCCCACTGGGCGACCGTCACGTCATGGGAGGCGAGCTGCCGCTCGAACCGACCGTGCACCTCGTCGGAGAGGCGCCGGATCCAGTAGCCGAGGTGGTCGCGCAGACCGCTGGAAGTTGCTGTCACCCCTCCACCATTGATGACTAGGCAATCGTTGTCAAAGCATCAATCGACGGCTTTGGGCGCCTTCTACGCCTGCTCCACCTCACGGTCCTCGGCCACCGCCGCCGACCGGCTTCCCGGCGTGAGCCGGTTGACGCGGTGTACGTCCGGGACGCAGAGGTTGAGCACGGTCACGAGGACGACCACGCCGGCGCAGGCCAGGAGCGTTCCCTGGCTGCTCCACGAGTCGGCCGCGAAGGCGGTGACGAGGTAGCCGAGAGGGATGGCGAGGCGCTCGCCGACGCCGTTGAACGCACTCATGCGGCCCTGCTCCGCGGCGGGCACGTGCTGTTGGAAGGCGGTGTTCCAGGCAACGACCGCGATGTCGAGTCCGACGCCCGCCAGCAAGGCGGCCACGAGGACGACGGGCAGGGGCATGCTCCAGGCCATGGCGGTCAGGGGGAGCGCGAGGGCACCCCCCGTGGCCACCGCGACCGCGAGCAGCCGGTACGCCTTCCAGCGGAGGCACACGAGGGTTCCCGCCAGCAGCCCGCAGGCGAAGGCCGCCTGGATCAGACCCCAGTCGCGCGCTCCCGCGTACTGCCGCGCGGCCACGAGGGGGCCGAGAAGCTGGAAGCCCGCCAGCCACGCGGCGACGAGAACCGTGCCGGCGGCCGTGTAGGTCCACAGCCAGGTTCGGGACCAGAATCCCGTCCAGCCCGCCCGCAGATCGGCCAGGATGCCGCCGGGCGCAGGGGCCGGAGCCTCCAGGCGCAAGCCGAGGAGCAGGGCGGCCGCGATCACGAACGTGCACGCGTCCCAGGCCAGTGCCCACGCCGCGCCGCTCGCGGCGACGACGAATCCGCCGACGACCGGCCCCAGCACCCTCACCGCGTTGCCCGGGAGCCTGAGCAACGCGTTGGCCTGCTGCAAGTGCTCCTCGGGAACGATCTGCGCGACGGCGCCCTGCGCGGCCGGCACGATGAACGACGCCGCCGTTCCCGAGACGAAGCCGCACGCCGCGATGGACGTGGTCGTCGCGTGTCCGGTGGCGACGGTGACGGCCAGCACACCCTGCGCACCGGCGGCCAGCAGGTTGCCGAGGAACAGGAGCAGGCTGCGGGACAGGCGGTCGGCGAAGAGGCCGCCTACGAGCAGGAACACGATCGTGGGGACGGTGGTCGTGGCGAGGACCAAACCGAGGGATCCGGCTCCGCCGCCCTGCTCGATGACGGAGTACGCCAGCGCGAGGGGGGCCATCGCGGCCCCTGTCGCCGAGATGAGGGTGGCCGCGGCAAACCGCTGGAAGGCCCCGGTCCGCCACGGTGCGTCGGCGTCCCGCGATGGCTCCGCGACGGTCTTCATGATCTCCCCCAGTGCTCGGCGCAGCGAGCACTCTAGTGCAGCGCTCCGACGCGCCGGGCGGGGCGTCATGCACCTCGGTACGGGAGCGACCGCCCCTGCCGGCCGAGGACTTGGGCCCGATGCGGGTCGACGGGGCGCGGCTGCGCACGGCCCGGAACCACCCGGCCCGGCCGGGCCGTCTCAGGTTGCCGCCCGGTCGCCGACGGGGATGTCCAGCCGGTCGGCCAGGGCGGTGAGGGTCGGGCCCAAGGGGAGCGCGACCCGGGTGAGAGCGTGCTCGTCGCCGCGGGTGGGGTCGTGGTTGACGATCAGTACGGGCTTTCCGGCGCGGGCCGCCTGCCGGACGAACCGGAGCCCCGACATCACGGTGAGCGAGGATCCCAGGACCAGGAGCGAGCGTGCTCCATCGACCATTTCACGGCAGCGCACGACCCGCGCAGGCGGCACGGACTCGCCGAAGAACACCACGTCCGGCTTGAGGACGCCGGCGCACCGCGCGCACGGCACCACGCGGAAATCGCCGACCTGCGCGTCGGTGAGGTCGGCGTCACCGTCCGGGTTCAGTCCGGCGGCGACGGGCTCGAATCCGGGATTGGCCTCCGCGAGCCCGCGGGCGACGGCGCGGCGGGAGGCGAAGGTGCCGCAGGAAAGGCAGACGACTCGCTCCAGACTCCCGTGGAGTTCCACCACGCCTTCGCTGCCTGCGGCCTGGTGCAGCCCGTCCACGTTCTGGGTGATCACACCCGAGAGCAGGCCCCGGCGCTCGAACGCCGCCACGGCGCGGTGACCGGCATTGGGCCGGGCCCGGCCGAACGTACGCCAGCCGAGGTGGCTGCGCGCCCAGTACCGGCGTCGCGCCCGGTCGCTGCCGGTGAATTCCTGGTACGTCATGGGGGTGTGCCGACTCAGGCTCCCGCCCTTGCCCCGGTAGTCGGGGATGCCCGACTCGGTGGACAGGCCCGCCCCGCTGAGCACCAGCACGCCGCCGTCGCGCAGCGCCTCGGCGACCGGCTCCGGATCGGTGGTGCCGGGCCGCAGGCCCACGGGAGGCGTCCAGCTCAGGGTGGGGCGCATGCGCATACCCGCAAGCGTACGCAACCGCCGGCGCGTCGGCCCCGGCCCGCGCGCCGGGGCGGTCTGCCGCGGGGCCCCCGAGGCCGCGCCGGGGGTGGGCACGCGTGGATCCGGAGGGCGCTTCTAGTCGGCGTCGTCGTCGTACGTTCCCGCTTCCACCTCCAGGGCGAGTTCCTGGAGCACCTCGATCGAGGTGATGTCCGTGCGGCCGGCGTCGTGGGCCATGGCGAGGCTGGTGAAGGCCAGGCTGAAGCCCGCGACCATGGTGTGGAGGGCCGGGCCGAGGGCCGACGCGACGAGACGGGCGACCTGCTGGGGGGAGGCGTCGGCGGGGACGCTGATCGAGGGCAGCATCTCGTTGAGCAGCTGGGTGACGACCCCGGCTTCCGTTTCCGGGGTGTCGTCGCCCTCCCCGGCCTCGGCTGCCCGGCGGATCTCCTGGGACTCGGTGAGGATGCCGATGACTCGCTTGAGAACCTCTGCGCGTTCCATCGTCGGAGCGTAACCGGCGCCGGCCGTGGCGGGGGCTGAACCGGGTGACGCCGTCGCGGGACGGGTCCGCGAGAACGCACCGTGCCCTCGGTCGGCCGAGGACAGGGTGCGCTCGCGTTCCGGTCGCCAGGTGCCGGGCCCGGGCCGCCGGGGCCCGGTGCCCTGTCCGTGCTGCCGACGCCTTCCGTCAGGTCAGTCGACGCGCTCGATGCGCGCCCGGCGGATCAGGTTCTTGCCCGGCTCCCGCACCTTGTCGAAAGCCGAGTTGTTCAACAGCACGCAACTACCCGACGGCCCGTTCACCGCCACCGTCGTCGACTGACCGTTGTCCAGGTTCGTCACCTTCAACTTCGTCCCCACCGGAAACGTCCCACTACTCGCCGCCGGCGCACCCCCCTCCCCCGACAAGGTCACCGTCGACCCCTTGCACACCACTTCACCGGTGGCCGGCGGCACCTTCACACCGTTCGCACCGGCCGCCCCCGTCGCACCGGCCGCTGCGCCACCGCCACCCACGCGCTCGATGCGCGCCCGGCGGATCAGGTTCTTGCCCGGCTCCCGCACCTTGTCGAAAGCCGAGTTGTTCAACAGCACGCAACTACCCGACGGCCCGTTCACCGCCACCGTCGTCGACTGACCGTTGTCCAGGTTCGTCACCTTCAACTTCGTCCCCACCGGAAACGTCCCACTACTCGCCGCCGGCGCACCCCCCTCCCCCGACAAGGTCACCGTCGACCCCTTGCACACGATGTCGGGGGCGGCCGCGTTGCCGGTCGCCATGGTCGTGACCACTGCGCCCGTCACCAGGGCTCCCGTGACGACGGAGAGCACGAGCTTCTTCTTGAGACTCACGGTCCGCTTTCGGGACATTGACACTCCTCGATCGATGGATGGCGCCTCCCCTTCCTGCTCAAGGGCCCAGGCGGCGGGTACGGGACGAAGACGGCGTTGGCGGCGGGGCCCCGCCCCGTCCTGGGCTCCGATGAACCGGTTCTCCGCAGGCAGAGCCCGCTCGACGGCGTTCAGGCCGGTGCCGCGTCCGACAGTCGTCCTCCGGTCATCCAGATGCGCGACATCGCATCGGCCAGGGCGGGATATCGGGCGGCCTCGCAGATCATTTCCGACAGCACGAGAAGGCCGTGCGCGGTGCACTGCGGATCGCGGTTCCGGTGCAGCCAGGTCACCGCGTTGCCCAGTTGCCGACGTCCCAGCGAGATCCCCAGACGCCTCACCGCGGCAGCCGTCTCCAGGTCGGAGCGAGCTCCGCCGAACGGCAGTACCTCACTTCGGCGGATGCCGGGTGGCGCAATGGAGTCCCGCACGTGCCGGACGGACGCTTCCCTCGGAGCCTGGCCGTTCTCCAGGGTGTTGCGGAATCCGACCATGCGCATTCCGGCGTTCTCCAGGCGGAGCTCGATGTAGAGGTCCATGGACAAACCCCGGAGCTGCATGTGCAAGGGCAGGTACGCCAATTCCCCCGGCCTTCTCGAAGCCCCGCCGAAGAATCCCTGAGCATCCTCCGCCCTCGACCGGATGGTCGAGGTCAGGAGCTGGTACTCGTCAGCTGATGCGTGCGCCGGGGAAAACGACACGGGTTTCAGCATAGTCGGCCGCATCAGGGGAGATCCTCGGAACTCCCCCTGCCCTGAATTGATCTGACCGCCATCGGTTCGATCCCGCTGTGTTCACGCATACGCAGCCACCGCCTTCGGCATTCTCCCCATCGCAGGGTTTCGGATCGGTCCGATCCTTTGTAGCCGCCCCGGTGACAGCCGGGCGCATACTTGTTCCCCGATGCTAAGAAATAGGCGCCCGGGTCCGAAGGGCCGCCGAAGGCGGGTGAGGGCGTGAAGGCGGATGAGGGCGGCTAGCCCTTTACGGGGTCCTCGCCGGGGCGCTTGACGATGCGGTCACCGACTGCGATCGACTTCCAGAGGGTGCGGCCGATCCGGGCCTTGACCGTTTCGCCTTGGGCGAGGCGGATCTCGGCGAAGTGGTACATGTTCGAGCCGTCGAGCATGCCCCTGGACAGGTTGACCACGACGCCCTCGAAGGAGTCGTCACGTCCGATTTCGTGTGAGTTCGACATGTCGTGAAGCCTAAGGAGAACGCCGGGACCTCCGGTAGGGCCGCCCATCCCCTCTCGGGCCGTACAAATGTCATGCCGGAGCCGCGACGGCGGCCCACCGGTGACCGACGTCAGTACGCATGGTCGACGGTGACGTCCGCCGACAGTCGCAGCGCCGCCTCGGCCGGCGCTCCGCGCAGTCCCAGCAGGGTGAGCGTGAGGGCATCGATCACGGTGAGGTGGGCCAGCCTGCTGGCGACGGTTTCGAGTCCGAACACCAGGTCCTGGCCGCCCGCGACCAGGGTGCGGTCGGCGGTCTCGCTCAGCGGCGAGCGGGCGTAGCTCGTCAGGGCGACGACACAGGCTCCGGCCCGCCGCGCGCCCCGCGCGGCGTCCACCGTGCTGCGCGTCGCGCCCGTATGGCTGATCGCCAGGCAGGCGTCGGCGGAGGTCAGCTGCGAGGCGGCCAACTGCGCCGTCAGCGGGTCCGCCGGAGCGTCTACCGCGCAGCCCAGGGCGCGCAGCCGGTAGGCGGTGTCCAGCGCCACCGCGCCGGACAGTCCCGCGCCGACGACCAGTACCCGGGTCGCCGTGTCGAACAGTGCGGCAGCCGCTTGCAGTTGCTCCGGGGTCACCGTCGCCGCCACCCCGTCCAGCGCCTCCCGGGCGGCACGGATCGTGTCGGCCAGGGCCCGGGCGGCCGGGTCCCGGTCCCGGGAGGGCTCCTGGGCGGGGGTCTGCCGGGCGGCGGCGATCTTCAGCTCCTGGTACCCGCGGAACCCCAGCCGCTGGCAGGCCCGTACGACCGTGGACGGCGCGGTGCCGGCCAGCGCCGCGACGTCGCTGACGCTGAGGTGCACCAGCTCCGCACCTTTGTCCAGGACGACCTGCGCCACCCTCGCCTCGGTGTCGCGCAGCTCGGACAGGCGTGCCCGGACGTAGGCGGCGAGCCCATCCCTCGTCGCGGAATCAAATTCCATGGAGTTAACCTACCAAGGAAATCCATTCCATAGACCCGGGAGCGAACGTGCCAGCAAACCTGCCGTCCATGACGGGGGCGGCCGCCGTGCCGGCCGTCGTCCTCGCCTCGGCGGTGCTGCACGCCACCTGGAACGGCCTCACCCACGGTCTGCGCGACAAGCTGGCCGGCTTCACCCTCATCAGCCTCGCCTCCGCCGGGTGCGGAGCCGTGCTGGTCTGCCTCGCCCCGCTGCCCGACCCCCGGGCCTGGCCGTACCTCGCCTGCTCCGCCGCACTGCAGGTCGCGTACCAACTCCTGCTGCTGCGCTCCTACCAGCTGGGCGACTTCGGCCAGATGTACCCGACCGCCCGGGGCACCTCGCCCGTCGTGGTGGCCGTGGTCTCCGCCACCTTCCTCGGCCACTCCCTGCCCGTGGGCCAGGCCGTGGGCATCGGGGTGGTCTCGTGCGGGCTGGCCGCTCTCGCCTTCGCCGACGGGATCCCGGGCCGCGCCCAACTCCCCGCGCTGGCCGCCGCGGTCGGCACCGGCATGATGATCGCCTCCTACACCCTCGTCGACGGCAGCGGCGTCCGCGTCTCGGGCAGCGTCCTCGGCTACATCGCCTGGCTCTTCCTCTGCCAGGGACTGGTCCTCCCGGTGATCGCATGGGCCCGCCGGGGCCCCGACCTGCTCGCCGCCCTCCGGCCGCTGTACGGCCGCGGCCTGGCCGGCGGACTGCTCTCGCTCCTGGCGTACGGGCTCGTCGTCTGGGCACAGTCCCGCGGCGACCTCGCCACCATCGCCGCCCTGCGGGAGACCAGCATCGTCTTCGGCGCCCTGATCGGCGCGGTCGTGTTCCGCGAACGCCTCGGCCACCGCCGCATCGCCGCGAGTGCCGCCGTCCTGGCCGGCATCGCCGTACTCCAGTTCACCGGCGGCGCCTAATGCATGCGGCGCCGCCGGCGGGGAAATGCGTCCGGGGTGCGGGGAGGCCGGTCAGGCGCCGCTTCCGACGCCTCGATCGGGAGCGCTCATGTCCCCCGTCGCGGGCGTGCCGTCGGCGAGCCCGTAGCGGAGGAAGACGGTTCCCTTCGGTCCGGCCGCCGGAGGTTCGAGGAGGGTGACGTTGGTGGGTACCGTGCCGCCGTCGAACACCTTCTTGCCCACGCCGAGCAGGATCGGGTGCACCCAGAGGTCGAGGCGGTCGAAGAGCTTCTCGCGCAGGAGGCTCTGCACCAGGTTCAGACTGCCGACGACCTTCACGTTCTCGTGCCGGTCGCGGATCTCCCGCACCGCGGCGGCGAGGTCCGGGCCGAGTTGCGTGGACCCGGCCCACGAGAGGTCGGGCTTGCCGCGCGAGGCCACGTACTTCGGGACGCTGTTGAAGAGCGTGGCGATGTCGCCGTCCTCGCCGCCGCCCTTCTGGTGGGGCCAGTAGGCGGCGAAGATGTCGTAGGTTCGCCGGCCGAGCAGGAGGGCGTCGGTGCCCTCGTACGCGGCGCCGACCTGCGCCCCGCTGACCTCGTCGAGCAGGGGCGCCTGCCATCCGCCGAACGGGAATCCCGCCGGGTCCTCCTCGGGGCCGCCGGGCGCCTGCCCGACGAGGTCGAGGGTCGCGAACATCTCGATGTGGATGAGGCCCATGGCTTCCTCCGGTGAGTCGGTTGTCTCCGTCAAGAGATAGACCGGCGGAAGCCCGCGAACTCATCGACACGACGAAATCCGGTGCCGACGGGCATCCGGGCCCTGCCGGAGGACATCCGGGCCCTGCCGGAGGGGGGGCAGATCCGCTGCGGGAGGCGCTCGGTCGGGACCACACGGCCGCCCACCAGTGCCCGCGCGGCGATGAGCCCGGGCCTCGTCGCCGGTCTACCCTTCAGGCGCAGTACCCCGGAGGGAGCGACACCATGCCCGACACGACGACCATCGATCTCGGACCGCAGGCCCGGCTCGTGGCCCGGCTCGCGAGCGGCGTCCCCGACGCGGCGCTGGCCGACCCGACGCCGTGCCCCCAGTACAGGGTCCGCGAGCTGCTGGCCCACCTCGCGGGCCTCGCCGTCGCCTTCCGCGACGCCGCCCGCAAGGACCTGGGCCCCACGACGGACACGCCACCGGGCACCGGCGCGCCCTCCCTGCCCGCCGACTGGCGTGAGGAACTGCCCCGGGTCCTGACCGAGCTGGCCGAGGCCTGGAGGGAACCGGCCGCCCGGACCGGCATGACCCGTGCCGGGGGCGTGGACCTGCCCGGCGAGATCGCGCTGGCGGTGGCCGCCGACGAACTGGTCGTCCACGGCTGGGACCTGGCCAGGGCCACCGGTCAGGGGTACGCGCCCGACGACGCGGCGCTACGCGTCGCTCACGCCTTCCTGCGGCAGGCCGCCGAGGCTGGGGACCGCGGCGGGGGCGCCTTCGGAACCGTCGTGCCCGTACCGGAGGACGCCCCGCTCATCGACCGGACGATCGGGCTCAGCGGACGCGATCCCCGCTGGACGGCTGCGCCGCCTCCCTGACGCGACGGCCGGAGGCGCTCTACCGGTGGTCGGGAACGTACTTGTAGCCGACGCGGCGCACGGTGGAGATGCGGTCCCGGTGGGCGGGGCCGAGCTTGCGGCGCAGCCGGGCCACGTGGACGTCGACCGTACGGCCGTCGCCGATGTGCCCGTAACCCCAGATGCCCGTGATGAGGGAATCACGCGTGTGCACCGTGTACGGGTGGGCCACGAAGTGGGCCAGGAGGTCGAACTCCAGGTACGTGAGGTCCAGTTCGTGCCCGTCGACCTCGGCCAGCCGGCGCGCCCGGTCCACCCGGATCGCGTCGTCGAGCGCGCCGGTGTCGGCCTGCGGAGCCCGCCCCGGCTCGGGAGCCTGGGGCAGCCCGAGCCCGAGGGGATGAATCTCCGGGCGGATGCCGTGCGCCTGCATCAGCGCGACGGGGTCCACGTCCGCCGGCAGGAAGACGAGGTACCCGACGCGGCCGCCATCGGCCCCGCCGCCAGGAGCGGCCGGGGCTGCGAGCGTACGGTCACCGACCAGCTGGAGGCGGGGAGCGGGGGAACGGCGGACGGCGGGTGCGGGGATTGCGGTGGTCATGTGAGCCCCTTCGGCTGCGCGGAGTGAGATACGGATGCCGGGTGTTCGGGCACGACAGGGCAGGGCGGTTCCGTTGACCGGGTCGACCGGGAGGGTCGGCGTGACGCATGCCGGAGCGACCCTCACGATCAGGACCTGGACCTGGAACTGGACCTGGAGGGCCGGGGTCACGGGACGGGCGTGACGCACGGAGGAAGCGGCGCCGGAACATCGGCGCGCATCGGGGAAATGCCCTGACGAAAAGCCCTAGAAGGGGCGGCAGGCGGCGCTGGCGACGCGACGGAGGTCAACGTGCCTGCGGCGTACGAGCAACGGCTGCGACGGGGACATGGGCACATCCTGAGGTGCGCGGCGGATGCCCGTCAACACTTCCCTACTCGTTGCGTAGGAAATGGCCGGACGAACCGCATGGGGCGGCCCTGCCGCGAGAAAAGGAACGATGTCCAACTCCCCTGCTCAAAGCGGGCCTTGATGGTGGAACGGGCCTCGATCCCACCCCGTCGAGACTGATCGACCGCGTCTCTCATACCGAGATCGTACTGTCCATCATGCGGTCACACCCTTGTCGGGAAGGTCGCTTCGGGCGAGTATCTCTATCAATCCGATGGGAAAGGTGGGGATGTGCTCGCCCTGCCCGGCCGCCACCCAACTACGCTCCGGAGTAGCCGACATGACCACCCCCAGCCTCGCCGGCCGCCCCTCCACCGATGCGCGGCACCGCGCGCTCCTGCGCACCGCCCGCGATGTGGCGGACGACCTCGCGGCGGACGCCATCGCCCGGGACCAGGCCGGCAAGCCGCCGACCGACGAGACGGCCCGGCTCCGCGAGGCCGGCCTGCCGGCGGCCCTCACCCCGCCCGGACCCGACCGCGGCGCGGACTGGCGTACCGGTTGCGCCGTGATCCGGGAGATCGCCGCGGCGGACAGCTCCGTCGGCGACCTGCTCGCCCGTCACTACGTACACGCCTGGAGCGGGCGCTTCTACGCGGACCACGAGCTCGCCACCGCCCTCGAAGAGCAGTCGGTGCGCGAGGGCTGGCTATGGACCGGGGCCGTCCGCACCCCCGCGCCCGGCGGCGACACCGAGGGACCGGACCTCACGCTGCGGCCGCGCCCCGCCGGCCAGGTGCTGAACGGACACCGGTACGTGGACACGGCGGTGGACGCGGCCGACCAGATCGTGGTGGACGCCGTCTGCGCCGCGACCGGCGAGGTCCTGGTCGTACTGGTACCGGCCGGCGCGCGGGGCCTGATCGTCGAACCCTCCCACGACCGCCTCGGACAGCGGGTCGCCGGCGCGGGCCGGGTCGTCCTGGACCGGGTCGCCATCACGCCGGAGCAGGTACTGGGCCGCCGGCCGCACGACGAGGAGTCGACCCCACCCGTCACCGCACTCGCCGAACCGGCGCTGCGGCTCGCCCTGTGTCACGTCGGCCTGGGCATCGCCGAGGGCGCCCTCACCGAGGCGCGCGACCTCAGCATGGGCGGCCGCGCACACCGCCTGCCCGGGGAGGACCCGGACCTCTTCCTGACGTACGGGGAACTCGCCTCGGCCGCCCAGACGGCCAACGCCGTGGTCGACCGGGCGACGGAGGTCATGGCGCAGGCCCTCGCCACGGGCGCACACCTCGACGCCGACGTACCGGCGGGCGTCGCGGCCCTGGTCGCCACGGCCGAGGCCGTGATGTCGAAGGCCGCCCTGCACATCACCGCGCGGGTGCTGGAACTGGCCGACGCTCCCGGCCTGGACCGCTTCTGGCGCAACGCCCGGGTCCTGACGGCACACCGCCCGGTGGCGCACCGCCTGCGCTCCATCGGCGAGCACTACCTCAACGGTTCCCAGCGCGCGGTGGCGGCGGCCTACCGCTGACCGGCGCCCCGCAGGCCCGCCGGCCCGCAGGCGCACTGCCGAGCAGCCGCCCGGCCCCTGTGGTCGGCGGCGGCCGGAGCAGTACAGATGCCGGATAATGGCCCCATGCGGATCTCAGCCAGGGCGGACTACGCGGTACGTGCCGCACTGCAGCTTGCCGCGTCGCAGGACGACGGGCCGGTGAAGGCCGAAGCCATCGCCGCGGCCCAGGACATCCCGCACAAGTTCCTCGAGGGCATCCTGAACGACATGCGCCGGGGCGGTCTCGTACTCAGCCAGCGCGGCGGCAACGGCGGCTACCGCCTGGCCAAGCCGGCCGGGTCCATCACGATCGCGGACGTCATCCGCGTCGTGGACGGACCGCTCGTCTCGGTGCGCGGGGTCCGCCCCCCGGACCTGTCCTACACCGGACCCGCCCGGTCGCTGCTTCCGCTGTGGATCGCCCTGCGGGCCAATGTGCGCGAGATCCTCGACGGTGTGACGCTCGCCGACGTCGCGGCCTCGGAGCTGCCCTCCGGCGTCTCGGCCCTGGCCGATCCCCCCGGGGCCTGGACCAATCCCTGATCCCTGCTCCCGGATTTCTGCTCCACCATCTTCACCTCCCCCTTCCCACCTGCGATTTCTCGCATGGTGAGATCGTGGCGTCCACGATGCGGTCAGCCTCTTGGGCCCGCTGCCCGGCTCTGCCAATATGCCTACCAACCAGGTGGGAAAACTAGGAATCGAAGGAGGTGGCCGTGCGAGAACTGCACCACGCAGACCGGGTGCCGCCTCTGACCTCCCGTCGGCACATCGACCTCGTACGTACGTCCAGCGCCATCTGTCAGTCCGGCTGACGCCCTGCGCCGGGCGCGTTCCCCACGTACCCCCGGGTCGACCGGAGCCGCCC
The DNA here is from genome assembly GCF_001044425.1 of Streptomyces roseus. GTDB lineage: Bacteria > Actinomycetota > Actinomycetes > Streptomycetales > Streptomycetaceae > Streptomyces > Streptomyces roseus. The sequence goes on from NZ_LFML01000060.1 coordinate 100,154, forward strand.
ACCGGGCCGGCCGCACCGGCCGCGCGCTTTCGAGCGCGGGTGTCAGGCGTACGACCGCGGCGCCCGTATCCGCGGTGTCCGCATCCCGCCCACTCCTCAGCCACGACCGAGCTGCCGCCGGCAAGGCCGGAGGCGGGTGCCGTGCGCGCCGATGACCTCGGCTCGCCCCGACGTACCCCTCACCCCGCACTTCCGTACCCCCTGCACCCCTGCACTTCCCCAGTTCCGTACCTCGGTACGTCCGTGAACACCGTCCCGTGAAAGGACACCTCCGTGTCTGCCGCAAGACCGCTCACCATCCTGCGCGCCATCGCCGTCACCGCGACGCTCCCCCTGCTGCTCACCGCCTGCGGTTACGGTTCCGAGGCGAAGAAGGACGACGCCAAGAAGGCGAACGTCGCGGCCGACGGCGCCAAGAAGCTGTCGGCGCCCGA
>NZ_LFML01000061.1:0-48540 GCF_001044425.1 Streptomyces roseus
TTCGAGGAAAGGCGACAGACCCCGGCATGTCCGCATCCCGCACCACCTTCCTCCAGGGCCAGGCCGGCCAGGGCGCCGCACTCGCCCGGATCGCCGACCGCGTCCGCACCCGGCTCGCCTCCCCGGACTGCGCGGCCCTGCGCACCGCCCGGCGCCCCCTGTTCACCGGCATCGGCGCCTCCTACGCCGCCCTCGCGGTCCCCGTGCACCAGCTGCGCACGGCCGGGGTCGTCACCCAGCGCGTGCTGTCCAGCGAGATCGATACCGGCACCGCCGGCTTCGACACCGACTGCCTGATCGCCGTCTCCCAGGGCGGCCGCAGCCGCGAGACCGTCGCCGCCTTACGCAGCGCGGCACCCGGCATCACCAGGACCGCGCTGCTGGGCGTCGTCGCCTCGCCGCTCGGCGAGCTCGCCGACCTGACCGTCGACCTCGGCGACGAGCCCGACTCGCACGCCTCGACCGTCGGCTACACCGGGGCCGTCGTCGCCCTCGACCTGATCGCCGGGGCCCTCGCGGGCCGTGACCGGGACCCGTGGGCCGACATCGCCGAGCGGACGGCCGCGGTCCACCGGCAGGCCGCCGAGGTGGTCACGGGCCTGCGCGAACGCGGTGCCCGCTGCGCCGCCTCCGACGCGGTGGCGGCCGGGGCCTCGCGGGCCTCGGCCGAGGAGGGCGCGCTGCTGCTGCGCGAGGTGGCCCGGATGGCCGCGGCCGCCTGCGCCACCCGCAACTACCTGCACGGGGAGATGGAGTCCGCGGGCAACACCCTGCACCTCGTCCTCGGCGCCGGCCGGGAGATCGAACTGGCCCGCTCGCTTGCCGCCGCCGGGCACCTCACGCTGCTGGTGACCACGGCCCCGGCCCGGCCCTCGGACAGCCTGTTCGTGATCCGCCTCCCCGAGGTCCCGGACGCCGTCCGGGCGGTGCTGGAGGCGGTGGTGCTCCAGGAACTGGCCGCCCAGCTCGCCGCCGAGCGCGGCGTACCGATCGAGTCGTTCGTCTTCGCCCACGACGACACCAAGCTGGGCGGCCTCGACACGGCCCGCTTCCAGGTGGCCGCCTACGCCCCGGCGGGCGACGCCGCAAGGGCCCCGAGCCCCTGATTCCGCCATGGTCGGAAGTCAGGGGTGCTGCGGGGAATGCCGGGTCTGCCAGGCTGGTTGCCCCGTCACGAGATCGAAACCAGGGGAGCCCGGCATGACCGAGACCGTCACCCGCATCGAGTACACCCTGCCCGTGAACGATCCCGTGGCCGAGGACCGGGTCCAGCTCAGCCGGGACGAACTCTGGACGGGTCTGGTGGCCAAGGCCACCGACCCGCGCCCCTACGTACCGGCGATCACCGAGTGCACGGTCCTGTCGGAGAACCCGCAGGGCCTGGTCCGCGAGATAGCCCGCGACGGCGACCGCTTCCGGGAGACGGTGGTCTTCGACATCGGCCACCGCGTCAGCTTCCGCCGCGAGGACGAGAAGGCGGTCTGGACGATCGACAACGTCATCGACGAGGACCCGACCGGCGCCCTCACCCTGACGTTCAGCGGCGCGTTCGAGCGCGAGTTCGCCCCGTCCCGGCTCGCGGCGATGCGTGCGTCCATGGCGGAGACGGCCGCCCGCACCCTCGCCGTGATCCGCGAGTCCGCCGCCGCCTGAGACCGCCCCGGACCGCCTGAGATCATCCGCACATGGACTTGGTACTGAGCCGGCTCGCCGCCGTCGGGCCCTTCTTCACCGTCCCGTACGGGACGGAACCGCCGGGGGAGGGGTTCCGGCCGCTCAGCGAGCTGTACGGACCGGCGCTGGAGCCCTACGTGGCCGAGGTCGGGCGCCGGATCGGCAGCGGGCCGGGGCGCGTCGCGGCCTCGACCGCCCAGCTCGGGATCGCCGCCCGGCTGTGGTCGGTCGGGCTCGGCTGCGCCGCGCTGGGCGGCCGGGTGCCGGACCTGGGCGCCGACCGCGTGTGGTGGCGGCTGCCCGGGGCGGGGTCGCTGGAGCTGTGGCTGCCCGAGCCCGGCCGCGGGGACCTGCCGGCCGGGGCGCTCGGGGAGACGGTGCTCGGCAACCTCGCGGGCCTGGACGTGCGGCTGCGGCAGCGGTACGGGGTCTCGCCCAAGGTGTTGCGCGGCAACGCCGCGTCGGGTCTGGTCGGCGCGCTGCGGGTGCTGCTCGACCGGGTCCCGGGCGGCCCGGCGGTGTCCCTGGCCGCGGAACTGCTGGCCGAGGAGGGACCGCTGGGTGACGCCGGTGCCTTCGTCCACGAGGAGGGGCTCGGGGTGGCCTTCGTACGCCGCAGCTGCTGCCTCTACTACCGGGTCCCGGGCGGCGGCCTCTGCGGGGACTGCGTGCTGCGCACGCGATAGCCGGACGGGCCGCCGGGGAGCGGTCGGCTCCCCGGCGGCCCGTCCGGGTCGGTGCTTCAGGTCGTCGAAGCTCAGAACGTGAGGTTCCAGGCGTCGATCTTGCCGGTGTCCGCGCTGGCGTTGTCGTTCACGCGCAGCTTCCACAGGCCGTTCGCCACCTCGGAGGAGGCGTTGACCGTGAAGGTCTGGACGATGTTGTCGGTGCTGCCGCCGGACCGGTTGGTCAGGTTGTAGACGGTGCCGTCGGGGGCCACCAGGTCGACCCTGAGGTCACCGATGTAGGTGTGCTTGATGTCCACGCCCACCTTCAGGGTGGCCGGAGCGTTGCCGCTCACCCCGCTGACGGTGATCGGGCTCTCCACGGTCGCGTTGTCGTTGATCGCGAAGTCGGCGAGGTTCTCGAAGTACTTCCCGGGCGGCGGGGAGGAGCCCACCGCCTTCAGCGCGTCGACCTGGCCCTCGCCGAAGAACGAGTTGTTGGCCGCGGTGCCGGTGCACCGGCTGTCCGAGGGGCAGGCGATGTCGTTGGCCTGGGTGGCCAGCTTGTCGCGCAGCTGCGCCGGGGTGATGCCGGGGTTGGTGCTGGCGAGCAGGGCCGCGACGCCGACCACGTGCGGGGTGGCCATCGACGTACCGCTCTTGGTGCCGTACTTGCCGCCCGGAATGGTGGAGTAGACGTCGCTGCCCGGGGCGGCGACGTCGATGACGCCGGATCCGAAGTTGGAGAAGGAGGCCTTCGAGGTGCCGGAGCCGTTCGCCGCGACCGTGACCACGCCGGGGAGCTCGGTCGGGATGTCGAGGCAGGCGTTGGTGATGGTGCGCGTGACCGGCGTCGAGTCGTTCGGGCTCGCGGAGTCGGTCGTCTTGTGGGCGAGGTCGTAGTCCTCGTTGCCCGCCGCGGCGATCTGGAGGGAGCCCTTGCCCTCGGCGTACTCCTGGGCGCGCTTGACGCCCTCGATGATGGCGGCCTGGTCGATGTTGTCCGGGCAGTTGAACTGCCACGGGTCCGTGTAGTAGCTGTTGTTGGTGACCTTGAAGCCGTGGTCACCGGCCCAGACGAAGCCGCAGATCGTGTTCTCGGCGAAGAAGAACGAGTTGCCCGGCTCGGCGACGCGGACCGCGGAGATCTTCACGCCCGGGGCCACGCCGACGACGCCCTTGCCGTTCTTGGCGGCCGCGATGGTGCCCGCGACGTGCGTGCCGTGGCTGTCGACGTCCCGCCAGGCGCCGGCCCGGGTGTCCGGCTTGCCGTACGCGCACGAGACGGAGTCGGCCGCGTTGAAGTTCGGCGCCAGGTCCTGGTGCTGGTCGTCCACACCGGTGTCCAGGATGCCGACCTTCACGGAGGGCGAACCGGTGGTGACGGCCCAGGCCTGGTCCGCCTTGATCTGGCTCATGTCGGCGCGGACGGGCTCGCCGGCCGGGGTCGTCGACTGGGCCGGGTTGGCGGGCAGCGCCGGGTTGTAGGCGTCGGCCGGGACGTCCGAGGTACGGGTGGCCCCGACCTGCTGGACCCCGCTGACCCCGCGCATCGTCGCGGCGAAGCCGGCCGAGGCGGAGTGGGCGACGATCACGCCGATGGAGTCGAAGTTGGAGAAGACGGTGCCGCCGTTGGCGGCGACGGCGGCACGCACCGCCGAGCTGTCACCGGGGGCGGTGATCACGAGGTAGGCGCGGGTGCCGGCGGCCCAGGTCGCACTCTGGGAGGTCGGCGCCGCGGCGGCCTTGCCCGCAATCTTGGCGGGCGCGGCCGGGATGACCTTGCCGGAAGGGGAGACGGGGGCGGTGCCGGCGAGCGCGGCGGGGGCCCCGAAGGCGAGTGCGGCGCCGAGCGTGGCGGCGAGCACGAGGGTACGTCGGGGTCGGCTGGATATGTGGGGTATCAATGCGTCCTCCGAAGACGGCCCGGAGGTGCTCATGACACCTACCGGGCCGTACGAAACGAGTGGTGGACGCAAGATGTCAGACGCGTGCCCCGCTATGGAAGTACCTTTTACCGCACGACACTTAACGGCCCCGTGGCCGAAAACAGACCACGGGACCGTGTGGGGGCCGCGTGAAGGCGGTGTGAGGGCCGGCCGGCCCGGGCACCGTGGGGGCGAGCCCGGCCCGGCCGGCCCGTGACGGGCGCTCCGCTCAGACCGGTACGCCGTCCTTGGCGCCGGCCGGCGACGGCGCGGGCACGGTGGGGAGCTCCGCGCCGTGGCTGTCGTCGACCAGCGTGGTCTCGTCGAACTCCAGCCGTCCCGCGAGGACTTCGGTGGCCCGCTCGCGGTCGAACTCCTTGGTCCAGCTGCCGATGAGCACCGTCGCCACCGCGTTGCCCGCGAAGTTCGTCAGCGCCCGGGCCTCGCTCATGAACCGGTCGATGCCCACGATCAGCCCGACGCCGTCGACGAGTTCCGGCCGGTGCGACTGGAGTCCGCCGGCCAGCGTCGCGAGCCCGGCGCCGGTCACGCCCGCCGCGCCCTTCGAGGCGATGATCATGAACAGCAGCAGCGAGATCTGCTCGCCGATGGCCAGCGGCTTGCCCATGGCCTCCGCGATGAACAGCGAGGACATCGTCAGGTAGATCGCGGTCCCGTCCAGGTTGAAGGAGTAGCCCGTCGGCACCGTGATGCCGACCACCGGCTTCGAGACGCCCAGGTGCTCCATCTTCGCGATGAGCCGGGGCAGCGCCGACTCCGAGGAGGAGGTCGAGAGGATCAGCAGGAACTCGCGGCCCAGGTAGCGCAGCAGCGAGAACACGTTGAGCCCGGTGCACACCCGCAGCAGGGTGCCGAGCACCACGAACACGAACAGCAGGCAGGTGGTGTAGAAGCCGATCATGATGACGGCCAGTGACTTCAGGGCGTCGATGCCGGTCGCGCCGACCACCGCCGCCATCGCGCCGAACGCGCCCACCGGCGCCGCCCACATGATCATCGCCAGTACGCGGAAGACCAGCTTCTGCACGTGTCCGATCCCGCGCAGCAGCGGCTCGCCCGCCGTGCCCATCGCCTGGAGCGCGAACCCGCACAGCAGCGCCACGAGCAGGGTCTGGAGCACCTGCCCGCCGGTGAAGGCGGAGACCAGGGTGGTCGGGATGATCCCGAGCAGGAACTCGGGCGTGCTCTGCGCCCCGCCCGCCTTGGCCTGCGCCTCACCCGCGTGCTTGACGGCCTCGGTCAGGTGCAGTCCGCTCCCCGGCTCCAGCAGGTTCCCGACGAGGAGCCCGATGGCCAGGGCCACCGTGGACATGATCATGAAGTAGCCGAGGGCGAGGCCGCCCACGGCGCCGACCTTCGCGGCCTTGCGGACCGATCCGATGCCCAGCACGATCGTGCAGAAGATCACGGGCGAGATCATCATCTTGATGAGGTTCACGAAGCCGGTGCCCAGCGGCTTGAGCTCGACGGCCGTGCCGGGCGCGGCGAATCCCACGGCGATGCCGAGGAGCACCGCGGCGATCACCGCGATGTACAGGTAATGGGTCTTGTCGCGTCTGCCGGCCACGGCGTCCTCCTGGTGGTGAATACGTCCCGGGAGGACCATCGCCCGAGCCTGTGACCCCGGTCACCCTTGCGTTCATTGAGTTCACGGCCCGGTGCACACTGAGCGTTATGTTCCGTTTCCCCCGACCGCCGCGCAGCCTCGCCGGCCAGCTCTTCGCCATGCAGGTGCTGCTGGTCGCCGTGGTCGTGGCGGGCTGCGCGGTCTTCGCGTACGCCACCGCCCGCGGGCAGGCCGAGGAGGCCGCCCGGCGCCAGGCGGGGGCCGTGGCGCGCGCCGTCGCCGACTCCCCGTCCGTACGCGAGGCCGTACGCGGGGCCGCGGCCGGCCGGGACCCCTCGGCCGCGCTCCAGCCGTACGCCGAGCGGGTCCGCGTGGACTCCGGGGTGGACTTCGTGACGATCATGGCTCCCGACGGGCGGCGCTGGACCCACCCCGACCCCCGACGCATCGGCGAGCCGTTCCTCGGGAACACCGCCCCCGCCCTGCTCGGGGAGACCTTCAGCGAGACCTACACCGGCACCCTCGGGCCCTCCATCCGCGTGGTCACCCCGCTCATGGACGACGGCCGGGTCACCGGCATGGTCAGCGCCGGCATCACCGTCCGGGCGATCAGCGCCCGCCTCGCCGAGCAGCTCACCGTCCTCGCCTGGGTCGCGGCCGGTGCGCTCGCCCTCGGCGGAGCCGGTACGTACGTGGTCAACGCCCGGCTGCGCCGGCACACCCACGGCATGAACGCGGCGGAGCTCAGCCGGATGTACGACTACCACCAGGCGGCCCTGCACGGGGTCCGCGAGGGCCTGCTCATGCTCGACGGCCAGCGCCGCATCACCCTCATCAACGACGCCGGACGGGAGCTGCTCGGCCTGCGCGGGGACGTCCGGGGCACCGGCGCCGCCGACCTCGGACTGCCCGCCCCGCTCACCGGCGCCCTGCTCGCCGACCGGCCCCGCGTGGACGAGGTGCACCTGACCGCGGACCGGGTGCTCGTCCTCAACAGCTCGCCCGTCGCGGGCGGCGGCCGCCGCGGCACCGTGGTCACCCTCCGCGACCACACCGAACTCCAGTCGCTCACCGGCGAACTGGACCAGGAGCGCGGGTTCACCGAGGCGCTGCGCTCCCAGGCCCACGAGGCCGCCAACCGGCTGCACACCGTGGTCTCCCTCATCGAACTCGGCCGCGCGGACGAGGCGGTGGAGTTCGCCACCGCCGAACTCCAACTGGCCCAGGCCCTGACCGACGAGGTGGTCACCGGAGTCGGGGAGCCCGTCCTCGTGGCACTGCTGCTCGGCAAGGCCGCCCAGGCGCACGAACGCGGGGTCGAACTGGTCGTCACCCCCGACAGCCGCGCCGTCAGGGCCGGCACCGGGAACCTCCCGGCCCGGGACCTCGTCACCGTGCTCGGCAACCTCCTCGACAACGCCGTCGACGCCCTGACCGGCGTCCCCGGGGCCCGGATAGCCGTCACCGTCCGGCCCGACAAGGACGCACTGCTGCTCCGGGTCGCCGACAACGGCCCCGGGCTGCCCGCGGGCGCCGCCGCCGACGTGTTCCTGCGCGGCTGGTCGGGCAAGGGAGAAGGGCGCGGCCTCGGCCTCGCCCTGGTCCGGCAGGTGGCCCACCGCCACGGCGGGAGCGCGGAGGCCACCGAAGGACCGGGCGGGGGAGCCGAGTTCACCGTACGACTGCCCATGCGAAGGGAGCCGACGCCATGAGCGACGCGCACGGGGCGCCCGCGGGGCCCGCGGTACGGGTGCTGGTGGTCGAGGACGATCCCGTCGCCGCCGACGCGCACGCCCTCTACGTCGGCCGGGTGCCCGGCTTCACCGCCGTCGGCGCCGTCCATTCGCTGGCCGAGGCCACCCGCGTCCTGGAACGGACCCCGGTCGACCTGCTGCTGCTCGACCTCACCCTGCCCGACGGGCACGGGCTGCGCTTCGCCCGCCGGCTGCGGGCCTCCGGGCACCCGGTGGACGTGATCGTCGTGACCTCGGCGCGCGACCTGGCCGTGGTGCGCGAGAGCGTCTCGCTCGGGGTGGTCCAGTACGTCCTCAAACCGTTCGCCTTCCCGACCCTGCGCGAACGGCTGCTGCGGTACGCGGAGTTCCGGGCGACGGCGGGTGAGGCCGCCGGCCAGGACGACGTGGACCGGGCGCTCGCCGCCCTGCGCGCCCCGAGCCCCGCCGAGCTGCCGAAAGGACTGAGCGCGCCGACCCTGGAGCGGGTCGGCGCGCTGCTGCGGGCGGCGACCGCGGGGTTGACCGCCGCGGGGGCGGCCGAGGCGGCCGGGATCTCCCGGATCACGGCCCGCCGCTACCTGGAGCACCTGGTGGACACCGGCCGGGCGGACCGGACCCCCCGCTACGGGCAGGTCGGCCGCCCGGAACTGCACTACCGCTGGCTTGCCGCGGCGGCCGGGACCGGTTCCGTGTCGAAGGTGTAGAACTTCCGGTGGTCCAGCAGGTCGGCCGGGGTCACGTCGTTCCACGGCCGCATCGTGTCGTTCAGGTCGATCACGTTCGCGGTGCCCGCGGCCGGCAGGTACGTGGACTTCGGGTGGCGGGCCTGCCACTCGGCCCACAGCTTGTCGACGTAGGCGTGGTGCATCCAGAACACCGGGTCGTTGGGGGAGACCCCGGTGCCCATCTGGCCGCCGACCCAGACGTGCACCCGGTTGTGCAGGTTGGCGCCGCGCCAGCCCTCCAGGTGGTTGCGGAAGCCGTTCGAGGAGCTGTTCCACGGAGCCATGTCGTACACCGGCATGGAGAGGACGGACTCCACCTCGGCCTTGGTCGGCAGTTCGGCCACGCCCGAGCCGAGCGCGCGACGCAGGTAGGCGCGCCCGTCCACCCGTACGTTCACCTCCCACTTGCCGCCCGCGTAGGCGAAGGGCCCGTCGGTGACCTGTCCGTCGCGGGCCCGGCCGGTGCCGCCGAGGAAGTCGGGGGCCCAGAGGGAGGAGCGGGAGGTGCGGTCCGCGGTCCAGTCCCAGTAGGGGAGCGCCACCTTCGGGTCCACTTTCTGCAGCGCGGCCTCGAACTCCAGGAGGAAGCGGCGGTGCCAGGGGAGGAAGGAGGGGGAGCGGTGGCCCACCCGGTCGCCCGAGTCGGTGTCGCTCATGATGAACCCGTTGTGCGTGGTGACGAACCGGTCGTAGACACCGGTCCGCTTCAGTTCCAGCAGCGCGTTCGTGAAGGCGCGCTTCTCCTCGGGGGTGAGGGCGGCCTGGTTCTTGCGGACGGTCATGCCGTGCCTCCCATGGGCGCGAAGGGGGCGAGGACGGCGCCCTGGAGTTCACGCACCGCGGCGCGGGCCAGCGAGGCCGGATCGGCATACGTCTCGTAGTGGTTGACCACGCTGATCCAGGTGCCGTCGGCGTTGCGCATGACGTGCAGTTCGCGGCCGTCTATCCGGACGGTGGGCAGGCCGTCGTGGCCGCCCCCGTGGTGGCCGCCGTGGTGTCCGCCCCCGCTCTCGGCCGGGGTGATCCGTATGCGGCGGCCCTGGTACACCTCGTCGACCGTGCCGGCGGGTATGGAGGCGCGGGAGTCGGCGGCGGCCGCGTGCGCGGTGGCGCCCGCTGTGCCGAGGGCTGAGAGTGCGCCGGCTGCGGTGCCCAAGGCCTGCCGGCGGGTGATCTTGTTCATGGGCCGAAGAACTATCAGGGTGGCGCGAGCCGTTGACCGATATCCGGACATCGGCGGATAAGTTGCCCATAGAACCAATTGGTTGATCTTCCCGTCCGCACCGGCTCCGGCGGCTCGGACGGGAAGATCTTCGAGCGAAAGTCTACTCGACAGTAATTTATCCGGTCGCGCGCGGTCCCCTTCTCGTAACGATCAGTCACTTATAGTCCGAATATGGCTCTTCACGAGACGAAAGACGTAGGCGCCGGCGACGCGGACGAGGACGTGTTCACGACCGCGCTCAGCGGCGAGGTCCTCCCCAAGTACCGGATGCCCGACGAGCACGCGCCCACCGAAGTGGTCTACGAGCTGCTCAGCAACGAGCTCCTCCTCGACGGCAACGCGGCCCAGAACCTGGCCACCTTCTGCACCACCTGGTCCGACGACGGCGTGCACCGCCTGATGAACCAGTGCCTCGACAAGAACATGATCGACAAGGACGAGTACCCGCAGACCGCGGAGATCGAGGCCCGCTGCGTCAACATCCTGGCCGAACTCTGGAACGCGCCGGCGGGCGGCGCGGCCACCGGCTGCTCCACCACCGGCTCCAGCGAGGCCGCCATGCTCGGCGGCCTCGCCCTCAAATTCCGCTGGCGCGCCCGCCGCCAGGCCCAGGGCCTGCCCGCAGACCGGCCCAACCTGGTGTGCGGACCGGTCCAGGTCTGCTGGGAGAAGTTCGCCCGCTACTTCGACGTCGAACTGCGCCAGGTCCCGGTCGAGGCCGACGCCACCGGTCTGCGGCCCCACCAGCTCGCCCAGTACGTCGACGAGAACACCATCGGCGTGGTCGCCATCCTCGGGGTCACCTACACCTGCGACTACGAGCCCGTCGCCGAGATCGCCGCCGAACTCGACCGGATCCAGGCCGAGCACGGCTGGGACATCCCGATCCACGTGGACGGGGCCAGCGGCGGCTTCGTCGCACCCTTCCTCCACCCCGACGTGGTGTGGGACTTCCGGCTGCCGCGCGTGGCCTCCGTCAACGCCTCCGGGCACAAGTACGGGCTCGCGCCCCTCGGCGTCGGCTGGATCGTGTGGCGCACCGCCGACCTGCTGCCCAAGGAGCTCGTCTTCGACGTGTCCTACCTCGGCGGCGACATGCCGACCTTCGCGCTCAACTTCTCCCGCCCCGGCGGCGAGGTCATCGCCCAGTACTACCTGTTCCTGCGGCTGGGCCGGGGCGGCTACCGGCGGGTCCACGAGGCCTGCGTCGCCACCGCCCAGTACCTGGCGGGGGAGGTCGCCGCCATGGGCCCCTTCACCCTGCTCTACGACGGCCTCGGCGGCCTCCCCGCCGTCTCCTACCGGCTCACCGACCAGGCCGCCGCCGGGTTCAGCCTGTACGACCTCTCCGACCGGCTGCGGATGCGCGGCTGGCAGGTGCCCTCGTACCCGCTGCCGGCCGACCGCGACGACACCGTCATCCAGCGCGTGCTGATCCGGCACGGGGTCACCCGCGACCAGATCGCCCTCCTGGTCACGGACCTGCGCAACGCCGTGGAACACCTCACGGCGGCGCCCCCGCCGCCCCGGGCGACCGAACCCCGCTCGGGGTTCCACCACTAGAGGGTGTCCGCTCGGGGGGACCGGCCTCAGGCGTGCGCCGACCAGCGCATGCCGAGGGCGTCCAGGGCGGCGATGCGGTCCGGGGCGAGGGCCGAGGAGCGGGAGCGCTGGTTGGCGATCCAGGCACCGAGGCGCACCTCCCGGCCGCCGACCCGCTCCACATGCGTGCGCGGGACGCGCAGGTGCTGCTCGCGGCTGTGGAACTGGCGGGCCGCGGCCAGGTGTTCCGCCCACTTCTCGGCCTGCGTGCGCCGGGGGCGCGGCCGCTCGGCCTCGCTCGCCCCGGTCACCCCCAGCGTGTGCTCCAGCAGCCAGCGCTGCGCCCAGGTCAGCCGCTCCCACGCCAGCCGCTGCGTACGCACCCACCGGCCCAGGTCCTCACCCTGGACGACCACCTCGCCGGGGGCGAGCGGCAGACCGCCGCCCGCGTCGAGGTGGACGCGGGTCAGGTGGAAGGCGCGCTGCCAGGAGATCTCCCAGGCCGGGCACCAGGACGCGTCGATGGCCTCCAAGGCCTCCCTGCGCTCCTCCGGCAGGGCGCCGGGGCCCTCGCGGCGGGCGGCGGCCCGCTGGTTCTTGACCCACACCCCGACCGGCGCGCCGCGCCAGGTGGCCTCCGCCGGCGGCAGCAGGTGGCCGTGTTCCGCCGCCCAGCCGCGGGCCGCCGCGAGCCCCTCCTCGTACGCCACGTCGAAGTGGCTCCACACCATCCCGAGCTCGTCGAGCTGAGCGACCCGCTCACGGCCGAGGGCGCCCCGGCGGTGGGTGCGCCGTACGTCCGCGATCCACTGGCCGAGCGGGAACCGCTCGAGTCCGGGGGGCCAGGCCCCGGCGGCGGGCTCCGTACCGGTCCGGGCCTTCCCGGCCGGCACCTTGAACGCGAACGGCACCCGCAGGTCCCCCGCCCGGGCCGCGTAGATCCGGGCCGCCTCCACTCCGCGCCGCCAGTTCTCGTGCTCCGGATGCAGCACCCGCAGCCGGATGAACGCCGCCAGCAGGGCCGGGTCGCGCGGGGTGGAGAAGCTCAGCAGGGACCGCGCCCCGCTGCGCACCCCCGTCCCGGCCACGGCCTCGCCCCCGGCCCACGCCCGGCTCGGCGCCTGAGGCTGGGCCAGCGATTCGACCAGCCGGGTGTCGTGCGCCCGCAGCGCCTCCAGCAGCCGGGCCAGGTCACCGTACGCGCGCGAGGTCAGCATCGACTCGGCCGTCTCACCCGGCCCCAGCAGTACGGGGACCACCAGCGAGGCGACCTTCCCCTCGCCGGGGCGGATGCGCAGCGCCCGCCCGACGGCCTGGACCAGGTCCGGCATGGACCCCCGGACATCGGCCCAGAAAACGGAATCGCACTCCTTGGTGTCCACGCCCTCGCCCAGGACCCGCACACTGCCGAGGAAGGCCTTGTCGGCACCGTCCTCCGCCGCGAACCGCTCCAGCACCCGCCGCCGGTGCACCGCCGTGTGCTGCCCGCACAGCCAGTCCGCCCAGACCGTACGGGGGTACGCCGGCCCCGCCGCCCCGCCGGCGGCCCGCAGCCGCCCCGCGACCGCCGGCAGCCCGGCCGCGAAGGCCTCGGCCTCCCGCGTCAGATGGTGGAAGACGAGGGTCCGCCGGAACCCCTGGTCCGCGGCAGCCTTCACCAGCGCCGCCTGGAGGGCCGCCAGCCGCGGACCGCGCACGGAGTCGGAGCGCGCGTCGGCGCCCAGGAGCACGGCGGCCTGGAACCCCGGATCGCTGACGTCCACGCACACCACCCGGTACGGGGCGCAGATGCCGCGGTCGATGGCCTCCGCGAGGGTCAGGGTGTGGCAGCGCGCGCCGAAGGGGCCGGCGGGGTCGTCCTCCATCGACGCGACGAGCCCGCCCCGCCCGGGGCCGCCCTCCTCGCCCTCCTCCTCCGTGCCGTCCTGCCAGATCCGGGGCGTGGCCGTCATGTACAGCCGCCGGATGGAGGGGATCCGGGTGTTGTCGTGCACCACGGCCCAGGGCTTCCCGGTCCGCCCGGAGGTCCGGTGCGCCTCGTCGACCACGATCAGGTCCCAGCCCGGCAGCCCGGCGAGGTGGGCCTGCTCGATCGTGCCGAGCCCCAGGGAGGCGTACGTGGCGTACACCGTCACCCGCTGCCCCGACGGGCCGGCCAGGCGGGCCAGTTCGGCGGGGTCGGTCGTGGTCGGCATGCCGGCGTCGGCGGGGCGCAGGGAGCACACCGCGAGGGCGGCTCCGGTCCGGCCGCCCTCGCGCCAGGCCGCCGCCGTCTGTACGAGCAGGTCCAGCGAGGGTACGAGGACCAGGACCCGCCCGGCCCGCAGTTCCTCGGCGGAGCGGACGGCGACCAGGGACTTGCCGGAGCCGGTGGCCATGATCACCTGGGTCCGCAGTCCGGTCCCGGGCACCCGGCCGCCGGCGGGCAGTTCGAGGGCCCGCAGCACGGCGTCGACGGCCTCCCGCTGGTGCGGACGGAGCTCTTTCCTCGCCATGCCACGCTCCGTCCGCCGCTCCGTCCTGATCAGCCCTTTCGGCCCCAGACTCCATCCTGCACGAGGTATGAGGCATCCGGGGCCCTGGACGCGGAGGCAGAGCGGATCACATCTTGGCCCCGAAGTTCTGCGTCCACCAGGGGCCGCCAGGTCCCGAGTGGATGCCGACGCCTATGTCCTTGAAGGAGCAGTTGAGGATGTTGGCGCGGTGGCCCGGGCTCTTCATCCAGGAGTCCATGACCGAGGCCGCGGTCTGCTGGCCGCGCGCGATGTTCTCCCCGTACGTCGACCAGCGGTATCCGGCGGCCGTCGTCCGCTTCCCCGGGTCGGCGCCGTCGGGGTTGGTGTGGTCGAAGAAGTTCCGGGCCGCCATGTCGTCGGAGTGGCCCTGGGCGGCGTTCCGCAGCTGCGGGTCCTCCTTGAGGGGGCCGCAGCCGGCCGCCGCGCGCTCGGAGTTGACCAGCGCGATGACCTGGCCGGCGACACCCGAGGGGGCGGGTCCCGGCGCGGGCGCCGACGGGCGCGGGGCCGGCGCCTTGGACGTGGCCGGCTGGGCGCTCGGCGTCGGGCTCGCTGCGGACGGGCTGGGCGAGGCGGAGGCCGAGGGGGACGGGGAGGGCGAGGCCGAAGCGGAGGGCGAGGCCGATTCCGAGGGGGAGGCGAGGGGGGAGTCGGACGCCTTCAGCGCCGACACCGGGGCGGCGGGCGCGGCGCCGGTGTCCTGGTCGCCCGAGCCGGGGAACCCGCCGAGGTAGGCGAGGCCGCCGCCCGCCACGCACGCGGCGAGCACCGCGCCGCCGATCGCCCGGCGGCGGCCCCTGCGGCGCTTGCGCAGGGCGCTGCGGCCCCCGCCCGGGCCGGCGTCCGGTATGCCGCCCTGCCCGGAGACCGTGGGGGTGAGCTGCGTCGCGGTGTCGGCGAAGTCGGTGCCGGAGAAGCCGGTGTCGGAGAAGCCGGCGCCCTCGAAGCCGCCGCCGCCGCCCGTGCCGGCCGCGCCGTCGTACCCGTACGCCGGGGAGGCCGTGCCCGCGCCGCCGTCGTACGCGTACGCCGCGTCGGCCGGGGCGAAGCCCGCACCCGCCGCGACGGGGCCGGCTGCCGCGGCCGACCGTATGCCCGCCAGCAGCGCCATCGAGACCGGGACCAGGGCCAGGCCCGCCAGCAGCCCCTCCGCCGGAAGCAGTCCGTTCCACAGTCCCGCGCACCGCAGACACTCGCGCGCGTGCCGGGCTATTCGCTTGCGCCACAGCGTCGACGGCGCCCCGTCCCAGGTGCCCGTCAGCGCCCGCAGACCCTCGCACGGGGGCTGCGCGCCCAGCGCCCGCTCCACCACCCGGGCCGACTCCAGCTGCGCCTTCATCCGCTGCACCCGCACCGCCGTGTGCTGCGGGGACAGTTCGAGGGCCGCGGCCACCTCGGCACGGGTGAGCTCCCCGGCGCACTCCAGCCACCACAGCGACAGCAGCGCCCGGTCGTCTGTCTCCAGCCAGCGGGTGGCGCGGGCCGTCTCCCGCTGCTGGCCTTCGAGCTGGAGCCGCAGGACGGTCAGGTCGACGAAGTCGGCGCCCGGGTCGGCCAGTTCCCAGGCGGCTTCGAGCCCGCTCTCGCCGGGGGCGCTGTGCCGCGCCTGCCAGTGCGCCCGCACCCGGTTCATCGCGATCGCGACCAGCCAGGACCGGAAGCTGTCGTCCGACCGCAGGGTGCCCAGCCCGTCCAGCGCCCGCAGCATCGTGTCCTGCACCACGTCATCCACGTCGACGGAGCCGTTCAGGGCGCGTCCGACGACGTTGTAGACGAGCGGCAGATAGGTGCCGACCAGCTCGTCCTGCGCGCGGGGATCGCCCGCGCGGGCCGCTGCCACCAGCGCTGCCGTGTGCTGTTCAGTCATGTGAGGTTCCCTGTCCGTACCGGCGGTCGATGATGCCCGATACCTGGGAGACCGTCGAGCGCGGCCCGGATAACGGTTATCCGGGCGAAGACCCGAAGAGATTTCCCGGAAAGCCGGTGGGGGCGGTGTCGCGCCACTGTTTCACAGCAGCGGAGCGAGCGCCTCCGTGGCCGCGAGCAGGGCCGGGGCGTACGCCTCGATCTCCTCCCGGGAGACGAGGAAGGTCACGGTGGTGACGCTGACTCCGCCGATCGGGTGGCCGTCGGGGCCGAGGACGGCGGCGCCGATGCACCGGATCGTCGGCTCGTTCTCCTCGTCGTCCACGGCGAAGCCGCGGTCCCGGACCGCCTCCAGCTCCGCCAGCAGCGCCCCGGGTGTGGTCAGCGTCTTCGGCGTGCGGCGCGGCAGGCCCGCACTCTCGATCAGCGCCCGTACCTCCTCCTCGGGCAGGTGCGCCAAGATGCTCTTGCCGATCGCCGTGCTGTGCAGCGGCATCCGCATCCCGACCCGGGAGGCCGTCCGGAACGGCTGGTCGCCCTCCAGCTTCCGGATGTAGGTGAGCGACTGCCCGCTGTGCAGGGCCAGGTGGACCGTCTGGCCCACCGTCTCGCGCAGTACGCCGAGGATCCGCCCGATGCTGGCCGGCTCGCCCCCGCTGACCAGGGCGGACAGTGCGCGCAGCCGGGGGCCCGCCCCGTACCGCGATCCGCTCTGCGGGCGTACGAAGCCCTGCTCGGTCAGCGAGGCGAGGATCCGGAAGGCGCTCGACTTCGGCACGGCGGCGGCCGCCACCACGTCGGTGAGCCGGTGCGGTCCGCCCGGCGCGGCGACGGCCTCCAGGATCCGCATCGACTTCTCCAGCGCCGTGCCGGCGGCCGAGGTCCGGCCGCCGCGCGCGGGGCTCTCGGGTGCGGCCTCGGTGGGCCCGTCATCGGGCATGAGCTCTCCCGAGGCAGGGCGGGTGGGGGTAGGGTCTGCGACAGTGGTTCCACTACACGGTACCGCGTTCCACTACGTGGAACAAGTGGTGGATGTGACGCGGTGGAACCGATGGAGAGGGAGGGGTCCTTTGTCCTGCCACCCGTACGACGCGATAGCGGCCCAGCGGCTGCTGCCGGTCCTGCGCGAAGCCGACGCGGACGGAGCCGTCCGCCGGACCGCCGGCCTGCTGGCCGCCGGCTGCCGCGTGGTCGAGCTGACCACTTCCACCCCCGGGTGGGCGCAGGCCCTCGCCCGGACCGCGCCGCTCGCCGACGCGCACGGCCGGCCGGCCCTGATCGGCGTCGGCACCGTCACCACGGCCGGCCAGGCCGAGACCGCCCTCGACGCGGGCGCGGCCTTCCTGGTCTCCCCGTACCCGGCCCCCGGGGTCCGCGCGCTCGCCGACCGGCGCGGGGCGGTCTTCATCGAGGGCGGCTTCACCCCGGGCGAGATCGCCTCCGCCGTCCGGTCGGGGGGCGCTGCCAAGGTGTTCCCGGCCCACGTCGGCGGCCCGCAGTTCATCCGCTCCCTCAAGGCGGTGCTGCCCGGGGCGCTGTTCCTGCCGACCGGCGGCATCCGGCCCGCCGAGATCCTGGAGTGGCTCTCCGCCGGGGCCGCCGCCGTCGGCATCGGCGGCGGCCTCCCCGCCGATCCGGCCGAACTGGCCGCCGTGTTCGCCGATCTGGCCCGGCCGTGCTGCACCGGCTGCGCCCCCTCGGGGCGCTGAGGATGGCGCCCCCGGAGCCCGCGGCCCATACCGGGCAAGGCACGGGCCGCGGGAGCGGCTACGACGTGCTCGTCCTCGGTGAGGTCCTCGTCGAGATCCACACGGACACCCCCCTGCGGGAAGCCGCCGACGGCGCCCCGGCCCGCATCTCCTACTCCGGCGACGCCCTCAACGCGGCGGCCGCAGCCGCGGCCGCCGGGGCCCGGACCGCCCTGCTCACCGTCGTCGGCGACGACGAGCTCAGCGTCCCGCTGCTGCGCCGCGCGGCCGCGCTCGGCGTGGACGTCGCCCACGTACACCGCGCCCCACGCCCCAACGGCGCCTATCTGCTGGCCTCCGACACCGAGGGCGACCGGGAGTTCGTCTACTGGCGCGCCCACAGCGCCGGTTCCACCCTCTCCACCCCGCACATCGACTCCTGGCGGGAGCTGCTGACCGGCGCGCGGGCCCTCGTCACCAGCGGGATCACCGGCGCCCTGTCGGCGAGCAGCCGCGAGGCGGTCGTGGCCGCCGCCGAGACCGTCCACGGGGCCGGCGGGCACGTCTCGTACGACCCCAACTTCCGCCCCCGCCTGACCGGACGGGCCGCGGCCCGCGAGCTGCTGGCCCGGATGGCCCCGCTGGCCGGGCTGCTGAAGACCTCCTGCCCGGCCGACGCCGAGGCGCTGGTCGGCGCCGCGGACCCGAGGGAGGCCGCCGCCCGCTACCGCGCCCTGGGCGCCCGTACGGTCGTGGTGACCGCGGGCGCCGGCCGACTGCTGCTCGACGACGGGACGCGGGCGGAGTACCACCCCGTACCGGTCAACCCGGCTCCGGTGGACGCGACCGGCGCCGGGGACTGCTTCACCGGCACCGCCACCGCCCGGCTCGCCCTCGGCGACCCGCTGGCCGAGGCCGTCGCGTACGGCATGGCGGCGGCCTCGCTGTCAGTGTCCGGGCGCGGCGGCACGGGCCGCGTCCCCGCCTTCGCCGAGACGGCGGCCCTGGCCGCCGCCCACCCGCTGGGCGGCTTCCGGTAGCGCTCTCTCCTCTGCGGACGCCGTGGGCGAGGTCGACGGCGCGGGGTGGGGACGGCATGGGGCGTTCGTGGTGGGACGCCGCCGGACCGGAACGATTCCGCGGCCCGGCGGCGCCGGTCGGGTGGGCCGTGCGGCGGGCGCCGCGGCCGGTCAGCGGCCGTGCAGGCCCCGGTCGACGGCCGTCATCAGCTCTCCGTCGGCCGTGTCCGCGTCCAGGGACCAGAACATCGCGCCGCCCAGGCCGTTCTCGCGGATGTACTCCGTCTTGGTCCGCAGTACCTGCGGGTCGTCGTACGTCCACAGGGTGCTGCCGTCGAACAGCCAGGCGTGGCCTTCCCGGCGGTCACGGTAGACCTTGTACCTGCCCGAATCGGCCAGCTTCTTCAGCGCCTTGTAGTCCTCGTACCCGGCGGCCCAGGTCGCCGGCGCCGGGCCCGTCGCGGGCCGGCCCATGCCGTCCCCGCCTCCGGTGACTCCGGTCCAGCCCTGCCCGTAGAAGGGCATGCCCATGACCAGTTTCTCGGCCGGGGCCCCGCGGTGGCGCCAGGCCTCCACGGTGCCGGCGACGCTGAAGTCACCGCGGGCGCGCAGGGCGGACTGCTGGGCGGTGACCGGCTCGCCGGAGACGTGGAAGTCGTAGCCCTGGAGGTTCACGAAGTCGAGGTCGCGCATGATGCGGCGGACGTCGAAGCCCGCGTCGATCTTGGCGGGGGCGGTCGGGACGAACGCCGTCAGCTCGTACTTCTGCTTCCGCTTCTGGCTGCGCGCGTACGCGTCGAGCTGCGTACGGAACTCCTTGACCAGCGCGGCGAAGTTCTCCCTGTCCTCCGGCCGGTACGCGGTGTCCGTGTCACCGGCCGAGCCGGGCCATTCCCAGTCGAGGTCGATCCCGTCGAAGAGGCCGGCCGCCGCGCCGGCCCCGCCGCGGGCGCCGTCCTGCGGCAGGTTGCCCTTGATGTAAAGGTCGATGCACGACTGGACGAGGGCCTTGCGGGAGGCCGGGGTGAGCGCGGCGTCCGAGAAGTGCGTCGACCAGCTCCAACCGCCGAGGGAGAGAAGGACCTTGAGGCCGGGGTGCTTGGCCTTGAGCTCGCGCAGCTGGTTGAAGTTCCCGGCGAGCGGCTGCTCGGCGCTGTCGGCGACGCCGTCCACGGAGTTCGCGGCGTCGAGCGGGCGCACGTAGTCGGCCCAGGCGTCGGCCTCGCCCGGCACGTTGCCGGTGAAGCACCTGCCCTCCGCGCTGATGTTGCCGAAGGCGTAGTTGATGTGGGTGAGCTTGCCTGCGGTGCCGCTCGTCTCCAGGTCCTGGACCTGGAAGTCCCGTCCGTACACGCCCCATTGGGTGAAGTACCCGACCCGCTTGTATGAGCGGTCGTGCCCGCCGTCGGCCTGCGCGGCCGCGGCGGGTGCGAGGGCGGTGAGCAGGGAGAGGGAACAGGCGGCGACGGCCAGCCTGCCGGACATGCTGCGGCGCATGGGCTTCCTTTGCGGGGGCGGGAGCGGTGCGGGACGCGTGCGCGGTGCATGCCGGAAACTATTGGTCTGGACCATCTGGGTCAAGGGGGCGTGCGCAACCCGGCCGGGGCGGGGACGCGGTGACCGGCGGCGCCCCGCCACCCGTTGGGCTCCGCCATCCGGCTGGGCTCCGCCACCCCGCTGGACTCCGCCGCCCCGCCGGGCGCCCGAACTTCCACCCGCTTGACGCATCAATGCATTTGGAACTCCCGGC
This sequence comes from Streptomyces roseus, assembly GCF_001044425.1. GTDB lineage: Bacteria > Actinomycetota > Actinomycetes > Streptomycetales > Streptomycetaceae > Streptomyces > Streptomyces roseus. The sequence continues at coordinate 19,923 of NZ_LFML01000061.1, forward strand.
CGCTCCGTGTCAGAGTTTCCCCAGCGAAGGGGCGTAGCTCAGCTGGTCAGAGCGTCGGTCTCCAAAACCGCAGGCCGCAGGTTCGAATCCTGCCGCCCCTGCAAGCAGTACACGGCATCGGGCCCGTCCCCACGAAGGGGGCGGGCCCGACGCCGTTTCGTGATCGTCTGGCAGACTGGGGCGAACCACCCCAGGCGGTGCAGGACAGGAAACCGGTGCGAATCCGGTGCGGTCCCGCCACTGTGACCGGACCCCGCGCGGGTCCGGAAGTCAGACACTGACGCATCGCCTCTTCACGTCGACCAGGGGACGAGGATCCCCCGGAGAGGCTTCGCCATGCCGCGTTCCCGCGCCGTTCTGCGCGCCCTTGTCCCCCTCGCGCTCCTGATACCCCTGGCCGCCTGCGGCGGTACGCCCCCGGCCGGCGGCGGGGGCGCGGCCGGGGCGGCCGCGCCGGGGTTCCCGTACACCGTCACCAACTGCGGTGTCAGCAGCACCTACCAGGCCCCGCCCCGGCGGGCCGTCACCATGAACCAGCACGCCACCGAGATGCTGCTGGCCCTCGGCCTCCAGGACAGGATGGCCGCGACGGCGTACCTCGACGACTCCGTACTGCCGGCCTACCGGCCCGCCTACGACAGGATCAAGGTGCTCGCCGAGGAGTACCCCTCCAAGGAGGTCCTCCTCGGCGCCGACCCGGACTTCGTCTACGGCGGGTACGCGAGCGCCTTCGACAAGGCGCAGGGGCGCGACCGGGAGGGACTCGCCAAGGCCGGGATCAACTCCCGGCTCAGCGTGGAGTACTGCGGCACCGGCCCCGTCGGTCTCGAAGAGCTGAAGACCGAGATCACCGAGGTCGCGCGGACCTTCGGCGTGCCCGAACGCGGGGCGCGCCTCATCGAGGACGAACAGCGGCGCATCGACGCCGTCACCGCCCGCGTCAAGGACAAGGCCAAGCCGAACGTCTTCGTCTACGACTCCGGCGAGGGCACCGCCTTCACCTCGGGCGGAAACGGCATCGGCAACGAGATCGTCTCCCTCGCCGGCGGGACGAACACCTTCGCCGACCTGGGGGACACCTTCGGTGACGTGTCGTGGGAGAAGGTCATCGAGCGGCGGCCCGAGGTCGTCCTCGTCTACGACTACGGCGGCACCACCGTCGAAGCCAAGAAGCAGCGCCTGTTGAACGATCCCGCGCTGGCCGAGGTTCCCGCGATCAAGAACAAGCGGTTCGTGGTGCTGCCCCTGTCCTCGGCCGTCCTCGGCGTGCGCGTCGCCGAGGCCGTGGAGTCCCTGGGCCGCCAGCTCCACCCCGACGCCGCGTGAGCCGCCCCCGCACGCCCACCGCGGTGGTGCTCCTGTCCGCGGCGCTCCTCGCGTCCGCCGTCGCGGGCCTGGCCCTGGGACCGGTACGGATCGCCCCCGGCCAGGTCCTGGACATCGTGCTCGGCGGACCCGGGGCGCGCACCGGGGCGTTCGCCTCCATCGTGTGGGACGTGCGGATGCCGCGCGTACTGCTCGGGGCGGTCGTCGGAGCCGGGCTGGCCGTGGCCGGGACCGTCCTGCAGGCCCTCGTACGCAACCAGCTCGCCGATCCCTTCCTGCTGGGGGCCTCCTCCGGGGCTTCGCTGGGCGCGGTCCTCGTCATCGTCCTCGGGGCGGGAGCGGCGGGAACAGCGGGGGCGCTCGGCGGGATCGGCGCCCTGAGCGTTCCGGCCGCCGCGTTCGCCGGATCGATGGGCGCGCTCGTCGCCGTCTACGCCATGGCCCGGCGCGGCGGCACCATGACCACCGGGCGGCTGATCCTCGCCGGAGTCGCCGTCCAGTACGTCCTGTCCGCGCTCACCAGCCTGGTGCTGGTGCTCGCCGCGCACCCCGACCAGATACGGTCCGTCCTGTTCTGGACCCTGGGGGGCCTGGGCGGCGCCCGCTGGGACGAACTGGCCCTGCCCGCCACGGCCCTGCTCGTCGGCACCGCCCTGCTGACCGCGCTCGCCCGGCCGCTCGACCTGCTCCTGGCGGGGGAGGAGGGCGCGCGGACCCTCGGTCTGGACACCGGGCTTTTCCGCGCCGCCGTCTTCGTCCTGACCTCCCTCGTCATCGGCGTGCTCGTCGCCTACAGCGGCGCCATCGGCTTCGTCGGGCTGATGGTCCCGCACGCCGCCCGGATGGCCGTCGGCGCCGGGCACCGGGCGCTGCTGCCCGTGGCCGCGCTGGGCGGGGCCGTGTTCCTGACCCTGGCCGACCTGCTCGCCCGTACGGCCGCGGCGCCCGAGGAGATACCGGTCGGCGTGGTCACCGCGCTCGTCGGCGGACCGTTCTTCCTGTGGATGCTGCGCCGCTCCACGCGGGTCGAGGGGGTGGCCGGATGAGCGGCCGCCGGCCCGTGGAACTCGCCGTGGAGGCCGTGCGTTACTCCGTCGAAGGGCACACGCTGCTCCACGGGGTGGACCTCGCCGCCCGCCCCGGCGAGACGGTCGGAGTGGTCGGGCCCAACGGCAGCGGGAAGACCACGCTGCTGCGCTGCGTCTACGGCGCCCTGCGGCCCACCGCCGGCCGGGTGCTGCTGGACGGCGCGGACGCGGCGGGGCTGGGCGCCAAGGACCGGGCGCGCCGGGTCGCGGTGGTCCCGCAGGACGCCGCGGGCACCTTCGGACTGACCGTCCGCGAGGTGGTCGCGATGGGCCGCAGCCCGCACAAGCGGTTCTGGGAGCAGGACGGCCCCGACGACGTGCGCCGCGTCGCCGAGGCCCTGGAGACCGTGGGCGCGGGCGACTTCGCGGACCGCCCCTACGACGGGCTCTCCGGCGGGGAGCGGCAGCGCGCCCTGGTGGCCCGCGCCCTCGTCCAGGACCCGGGCCTGCTCGCCCTCGACGAGCCGACGAACCACCTGGACATCCGCTACCAGCTGGAGGTCCTCGGCCTGGTCCGCGCCCTGCCCGCCACCGCCCTGCTCGTACTGCACGACCTCAACCTGGCGGCCTCGTACTGCGACCGCCTGTACGTCCTGTCGGGCGGCCGGGTGGCGGCCTCGGGAACCCCGGCGCAGGTGCTGACCGAGGAGCTGCTGGCCGAGGTGTACGGGGTCCGCACCCGCGTCACCACCCACCCGGCCACCGCCGCCCCCAACATCGTCTACCTCCCGCCCGGCGGGCACCGGGCGGAAGGCGGAGGCCCCGGGCGGGCCGGCTAGCCGGCCGCCGGCTCCTGGTAGCCGTACGGGCGGGTGATGATCTCCATTCCGTGGCCCGACGGGTCGAGGAAGTAGACGCCGCGACCGCCATCGTTGTGGTTGATCTCGCCGGGACGCTTCATGTGGGGGTCGGCGAAGTACGGGATCCCGCCCGCCCGGATCCTCGCGAACGAGGCGTCGAACTCCTCCTCGGAGACGAGGAAGGCGTAGTGCTGGACGGCGAGGGAGTCGGCCGGGACGGTCGCGAAGTCGAGGGTGACGCCGTTGGCGGTCTCGACGGGGACGAACGGGCCCCACTCCGTCCCGACCTCAAGGCCGAGGACGTCCGCCAGGAAGGCGGCGGCCTCCCGGTTGTTCCGGGAGTGGACGATCGTGTGGTTCAGCTGGACTGACATGAGTGAATGCCTCCGCAAGGCACATCACGGGCACCTCCATGCCTCACCCGGTCGGTGACCGACACGCGATGCCGTGATCCCGATCCTAGGGGGTGGCCCGGTTGGGGTACACCGCCTTCACGTTGTCCTGTGCGGGGTGGGTGCGCCCCGCCGGGCCCGCCGCGAACGCCCGCAGCAGGTTCTCCGTGACCCGGGTGGTCAGCGCGCCCGCCTTCGCGTCGAGGCCGTGGTTGGCGCCGCTGCGGCCGTCGCCCGTCGCGTCCAGCGCCTCCACCCACCGCATGGTCCCGGTCGCGAAGACGCCCGCGCCGCTGGGTGTCGTGTAGTACGCCGTGTCCTGGTGGCTGGGCCGGCCCTCGCACACCACGGGGGAGTGGGCCAGTATCTCGATCGGGCGGGGCGTCGGGAAGCCGGTGTCGACCTTGTCGTACTCCACCCCCACCAGGTGGGCGAAGCGGTCCCCGGCTTTCACTCCGGTGCCCTCGAACAGCCAGTGGCCCGGCTGGGTCACCACGTACGGGGCGTCCACCGGGTAGCCGTCGTAGATCACGCCGAGCAGCGAGCTCTCCGGGTCGGCGCCCGGCGCCGAGCGGAAGTCGACGGTGGCAGGCTGTCCGCGCTTGAACCCGGGGTCCTGGTCGTAGGCGGACTTGTAGCAGACCACCGTGCGGTCCGGTCCGAGGCCGGAGGGCTCCAGCCGGATCCGGCGGAAGCAGCAGTTCGCGCCGAGGATCGCGATGTTGGTCCCGGCGTCCCGGGCGGCGGTGAAATGGGCCCGCTGTTCGGGCGACCAGTACTCGTCGTGTCCGAGGGACAGGACCGCCGCGGCCCCTTCCAGCAAGCGCTTCTCCCGGGCCACGTCGGTGGTCGTCGCGTAGGCGAGGGGTATGCCGAGCCGTTCGGCGAGGGCGAGCAGCGGAGCCTCGTAGACGAGGAACAGGCCCGCGCCGTCGTCGTACTCGTACGGCCGGTCGAACGTGACCGCGAGGGAGCGCGAGGCGTAGCCGCCGCTGGGGCCGTCATAACTGCCGTAGCCGCCCCACCGGTTGTACGCCTGCCAGGTCGCCACCGCGTTCACGACGACGGTACGGCCGGCGCTCGCCGCCGAGCGGACGGTCACCGGGACGAAGCGCTGGCCTTCGGCGCCCTGTGCGTCGAGCCGCAGCAGATAGCAGCCCTCGGGCCAGTTCTTGGTGTCCACGGTGGTGGTGCGGGGCCACCGGGCGGAGACCATCCGGGTCGCGGGATCCACCGTGTGCTCCGGCTGGCGCACGCCGGGCAGCGCCTCGGACCGCCACACCAGGCGGGCCCGGGCGCCGCCGTACCAGCCCATCCGATAGGCGGAGACGGTGAACCGGGGCGCGGTGGTGGATACGTGCAGGCCGAAGGACTCGCCGGGCAGCACGCTGACCTTGTCGGCGAAGCCCTCGATGGCCCGCGCGGGCCCCGCCTTGGTGACGTGCCAATCGGCGTGCCCCGGCTTGGCGTTCTCGGCCTTGACGTCGAAGCCGGCCGGTCCGCCCTTCCCCGCCGCCGCGTCGGGCGTCGCCGCCTTGCCCCCGTCCGTTCCCGCCGCCCCGTGGCCGGCTCCGCCCGCGCAGCCGGCCGCGGCCCCGAGTCCGGCGGCGGTGGCCGCTCCCGTCGCGAGCGCGAGGAACCGCCGCCTGTCCGCGCCGCCACCGTCGCCGGGCCCGGCTATGTGCTCCTGATCCATGGAGAGCACGTTATGTGACGCTTGAAGCCCTTCTCCTACCGGCCCGGCTGCCCGCCCAGGTCTTCCCTCACCCCAGCCGGACCACCACCTGCTGACCGGCCCCCGCCGCCGTGGTGAGGTCGCCGAATCCGAGGCGCAACCGGGTGCCCGTGTCCTGGGAGACCAGGCTCTGCGGCCGGGACAGCACCGCGGCCACGGGCCGGTTCCACAGCAGCGTCAGCGAGGTCAGGGCCCGCGCCGGGTCCGCGACGCAGAGCGTGGCCGTGCCGTCCGGTCTCTCCCGGACGGTCACCGAGCAGGGCCCTCCCGCCTCCAGCGGACCGGCTGACCCGGCCTGCCAGAAGTTGACCCCGGTGAAGCCCAGTGAGGGTACGGAGACGCCCTGTGCCGTCTCCGAGTTGGCGAGTACGGAGAGCCAGCCCGTGGCGGCGGCTCTCGCGGCGGTCTGCGCCGCCGTCGCCCCCGGCATCATCTGGTGGACGTAGCCGGCGCCGGCCGGGTCCGTGCCGTGGTCGTACCAGAGGCTGAGGTAGCGCCGGGTCAAGGCCGTGGTGGAGCCGACCCGGTTGATCTCGCTCCATCGGCCGGTGCGCGCCTCCCGCAGGCCTCTGAACGAACCCGGACCCGACATCACGTAGCCGCCGAAGCCCGCCAGATGAGCCCAGCCGGGGGAGGGGAAGGCCGCCGACCAGCCGAGGGCGGCCGGCTGGACGACGCCGCCCACGGTCAGGGCATGGGTGCCGGCCGCGCCCAGATTGCGGTTGTCGACGACCGTCTCGACCACGGTCCCGTCCGAGCAGCGGATCCCGGCCCCCAGGCAGACGATCGTGTCGTCGAGGAAGAACCAGGACTTGCGGGCGGTGAGCGTGCTGCCCAGGCCCCGCAGGTGCTGACCCAGTGAGGCGAACTCCCCGTCGGTCGTCCCGCCCACCCAGGCCGCGTCGGGCCGGGACGCCCCCCAGTCGCCTCCCGCCCCGTCGGCCAGCACCTTCCGCGACACCGTGGTCCCCGGCAGCCGGTACGGGTCCACCGTGGGCCAGAAGGCGTCGGAGTACTGGCCGTTGCCGTACGTGGCCCCCCACCAGGAGAGCATGCCGCTGCCCGTGTGCCAGCCGCGCAGGTTCTCCCCGTTGCCCGTCTCGTAGTGGGCGATCCGTTTCGAGGCCATGGACAGCGAAGCCGCCCAGCCGGGCCGGCGGTGCGTGGCCCGGTCCATGGACGCGAACAGCCGGTGTCCGACCGGCTCGGGCAGTGCGGTCACCGAGGTGTCGGACTCGGCCTCCGCCAGCCGGGCGAGCGAGGACAGGGGGAGCGACGCGTCCGCGAGCGGGCGGCTGTAGTAGTCCCGGGCCATCCAGCCCTTGACCAACGCCCGCCAGCGCGCCCGCTCGGAGGGGCTCGCGCCCTGCGCGAGGAGCAGGATCGCGGCGAGGACCGCGTGTCCCCGCGCGTGGTCGTCCTGTTGGACCTGGCGCGGATCGGCGACCATCAGCCCCCGGCTCACCGCCCGCCCCGACACGCCGTCCATGACCAGCCCGTTGAACAGGAACGGCGCCCAGGCCCGCTCCACCGCGTCGAAGGCGATCTGCGCCCCGGGATCCGTGACCTGCCAGGCGGTGCCCTTCAGGAGCGCGAACAGCATTCCCAGCCCGCCGAGCAGCACCGCCCCGTACGTGCCCGTGTACGGCACCCAGGTGTGCTGGACGAACGACCCGTCCCGGTAGAGCCCGTCGCCCGCGGTGACGTACGGGAACACCGGCGTGAGCGCGTCCCGTGCCAGGGCGATCTTCGCCGAGTCCCCGCCGACCACCCCGCGCAGCGCCAGGACCCGGCACAGGTCCACCCGGTTCGCCCCCGTACTGGTCCCGCTGTACGAGCCGACGACCGAATCCGGTACGAAGTGGTCGACGGCCGCGCAGAAACCGGCGAGTTGGGAGGCCGACAGCTCCTCGTACAGCAGCACGCACAGGTCCAGCAGGGCCTGCGGGGCACCGATCTGCCAGCAGTACCAGTTGCCGTACCGCACCTGGCCGGCGTGGTAGACGTCCGCGTGCAGATGGTCCAGCCCGGTCAGGAGGTCCGAGCGCAGACCGGGGTCCCCGGCGAGCCCGGTCCCGGGCCGCAGGTACGCCTCGGCCATCGTCCGCAGCCGGTAGTAGCTCTGCATCATCATCTCGGGGTCGGCGCCGTACCCCAGGTCGGGCCAGAGCGAGCCCGGCGCCGGAGCCATGGCCGAACGCCACCCCGCGGACAGGGCGCCGAGATCGGCGAGTCTCGACCGGAACGGCTCGGCCCCGGCCGGGACGTCGCCGCCCAGGAAGAGGCCGAGCCACACCGCCCGCATGGCGTCGTGGGTCCCGTCCGCCGGCGCGGCCCCCGCCCGCGCGGCGGGCGCTCCCAGCAGGAGTGCACCCCCGCCCGCGGCGGAGAGGAAGGCGCGCCGGCTCCACACGTCTGTCATCGCATGCTCCTTGTCCCGTCCCCGTCCACGTCCCGTACCGGCGCCCGCCGGCCCGTCACTCGCGCACGCGCAACACCTCAGGCCACGTGCTCCCGGTAGCGGTCGATCACCTCCCGCAGCACCTCGGCACCGTCTCGCGCCCACAGCCCCGGATGGAAGATCTCCACCTCGACCGGGCCCCGATGGCCGGCCGAGTCGGCCAGCTCCCGGAACGCCCTCAGGTCGATGCAGCCGTCGCCCAGCTGCCCGCGCCCGAGCAACACCCCGGCCGGCAGTGGGGTCACCCAGTCGGCCACCTGGACCGACACGATCCGCCCGCCCGCACCCGCCCGGCGCAGGTCGGCCGGCAGCCTCTCGTCCCACCACACGTGGTAGGAGTCGGCGACCACCCCCACCTGCTGCGCCGGGAACTGCTCGGCGATGTCCAGGGCCTGACCGAGCGTGGAGACCACGCAGCGGTCCGAGGCGAACATCGGATGCAGGGGCTCGATCCCCAGCCGTACCCCGTGATCGGCCGCCCACGGGGCGAGCTCGCCCAGCACGTCGACGATCCGCCGCCGCGCCCCCACCAGGTCCCGGTCGCCTTCGGGCAGGCCCCCCGAGACCAGGACCAGGGCTTCGGCGCCCAGCTCGGCGGCCTCCGCGACGGCCCGCCGGTTGTCTTCGAGGGCCGTGGCCCGCCCGGCAGGATCGGCGGCGGTGAAGAACCCGCCGCGACACAGCGAGCTGACCCGCAGCCCCGCCCCGGCGACCAGCTTCGCCGTCTCGCGCAGCCCGAACTCCCGCACCGGATCCCGCCACAGCCCGACGGCACCCACCCCGGCCGCGACGCACCCGTCGACCAGTTCCGGCATCGACCACTGCCGGATGGTCTCCTGGTTGAGGCTGAACCGGGCCGGGGCCGCCCCGGCGCTCACGAGGCCACCCCATACACCGCGAGGAGCCGGCGCATCCGTGCCTCGGCGAGCTCGGGGTCGGGGAACAGACCCAGCATGTCGGCCTGTTCGTACGCCGTGGCCAGGTGGGGGAGCGTCCTGGCCGACTGGAACCCGCCCAGCATCGTGAAGTGCTCCTGGTACCCCGCCAGCCAGGCCAGCAGCACCACCCCCGTCTTGTAGTGACGGGTCGGCGGCGCGAACAGGTGCCGCGACAACGCCACCGTCGGATCCAGCACCTCACGGAAACCGGCCCGGTCGTCCCGGTCCAGGGCGAGTCCAGCCCGGGCGGCCAGCGGGGCGATCGGGTCGAAGACGCCCAGCAGCGCGTCGCTTCCCGGTTCCCCCGCCCCCTGTCCGGCGATCAGTTCGGGATAGTGGTAGTCGTCGCCGGTGTAGCAGCGCACGCCCGGCGGGAGCCTGCGCCGGATGTCCTTCTCCCGCTCCGCGTCCAGCAGTGAGACCTTGACCCCGTCCACCTTCTCCGGGCAGTCGGCGATCACCTTCAAGAACACCTCGGTCGCCTCGTCGAGGTCGGTGTGGCCCCAGTAGCCGGCCAGCTCCGGGTCGAACATCGGCCCCAGCCAGTGCAGTACGACCGGTCGGGCGCTCTGCCGCAGCAGCCTCCCGTACACCTGCGGATAGTCCTCCGGGCCGCGCGCCGCGGCCGCCAGGGCGCGGGAGGCCATCAGCACGGCCCCCGACCCGCAGTCCTCGACGTGCGCGAGCTGTTCCTCGTAGGCGGCGGTGATCGCGGACAGCGTGTGCCCGCCGCCCGGGGCGAGCTGATCGGTGCCCGCGCCGCAGACGATCCGGCCGCCCACCGCCCGGGCCTCGGCGGCCGACCTGCGGATCAGCTCCGCCGCGGCCGGCCAGTCCAGCCCCATCCCGCGCTGCGCCGTGTCCATCGCTTCCGCCACGCCGAGGCCCTGGGCCCACAACCGGTGCCGGAAGGCCAGGGTCGCCTCCCAGTCCACCGCCGGACCCGCCTGAGCAGCGGGACCGCCGGCGCAGGCGGCGAGCGGATCGGCGACCACGTGCGCCGCCGCGTAGAACCGGCGGCTGCGCGCCGGCCGGCAGACCAGCGGCGCGAGGGGGGCGGTACAGGGCCGGTGCAGCCGGTATCCGCCGTCTGCGGCCGGAAGCCGGATGCTCACAGGACCACCTCCGGCACCGGCAGCCGCCGGCCCTCCGCGGAGGACCGCAGCCCCAGCTCGGCGAGCTGTACCCCGCGCGCGCCGGCCAAGAGGTCCCACTGCCAAGGCTCGTCGAGCACGACATGGCGCAGGAACAGCTCCCACTGGGCCTTGAAACCGTTGTCGAACGGGCCGTTGTCCGGGACCTCCTGCCATTGCGCGCGGAACGGCTCCGGCTGCGGCAGATCCGGATTCCACACCGGCTTCGGCGTCGCCCCCCGGTGCTGGATGCGGCAGCCGCGCAGCCCGGCGACCGCCGACCCCTGTGTCCCGTCCACCTGGAACTCCACCAGTTCGTCACGGTGGACCCGCACCGTCCAGGAGGAGTTGATCTGTGCGACGGCGCCGCCCTCCAGCTCGAAGACGCCGTACGCGGCGTCGTCCGCCGTCGCCTCGTACGGCTTGCCTTCCTCGTCCCAGCGGCGCCCGATGTGCGTACGGGCCAGTGCCTGCACCGTGCGGATCCGGCCGAAGAGCTCGTGGAGCAGGTAGTCCCAGTGCGGGAACATGTCGGCGACGATGCCCCCGCCGTCCTGGGCCCGGTAGTTCCAGGACGGCCGCTGGGCCGGCTGCCAGTCCCCTTCGAACACCCAGTACCCGAACTCACCGCGCACGGAGAGGATCTCGCCGAAGAAGCCGCCTTCGACCAGTCGCCTCAGTTTCAGCAGCCCCGGCAGGAACAGCTTGTCCTGGACCACCCCGTGCTTGACCCCGGCCTCCGCCGCCAGGCGGGCCAGCTCCAGTGAGGAGGCGAAGCTCAGAGCCGTCGGTTTCTCGCAGTAGACGTGTTTGCCCGCTGCCACGGCCCGCCGCACCGCGGCCTCGCGGGCTCCGGTGACCTGCGCGTCGAAGTAGATCTCGACCTCGGGATCGGCCAGCACGGCCGACAGGTCCGTGCTGAGGTGCTCCAGTCCGTGCTTTTCGGCGATGGCGCGCAGCGCCGGCTCGCGGCGCCCGACCAGCACCGGCTCGGGCCACAGCACCCGGCCGTCGCCCAGGTCCAGCCCACCCTGCTCGCGCAGGGCGAGCAGCGAGCGGACCAGGTGCTGGCGGTATCCCATCCGCCCGGTCACGCCGTTCATCGCGATCTTGATCGTCCTGCGCTCCATGATGGCCCCTCCTTGATGCTCGCCGTCCGGCAACGCGATAGAAAGCGCTTTCTCCTCCATCACGCTAAGGCCGGGATCGATTCCTGCGCAACACACGTTCGGGTGATAGAAAGCGCTTTCTCCACCGGGGAGCATGGGGGTGCACACCCGGATGAGACGATGACCGGGGACGAGCAGGAGGGGCGGAAAGATGGCGGTGACTCTCGCCGAGGTCGCGGCGCACGCGGGCGTGTCGCCCGCGACGGTCTCGCGCGTGCTCAACGGCGGATACCCGGTGGCCGGCGGCACCCGGACCCGGGTGGAACAGGCCGTCGAAGAGCTCGGCTACGTGGCCAACGGCCCCGCCCGCGCCCTCGCGGCCGCCACCTCCGACCTGGTCGGCGTCCTCGTCCACGACGTGGCGGACAGCTTCTTCGGCATCCTCGCCGGATCCCTGCAGGGCGCCCTCGCCCCGACCGGTCACGGCGACCCCCGCCGGCTCGCCGTGGTCTGCAACACCGAGGGCGCCCCCGCGGCCGAACTCGCCTACCTCACCCTGCTGGAGGGCCAGCGCGCGGGCGGGGTGGTCCTGACCGGCGGCGCGGTGGAGGAACCCGGGCACACCGGCGCCCTCACCGCCCGCGTCACCCGAATGGCGGCTTCCGGCGCCCCCGTCGTCCTGTGCGGGCGGCCCCCGCTCCCCGTTCCCGCCGCACTGCCCGTGGCCACCGTCATGTTCGACGACCGCGGCGGCGCCTTCCGCCTCGCCGAACACCTGCTGGCGCTGGGCCACCGGCGCATCGCGTACGTCGCCGGCCCGCCCGGGCTGAGCACCACCCGAGAGCGGCTCGCCGGCCACCGCGAGGCGCTGGGGCTGCACGATCCCGCCCTGCCCGAAGCCTGCGAGCCGCTCACCGTGCACGCCGGATTCGAGCGCTCCGCCGGCTACGACGCCACCCGCGAGCTGTTGCGCCGAGGGGCCCCCTTCACCGCCGTCGCCGCGGCCAACGACACCGTCGCCACCGGAGTGGCGGCGGCCCTGCGCGAGGCCGGACTGCGCATCCCCGGGGACGTCTCCGTCGCCGGCTTCGACGACCTCCCCGTCTGCGTGGACACCGCCCCCGCGCTCACCACCGTCCGCGTGCCGCTGCGGGAAGCCGGCGTACTCGCCGCGCAACTGGTCACCGGCCGCAAGCCGCTGCCCCCGGGCGGCATCACCACCCTGCCCACCGAACTCATGGTGCGCGGCTCCACCGCGCCGCCCCCCGCCGGAGGGAGCCGCCCGTGAGGTACGCCTTCTCGACGCTCGGCCTGCCCGGCGCGCCGCTCGACCGCAGCGCCGCCCTCGCCGCCGCCCACGGCTACGAGGGCCTCGAACTGCGCGCCCACCCCGAGGAGCCCCTGCACCCCGACAGCCCGAGGACGGACCGGGCGGCAGCTCTGCGCACCCTCACCGCCGCCGGAGTGGCGGTCCTCGGGATCGCGGGATACGCCCGGGTGGCCGCCCCCGGCGCGGACGGGCCGGCCCTCGCCGAACTGCACGCCCTGGTCCGGCTCGCCGCCGACCTCGAAGCCCCGTACGTCCGGGTGTTCCCCGGCGGCACGGGGCTGCCCGAGCCCGCCGCCGACGCCCATGCCGTCCGCCGGCTGGCCGCCGCCGCCCCCTTCGCCGAGCGGCACGGGGTGCGGATCCTGCTGGAGACGCACGATTCGCACCGGACCGGAGCCGCCGCCGCGCGCGTGCTGGACCGGGTCGGGCAGGGGGGCGCGGGCGCGCTGTGGGACGTACTGCACACCTGGCTCGCAGGCGAGTCCCCGGCCGAGTCCCGCCGGGCGCTGGAGCGGCACCTGGGCTACGTACAGGTGAAGGACGTGGCGTCGGCGCACCGGCTCACCCCTCTCGGGCTCGGCGCCGGAGCGCTGCCGCTCGCCGAGGCGGTGGCCGCCGCGCCGCGGGACGGCTGGCTCTGCTGGGAGTACGAGAAACGCTGGTATCCCGGCGCCGCCGAACTGCCGGGGCAGCTCGCGGCCGGCCGGGAGTACCTGGAGCGGCTCGTGGCGAGGGGAGGGGCGGCGGGGGCTCAGGCCGAGTAGGCGAGCCGGCCCCGGTCCACGGCGTAGCGGAAGTCCAGCCCCAGCGCGTACCGCTCCAGCTCCTCGACCGCCGTCGCCGCGAGCCGGTCCAGCTCGCCGCCCAGGGAACCGGCCACATGCGGGGTGAGCAGCACGTTCGGCAGGTTGTACAGCGGGGACCCGGCGGGCAGCACCTCGGGCTCGGTGTGGTCGAGCACGGCGTGCAGCCGGCCCGCGACCAGTTCCTCGGTCAGCGCCACGGTGTCGACGAGCGAACCCCGCGCGGTGTTGACGAGCGTGGCACCGTCCGGCATCAACGCCAGCCCGGCCGCGTCCAGCAGGTGGTGGGTCTGCGGCAGGGCGGGGGCGTGCAGGCTCACCACGTCGCTGCGGCGCAGCAGTTCGTCGAGCGCGCAGGACTCGCCGCCCAGGGCGGCGAGCTCGCCGGGGTCGGCGTACGGATCGTGCACGAGCACCCGCAGGTCGAAGGGGCGCAGCAGTTCCATCACCCGTCGGCCGATGAGCGAGGCACCGACGATGCCGACCGTGCGGTGGTAGTTGCCGACGGCCGGGTAGCGGCGCAGCAGGTCGATGGGGCCGCGCGCCGCCCGGTAGGCGTGGGCGGACTCCAGGACCCGCTTGTTGGCGAACAGGATCGCGGCGAGCGTGTACTCGGCGACCGGCACGGCATTGGCGGCGGCCGCGCTGGAGACCAGCAGCCCGCGCTCCCAGCAGGCCTCCGTCACATGGTGTTTGACGCTGCCGGCGGCGTGCACCACGGCCCGCAGCCGCGGCATCCGCTCCAGCGCCCCGGCGTCGAGGGGCGGGCAGCCCCAGCCGGTCAGCAGCACCTCGGCGTCCGCGAGGCGGCGGCCGAGCTCGGGCTCCTCGTGGTCGAACCCGGTCAGCAGCAGATCGGTGTCCACGTCGGCGACCCGGACCAGCTCGGGCAGCATGCGGCCGCTGAGGACGGCGGCCCGGGTGCCGGGGCTCATGGCCAGGACGGTGGCGGGGCGGCGCCGGGGACCGCTCTCGGCGGAGTGGAGGCGGTGGGTCACTTGACGGCTCCTGCGGTGAGACCCGAGCGCCAGAACCGCTGCAGACCCAGGAAGGCCAGCACGAGCGGGATGACGGCGACGAGTGAACCGGTGATCACCAGGGGATAGAGCTCGGGCTGCTGGTAGACGCTGCGGTTCCACATGAACAGGCCCAGACTGACGGGGTAGAGCCGCTCGTCGTTGAGCATGGTCAGCGCGCCGTAGAAGTTGTTCCAGATCGCCGTGAAGGTGAACAGGAAGATGGTCACAAACCCCGGCCACAGCATGGGGAACGACACGTGCGCGAAGAGGCGCAGTTCACCCGCGCCGTCGACGCGGGCGGCGGCGAGCACCTCGTCGGGGACGTAGCCCTCGGCGAACACCCGGGCCAGGTACACGCCGAAGGGGTTGACCAGGGCGGGCACCAGATAGGCCCAGTACGTGTTCACGGCGCCGGCGGCCGAGGCCATCAGGTAGAGCGGCAGCTGGAGGACGGTGGCGGGTACGAGGATCCCGGCGAGGACGACGCCGAAGAGCTTCTCCTTGTGCCGGAACTCGTAGGCGTGGAAGGCGTAACCGCAGGCCACGCTGATGAGGGCGGAGAGGGTGGAGCCGACGACGGTGTAGAGGAGGCTGTTGGCGAGCCAGCGGCCGAAGATGCCGTCGTCGTACGCGAAGACCTCGCCGAGGTTGGTGAGGAGGCTGAAGTCGCCCGGGGCGTAGGGGTCGGTGGCGAAGAGGTCCCGGCGGTTCTTGGTGGCGGCCAGCACCAGCCAGGCGAGGGGCATCAGCGTGTAGGCCGCGACGAGGAGGAGGACGGCGTTGACGGCGGTACGGGAGAGCAGGGCGCCGCCGCGTGCCGTACGGGCAGGAGCGGCGGGCGCTGCCCGGCGCGGGGCGGGGGGCGCGGGGGCCCCAGCGGGGGCCGCAGCCGTGGCCGCAGCGGAGCCCGGCCGCGTGGCCGCGGTCGCCGCCCCGGGGACGGCGGGCGAGGGGGTCATGCGGACCTCCAGCGGTTGCCCTGCTTGGTGACGACGTACGAGGCGGCGCCGGCGACCAGGGCGAGGAGCAGCGCGCTCGCGGCCGCCAGCCCGTAGTCGTGGCCCTTGAAGGCGGCGCTGAAGACGTACATGGTCGGGGACCAGGACTCGCCCATCTCGGTGGCCCGCAGCTGGAGCAACTGCGGGGCGTCGAAGAGCTGGACGGCGCCGACGCAGGTGAACAGGACGGTCAGGACGAGGGTCGGCCGGATGCTCGGCACCTTGACCTGGAAGGCGATGCGCACGGCTCCGGCGCCGTCCATCCTGGCGGCCTCCAGGGTCTCGCGGGGGACGGCCTGGAGCCCGGCGAAGAAGATGATCATGTTGTAGCCCATCCACTGCCAGGCGGAGATGTTGACGACGGAGAGCAATGCCTCGTCGCGGCCGAAGAAGTTCCAGGTGATCCCCGCGGAGTCGAGGACGTCGAGGACGGGGCTGAGGCCGGGTGTGTAGAGGTAGAGCCAGATCATCGCGGCGGTCAGGCCGGGGACCGCGTGCGGCAGGTAGAAGGCGATCTGGAAGAACCGCCGGGCACGGGCGAGGGCGGAGTCCAGCAGCAGGGCGAGGACGAGGGCGCCGCCGACCATGACGGGGATGTAGAGCAGGCAGTAGAGGGCGACGTGGCGGAACGAGGCGAGGAAGAGGGGATCGGACAGGGCCTTGGTGTAGTTCCCGATTCCGCTGAAGACCTGCCGGGCCCCGCCGAATCCCAGTCCGGACCGCTCCTCGTGGAAGAGGCTGAGCCAGGCGGCGTACCCGATGGGGGCGAGGGTCACGAGCCCGAAGAGGAGGAAGAAGGGGGCCATGAAGGCGGCGGCCGCCGCACCCGCGGCGCCGGCGCCGCGGCCGGGGGCCGTGCCCCGGCCGGGGGAGGTGGGCGGGGTGGTCGATGCCGTGGGGCGCGCGGGGGCGGCCATCAGTTGGCCACGGCCACGGCCAGGGCCAGGCCGCGGTCCTTGATGGCCTTCTCCGCGGCCGACTGGCCCTCGGCCAGGGCCTTGACCAGGTCCGCGCCGGCCGCGTTCTGCGCCGAGTTGACCTGGAGGTGGACCGGCCCCCAGGTCCAGCCCGGCACGATGGTCGCCGCCGCCTCGCCGGCCAGGCCGTACGGGTCCTGCCCTTCGAAGTACGCCGTGTCGAACAGCTTCGCAGCCTCGGTCCGCATCTCGGCGTTGGCCGGCAGGGCGCTGCTGGGCGCCTTCAGCGAGCTGAGCCGTGCCTTGATCGCCTCCGGGTCGGTGGTGACCCACTTGATGAACTCCGCGGCGGCCTTGGTCTGCTTGCTGCCCTTCGGCACGATGTACGAGGTGCCGCCGTACATGCCGGTGGCGGGCTTCCCGTCCCAGGTGGGAAGGGGCGCGATGCCCCACTTCCCCTTGAGGTCGGGGTAGTTCGCGAGGAACGTGCCCGCCGTCCAGGCGGCCCCGATGACGGTGGCGACCTGCCCGGACGAACGTTCCTTCGCCTCGCCCTCGCCCCACAGCGGGGTCTTCGACGCCACCCCGGAGGCCATCAGGCCGTTCCAGTACTCCGCCACCTTCATCGACGCGGGGTCGTTGACGGCCACCTTCCACTTCTCGCCCTCGGTCCCGTACCACCGCGCGCCCGCCTGCCAGGACAGTCCCGCCAGCACCGCCGGGTCGCCGCCGCCGAAGTTCGTGATCTTCACGGAGGGGTCGGCCGCGTGGATCTTCTCCGCGGCCGCCTTGTACTGGTCCCACGTCTTCGGCACGGCCACCCCGTGCTTCTCGAAGATGTCCTTGCGGTAGAAGAGTTCGAGCGGGGTGACGTCGAACGGCACGGCCCAGGTCCTGCCGCCCAGCTTCACCAGCGACTGGACCGCCGCCGGGAACTTCTCCGAGACCAGCTTCCCCGAGGTCCCGCTCAGGTCCTCCAGATTGCCCCCGCTCGCGAACTCCGGGAGCGCCGAGTAGTCCATCGTCGCCACGTCCGGCGCGTTGCCGCCCTTGACCGCGTTGGCCAGCTTCGCCGCTCCGTCCGGGCCGCCCGGCACTGCCGAGAACCTCACCTGGATGTCCGGGTGCGTCCGGTTGAACGCGTCCGCCGTCTGCTGGGCCCCCGCGGACGAGGACCAGTAGGTGACGGTGACCGGCTGTTGCGGGGAACCACCGGCCGCCCCGGCCCCGCCCGGCTCGGCCTCCCCGCCACACGCGGTGGCGAGCAGGGCGAGGGCGGCGACCGAGGCGGTCAGGGTGAGTCGGGGCATGCGGGAGGAAGGGAAGCTGCGCGACATGGAGTGGCTCCTGCGGTCGACCGCGAACGGCGGCGGATGGGAGAACGCGGCCCATCTTTTGTGCGAACAGGCACACCGTCAAGAGCGAATGCACAACTCGATCGAAATGATCGCCCGGGGACTCCGTTCCCGTTCCTTATGAGCGGATCGTCAAGCGCGGGAGCAGGTCCACGTGCTGCCGTGGACCGTCGTCCTGCGCCTGCCCCCCGCCCGCCGCCGTCAGCCGTTCCAGCAGCAGTCCCGCCGCCCGCGCCCCCACCTCGCGCTTGGCGGGCGCTACCGCCGAGAGCGGTACGTCGGCCAGCCCGGCCACCTCGTCGTCGTACGTGATCACCGCAAGGTCTTCCGGCACCCGCACCCCGCGCGCCTGGAGCCGCGGGATCAGCATGATCGCGTCGGTGTCGCTGTGGATCAGGGCGGCGCTCACCCCGCCCGCCGTCACCGCCTCGCACAGGTACTCCAGCGTCCGCGCGAACAGGTCCGCTTCCGAGAGCGGGCCCGGCCCGGCCGCCGGCCACGGAGGTGCCGGCTCCAGGCCGAGCGCCTCCACCGCCGCCTCGTACCCCGCCCTCAGCCGAGGTGTCGTCGGCGTCGCGCGGCCGGCCAGCGCGATCCGCCGGTGCCCCCGCACCACCAGGTGCTGCACGGCCGCCGCCGCGCCGTGCGCGTGGTCGGAGGCCACCCGGTCCAGGGCCGCCGCCGGATGCCCGGGCGGGGCCCACCGCTCCACGAGCACCGTCGGAACCGGCAGCTCCGCCGCCCACGTCCCCTCGCCCGGACCCGGCGAGCCGGCGTCCCAGTTCGGGGTGAGCAGCAGTCCGTCCGCCCCGGTGGACAGCAGCCGGTCGGCCTGCGTCCGGTCCTCGCCCGGCAGGTACCGGGTCAGACCCACGGTAAGCCGTGCGCCCCACGCCTCGACCACCTCGCGGGCTCCGCGCACGACATCGGCGTAGTAGTACTCCGTGGTCGGTACGACCATTCCGATCACGAGCCCCTCGGCCCCCGCCGGGGCCGTCACCCGGCCCGCCATCGAAGCGGAGGCGACGGCGGATGCCGGGTCGAGGGCCGAGGCCGCAGCCGTCGCCGCGCCCCTCGCCGGGGCCGTCGGAGCGCCCGGCCGCCCGGTCTCCACCCGGCTGATCACCCCGTGCATCCGGTGGATCTCACCGCGCGCCGCCATCGCCTCGATGTCGCGCCGCAGGGTGACCGGCGAAACGCCCAGCTCCCGCGCCAGGTCCGCCACGCGCAGGCTGCCCCGCGCCCGGACGAGAGCGAGCACTTGCGCCTGGCGCTGATCCACATGTGGTCTCACGGATCTCCTACCCCTTGCGGTCTTGCGACGGCATCCCTGTCCGAGCCGTGTCCCCGCCATCATAGAGAACCGAACCGATCGATTCGATCGATTCCGATCAACCGGTCATTGACGGGGCGCGCGCCGCGTTCATATATTCGGCGGCGTCCCGCACCTCACGGCATCACGACCCTCTTCCGGGAGTCAGCGCATGCTCACGTACGACCAGGACGGATTCCGGCGCGCAGGGCGCCCCCACCGCATCGTCTCGGGGGCCCTGCACTACTTCCGGGTCCATCCGGAGCTGTGGGAGGACCGGCTGCGGCGACTGCGCGCCCTCGGGGCCAACACCGTCGACACGTACGTCCCCTGGAACTTCCACGAGAGCGCCCCGGGCAAGGCCGACTTCACCGGCCCGCGCGACCTCGGCCGCTTCCTGCGCACCGCCCAGGACCTCGGCCTCGACGCCATCGTCCGCCCCGGCCCGTACATCTGCGCCGAATGGGACTTCGGCGGCCTGCCCGCCCGGCTGCTCGCCGTCGACGGCCTCCACCTGCGCTGCTCCGACCCGCGCTTCCAGGCCGAAGTCGACGGCTGGTTCGACCTCGTCGTCCCCGAGCTGCTGCCCCTGCTCGCGAGCCGCGGCGGTCCGGTCGCCGCCGTCCAGATCGAGAACGAGTACGGCTCGTACGGCAACGACGCCCGCTACCGCGCCCACGTGGAACGGGCACTGACCGAACGCGGTGTCGACTGCCTGCTGTTCACCGCCGACGGGCCCGAGGACGCCATGCTCCAGGGCGGCACGGTCCCCGGCCGCCTCGCCACCGCCACCTTCGGCGCGCGGCCCGCCGAACGCCTCGCCCACCTGCGCCGCTACCAGCGGACCGGCCCGCTCGCCGCCATGGAGTTCTGGATCGGCTGGTTCGACCACTGGGGGGAGGACCACCACGTCCGGGCCGTCGACGACGCGGCGCGCTCCCTCGACGAACTCCTCGCCACCGGAGCCTCCGTCAACCTCTACATGGCCCACGGCGGTACCAACTTCGGCTTCTGGGCCGGCGCCAACCATACCGGGTCCCGCCCCGCGGACCCCGGCTACCAGCCCACCGTCACCAGCTACGACTACGACGCCCCCATCGGCGAGGCCGGCGAACTCACCCCCAAGTTCCACGCGTTCCGCGAGGTCATCGGCAAGTACGTGCCCCTGCCCGACGGCCCGCTGCCCGAGCCGCCGCCCCGCATCACCCCCGCCCTCGCCGTCCCGGCCGGCGCCGCCGTGCTCCTGGACCACCTCGACGTGCTCGGGGGAGAGCCGGCGGCGCGCGCCGCGCCCGAGTCCATGGAGAAGATGGGCCAGTCACACGGCATGATCCACTACCGCACCACCATCACCGGACCGCGCCCCGCGATGCCCGTCCGGATCGACGGCCTCGGCGACCGCGCGTACGTCTTCGCCGACGGCGAGCCCCTCGGCGTCCTCGACCGCAACCGGCCCGACGAGGGGCTCGACCTGGCCGTCGGCGGGGCAGGAGTGGTGCTCGACGTCCTCGTGCGGGCCCAGGGCCGGGTCAACTACGGGCCGCTGCTCGACGACCGCAAGGGCATCTGGCGCGGCGTCCGCCACGGCCACCAGCAGTTGTTCGAGTGGGAGATCCGGCCGCTCCCGCTGAGCGACCTCGCCGGCCTCGGCTGGTCGCCGGAGGCCGGCGCACCCCCGCACGACGGGTACCGCCCGGCCTTCCACCGTTTCACCCACACCCTCCCGGGCGCCCGCGCCGACGGATTCGTCGACGTCTCCGGCTGGAGCACCGGCCTCGTCTGGCTGAACGGCTTCCTCCTCGGCCACTACGACACCCCGCGCGGTCCGCAGCGCACCCTCTACGCCCCCGCCCCCCTCTGGCGGACCGGCCGCAACGAGATCGTGCTCCTCGAACTGGAGCGCCCCGGGGCCGACCTGCCGCTGCGCGACCGCCCCGACCTCGGCCGCCCCACCGTCGTCACCCTCGACTGAACCGGCGACCCCGACACTCCCGTCCCGGCCCCGTCCCGACCGCATCCAGGCGGACCCCGGAGAGCCCCCGCGAGCCCCCGCGCACGTCCCGACCCTCCCCTGAGAGAAGCTCTTCCCGTGAAGCGAACGAGCACCCGCCTGGCCGACGGCCGCGAGATCCTGTACTACGACGCCGATGACGGCGCGGCCCGCGCCGTCCCCGACACCCGCCCCCTCGACGCGTCCGCCACCTCCTCCGAGGTACGCCGCGACCCGCTGCTCGGCGACGCCGTCGTCATCGCCTCCCACCGCCAGGCCCGCACCTACCACCCGCCCGCCGACGCCTGCCCGCTGTGCCCCTCCACCGAGGGGCGCGCGAGCGAGATCCCGGCCCCCGACTACGACGTCGTCGTCTTCGAGAACCGCTTCCCCTCCCTCGCCGGCGACACCGGCCGCTGCGAGGTCATCTGCTTCACCCCCGACCACCTGACCTCCTTCGCCGAACTCGACGAGGAGCGTGCCGCGCTCGTCCTGGCCGCCTGGACCGACCGCACCGCGGAGCTCTCCGCCCACGCCGGGATCCGGCAGGTCTACTGCTTCGAGAACCGCGGCGCCGAGATCGGCGTGACCCTCGCGCACCCGCACGGCCAGATCTACGCCTTCCCCTTCATCACCCCGCGCACGACCCGCATGCTCGCCACCGTCGCCGCCCACCGCGCGCGCACCGGCGGCAACCTCTTCGAGGAGGTGCTCGCCGCCGAACGCGCCGAGGGCACCCGGATCGTGCTCGAAGGGGAGCACTGGACCGCCTTCGTGCCCTACGCCGCCCGCTGGCCGTACGAGGTCCACCTCCATCCGCACCGCCGCACCGCCGACCTCACCACCCTGGACGACGCGGCCCGCGCCGAGTTCCCCGGCCTCTACCTGGACCTGCTGCGCCGCTTCGACCGGCTCTTCGGCTCGTCCGCGCCCACCCCGTACATCTCCGCCTGGCACCAGGCCCCCGTTTCCGGCGAGGGCCGCGCCGACTTCGCGCTCCACCTGGAACTCTTCACGGTCCGGCGCACCGCCGACAAGCTCAAGTACCTGGCGGGCACCGAATCCGGGATGGAGGCGTACATGAACGACGTCCGGCCCGAGGACGCGGCCGCGCGGCTGCGGGAGGTGGCCGACCGATGAGCACGGCGGCGGACGGATTCCACCGGCTGTACGGAGCCGCGCCCGAGGGGGTCTGGGCGGCCCCCGGCCGGGTCAACCTGATCGGCGAGCACACGGACTACAACGACGGCTTCGTCCTGCCCTTCGCCCTCCCGCACCGCACCGAGGTCGCGGCGGCCCGCCGCCCCGACCGGACCCTGCGGATCCACTCCGACGACGTCCCGTCGGGCGTGGTCGCCGTCCACCTCGACCACCTCGACCCGGCCCGCCCGCCCGAGGGCCCGCGGAGCTGGGCCGCCTACCCCGCCGGAGCCGCCTGGGCGCTGCTGGACGCGGGTCTGCCGCTCGGCGGCGCCGACCTGCACATCCGCTCCGACGTGCCCACCGGAGCCGGACTCTCCTCCTCCGCCGCCCTGGAGGTGGCCACCGCCCTCGCCCTCACCGACCTGTACGGGATCCCGCTCACCCGGCCCGAACTGGCCGCGCTCGCCCGCCGCGCCGAGAACGCCTACGTCGGTGTGCCCTGCGGGGTGATGGACCAGATGGCCTCGGGCTGCGCCAGCGCGGGCCACGCCCTCCACCTCGACACCCGCACCCTCGAACAGCGGCACATCCCCTTCGACTGCGCCGCCGCCGGACTGCGCCTGCTGGTCATCGACACCCGCGTCAAGCACGCCCTCGGCGACGGGGCGTACGCCGAGCGCCTCGCCTCCTGCCACGGCGCGGCGGCCGAGCTCGGGCTGCCCGCCCTGCGCGACCTCCCGTACGAGGACCTGGAGGCCGCGTTGGCCCGCCTCCGCGACCCGGTCCGGCGCCGACGCGTCCGGCACGTGGTCACCGAGAACGAACGGGTCGGACGGGTGGAGCACCTGCTGCGCACCGGACGGCTGCGCGAGACGGGCCCGCTGCTGAGCGAGGGCCACGCCTCGCTGCGCGACGACTACGAGGTGTCCTGCCCCGAGCTGGACCTGGCCGTCGCCACCGCCGAGGCGGCCGGCGCGTACGGGGCCCGGATGACCGGCGGCGGCTTCGGCGGCTCGGCGCTGGCCCTGATCGACGCGGACGCCGAGGCGGCCGTGACCCGCGCGGTGACGGAGGCCTTCGCCGCGGCCGGCTTCGAACCGCCGCACGTGACGCCGGCCGCCCCGGCCGCCGGAGCCGAACGCGTCCTGTGAGCGGGGAGCCCCTCGCCGGGCGGGCCTACCCGAAGGGCGTGCGGCCCGTGGCCGCCGGCTTCCGCGCGGTGGACGAGGGCCGGGCCATCGGCAAGACTCTCGCCGATCCCTTCTGACGTTCGGAGGAACGAAACGCATGCGCTACATCCCGCTGGGAAGTTCAGGTCTCCAGGTCTCCGCCGTCGGCCTCGGCTGCAACAACTTCGGCGGCCGCCTCGACGCGCAGGCCACCCGCGCCGTCGTCGACGCCGCCCTCGACGCGGGGATCACCCTCTTCGACACGGCCGACATCTACGGCGGGCGCGGCGGCTCCGAGCGCCACCTCGGCCAGGCCCTCAAGGGCCGCCGCGACCAGGTCGTCCTCGCCACCAAGTTCGGTTACGCGGGCATGTCCATGGAGTACGGGCCCGCCGCCGGAGCCCTCGGCGGCCGCGCGTACATCCGGCGGGCCGTCGAGGAGTCGCTGCGCCGCCTGGACACCGACCACATCGACCTCTACCAGCTGCACAGCCCCGACCCGGCGACCCCCGTCGCCGAGACGCTCGCCGCGCTCACCGAGCTCGTCGCCGAGGGCAAGGTCCGCTACGTCGGCCACTCCAACTTCAGCGGCTGGCAGCTCGCCGAAGCCGCCCACGTCGCCCGCGAGACGGGGGCGGTGCCCTTCGTGTCGGCGCAGAACGAGTGGTCGCTGCTCCAGCGGTCCGCGGAGCGGGAGCTGGTTCCGGCCGCCGTGCACTACGGCCTCGGAGTGCTCCCGTACTTCCCGCTCGCCAACGGCCTGCTGACCGGCAAGATCCGCCGGGGTGCGGCCGTCCCGGCCGGTTCCCGGCTGGAGGGCCGCGACGGCTACGTCACCGAGGAGCGGCTCGACACCGTCGAGGCCCTTGCGGCCGTCGCCGACAAGTACGGCCGCAGCATCCTCGAACTCGCCATCGGCTGGCTGTCCGCGCAGCCCGGCTGCTCGTCCGTCATCGCGGGCGCCACCTCGCCGGAGCAGGTACGGGCCAACGCGGCCGTCGCCGACCGCCCGCTGGAGCGCGAACTGCTGGCGGAGATCGACGCGATCGCCGCCGCCGAGGCCTGATCGGGGCTCAGGCGGGGGCGCCCGTCAGGACCTCGACCCTGCCCGTGTCGAGGGAGTAGTACGCGCCGACGACGCCCAGGGCGCCCTTCTCCACGAGGGGCCCCAGGTCGGCGTTGGTCCGCAGACCCTCCGCCGTCACCTCGATCTGGTGGTGGGTCATGGTGTCGACGGGGTCCGCGCCGGGGTTCTTCGCCGTCAGCTCGTACGCCGGCACCATCGCCTTCGCGAGCGCCTCCAGATTGCCGGGCAGCGGCTTTCCGGCCTTCAGCGACGTGTACGCGGCCTCGACCGCCCCGCAGCGCTGGTGGCCGAGGACGACGACCAGCGGGGTCCCGCCCGTCAGGGGCCCGTACTCGACGGAGCCGGTCACCACCGGCCCGATCGCCTGCCCGCCCGTGCGCAGGACGTACAGGTCCCCGAGCCCCGTGTCGAAGATCAGCTCGGGCGCCACCCGGGAGTCGATGCAGGCCAGGACCACCCCGAAGGGGTCCTGCGCCTCGGCGACCAGCTCGCGCCGCTCCGGATCGCGGTCGGGGTGGTCAAGCTTGCCGCTCACCCAGCGCTTGTTGCCCTCCATCAGGCGGGCGTACGCGGCCTGCGGGGTGGCCGGCCGCGGCTGCGGGGCCGCGGTCGTCACCTTGCGCACGGGCGCGGCCGAGCACCCCGAGAGGGCGCCGGCGGCGGCCGCGAGGCCCGCGGTGAGCACGGCCCTGCGAGCCGGAAGTCCTGCTGTGCGCATCGGTCGTATCCCTCGGTGCGGCTCCGACGCGTCCGTACGCCGTGACGAGCGCGATTGTTCAGCGCACGGGGGTGACGGGGCGGCAGGCGCACGCGTCCGCCGCCCCGATTGCCACGGACGGCCCAGGCCCGCGGGCCGCGCGCACGGCCCGGTCGCGGCGCCCACGCCCGCGGCCCGCGCTCAGGACACGATGTCCTTGCGCGCGAAACCGCGGAACGCGAGCGCGAACAGCACCAGCGCGTACGACACCGACACCGCCGTCCCCTTGATCATCCCGCCCCACTCCAGGTGGGGCTGGAGCGCGTCGGCCCACGCGAACTGCCAGTGCGCGGGCAGGAACTCCCGCCACGAGCCGAGCGCCGTCACCGCGTCCAGCACATTGCCGACGATCGTCAGGCCGACCGCCCCGCCCACCGCGCCCAGGGGCGCGTCCGTCCGCGTCGACAGCCAGAACGCCAGTCCAGCCGTGACCAGCTGCGACACGAAGACGAACGCCACCACCAGCGCGAGCCGCGGCACGCTCTGCGCGGCCGTCAGCGAGCCGCCCGCGGGCAGCTTCAGGGACCCCCACCCGTACGCGGCCGTGCCCGCCGCCAGCGCCACCACCGGCAGCAGCACCATCGCCGCCAGGCTGAAGCCCAGCGCCACCACCAGCTTGCTCCACAGCAGCCGGGCCCTGGGCACCGGCGAGGCCAGCAGGTACCGCAGTGACGACCAGCTCGCCTCCGAGGCCACCGTGTCCCCGCAGAACAGCGCCACCGGCACCACCAGCAGGAACCCGGCCGACACGAAAAGACACGTGGCCGCGAAGTTCACCCCCGAGGCCGTCGCGGTGTCGATGAGCGTGATCCGCCCGTCCCTGCCGCCCCGGCCGTCCTGCCCGCCGCCCACCGCGAACGCGATGATCATGATGAAGGGCAGCGCGGCCAGCACCCCGCCCATCACCAGCGTCCGCCTCCGCCGCCACTGCCGCAGCGCCTCCACGCGCAGCGGCAGCGTACGGTTCGCCCGGTAGCCGGGGGCCACCTCGGTCACGGTGCTCACCGTGCTCATGCCGCACCTCCGATCAGGGTGAGGAACGCGTCCTCCAGCCGGCGGTGCGGACCCACGGCGCTCACCGGCACCTCCAGCCGCACCAGTTCGGCGATCAGAGCGGCGGCCGTCGCGCCCTCCAGCCGTACGAGCAGCCCGTCGTCGGCGGCCGTCACCGCACCCACTCCCTCCAGCGCGGCCACCTTCGCCACGGTTCCTTCGTCCACCGGCCCGGCCAGTGCCACCAGCAGCGTGTCCCCACCGCCCGTGATCTCCGCGACCTCGCCCGCCCGGACCAGCCGCCCGCGGTCCATGACCACCAGGTGCGTGCAGGTCTGTTCGACCTCCGACAGCAGGTGGCTGGAGACGATGACCGTCCGCCCGCCCGCCGCGTACCGGATCATCACGTCCCGCATCTCGCGGATCTGCGGCGGGTCCAGACCGTTCGTCGGCTCGTCGAGGATCAGCAGATCCGGCATGCCGAGCATGGCCTGCGCGATCGCGAGGCGCTGGCGCATGCCCTGCGAGTACGTGCGCACCGCGCGCTCCAGCGCGTCGCCGAGCCCGGCGATCTCCAGGGCCTGCGCCATGTGCGCGTCCTCGGCCGGGCGGCCGGTGGCCTGCCAGTACAGCTCCAGGTTGGCCCGCCCCGACAGGTGCGGCAGGAAGCCGGCCCCCTCGACGAACGCCCCGACCCGCGACAGCACCGGCGCTCCGGCCCGCACGGCGTGCCCGAACACCCGGATCTCGCCCTCGTCCGGCGAGATCAGCCCCATCAGCATCCGCAGGGTGGTGGTCTTCCCGGCGCCGTTGGGCCCGAGCAGCCCCAGGACCTGCCCCTTCTCCACCCGGAACGACAGGTCCCGCACGGCGTACCGGTCCTGCGCCCCGGCGTACCGCTTCGTCAGCCCCGTGATCTCCAGTGGTACGTCGGCCAGCGCGGGCTCGGGCTGCGGTACGCCGGCCCGCGCCCCCGCCCTCTCCCGGCCGGTCCTGCGTACCCCCAGCAGCGCCGCGGCCAGCAGCGCGGCGCCCAGCGGCAGCCCCCAAGCCCACGCCGGCAGCCCCGCCGAGGCCGTCCGGACCCCGTCGGCCACCGGCACGGCCAGGGAGCCCGGCACCGAGACCGTGTACGTGGCCGGTGCGGCCGGGGAGGCGTAGCCGAGGTCGGTGGCGGCGACGACCAGCCGCAGCCGGTGTCCCGCCTCGACGGCGTGGTCGACGGCGGGCAGCCGCAGCTCCACCGCCGCCCCCTGCCGCGCGTTCTCCACCCGCACCGGGGCGACCAGCTGACTGGGCAGCACCTGCTGGCGCCCGTCGGGTCCGACGTCGTACACCTTGCCGAACAGGACGGCCGAGCCGTCCGCAGCCGTGGACCTCACGTTCAGGGTGACGGTCGGGGTCCCGGTGATCCGCACCTCCCGGGCCAGCGGCTCCGAGTCGAACCGGGCGTACTGCCCGGGGAAGTCCAGCGACAGCCCGGCCCCGAGGGCCGCGAGCTGCCCGCCGATCCCGGGCAGGGAGGACAAGGCGGGCGGGGCGCCGCCCGCAGGATTGGCGAAGCTCTGCTCACGGCCGGCCAGGGCGAACTGACGGGGGCCGGCCGTCAGGCCGGGATAGCGCTCGCCGCTCGCGCCGCGCAGCTGCACCGCACCGTCGGTGGAATCGATGCCGCCGGAGCGCGAGACGCGGAAGACCGGGCCGGTGCCCGCGCCCTGGTCGTCCTTCAGGTAGCGGTCGAACCAGGCGGCCACCCGGTCCTCGACGCGGCCCGCCTCGCGCATGCCGCCGTCGTGCCCGCCGGCCGCCCAGTCCACCGAGACGGGCGCGCCGTTCGCCGCGATGGCCCTCGCCATGGCGTCGGCCTGGTCCAGCGGGAACAGGGAGTCCTCCTGGCCCTGCACGATCAGCGTCGGCACCTTGATCCGGTCCCCGACCGCCGACGGGCTGCGCGTCTCCAGCAGCGCGCGGGCCTCGGCATCGGGCTTCCCGGCCACCGCGACCCGCTCGTACATGGCGCACAGCTCGGGCTGGAACCGCCCGCAGGCGGTGGCGCCGGCGTCGGCCGGGGCGGGAGCGGGGCCCGGGGCGGGGGCGGTCGCCGTGCCGGGGGCGGTCGCCGAGCCGGGGACGCTCCCGGGCCGCATCCCGTCGGCCGAACCGGTGGTGAAGAACAGTCCGGCCCACAGCTTCTTGAAGACGCCCTGCGGGAAGAGCGAGTCGGCGAGGTTCCAGTACGTGATCTGCGGGGCGATCGCGTCGACCCGCTCGTCGTATCCGGCCGCGAGCAGCGAGATCGCCCCGCCGTACGAGGCCCCGGCGACGCCGACGCGGGGATCGCCGTCCCCGTCGAGCTCCACCTCCGGCCGGCGCGCGAGCCAGTCCACGAGCCGGGACACGTCCTTGACCTCGTAGTCGGGGTCGTTCAGCCCGATCCGGCCGCCGGAGCGGCCGAAGCCGCGCGCCGACCAGGTCAGGACGGCGTACCCGTCGCGGGCCAGCCGCTCGGCCTGCGCGCGGACGTCGTCCTTGCTGCCGCCGAAACCGTGCCCGAGGAGCACCGCGGGCCGCTTCTTCCCGCCCCCGGTCGTGAAGTACGAGGTGTCGATGGCCGCGCCGGGCATCTCCACCATGCTGTCCGTGCGGTGCACGGCCGGCGCGCCGCCGGACGCGGCGGCGGTCCAGGTACCGGCCCCGGCGACGACGGCGAGCGCGGCGGCCCCCGCCAGCAGGCGGGTGCGGCGGCGCCGTGGCAGCCGCGGC
>NZ_LFML01000061.1:48952-79586 GCF_001044425.1 Streptomyces roseus
GGAGCTTCATACCGAAACCCTAGACGCCGGGCCGTCGCCCCCCCGAGCGCCCCCGGGGGGAACCTCCGCCCTCCTCCAGGAGTACCCGGGCGGCCCGGCATACCGCACCTGCGGTACCCGCCCCGACCTGCGGCGTGCGCCGGGGGGCGGGAGGATGTCGGCATGCTGCTCGCCGAGGTCGCGCGTGTGTCCCGGGAGGTCGCCGAGACCTCCGCCCGCTCCGGCAAGACCGCCCTGCTCGCGGAGCTGTTCTCCAGCGCGCCGCCCGCGGAGGCCGGCCTGGTCATCTCGTACCTCTCCGGACGTCTGCCGCAGGGCCGGCCGGGCATCGGCTGGCGGGCGCTCGCCCGGGAGGTGGAACCCGCCGCCGAGCCCACTCTGACCGTGACCGCCGTCGACGCGGCGGTGACCGAGTACGCCGCTCTCGCCGGAGCGGGCTCCCAGGCCGGACGTCGCCGCGTCCTCGACGCCCTGCTCGGCGCGGCCACCGCCCCCGAGCAGCGGTTCCTGCGCAGCCTGCTCTCCGGCGAGGTCCGCCAGGGGGCTCTCGACGCGGTCGCCCTGGAAGGGGTCGCCGCGGCCGCCGCGGTGCCCGCCGCCGAGCTGCGCCGCGCCGTGATGCTCGACGGCTCGCTGGCGCGGGTGGCCGCCGCCGTACTGGCCGACGGCGCGGCGGCACTGCGCGGGGTCACCCTGCGCGTCGGACAGCCCGTACAGCCGATGCTGGCCAATACCGCCAAGTCGGTGGCGCAGGCCCTGGCGGCGCTCGGGCCCTGCGCGGTGGAGGAGAAGCTCGACGGGATCCGGGTGCAGGTGCACCGCGACGGGGACGACGTACGGGTGTACACGCGCTCCCTCGACGACATCACCGGCCGGCTGCCGGAGGTGGCCGAGCTGGCGCGGACGTTCCCGGGGGAGCGGTTCATCCTCGACGGGGAGGTGATCGGGCAGGCGCCGGACGGCCGGCCCGTGTCCTTCCAGGAGGTCGCGAGCCGGGTCGGATCGCGGATCGACGTCGAGGCGGCCCGGAGGGCGCTGCCCGTCGTCCCGTACTTCTTCGACGTGCTGGCGTCCGGGGACGAGGTGCTCCTGGACCTCCCGGTGCGCGAGCGGTACGCGGCGCTCGCCGCCCTCGTGCCCGAGGATTCCAGGGTCCGCCGGCTCGTGGTGGAGGACCCGGGGGAGCAGGCGGCCGCCGCCGAGGAGTTCTGGGCCGAGACCCTGCGCCGCGGCCACGAAGGGGTCATGGCCAAGGGCCTCGACTCCACCTACGCGGCCGGGCGGCGCGGCAAGCACTGGCTCAAGGTGAAACCGGTCCACACCCTCGACCTGGTGGTGCTCGCCGTCGAATGGGGCCACGGCCGGCGCACCGGACTGCTGTCGAACCTGCACCTCGGCGCCCGGGCCGCCGACGGCACCTTCGCCATGCTCGGCAAGACGTTCAAGGGCCTCACCGACGAGATGCTGCGCTGGCAGACGGAGCGGCTGCGGGAGCTGGCGGTGGAGGACGACGGCTTCACCGTGCGGGTGCGGCCCGAACTGGTCGTGGAGATCGCCTACGACGGCCTCCAGCGCTCCCCGCGCTACCCGGCCGGGGTCGCGCTGCGCTTCGCGCGGGTGCTCAGGCACCGTCCCGACAAGCGGGCGGACGAGGCGGACACGGTGGAGACGGTGCTCGGAGAGGGCTGACGGGTCCGCTGACGGGCCCCCGGCGCCCCCGGCTTTTGCCTCGGAGGCAAGGGAAATTGCCAGGGAGGCAGGTTTCTGGCTCAATCGGGGCATGACAACCGGTTCTGCCTCCGGCCCCGAAGACCCCGGCACCGGCGCCGAAGGCGACGAGCTGCCCTCCGTGGCCCCGCAACTGCGCGACCTGCGCCGCCGCGCCGGTCTCACCCTGGAGGCCGCCGCCGCGCGCGCCCGGCTCTCGCCCGCGCACCTGTCCCGCCTGGAGACCGGTCGGCGCCAGCCCTCGCTGCCGCTCCTGCTCGGACTCGCCCGTACCTACGGTACGACGGTCTCGGAACTGCTGGGCGAGACCCCCGCCGTCGCCGATCCCATCGTACGGGCGGGCGGCCCGGGCGCCCGCGAGGCCGACGGGTGGACGTACTGGCAGGCCGGCGGCTCCGGCCGCGGGATGCAGGCGCTGCGCGTGCACGTCCCCCACGGCCGCAGCCAGGGCGAGCTGGTCCGCGTCCATCCCGGCGAGGAGTGGCTCTACGTCCTGGCCGGCCGGCTGCGGCTGCACCTGGGCGAGACCGAGCACCTGCTGGAGCCGGGGGACAGCGCGCACTTCGACTCGCTCACCCCGCACCGGATCGGCGCGGCCACGCCGGGCGGCGCCGACCTGCTGTTCGTCCACACCCTGCTGCAGAGCAGCCTCGCCGGTCTGTGCCTCGGCGGCGGCGCCTCCGGCGCACCCGCGCACCCCTGACAACGTCCAGCCCCTGGAGCCACACCATGAACATCCAGTCCAAGTTCCCGCGCGGTCTGGTGATTCGGCTGATCGCGTACTTGTTCGTCGGCCACCTCTTCGCGTTCTTCGTCTACCTCCTCTTCGTCCTCGGCGGCCAGAACCAGTAACGAAGGCCGGGCCCGCGACTCTGGAAACGTGCAGGTCCTGTCGCTACCCTCCGCGCATGATTTCCACGGTTGTCTGGGGTACCGGCAACGTCGGCCGTTTGGCCATCCGTGCCGTAGAGGCCCATCCGGCGCTGAAACTGGCCGCCGTCATCGTCCACCATCCCGACAAAATCGGCCGCGAGGCGGGCCGGCTCGGCGGACTCGACCACGACACCGGGGTCCTGGCCACCGACGACATCGAGGCGGTCCTCGCCGCCCGGCCGCAGGCCGTCGTCTACGCGGCCTCCGGCGACACCCGCCCCGACGACGCGCTCGCCGACATCACCCGGGCGGTCCGCTGCGGCGCGGTCGTCGTCAGCCCCGCCCTCTACCCGCTCTACGACCACCGGAGCGCACCGCCCGAGTTCCGCGATCCGGTGGCGGCCGCCGTCGCGGAGGGCGGCGGCTCGCTGTTCGCCTCAGGCGTCGACCCCGGCTGGGGCAACGACGTGCTCCCGCTCCTGCTCAGCGGTGTCGCCGGCACCATCGACGCCATCCGCTGCCAGGAGATATTCGACTACTCCACCTACGACCAGCCGGATTCGGTCCGCTACCTCGTCGGCATGGGCCAGCCCATGGACTTCGAGCCGATGATGCTCATGCCGTCCGTCCCCACCATGGTCTGGGGCGGGCAGATCCGCATGATGGCCCGGGCCCTCGGCGTCGAACTCGACGAGATCCGCGAGACGGTGGACCGCCGTCCCCTCGACACCACCGTAACCACGCGCACCATGGGCGAGTTCACGGCCGGCACCCAGGGTGCCATCCGCTTCGAGGTACAGGGCATCGTCGGGGGCGAACCCCGCCTGGTCATCGAACACGTCACCCGCATCCACGCCTCCTGCGCCCCCGACTGGCCGTCCCCGCCCGACGGCGGCGACGGCGCCCACCGCGTGATCATCGAGGGCAGCCCGCACATCGAGGTCACCGTCGAGGCCACCGACGAGGGGGAGAACCGCTCGGCGGGCGGCAACGCCACCGCCGTCGGCCGCCTGGTCGGTGCCATCGACTGGCTGGTGGAGGCCGAACCGGGCCTCTACGACGCCCTCGACGTCCCCCTGCGCCCCGCCATCGGCAAGCTCGGAAGGAAACAGCCATGAGGATCGACATACCTGAAGGCCAGCACCCGATCGAGTACGTGTGGGGCGACATGGTCCCCGGGATCGGGATGGCCGCCGCGAACTTCTCCCTGTCGGTGTACGCCCACACCACCCTGGGGCTGCGCGAGTTCGAGGCCGCGCGGCTGCGCGTCGCGCAGATCAACGGCTGCGTGTTCTGCCTGGACTGGCGGACCGAGCGGGACGGGGAGAAGGTCGAGGAGGAGTTCTCCGACGCCGTCACCGAGTGGCGCACCACGGACCGGTTCGACGAACGGACCCGGCTGGCCGCGGAGTACGCGGAGCGCTACACGCTCGACCACCACAACCTCGACGAGGAGTTCTGGGAGCGGATGACCGCGCACTACAGCCAGCTCGAAATCGTGGAGCTGACGATGAGCATCGGGTCCTGGCTGGCCTTCGGCCGGCTCAACCACGTGCTGGGCCTCGACAGCGTGTGCGTACTGCCGGGTCACTGAGGCCCGTCGCGCGGGCCACGGGTCCGGGGCCGGCCGGAGTGTCCGACGGCCCCGGTTCTGCGTACGGATCGCCGGATCGCCTACAGGTCGGTGGCGATGATCTTCTCGATGTTGCGCTCGGCGAGCGCCGTGATGGTGACGAACGGGTTGACGCTGGTGTTGCCGGGGATCAGCGCGCCGTCGATCACGTAGAGGCCGGTGTATCCGTGCAGGCGGCCGTAGTTGTCGGTGGCCTTGTTCAGGACCGCACCGCCGAGGGGGTGGTAGGTGAGGTGGTCGCCCCAGATCTTGTTGAGGCCGAACAGGTCCGTCCGGTAGATCGTCCCCTCCTTCGAGTTGATCTTGTCGAAGATGGTCTTGGCCATGTCGATGGACGGCTGCTTCCACGCCGTCTGCCAGTTCAGCTCGACGCTTCCCGAGGCCGCGTTGTACGTGAACTCGGCGCGGTGGGGGTTCTTGGTGATCGACAGGTAGAAGGAGGCGTACGTCTCGATCCCCGTCGGCAGCGGCGCGACCTCGGCGAACGCCCCGCCCGCGTCCCAGTTGTCGATGCCGCCGCAGGGGATCGACGCCTGGACCTTGCCGGTCGGGTCCCACATGTGGTTGGCCCGCCCGCACATGACGTTGCCGTTGTCCCCCCAGCCCTTGCCGATCTCGCCGTTGAGGGCGGGCAGCGCGCCGGTGGCCTTGAGCCTGACGAGCAGCTTGCTGGTGCCGACGCTGCCGGCCGCGAAGAACACCTTGGCGGCGACCACGGTCTTGGTGGCGGTCGTGGCGCCGGTGGTGTCGATCTGCTCGATGACCACGGTGTAGCCGCCGCCCGGCGCGGGGGAGACGGACGTGACCTTGTGCAGCGGGGAGATGGTCACCCTGCCCGTGGCCCTGGCCTGTGCGAGGTAGGTCTTCTGCAGGGACTTCTTGCCGTGGTTGTTGCCGTAGAGGATCTCCCCGGCCACCGCGGACTTGGGGACGGTGCCCGCCGCCTCCTGCTTCATGTAGTCCCAGTCGTAGACGTCCGGTACGAAGACGAACGGGAAGCCGGAGCGCTGGGCGTGCTTGCGGCCGACGCGGGCGAACTGGTAGCAGTCGACGGTGTCGAACCAGGCCGGGTCGATCAGGCCGACGCCCAGCCCGGCGTTGGCCCGGGGGTAGTAGGTGCCGTACATCTCCTCCGCGTCCACCGACGGGAGGATGGCGGCGAAGTTCGCCCGTCTCGGGGTGACGGCCATACCGCCGTTGACCAGCGAGCCGCCGCCGACTCCGCGGCCCTGGTAGACGATGATGCCGCCCATATCCTCGGCGTCCAGGATCCCGGTGTAGCGGGGGATGTCCTTGTCGATCGGAAAGCCGAGGAAGTTGCTCAGGGGCTGCTTGGTCTTGGTCCGCAGCCAGTACGAACGCTGGTCGGGCGTGGTCGTGTTGCAGAAGATCTTGCCATCGGAGCCCGGGGTGTCCCAGGCCATGCCCATCTCGATCATGTGGACGTCGACGCCGGCCTGGGCGAGCCGCAGGGCGGCGACGGAGCCCCCGTAGCCGGTGCCGATCACCAGAGCCGGTACGTGGGCGCCGTTGTCGATGGGGCCGGCGGCCGCTTCCGTCGAGGCGGCCGCTCGCGCCTGGGCCGGGGTGATCTGACCGGCGAGGGCCGCAGCGCCCAGGATGGAACTTGTTCCAGCTATGAATCCACGACGCGAGATCCCCTTGGAGCCTGACTTGTGCAGGGCTTTGTCACTCATGTGACGTTCCTCACTCTCGGCGGAATGGGAACGAGTTCTACTGCCGGTCGCATGCGAAGTCACTACATACGGCTAGGTAACTTTCGGCCTGTCATGGCACAGGGGCGGCCGCCGGCGAGCGCCGGACCCAGGCCAGGACCAGCAGCGAAGCCACCGCCGCGAAGGCGCACCAGGGGGAGGCGAATTCCAGCCGCCACAGCGCTGAGCAGGCCAATGCCCCGGCGGCGAGCACGGCGCCGAGGAGCCGCAGCCGCCGGTCGCCGGAGAGCAGCAGGGCTCCCAGCGTGGCGAAGAGGTAGCCCGCGAGGACGAGCGGCATCCACGGAACCTTCACGCCGTATCCCACGGTGTGCCCCCGGATCTCGGCGACGGCGGGCCGCGTCGCGAGGCAGTACGCGAGCACGGCGGCGGTGGCGAGGCCCGCGGCCGCCGGCGCCCACAGGCGCGGCCGGTCCACCGGGGCGGCCGCGAGCAGGACCCCGAGCGGCACCCAGACCGGCAGCACCGGCAGCGCGATCACTACCCACGCCGTGGTGGCCGGGCCGCAGCCGCCGCCCGCGCGCCACACGGCGGCCTCCACCAGCTGGTGGGCTCCCAGCAGCAGCGGCAGTGCGGCGACCGGCAGATCCCGGGCCCGTCGTACGCGCGCCACGCACACGACGCCGACGGCGGTGACGACCGCACCGGCGGTCAGATCGGCCGTGGCGTTCCAGCACATGGGGCGCCGCCGCCGGTCAGGGTTTCGCCGCCCTCGGGGGTTCGAGCGGGGGCGAGGCCGTCGCGCAGAAGGTGTGGCACTCCGGGTGACACCCCGCCCCGGGCACGGGCTTGCGCACGGTGACCCAGGACACCGCGGAGCCCGCCACCAGCAGCCCCGCGCACCACAGCATGGCCCGCCCGAACGCGGCGTCGAACTCGGTCGCCGAGCGGTACGCCTCCGGTCCCATGCCGGCCAGCAGCGGCAGCGCCGCGACCGACAGCAGCCCGGCCGCCCGCGCGGCCGCGTTGTTGATGCCGCTGGCCAGGCCCGCCCGGCCCGGGTCCACCGAGGACAGCACGGTCGCCGTCAGCGGAGCCACCAGCGCCACCATGCCCAGGCCCATCACGACCATCGCCGGCAGTACGTCCCGTACGTACGAGGCCTGTGGTCCCACCCGCAGCATCAGGAGCATTCCGGCCGCGCACAACAGCGGCCCCACCGTGAGCGGGATGCGCGGCCCGATCCTCTCCCCGAGCGCCCCCGAGCGGGCCGACAGCAGCAGCATGAGCGCGGTGGCGGGCAGCAGCGAAGCCCCGGCGGCCAGCGCCGAGAAGCCTGAGACCACCTGGAGCTGGAGCACGACGAGGAAGAAGAACCCGCCGAAGGCCGCGTACACGAACAGGGTGACGACGTTGACCGCGGTGAACTGGCGGGAGGAGAAGATGTCGGGCGGCAGCATCGGGTCGGAGCGGTGCCGCTCGACGTACACGAACAAGGCGGACAGCAGGACGCCCCCGAGGGCCGAGGCGACCACCACCGGGGAGCCGGAGCGGGCCTCGATCAGCGCGTACGTCAGCAGGGCGAGGGCCGCGGCCCCGAGGACGGCGCCGAGCACGTCGAAGCGCCCGTGCGCCTGTGGATCGCGCGATTCCGGGACGTGCCGCAGGGCGATGGGCACGCACACCGCGGCCACCGGCACGTTCAGCAGGAACACCCAGCGCCAGCCGGGCCCGTCCACCAGCCAGCCCCCGAGGAAGGGCCCCACGGCCGCTCCCACCCCGCCGAAGCCCGACCACAGCCCGACGGCCCGGGCCCGGTCCTGGCCGGCGATCGAGCCCTGGATCAGGGCGAGGGAGCCGGGGGTCAGCAGCGCCCCGCCGATGCCCTGGAGTGCCCGGGCGGCGATCAGGACCCCGGCGTTCGGCGCGATCCCGCACAGCAGCGAGCCGGCCGCGAACCACGCCACGCCGAGCACGAAGACCCGGCGCCGCCCGAACCGGTCGCCGAGCGCCCCGCCGACCAGGATGAGCCCGGCCAGGGTGACCAGGTACGCGTTGACCGTCCACTGGAGCACTGCCAGGTCGGCACCCAGATCCTCCCCGATGCGGGGCAGGGCGACGTTGACGACGGTCGAGTCGAGCAGGGCCATGGTCGAACCGAGCACGGTGGCCACCACGATCCACCGGCCCTGGGCGGACGACAGCTTCACGCCGGACCCGGCCGGAACGCGCTCTTCCGTACCCGGCACTGGATCGCTCATGTCTTCAGGCTGGCCCGCCGCGGCCGGAAAGGCCACCCCGGGCGCGCAGGACGAGGCTCATTACGCGCCCTTGTAATGTCCATGACCCCTCCTTCACCATGACCGCGCACGTCGCGCACGCCCTTCCCGCACAACCTGCACACGGCGTCCGAGGAGGACCACACGTGGCCCAACGCAACAGGCGACGATCATTACGTGCGGCGCTCGCCGCTCTCACCGCGGCCCTGCTCCTGCCCGCCGGGGCGGGCGTGGCGGCGGCGGCGCCGGAACCCGGCCCCACCCCCGCGGCGGCCGAGCGCAAGATCGAGCCGAAGCTCCGCACCCAGCTCGACGACTCCGGCAAGGCCGTCTTCTGGGTCTACCTGGACAGCGCCGCCGACCTGACGGCGGCGGGGCGGCAGAAGACCCGCGCCGCCAAGGCCGAAACGGTCCTGCGCACCAAGCGGGAGCACGCCGCGCGCAGCCAGGCCGAGGTGGTCAGAGCCCTCGACGGAGCCGAGGCCGAGTACACCTCGTACTGGATCGTGAACGCCGTCCGCGTCGTCGGCAGCCGGAAACTCGCCGGCGCCCTCGCGCAGCGCCCCGAGGTCGCCCGGATCGACGCCGACGACAAGGTCACCCTCCCCGAGCCGGCTGCGGGCAAGCGGGAGAAGGCCGGCGCCGACGCGGTCGAGTGGAACATCGACCGCATCAAGGCCCCGCAGGTCTGGGACCAGCTCGGCGTGCGCGGGGAGGGCATCGTCGTCGCCAACATCGACAGCGGCGTCGACTACACGCACCCGGCCGTGAGCGCCCAGTACCGCGGCAAGAACGCCGACGGCACGTACGACCACAACCACAACTGGTTCGACCCGGCCGGCGTCTGCCCCACCGCGGCCCCCTGCGACAACAACGACCACGGCACCCACACCATGGGCACCATGGTCGGCGACGACGGGGGAGCCAACAAGATCGGCGTGGCCCCCGGCGCCCGATGGATCGCCGCCAAGGGCTGCGAGACCAACTCCTGCTCCGAGGCCTCCCTCCTCGCCGCGGGCCAGTGGATCGTCGCACCGACCGACCTGAGCGGCCACAACCCGCGCCCCGACCTCGCCCCGCACGTCGTCAACAACTCCTGGGGCAGCGCCACGCACGACGACTGGTACCAGCAGATCGTCGACACCTGGCGCGCCGCCGGCATCTTCCCGGCCTTCTCCAACGGGAACTCCGGCCCCGGTTGCGCCACCAGCGGCTCGCCCGGCGACTACGCGAACTCCTACAGCTCCGGCGCCTTCGACATCAACGGCGCCATCGCGTCGTTCTCCTCGCGCGGAGCCGGCCCCGGCGGCATCGTCAAGCCGAACATCGCGGCCCCCGGCGTGAACGTCCGCTCCTCCGTCCCCGGCGGCACGTACGAGGCCTTCTCCGGCACCTCGATGGCCTCACCGCACACCGCCGCCACCGTGGCCCTGCTCTGGTCCGCCGCCCCCGCCCTCGAAGGCGACGTGGCGCAGACCGAGCAGCTGCTGAACGGCACCGCCCAGGACACCGACAACGGCCAGTGCGGCGGCACCGCCGCCGACAACAACGTGTTCGGCGAGGGCAAACTCGACGCGTTCGCCGCCGTCTCGGCGGCCCCGCGCGGGGCCGTCGGCGCCGTCTCCGGCACCGTCCGCTCGGCCGGCGCGCCGGTCGCGGGCGCCAAGGTCACCGCCGCCGGCCCGATCGGCCGTACGACGACCACCGCGGCCGACGGCACCTACACCTTCCGCTTCCTGTCGGTGGGCGAGTACACCCTGACCGTCTCCAAGTTCGGCTACGGCGGGCAGACCTCGACGGCCACGGTGACCGAGAACGCCACCACCACCGGCGACTTCACCCTCACCCAGGCCCCCTCGGGCAGGCTCACCGGCACCGTCACCTCGCCCGCCGGCCCCGCCGCGGGCGCCACCGTCACCGTCGCGGACACCCCGGTCACCGCGACCGCCGACGAGCAGGGCCGCTTCGAGGTCACCCTGCCGTACGGCACCTACGAGGTACGGGCCACGCACCCCTCCCGCTGCGTCACCGGCGGCAGCACCCGGACCACCGTCGCGGGCGACACCCCGGTCACGGTCACGCTCCCCGAACGCACCGACGGATACGGCTACGCCTGCGCCACGCCCGGCGGCCGCCCATACGCGGCCGGGGACCGGCAGCTGGCGCTGACCGGCGACAACACCACCGAGCGCGTCGACCTCCCGTTCCCCGTCCCGCTGTACGGCAAGACGTACGGCCAGGCCTGGATCGGGACGAACGGCACCGTCAGCTTCGGCGGCAACAACACCGGCGACATCAACGGGGACCTCCCCAGCGCGGCCACGCCCAACGCGGCGCTCTACCCCTTCTGGGACGACCTGGTCGTCGGCGCGGCCGGCAGCGGCTCGGGCGTCTTCACCGGCGTCACCGGCACCGCCCCGCACCGCGCGTACGTGATCGAGTGGCGCGAGGTGTCCCACTGGTCGGCGCAGACCGACAGGTTCTCGTTCTCGGCGGCCATCGGCGAGGACGGCAGCGTGGTCTACACGTACAAGGGGACGGGCGGCACCGGTATCAAGGGCGGCTCCTCGGCCACGGTCGGTGTGGAGAACGCGAGCGGCACCGACGCCTTCGCGTACTCCTTCAACCAGGCCGGCATCACCGACGGGCTCGCCATCGCCTTCAGGACCACCAGGAGCGGGGTGGTCGCGGGCAAAGTGCTCGACGCGAACGACGGCAAGGGAGTCGCGGGCGCCACGGTGACCGTCGGAACCGGGGACACGGCGGTCTCGGCGACCACGGCGGCGGACGGCGGGTACGTCGTCCAGAGCCCCTCCGGTGCGCGCGCGGTGTCCCTCACCGCCCCGGCGTACGAGTCCGCGGCGGCGACGGTGGACGTCAAGGCCGCCGACGTCACGACGATGGCGCAGTCCCTGCGCACGGGCCGGGTGACCGCCTCCGGCGCGGCGGTCGAGGTCGTCCTGCCCGCGGACCAGAAGCGGACCCGCACCCTCGACCTGACCAACCCGGGCCTGGGCACGGACTTCACGGTGACCGAGGACGCGGCCTGGCTGACGGCCACCCCCGGGACCGGGAACCTCCCGACCGGCGGCAGGACCGCGCTCGCCCTGGCCGTGGACACCAAGGGCCTGGCGGCGGGGACGGTCCTGACGGCCGACCTGAAGATCGCCTCGGCGAGCGGGCGGTCCCCGGTCCTGACCGTCCCCGTCAAGGTCGTGGTCCCGCGCTACCAGGTGGCCCTCGACGCGGGCTCGGACTCCGCGGCCACGGACGCACTCGGGGACGGCTGGTCCCCGGACCGCAAGTACACCGCCGGCTCGTACGGCTACCAGGGCAGCTCCCAGGTGCACTCCACCGGACGCACGATCGCCGGTACGGCCGACCAGAAGCTGCTGCGCAGCGCCCGTGAGGGCATGTACGAGTACCGCTTCGACAACGTCCCGAACGGCACGTACACCGTGGAGCTCGGCTTCGCGGAGCTGTCGTCGACCAAGCCGAACAAGCGGGTCTTCGACGTGATGGCGGAGGGCACGCAGGTGCTGCCCTCGCTGGACATCGCGCTGGAGTCGGGCGGCTCGTACACGGCCCTGGCCCGGACGTACACGGTCACGGTCACCGACGGCGTGCTCGACGTCCGCTTCGTCGCGCACGGGGGGTACGGCAAGCCGCTGCTGAACTCCCTGCGGGTGACGGACCGCCCCGACAAGGGCTGACGGGCACCGGCGGGCAGCGGGGGCGGGTCGCCGGAGGGCGGCCCGCCCCTGTGCGTACGGGGAGCGGCCGGCCCACGGTTGTCCGGGCCGGGCGCGGCTGGCATTCGGGTGGCCCGCGGCGCATCCGGGCCACCCCGGGGCGCCGGACCGGCGGGCCCGGCCGGGCGGTGGCTAGCGTGGAGCCCATGACGCTCCAGAGCGACCGCGCGGGCGCGCCCGACGCAGCCGGCGTGGAAATCCGGATCCGGGCGGTGCTCCAGGCCGCGGATCCCGAGGCGGTGTGGGCGGTCGGCGGGCCCGACGGCCCGCACGCCGGTCCGGCGGACGAGGCCCCGGCCCGCGACGTCGGCGCGCTGATGCCCGTACTCGCGCTGTGGCCGGTGATCGGGAGCCTGGTGACCGAGGAGGCGCTGCGGCTGCACACGCCGCTGACGGCGTACGGGATCGAGGCCGATGCCGCGACCACCGCCCACCACCTGCTGAGCCACTCCACCGGCCCCGCGGCCCACACCGCCCTCGCCCGCCTCGCCGAACACCTCACCGGCGTCCCCCTCGCCGAGCTGGCCGCAATCCGCGTCTGGCGCCCCCTCGGGATGACCGGTACCGCCTTCGCCGACGGCACCCTCTACGCGCCACCGGCCGACCTCGTCCGCTTCCTGAGCCACCTCCTCTCCCCGGCGGCGCAGCCCCTCAGCCGCGCCTGGGTCGGCGAATCGCTCCGCATCCGCACCGGGGAGCTGACCCCGGCCCGCGGCCTCCTCTGGCACCCGGCCCCGCACGGCACCTGGTCGTACGGCGAAACCGCGACGGTCTGGCTCGCCCCCCGCCTCGGGCGCTGGGCCCTGC
Source organism: Streptomyces roseus (assembly GCF_001044425.1). Classification (GTDB taxonomy): domain Bacteria; phylum Actinomycetota; class Actinomycetes; order Streptomycetales; family Streptomycetaceae; genus Streptomyces; species Streptomyces roseus. The sequence goes on from NZ_LFML01000061.1 coordinate 61,701, forward strand.
TCCTCCCCACCCGGCCGCCGGGCCCCCTCCGCACCGCCTTCCGCGAGGCGGCCTTTCCGGCCTCCGCCCCGACGCCCGTGTAACCGGCCCCGCCGCGGTAACCGCGATGCCCCGATCCGGGTGGGGCGGGTCCGCGCGCGGGTGGTGCTCGGGGCGCGGGTGGGACCGGAGGGACGTACGGTGAGGGCGATGTCACCGACCGTTGGTTTCCGGCCGCGCGCGGAGGTACCCGGATGCGCACGCTTCACGAGGCCGCCCCGGGCGTCCCGCCGGAGGACCCCGCCCCGGCGGCCCGATCCCAGGGAGGTGGTGCCGCCATGACCGGTCCCGATACGACGCAGGCCGCCGTCTCACGCGGGCAGCGGGCGCGGGCCGACCGCGCCGGGTCCGTCCGGTTCGCCGCCGGCCGCGCCCTTCCGCTCTTCGTGCGCGGCCGCGGCTCCGGCGGCGCCCGACCGGCCTTCTCCCCCGACGCGCTGCGCGCCCTGCGCGCCCGCCACGGCGGGGCTCCCGTCCTCGTACGCGGGCTCTCCGGAGCGGTCCTCGTGCTGCTCGACCGCCCGGAACTCGGGCAGTTCTACGCAGCCGAACCCGGCGCCACCCCGTGGGCCGGCCCCGGGGAGGTCCCCTCCCGCGACGCCGTCCACGCCGTCGTCGCCGAGGAAGCCCGGCACCTCACCGCCGCCACCACCCTCGACCTCCTCCGCGCCCGGCACACCGTGGCCCGCGCCGCCCGCCGGATCGTGCTCGGGGACGGCGCGGCCGCCGGGGCCGGGCGCCCCACCGGGCTGTTCGGCCGGTTCCGCCGCCACGGCGGCGACGGGCACGCGTCGCCCGGCAGCTCCGCCGCGTACGCCGGCCGGGAGGAACAGGCCCTGCGGGCCATGGACGGCATCCCGGCCACGGTGCTCCGCACGCTGCTCCTGATCGGCACCCACCCCGCCGAGCAGGACGCGGCGGCCGCCGAAGCCGCCGGATCCGCCTCCCCCCAGGAGCTGCCCCGGCTGCGGGCCTGCGTACGGGAGTGCCTCCGCCTCTACCCGGTGGTCCCCGACCTGGTCCGCGTCACCCGTACCGACACCGAGTGGCGGGGCGTACGCCACCCCGCCGGCACCACCGTCCTGCTGCCCGCCCACTTCCACCAGCGCGATCCGGAACACGTGCCCGCCGCGCACGTCTTCGTACCGGGCCGCTGGAAGGCCCCCGGCGCGCAGGAGGACATCAGGATGGCCCCCTTCGGCCACGGCCCGGGCCGCTGCCCGGGCGACCGGCTGGGCCTGCTGATCACCACGGCCCTGTGCGCCGAGGTCCTGCGCCACCGCCGGATCACGGCCACCCGACCGGTACTCGACCCGCCCGGCCCACTGCCCGTGGCACTGGATCCGCGCGGCATCCGGCTCACCCTCACCCGCCGCTGACGCCACTCGTCGCCGGCCGAACCCTCCGACGCCACCCTTCCCACCGACCTCCCGCGAGGATCCCATGTCCGACGCAGCGACCTCCGCGCCCACCGACCCGGACGCCGAGCTGCTCGACGCCCTGTGCCGCGAGCTCGCCGAGGCCGCCGACGCCGTCGGCGAAGCCGCCCGGCACGCCTCCGAACTGGCCCTCGGCGCCCGGCTCCCGGCCGCCTCCCTGCGCCGCCGCGGCGCCCGCTCCCGCAGCGGCTGGCGCACCCTGCTGCGCACCCTCACCGATCCGGCGGGCCTGGGCTGGGCCCCGCGCGGCCGGGGCGTGGCGCGGGCCGGCTGGTTCGCCGGGATCGTCACGGGCCGCGAGAGCCTCGCCGTCAGCCTCGCCGTCTGCGGACTCAAGGCCCGGATCCGGGCGGCGAGCGCGGAGCGGCCCGATCTGCTGGACGACCCCGACTGCGCGGCGATCCTGCGGGCCGTGGACGAGGAGCGGCAGGCAGCGGCCGCGCGGTTCTTCCGCCGGCTCATGCGGGACCGGGGCGCCGAGCGGGCGTTCGCGCTGCTGTCCCCGTCCTTCGCCGACCTGTTCGCCTGGAACGCGCTGACCGACGCGAACCCCTTCAACGATCACGCGGGCTGGCAGGTGGCCACAGGCCGGGCCGTGCCCGCGCAGCCCCTGCTCGGACTCGGCGCCGCCGTCCGGGCGTTCTTCGACCGTGACCGGGACCGGGACCGGGACCGAGATCGCGTCCGTGATCGGGACCGGGACGGCGACCAGGGCCGACAGCCCGCTCCGGCCGCCCCGCACCGGGGCTGCGTCCACACCCTCGGGCTCCTCGGCACCGGCGGCATCCTCCTCGTCCAGCCCTGGCGCAGCCGGTGAGCCCCGCCCACCGGCGGCACCGCCCCGGCGCGCCGGACCCGGCCGACGGCCTGCGCGAGCACTCCGCCACCCTGCGCTCCCACGCGCTCCGGCTGCACGCGGCAGCCGAAGCGCTGGACTGGCGGGGCCCGCAGGCCGACGCGTTCCGTGCCGAGGTCGCCGCCCTGGCCGAGCGCTGCGCCACCGCCGCCGGCGGCCTCGCCGTGGCGGCCGACCAGCTGGAGGAGACGCGGACGCCGTAGCGGTCGGCGGTTACAGGACGAGTGACAGGAGCAGGACGAAGCCCAGCCCGGCCACCGAGATGATGGTCTCCATCACCGACCAGGTCTTGACGGTCTGGCCGACCGTCATCCCGAAGTACTCCTTGACCAGCCAGAACCCGGCGTCGTTGACGTGGCTGAAGAACAGCGAGCCCGACCCGATCGCCAGCACCAGCAGGGAGGTCTCCGTGGTCGACATACCCGCGGCCAGCGGAGCCACGAGCCCGGCCGCCGAGATCGTGGCCACCGTGGCCGAGCCGGTGGCGAGCCGGATGGCCACGGCGATCAGCCAGGCCAGCAGCAGGGCGGGGACCGACCAGCTCTGCGACAGTTCCAGGATCATCCGGCCGACGCCCGCGTCGATCAGGGTCTGCTTGAAGCCCCCGCCCGCGCCGACGATGAGCAGGATGCCCGCGATCGGCGCCAGCGACTTCTCCACCGTCGTGGAGAGCCGCGCCTTCGTGAAGCCGGCCGCCCGTCCGAGCGTGAACATGCCCACGAACACCGCCGCGAGCAGCGCGATCAGCGGGGATCCCGCGACGTCGGTGACCCGCTGGAGCCCGTTGTGCGGATCGTCGACAACGATGTCGACCAGCGCCTTGACCAGCATCAGACCCACCGGCAGCAGCACGGTGAACACGGTCGCCCCGAACCGCGGGCGGTGCTCCAGCTCCGCCGAGGGCCGCTGCGGGACCATCTGCTCGGGCGCCTGGATGTCGACCCAGCGGGCCGCGTACCGGGAGAACACCGGCCCGGCGAGGATCACGGTGGGGATCGCCACCACCACGCCGAGCGCGAGCGTCACGCCGAGGTTGGCGTGCAGCGCGTCGATGGCGACGAGCGGGCCGGGGTGCGGCGGGATGAGCCCGTGCATGACGGACAGGCCGGCCAGCGCCGGGATGCCGATCCGCATCAGGGAGTAGTTGCCGCGCTTGGCCACGAGCAGCACCACCGGGATCAGCAGCACGATGCCGACCTCGAAGAAGAGCGGCAGCCCGATCACCGAGGCGATCAGCACCATGGCCCACGGCATCGCCCGGCCCCTGGCCTTGGCGAGGATGGTGTCGACGATCTCGTCCGCGCCGCCCGAGTCGGCGAGGAGCCGGCCGAGGATCGCGCCGAGCGCGATCAGTACACCGACCCCCGCGACCGTGGCGCCGAGCCCGGCCGTGAAACTCGCGATGGTCTTGTCCAGCGGGGCGCCCGCGAACACCCCGAGGGCGAGCGAGCCGACCGTCAGCGCGAGGAAGGCGTGCAGCCTGAGGCGGGTAATGAGCAGGACGATGACGGCGATGGCCGCGAGGACGGCGATGCCCAGTTGGGCGTTCCCGGCCGAGGTGATCGGTGCGGGGGCGGCGGCGGCCAGTATCTCGACGCTGAGACCTGTCACGGTGGGGTTCCTTAGCTTTCTCGGGAGGGAGCGGGGTGCGGGCCGGAGCCGGGCAGTGCGGACAGCGCGGCCAGGGCCCGTTCGGCGATCTCCTCGGGTGATCCGCTGACGTCGACGACGACGCCGGATTCGTCCTCCTGGAGCGGCTCCAGCGCGGCGAACTGCGAGTCCAGCAGGGTGGTCGGCATGAAGTGGCCGGTACGCTCCGCCATGCGCCGTTCGATCAGCGCACGGTCGCCGGCGAGATGGACGAACACGGCGTCGGGCGCGGCGCCGCGCAGCCGGTCCCGGTACGCGCGCTTGAGCGCCGACGAGGCCAGCACCGCGCCCTGTCCTGCCGGGCGGGCGCGGAGCCAGGCGGCGATGGCGTCCAGCCAGGGCCACCGGTCCGCGTCGTCCAGCGGGATGCCGGCGGACATCTTGGCGACATTGGCCGCCGGGTGGAACGCGTCGCCCTCCACGTAGGGGAGGCCGAGCCCGTCGGCGAGCAGCCTGCCCACGGTCGTCTTGCCCGTGCCGGCCACGCCCATCACCACCAGCACGCGCTGGGTGCCGCTCACGTCGTACCTCGCTGTCCTCGTCGACATCGGTTCGTGCGCCCTCACTGAAGCTCATTAAGTAGTACTTATTCAAGAGGTCGACGGCAAAACATCACATCTTTTGTCCACCGCGTGGTCACCGTACGCTTACGCCATGACCACCGAAGGCCAGGGACTCCACTCCCGCGTGCTGGACACCCTCGGCCTCGCGATCACCGCGGGCGAGCACCCGCCCGGCAGCGTCCTGCGCACCGACGAGATCGCGGAGCGCTTCGACGCCTCGCGCACCGTGGTCCGCGAGGTCGTCCGCGTCCTGGAGTCCATGCAGCTGGTCGAATCCCGCCGCCGGGTCGGCGTCACCGTGCGCCCCGCGCAGGAGTGGAACGTCTACGACCCGCGCGTCATCCGCTGGCGCCTCGCCGGTGCGGACCGCCCCCGCCAACTGCGCTCGCTGACCGTGCTGCGCTCCGCGATCGAGCCGGTCGCGGCCGGTCTCGCCGCCGTCCGGGCCACCCCCGAGCAGTGCGCCGCGCTCACCGGGGCGGCCCTCGGCATGGTCAGCACCTCGCGCGGCCACCAGCTGGACGCGTACCTGCGCCACGACATCGAATTCCACCGGATCGTGCTGAACGCCTCCGGCAACGAGATGTTCGCCCGGCTCGGCGACGTCGTCGCCGAGGTCCTGACCGGCCGTACGCAGCACGCGGTGATGTTCCCCGACCCCGACCCGGCCGCCGTCACCCTCCACGTCCAGGTCGCCGAGGCCGTACGGGAGGGTGACGCGGCCCGTGCCGAATCCCTGACCCGGAAGATCGCGGTGGGCGCCCTGGAGGAGCTGGACGTCCTCGCACCGGCGCCCACTACTGCGTGACCGGCTCCTGGCACGCGTCCACCGGCGCGGGTGCACCCGACGCGCGTTCGCCGCTTCGCGGGTCACCGCATCGGGTGCACCCAAGAGCCTTTCACCTGCGGGTCGTTCAGTACGCCGTTCCCACCGGTGCGGTGTCGAAGCCCGCGTAGTACGCGGCGGCCATGTCCTCGTCCGCGTGGCCTCCCGCCGCCGCGCGCTGCATGCGCGCCCCGGTGGCCCGGGCCAGGTCGACCGCGACACCCGCCCGGTCCGCCGCCTCCGCGATCAGACCGGTGTCCTTCTCCGCCCCGTACACCGTGAAGCTGGGCGCGAAGTCCCGTTCGAGGACGGCCTTCATCTTCGCCTGGAGGTACGGGTTGTCCATCGGGCCGCCGGTGAGCGCCTGCGCGAACAGGCCCGGGTCCACCCCGAGCCCCTCCGCCAGCGCGAGGGCCTCGCCCACGGCCGCCGTCATGGTGATCGCGTACCCGACCGTGGTCAGCTTCAGCCGGGTCGCCGCGCCCGCCTCGGGCCCCGCCCACAGCGTCTTGGCGCCGACCGCGCCGAAGACCGGTTCCAGCCGCGGGTCGGACGGCCCGGAGGCCAGGACGACCAGGGTCCCGGCCTCGGCGGGCTGCCGGGTGCCCTGCACCGGGGCGTCCACGAACACCAGGCCGTGCTCCTGCGCGAAGCCGGCCAGTTCGTCGAGCGCGCTCACGCCGACCGTGCTCATCTGCGCCCACACCTGACCCGCGCGCAGCCCCGGAGCGGCGGCGGCCATAGCCTGCGCCACGGCCGGGCCGTCCGTCAGCATGGTCAGCACCACGTCGGCCCCGGCGACCGCCTCGGCCGGGGTGTCCACGACCACCGCGCCGTCCGCGGCGAGCGGTTCGGCCTTGTCCCGGGTCCGGTTCCACACCCGCAGCCCCAGCCCGGCCCGCAGCAGGTTCCGGCCCATCCCCGAGCCCATGATCCCGGTGCCCAGCAGTGCGACAGTGTTCACGGCGTCACTTCCCTTTCGGATACGTCCAGTCCGTCCCCTCCAGTCTCGACGCCGCACCCCTCTCAGGAGGTCATTCCGCGCCGTGCGCCGTCTGGCGCGGCGTCGTCTGCTGGACCGCCCAGCCGTTGCCGTCCGGGTCGGAGAAGTAGACGAACGAGCCCCACGGCATGTCCTGGACCACCGTCACCTCGATGCCCCGGCCGCGCAGGTCCTCGTACGCCTCCTCGATGTCGGCGACGACGACCTGCATGTTGTCCAGCGAGCCCGGGGCCATCCGGGTGAGCCCCTTGCCCAGGGCGATCGAGCAGGCCGACCCCGGCGGGGTCAGCTGCACGAAGCGGACGTCCTCGCTCACGGTGACGTCGTGGTCGGCGTGGAAGCCGACCCGCTCGTAGAAGGCCTTGGCCCGGTCGACGTCGGTGACGGGGACGGCGACCAGCTCCAGCTTGATGTCCATCGGTGCTCCACGTGCTCCACGGTCGGTGCTCGGCGGGGGGCCCGCGGCTCGCGGCCCCCCGGCATCATGCTCCCGCGGCCGGTACGGCGCCGCCCGGAGCGGTTTGCCGGGCCCCGTCCGCGGCGGCGAACTGGGTCCGGTACAGCTCCTCGTAGCGGCCGCCCGCGGCCAGCAGCGCGGTGTGCGTGCCGCGCTCCACGATCCGGCCCTCCTCGACCACCAGGATCAGGTCGGCCGCCTGGACGGTCGACAGCCGGTGCGCGATCACCACGGCGGTCCGGCCCGCCAGGGCCTCGCCCAGCGCCTCCTGCACCGCGGCCTCCGACGTGGAGTCCAGGTGCGCCGTCGCCTCGTCCAGGATGACCACGCGCTGCCGGGCCAGCAGCAGCCGGGCGATCGTCAGCCGCTGCCGCTCGCCGCCGGAGAGGCGGTAGCCGCGTTCACCGACCACCGTGTCCAGGCCGTCCGGCAGCGAGGCGACGAGCCCGTCCAGCCGCGAGCGCCGCAGGGCCTCCCAGATCTCCTCCTCGTCCGCCTCCGGCCGGGCCAGCAGCAGATTGGAGCGCACCGACTCGTGGAAGAGGTGCCCGTCCTGGGTCACCATGCCGAGCGTCTCCCGGATGGAGTCGGACGTGAGGTCCCGTACGTCGACCCCGCCGAGGCGGACCGAGCCCGCGTCGGCGTCGTACAGCCGCGGCAGCAACTGGGCGATGGTCGACTTCCCGGCGCCGGAGGAGCCGACGAGGGCGACCATCTGCCCCGGCTCGGCGCGGAAGGACACCTCGTGCAGGACCTGCGTACCGCCCCGGGCGTCGAGGACCGCGACCTCCTCCAGCGAGGCGAGCGAGACCTTGTCGGGGGAGGGGTAGCCGAAGGAGACCCGGTCGAACTCCACGGCGACCGGCCCCTCCGGCACCCGGCGGGCGTCCGGCTTCTGGGCGATCAGCGGTTTCAGGTCGAGGATCTCGAAGACCCGCTCGAAGCTCACCAGGGCGCTCATCACCTCGACGCGGGCGCCGGCGAGCGAGGTCAGCGGCGCGTACAGCCGGGTCAGCAGCAGGGCGAGGGCGACGACGTTCCCGGCGTCCAGGGTGCCGCGCAGGGCGTAGTGGCCGCCGAGCCCGTAGACGAGGGCGAGCGCGAGCGCCGAGACCAGGGTGAGCGCGGTGATGAACGCCGACTGGGCCATCGCCGTGCGGATCCCGATGTCGCGTACGCGCGCCGCCCGCGCCGCGAACTCCGCGGACTCGTCGGCGGGCCGCCCGAACAGCTTGACGAGGGTGGCGCCGGGTGCGGAGAAGCGCTCCGTCATCTGCGTGCCCATCGCCGCGTTCAGGGTCGACGCCTCCCGCTGCATGGCGGCCATCCGGGCCCCCATGCGGCGGGCGGGCAGCACGAACACCGGCAGCAGGACCAGGGCCAGCAGGGTGATCTGCCAGGAGATGCCCAGCATCACGGCCAGCGTCAGCACCAGGGTCACCGTGTTGGCGACCACCCCGGACAGCGTGTTGCTGAACGCGCGCTGAGCGCCGATGACGTCGTTGTTGAGCCGGCTGACCAGCGCTCCGGTGCGGGTCCGGGTGAAGAAGGCGACCGGCATCCGCTGCACGTGGTCGAAGACGGCCGTCCGCAGGTCGAGGATCAGCCCCTCCCCGAGGGTGGCCGACAGCTTGCGGGTGAGCAGCCCGAGCCCAGCCTCGGCCACCGCGATGACCGCGATGAGCAGGGCGAGCCGGGTGACCGTACCGCCGTCCTCGCCGTCCACGATGGCGGTGACCACCCGGCTGGCGAGGACCGGGGTGGCCACCGCGAGCAGCGCGGTCACGACACTGAGCAGCAGGAAGAAGGTGAGCCCGCGGCGGTGCGGGCGGGCGAATGCGGCGACCCGGCGCAGGCTCTCCCGGGAGAGCGGGCGCCGGTCCTGCCGGGCGTTCATCGCGCTGTGCAGCGATGTCCAGGCGGTGACTTCCATGTCCATACGGGGAACGCTAGGACCTCAACCAAACTTGAGGTCAATGGATCGGCCGGATCGGTACCGAACCACCGCTCGTACGAGGGGCGTTCGCAGTCCTGTGGACTGTCGGTGGCGGGTGCCATCATCGGGGAATGACCCAGGGATCGCCGCAGGGATCGACCCAGGAACCGGGGCCCGACCGCTCCGGTCGGACGACCGCCGACACCGTCTTGGACCTGTTCGAGCAGCAGGTCCGGGACACCCCGCGAGACCATGCCCTCATCGCCGGCGCGGACAGCCTCACCTACGGCCAACTCGACGCCCGCGCCAACCGGTTGGCGTACCACCTCATAGCCGACGGACTGCCGCCCGGCGCCGTCGTGGCGGTCGGGACCGCCCGCCGGACCGAGATCGTCATCGCCCTCCTGGCCGCCCTCAAGGCCGGCGGGGCCTATGCCGTCATCGACGTCGAGTCCCCGTTCGCCGGGCAGCGGCAGCTCGCGGCACTCAACCCGTACGTCCTGCTCACCGACGCCGCCCACCACGCGCGACTCGACGACGGCAGCGCACTGCACGTGATCCGCCTCGGCGCGGAAGCGGCCGAGACGTCCGCCCGGTCCACCGAGGCGCCGACGCGGCCGGAGCCCGGTGCGACCGCCGCCGTCCTGTTCACGGGAGCGTCCTTCCCGCGCGCCGTCCCCGTCGGGCACGCCCGGCTGCTCGCCGCGCACCAGGCCTGGACGAAGGTCGTCCGGCCGGTCGCCGGGGACCGCCACCTCATCACCCAGAGCCCGGCCCTCACGCCGTTCGCCGCCGGCTGGACCGGAGTCCTGTGCTCGGGAGGCGCCCTCGTCGTGCCCGAACGCACGCCCTGGACGCCCGAGGGGGTCCGCCGGGCGATCGAGGCCGAGCAGGTCGGCGTCGTGCACACCGACCCGGCGGGGGCGGCCCGGCTGCTCGTCCGGGACACCGGGGCCGCCGGAACCGGCGCGGCCCCCCAGGGCGGCGCGCGCGGCCGCCGCGACGTCGACCCGGCCCTGCGGTGGCTGCGTCTGGTCACCGTCACCGGCGACCGGCTCTTCCTCGACGAGCAGGACGCCCTGCAGTCGAGCCTGCGGGCCGGAGCCCGTGTGCTCAACGTCTACGGGCCCACCGAGGCGGCGGGCATCGGCACCTGGTTCGAACTGTCCCAGCTGGCCCGCCCGTTGGACCACCCGGAGCGGCTCTCCCTGATCGGCACCCCCTTCCCCGGCTGCGCCGCCGACGCCCGGGACGGACAGCTCCGCCTCACCCCGCCCGGCGGCGGCGACGCCCTCCCCACCGGCGACCTCGCGCGGCTGCGCCCGGACGGGCTCTGGGAGTTCCGGGGCCGCAGGCGCGACCGGATCACCTTGGCTGACGGCGCGTTGGACCCCCACGAGCTCGAAGGCGTCATCCGCGGCCACCCGGACATCGGGGCCGCCCTGGTGGCCGAGATCCCGCTGGACGAGAGCGGCGCGACCCGGCTGGTCGCCCACGTGGCGCCGCCCGCCGGCACGCGGTCCTGGCCCCATGCCGCCGACCTGCCGGACGGCGGGCAGCTGCGCGAACACCTCGCGGGCGAGGTGGACCCCGCCCGGCTGCCGCAGGCCGTGATCCGGCTGCGCGCCCTGCCGCGCAACCGCGGCGGCCAGGAGAACCGGGAGGCCCTGCCCCAGCCCGTGCTCACGGCCAAGCAGGGCCGGGGCGCGGGCGGCTCCGGCAAGTACACCCCCGCCGGGAGCGGCGCCCCCACACCGTTCGGGGTCGTCGGCTGCGCCATTCCGTTCCTGATCGGCACCGGCCTGATCTTCTTCATCCTGTCGAAGATCTTCTGGCCCGGCTCGACCGACCTGAGCGGTGTGCCGAGCCCCTGGGATTTCCTCTTCTTCGTGCTCTACCTGTTCGAAGGAGCCTCGTTCGCCGCCGGGCTCGTCTTCCTCTTCGCGGGCCACGCGCTGATGCGCCGCCACGGTCCGGGCCGAGGGCCGGGCAAGAGCCCCGGCCTGACCAGGGCCGCGCACCTCGCGGTGGTCTACCTGCTGATCGCCTGGTGGCCGCAGGACAACTTCTACCGGCTTGCGGCCAAGCACGACTGGCCGCTCCAGGCCGCCCTCGTCTACGCCTTCAACATCCCGCTGATGCTCGCCGCCGTCCTGCTCGCCTTCTACGTCACCCGCACACCGCCCTCGCCGTTCGACTTCGAGGAGGCGGGCGAGAGCGACGGCGCCTCCGTCCGCTGACCTCGGGCGAACGCCGCCCCCACGGCGAGCGCCTCCGCCCGCACCAGTGCCCCGGCCGCGTCCAGCGCCTCCCCGCTGTGCGCGGCCACCAGCACGCCCAGCCAGGGTGCGGGGTCGAACGCGGCCGTCGGGATCGCGGTCAGGAACACCGCCCCGAGCTCCGCGCAGCCCCGCTCCAGCACCTCGCACAGGTCGTCGAGCGCCGCCCCGGGCAGTCTGGCCCCCAGCTCCACCCGGTCCGCGATCCGTACGAAATGCCCCGCGCCCCGCAGCGCGTCGAGCCGGGCCGCCACCATGAAGGCGATCGACGGCCCGGTGAGGCGCAGGTTCGTCTCGGTCGGAGCCAGTCGCCCCGACCCGTCGGCGACGAAGTCCACGTCGAACCAGCCCCGGTAGCCGGCGGCCGAGAGCTCCCGGCCCACCGCCTCCCCGAAGGCGAGCAGGGGCCCCAGCGCCCACGCGGGCACCACCCCGGGGCCCACCGTCGCCCCGCGGTACCCGGCGCCCGCCACGTCCATCACCGCGCCGCCCACCTCGTGCACCCGGCCCGCCCCGTCCACGAACCCGTCGTACGTGAGGTCGCGCGGCTCCCGCGGATCGGCCGGCCCGGCCACGTACTCCTCCACCAGCAGGGGTCCGCGCGGCAGGGAGCGCAGCAGCGCGCGGGCGCCGCCGGCGGCCCGGACCCGCTCGGGGCCCACCACGGTGGTGCCCGAACCGCCCACACCGTGCTCCGACTTGAGGACCGTGACCCGGCCCGCCGCCGCCCGGGCCGCCAGCAGCCGGGCCGCCGCCCGCCGGGTGGGCGCCGGCCACTGCCCGGGGAGCAGGATCCGGGGATGCCCGCCGCCCGCCAGGATCCGCCCGAACAGGCCGTGCGCCGCCGACTTGGACTCGTACCGCAGCTCGCGGGGGCGCCACGGCCGACCGGACAGCCGCGCGAAGTCCGCCGTCAGCCCCCACGGTACGAGGGGCAGCCCGGCCCCGCCCAGCCGCCCGGCCAGCGCCGGCCTGGCCCGTACGGCATCCGAGAGCCCGGCATCCGGGGGCAGGCCGGAACCCCCCTGCGCCAGGCCGTCGTACACCTCCACCCCCTCCCACTCCAAGAGGCGTGCGAGCCGCCGGATCCATCCCGGCGGCACCGCCCCGGGCAGCACCAGGGCTCCCGGCGAGGGGCTGTAGAAGGCGGCCAGACAGGCGTAGTGCCGCGCGGCCCGCTGCCCGGAATCAAGGGAGGCGTCGCCGAACTGGGCGTTGTACTCGGCGACATTGCCCACGTGCACGGCTGGTCCGCCGCCCGTCCAGGCCTGCGCCCAGGCGGCGAGCGGCGCGGGCGCCACCTCGAACCGGACCAGACCGGCGGGCGGTTCCTCCTCCGCACCGGCCGCACCGGCCGCGCCGGGCCGCGGTGAGCCGAGCGCGCCCATCGCCCGGTAGAACCCCGCGGCGTGCGGATCGGCGTCGATCAGCAGCCTGCGGACGCCCAGCCCCGCCGCCCTGCGCAGCGCGTGACGGTACAGCCGCCGGCCCACGCCCCGTCCGATGGCCCCAGGCTCCACGAACAGCAGTCCCAGCCGGGCCACCGGCGGGCCGCCCTCCAGGGAGGCGAGCCCCAGCACCCGCCCCCCTTCGGCGTCTTCGGCCACGACGATCCGGCGCTCGGCCATCTCCCCGGCCCGGATCCGCAGTTCCGGCGCGCACGAGGCGAGGAACTCGGCGTCGTACCCCCAGTACGCCTTGGAACGGAGCACGAGGGCGCCGAGTTCCTCCGCCTCACGGGGCCGCGCCGCTCTGATCTTTACCATCCGCTGACCTCCCCATGGCCTGCCGGGAGGCCGTGAGATAGATTCGGCCACCCTGAGCCCCCCTGACGGGAGGTGTCCCGTCACGTACGGCAGGTGCTTCCTACCCCCGCGGAGAACGGCTTCCCAATGAGCGACATCATCAACGGACTTGGCCGCACCAGCGCCTACGGCGCCCTCGGCCTGGTGCTGCTGATCCTCGGCATCGTGCTGGTGGACGTGCTGACGCCCGGGAAGCTGCCGAAGCAGATCTGGGAGGAGCGCAACCGGAACGCGTCCGTCATGCTGAGCTCCGCGCTCCTCGGCGTCGGCGGGATCGTCTTCACCTCGATCTGGACCACGTACGACGACTTCGGCAAGGGGCTGCTGTCCACCGCCGCGTTCGGGCTGCTCGGCCTGGTTCTGATGGGCCTCGCCTTCCTGGTGCTGGACTGGGTGACCCCCGGCAAGCTCGGCGCGATCGTCGTCGACCCGCAGCCGCACCCGGCGGTCTGGGTGACCGCCTCCTGCAACCTGGCGGTGGCCGCCATCGTCGCCGCCTCGATCGCCTGACCGGGACGACCGGCCCGCCGTACGGACACGACGAGAGCGCCGCTCCCCGCAGGGAGCGGCGCTCTCGCCGAACCGGCGCGTGCACGGCCTATGCCAGGCCCAGCGCGAACACCGCGAAGCCGGCCGCCAGCACTCCCGCCAGCGTGCGCCGCACCGCCGTCGCCCGGGTCCACGGCTCCTCGAACCGGCGGGCGTACCGCGCGATGCCCACCAGCAGCACCGCGAACACCGGCATCCACGCCAGCCGGGCCGCGATCCAGCCCAGCGTCTGCGGCGCCGTCGTCAGCCCGGTCAGCCCGCCCGCGAGCGAAGCGGGCACGGCGGCCGCCAGCATGGCCGTCTGGTGCCAGCACAGGATCGTCATCGCGCACAGGTTGATCACGACCACCGGAGCCCACAGCGCCGGCCTGGCCAGCAGCCTCGCCAGCCGGTCGCGCAGCAGCACCGCCGCACCCGACTGCGCCGCGGCCAGGGCCAGCACCAGCAACGACGGCGGGTGCGAGTTGGTGCGCGCCTCGCCCGGTACGCCGACCATCGACGCCGGGTAGTGGAACACCGCGAGCAGCGCCGCGAACAGCAGGCTCCCGCCCGCCAGCAGCAGCCAGGCCCCGCGCTTGCCGATCCGCCCCTCGCTCCAGGCCACGCCCAGCTGGTACGCGAACAGCCAGCCCGGCAGGATGTTCACCACCGCCAGCCACGAGGGCACGGACCCGGCGAGCGGCCCGTACCGCAGGAAGTCCACGACCGCGACCGAGGCGAGCAGCGGAGCCGCCGCCCAGCCGCCGAGCCGGCGTGCCGCGCGTACGCAGTACGGGGTCAGCGCGGTCACCACCGCGTACACCCCCACGAACCACAGCGGCTGGATCACCAGCGTGGCCCCGGTCCGCAGCGTGGCCTCGGGCACGCCCGCCGCGTACAGCACGGGTGCGGCCAGCGCCCATACCGCCGTGACCCCGAGCACCGGCCGCCCCAGCCGGGCGATCCGGCCCTTGAGCCACTCCCCGGTGGAGCCCTTGCGGCGGTGGTAGGAGAGCGCCGAGGCGTAGCCGCCGACGAGGAAGAAGATCCCGAGCATCTGGAGCACCCAGCCGGCCGGGGCCAGTTCGCCGAACGCGGCGAGCGGACTGGCGTTGTGCAGACCGCCCTCGGCGTCGCGGGTGAAGCCGCCGAGCAGCCAGTGGCCGGTGGGCACGGCCAGCAGGGCGAGGGCGCGCAGCCCGTCGACGGCCCGGTCGCGGTGGGCGGGGGTCCGCCGCTCGATCCGGTCGGCGGCCCTCCTGAACGCGGCCAGCGGGCCGGGCGCGGCCGACGGGCCGGGCATGGCCGGCGCGCTCATCGCACCTCTCCCTTCGCGATGGCGGCGAAGGCCGCCAGGGACTGCGTGCCGGGTACGAGGTAGCCGTTGTGGCCGTGCACGTCGCCGGCGGGCACCGTGCGGGCGCCGAAGGCGGCGGAGGCCGGATCGGCGCCGTGGCCGATCCCGGCGAACTCCACGTTCGGTACGTCGCCGATCCAGTCCGAGGGCCCCCGGGCGGCCCAGACGCGGGCGCGGGTGTGGAGGTCGGCGGCGGTGTCGGCCCGCATGCCGGGGGAGCCGAACACGACGATGTCGCCGGCGTCCGTACGCCCGGCCGCCAGGCCCGCGACCACCGAGCCGTAGCTGTGGCAGAACAGCACCGGGTCGGGTGCGCCGATCGCGTCGAGCCCCTCCGTGAACCGGGCCAGCCGCTCCGCGCCCGCCTCGGCGAGCCGCCCGGAGGCCGCGTCCAGACCGACCCCGACCGGGGTGGTGTAGCCGGTCCAGGCCACCACGGCCGTGTCCGCGCCGGCCGCGGCGCGCAGCGAGCGGGCCATCCCGGCCGGTCCGGTGTTCGGCGCGCGCTTCGCGTCGTACGTGGTGGCGTCGCTGTCGGAACCCGGCACGATCACCGAAACGTGCGCGGCCCGCCCCAGATCCCCGAACACCTCGACGACCTGGCCGCGCCCGCGCGGATCGAAGGCGAGGAGCTGCCGGCCGGGCGAGGCGAGCGAGGCGTAGCGCGCCTCGCCGGTCGCGAGGACGGCCAGCCGGTTGGCCTCGTACCGGAGGGTGACGGGTGCGCCGTCGAGGTTGCCGACCACCAGCGGGTGTTCGCGTACGAGCTCCCGGCGCTCCGCGTCGTCCAGAGCGGCGAAGAACCGGGCGACGTCCTGCGGCGAGGCGTCCGCCGGGTCGGGCAGCGGCCTGCCGGACGCGGTGTCGGCCCGCCAGGCGGCGGTGCCGGGCGGCGGTCCGGTGACCGCCCGCTGGCTGTCGCCGGAGGCCCATCCCGCGCTCCCCCCGACCACGGCCACGGCCAGTGCGGCCGTGGTCAGGGTCCTTCCGAAGCGGCGCATGCCCCTTCTCCTCTCCTCGTGACGGGGGAGAAGGTAAGGAGAAGGTGTCGGAGCGCACGTCGGACCGGGGAGCCAAGTCCGGTGTCATACCCCGGTAGGGGGTGGAGGAGATGCCCCCTGCGTCAGGCCGGAGCGGGCATCAGTGCGGGTCGCCGGGGCGCACCAGCCCCGCCTCGTACGCGAAGATCACCGCTTGGGCCCGGTCCCGCAGGTCCAGCTTGGCCAGCACCCGCCCGATGTGCGTCTTCACGGTCTGCTCCGCCAGCACCAGGTGCCCCGCGATCTCCTGGTTCGACAGCCCGCGCGCGATGAGCTCCAGCACCTCGGTCTCCCGCGGGGTCAGCCCCTTCAGCCGCAGCGCCGGATCCCTGCGCGGCGCCGGCCGCTGCTGCACGAAGTCCGCGATCAGCCGCCGGGTCACCGAGGGCGCCAGCAGCGCCTCGCCCGACGCGACCACCCGGACCGCCGCGATCAGATCGGCAGGCGGAGCGTCCTTCAGCAGGAACCCCGAGGCACCCGCGCGCAGCGCCTCGTACACGTAGTCGTCGATGTCGAAGGTGGTCAGCATCAGCACCTTCGGCCGGTGGACCACCCCCGGCGGCGGGGCGAGCAGCTCCCGGGCCGCCGCCAGCCCGTCCATCTCCGGCATGCGCACGTCCATCAGCACCACGTCGGGACGCACGGTGCGCGAGACCCGGACGCCCTCACGCCCGTCGGGGGCCTCGCCCACCACGTCGATGTCGGCCTGCGCCGACAGCAGTGCGGCGAACCCCGCCCGCACCATGGCCTGGTCGTCGACGATGATCACACGGATGGTCAACTGGGGTCCTCGCTGGCGTCGTTCAAGGGCAGCCGGGCCGCGACCCGGAAGCCGCCGTCCGGCAGCGGACCGGTGTCCAGGGTCCCGCCCGTCAACCGTACGCGCTCGTGCATGCCGACCAGGCCGTGCCCGGAGCCCGAACCGCCCGGCTCCACCGCCGCGTCCCGCGCCGCCGGGCCGTTGACGACGAGTACGAGCACGCTCCCGGCGTCGTGCGTCACGCGGACGCGGGTCTCGGCGCCCGGCGCGTGCCGCACCACGTTCGCCAGGGCCTCCTGCACGATCCGGTACGCCGACAGGTCCACGGCCGGCGGCGCCGCCCGCTCGGCCCCGGCCGCGAGCGACAACTCCACCGGCTGCCCGGCCCGTACGGTCGCCTCCACCAGCTGCTGGATCCGGCCGATGCCCGGCTGCGGGGCCAGCTCGCCCGCCGCGCCCGGAGCCGGGCCGCCACCGTTCCCGTCGCTGCGCAGCACCGTCAGCAGCCGCCGCATCTCGCTCAGCGACTCGCGCGCACTGGCCGCGATCGCCGCGAACTCCTCCCGCACCGGCTCGCTCATGCCGGGCAGCCGGTACGGTGCGGAGTCCGCCTGCACGGTGATCACCGACATGTGGTGCGCGACCACGTCGTGCAGCTCCCGGGCGATCCGCGCACGTTCCTCCAGCAGCGTCCGCCGGGCCCGCTCCGCCTCGCTGATGCTCTCCTGCTCGGCGACCCGCTGCTGCGCGTCGCCGATCCCGCGCAGCGCGCCGGTCACGGCGAGGACGCCGCCGCTCAGCACGAACAGCAGCGCGCTCGTGGTGGTCACCCCATCGGGCTCGAAGAAGCCGAGCACCACCCCGGCGGCGCCCGTGACCAGCCACACCCCGATCAGGGTCCGGATCGACTCGCGCAGCCCCAGACAGATCATCAGCACCAGGTAGCCCACGATGCACATCGGGGTCCACGGCCAGGCGTGCCCGGCCACCCGGTCGGCGTGGGTCAGCACCACCGCCCCGAGCGTGTCCGCGGTGAGGATCAGCGCCCACGCGGGCAGCGGCCGCGTCACCGCCAGCAGCAGCGGTACGGTCTGGGCCACGCCCAGCGCGCCCGCCCAGCCGCCGCCCGCCTTGTAGTCGTTGGTCAGCACGGCGACGGTCGCCGGCAGCAGCGCCACCACGAAGATGCCGGCGACGACGTACGGCAGCATGCGCTGCCAGGCGCTCGGCGCCCGCGCGAACAGCGGTTCGGCCGCCCGCGCCGGCGTGCGCAGCACCGCCGTGAACCGCATCGGCGCCCGCTCGGCCCGCGCCGGGGCCGGCGTTCGGGGGCGGCGGGGGCGGCGGG
>NZ_LFML01000062.1:0-47923 GCF_001044425.1 Streptomyces roseus
CAGGGGGGACCCTGTGGGAGAGTAGGACGCCGCCGAACAATCATTGTGGGAAAGCCCCGCACCTTCTGGTGCGGGGCTTTTCTGCGTTCTGGGCCCCTGCGGGGTCCTGTAGGGTCATGAGGCATCGTTCGTACGTTCAACAGTGGAGGCCCCCGGGTGGAGGTCCAGGAGACTCGGGTTCAGACGGACCGAATTTTCACCATTCCGAACATCCTGAGCATGGCTCGCCTCGCCGGCGTGCCCCTGTTCCTGTGGCTGATTCTGGAGAAGCACGACGGCTGGGCACTGGCCGTGCTCATGCTGAGCGGGATCAGTGACTACCTCGACGGCAAGCTGGCGCGCCGCTGGAATCAGATCAGCAACCTCGGCCGGCTGCTGGACCCGGCCGCGGACCGGCTGTACATCCTCTCCACGCTCTTCGGCCTCACCTATCGCGAGATTCTGCCGCTGTGGCTCACCGGGGCACTGGTGGCGCGTGAGCTGATGCTGCTGGTCATGGTCTGGATCCTGCGCCGGCACGGCTATCCGCCGCCCCAGGTCAACTTCCTCGGCAAGGCCGCGACCTTCAACCTGATGTACGCCTTCCCCCTGCTGTTGCTCAGTGACGGTACGGGTTGGTTGGCCTGGATGGGGTCAGTTTTCGGATGGGCGTTCGCCGGATGGGGTACAACCCTCTATTGGTGGGCAGGAATCCTTTACGTGGTGCAAGTCCGCCGACTCGTGAAGGCGGACACCACGGCCGATTGAGCTCACTCGGCGTGGGACTGACGCGGAGGAGTTGCGGAGTCACCGCCCGGGACGGGTGAGGTCGGCGAGAACGTCGTCTCCCGAGGAGGACTCTTCCGACATGAAGGCCGTCGTGATGGCCGGTGGCGAAGGCACCCGCCTTCGCCCCATGACCTCGAGCATGCCCAAGCCGCTCCTGCCGGTGGCCAACCGGCCGATCATGGAGCACGTGCTCAGGCTGCTCAAGCGGCATGGGCTCAGCGAGACCGTTGTTACCGTCCAGTTCTTGGCGTCACTCGTCAAGAACTACTTCGGTGACGGCGAGGAGCTCGGTATGGAGCTCACCTATGCCAACGAGGAGAAGCCACTCGGCACTGCCGGCAGCGTGAAGAACGCCGAGGAGGCCTTGAAGGACGATGCTTTCCTCGTCATTTCCGGCGATGCGCTCACCGACTTCGACCTCACCGATCTCATCCGCTTCCACAAGCAGAAGGGCGCACTCGTCACGGTGTGCCTGACGCGGGTACCGAATCCGCTGGAATTCGGCATCACCATCGTGGACGAGGAAGGCAAGGTAGAGCGCTTCCTCGAAAAGCCGACCTGGGGCCAGGTGTTCTCGGACACCGTCAACACCGGCATCTACGTGATGGAGCCCGAGGTCTTCAATTACGTGGACCCGGACGTCCCGGTGGACTGGTCCGGCGATGTCTTCCCGCAGCTGATGAAGGAAGGCCGGCCGATCTACGGCTACGTGGCCGAGGGCTACTGGGAGGACGTCGGCACGCACGAGAGCTACGTCAAGGCGCAGGCCGACGTACTCGAAGGCAAGGTCCAGGTGGAGATGGACGGCTTCGAGATCTCGCCTGGCGTGTGGGTCGCCGAGGGCGCCGAGGTCAGCCCGGACGCCGTGCTCCGCGGGCCGCTGTACATCGGGGACTACGCCAAGGTCGAGGCCGGCGTGGAGATCCGCGAGCACACCGTGGTCGGGTCGAACGTCGTCGTGAAGAGCGGGGCCTTCCTGCACAAGGCCGTCATCCACGACAACGTCTACATCGGGCCCCACAGCAATCTGCGCGGCTGCGTCATCGGCAAGAACACCGACATCATGCGGGCCGCCCGGATCGAGGACGGCGCCGTCATCGGTGACGAGTGCCTGGTCGGTGAGGAATCGATCATCCAGGGGAACGTGCGCGTCTACCCCTTCAAGACGATCGAGGCCGGTGCCTTCGTCAACACGTCGGTCATCTGGGAGTCCCGCGGTCAGGCGCATCTTTTCGGCGCTCGCGGCGTCACCGGCATCCTGAACGTGGAGATCACCCCCGAGCTGGTGGTCCGGCTGGCCGGCGCGTACGCGACGACCCTGAAGAAGGGCGCGACGGTCACCACGGCCCGTGACCACTCCCGTGGCGCGAGAGCGCTCAAACGGGCGGTGATCTCGGCGCTGCAGGCCAGCGCGATCAACGTGCGCGACCTGGAGAACGTACCGCTGCCCGTGGCGCGGCAGCAGACGGCCCGCGGTACGGCGGGCGGGATCGTGGTCCGCACCTCGCCCGGCGTGCCGGATTCGGTCGACATCGTGTTCCTGGACGAGCGGGGAGCGGACCTCTCGCTGCAGCAGCAGCGCAAGCTCGACCGCGTGTACGCGCGCCAGGAATACCGGCGTGCCTTCCCCGGCGAGATCGGCGACCTCCAGTTCCCGGGCAGTGTCTTCGACGCCTATACGGGTTCGCTGCTACGGCGGGTGGACACGAGCGGCGTCGCCGATTCCGGGCTCAAGGTGGTCGTGGACGCCTCGAACGGCAGCGCCGGACTCGTCCTGCCCAGCCTGCTGGGCCGGCTCGAAGTGGACGCGCTGACGATCAATCCGGGGCTCGACGAGTCCCGGCCGACCGAGACCGCGGAGTCCCGGCGGGCCGGGCTGGTGCGGCTCGGGGAGATCGTGGCCTCGGCGCGGGCCGCCTTCGGAGTGCGCTTCGACCCGGTGGGCGAGCGGATCTCCCTGGTGGACGAGCGCGGGCGGATCATCGAGGACGACCGGGCCCTGCTGGTCCTGCTCGACCTGGTGGCCGCGGAGAAGCGCAGCGGCAAGGTGGCGCTGCCGGTGACCACGACCCGGATCGCCGAGCAGGTGGCGGCGTACCACGGCACGCAGGTGGAGTGGACGACGACCTCGCCCGACGACCTGACGCGCGTGGGCCGGGCGGAGAACACGATCTTCGGCGGAGACGGGCGGGGCGGCTACATCGTTCCGGAGTTCAGCAGCGTCTTCGATGGATCCGCGGCGTTCGTCCAGCTGATCGGCCTGGTGGCACGGACACAGCTCACGCTGAGCCAGATCGATGCGCGGATACCGCGAGCCCATGTACTCAAGCGGGACGTGCCGACCCCGTGGGCGGTGAAGGGGCTCGTCATGCGGCGGGTCGTGGAGGCGGCCGGGGACCGGCAGGTGGACACCACCGACGGTGTGCGGGTCGTCGAGGCCGACGGGCGGTGGGCGCTGGTCCTGCCGGACCCGGCGGAGGCGGTCACCCACCTGTGGGCCGAGGGTCCCGACGACGCGTCCGCGCAGGCACTGCTGGACGAGTGGGCGGCCGTGGTGGACGGCGCCGGCCAGTGAGCCACGGCGGCTGACGGAAGAGAGCGGTCCGGTGGGCAGGGCGCGGAGGACGTCGCGTCGTGTCCACCGGACGGGCGCATTCGATATGGGCGGCGCCGACATGCGACGATGAGCGGCATGTCGCAGCCGCCCCACAACCGGAGTTCGGCGCCGGCGCCTCCCGCGCGCCCGGACGCGTCCATGTCGCTGCTGACGCACGTGATGGACCACAGTCTCGACGAGGGCTACGCGGAGGCGTCGGCCCGGCGCGAGGCGGACGGCACCGCGGGTCTGCCGCGCAACCTGAAGGCCAAGCTGGCGCTCGCCGGCGGACTGGTGCTCGCCGCGATGGTCGTCACGCTGGGTGCCGCCCAGGCGCGGGTGGCGGCGCCGGTGCTGGCCAAGGAGCGCCAGGAACTGATCGACCGGGTGCAGCGGGCCGACGAGCACGCCGACGGCCTGGAGCGGGACATCGAGCGGCTGCGGGAGAACGTCGCGAGCCGCCAGCGCGAGGCGCTCAAGCAGCACGGCGGGGACCAGGGGCAGCTCGTGGCGTTGCTGTCCGGTGCGACGGAGGTCCAGGGGCCGGGCCTGAAGCTGGTCGTCGACGACGCGAAGGGCTCCTCCTCCGGCGGTGGTGGCAAGCCGCGCGAGAACGCGGGGTTCTCGGACACCGGCCGGCTGCGGGACCGGGACATGCAGAAGATCGTCAACGGGCTGTGGCAGTCCGGGGCCGAGGCCATCTCGATCAACGGGCAGCGGCTGACGGCGTTGTCGGCGATCCGGGCCGCGGGTGACGCGATACTGGTCGACAACAGGCCGCTGGTGCCGCCGTACGAGGTGCTGGCGCTGGGGGACAAGAAGCGGCTCGGGACGGCGTTCCAGGACTCCGCGGACGGCCAGTACCTGCACGCCCTCCAGGAGAACTACGGGATCCGCGCCACCTCCTCCCCGGCGGACGGGCTGCGGCTGCCTGCCGCGTCAAGCCTCACCGTACGCACAGCCACAGCAGAAGAGCCGAAGAAGGGTGCATCGTGATCGCGGTACTGGGCCTGGTGGCCGGAGTGGTGGTCGGACTTCTGGTCAGGCCCGAAGTGCCGGCCGTCGTCGAGCCTTATCTGCCGATCGCCGTGGTGGCGGCGCTGGACGCGGTGTTCGGAGGTCTGCGCGCGATGCTGGACGGCATCTTCGTCGACAAGGTCTTCGTGGTGTCGTTCCTGTCGAACGTGGTCGTCGCCGCGCTGATCGTCTTCCTCGGCGACAAGCTGGGCGTCGGCTCGCAGCTGTCCACCGGTGTGGTCGTGGTCCTGGGCATCCGCATCTTCTCCAACGCCGCGGCCATCCGCCGGCACGTGTTCCGGGCGTGAGGCCGATGAGTACGAACGACAACCCGCCCGAGGAGCCGATGGGCTCGGAGCTGCCGCCCCACGAAGAGCCGGCGCGGCCCGCCGGGCCCGCGGCGGCCGGTGGCGGGGCGCAGCCCGAGAAGCCCGGCGCGCCCGCGCGCAGCGGTCGGCAGCGGCTGGTGGAGGCGGTGTGGCCGCCGCGCGTGAGCCGGGCCCAACTGATCGTCGCGCTGCTCCTGTTCGTCCTGGGACTGGGCCTGGCGATCCAGGTGCGCTCGAACAGCGACTCCAGCGCGTTGCGCGGGGCCCGCCAGGAGGACCTCGTACGGATCCTCGACGAGCTCGACGGGCGGACCAAGCGCCTGGAGGACGAGAAGCAGCGTCTGGAGGACCAGCGCAAGGAGCTGGAAAGCAGCTCGAACCAGGCCGAGGAGGCGCGTCGGCAGACGGTCGAGAAGGAACGCCAACTCGGGATCCTGGCCGGTACGGTGGCGGCGCAGGGGCCGGGCATCGTCTTGAAGATCACCGATCCCACGGGCCAGGTGCAGTCGGACCAGCTGCTGGACACCCTCCAGGAGCTGCGGGCGGCCGGGGCCGAGGCGATCCAGGTCAACGGTGTGCGCGTCGTGGCGAGCTCTTTCTTCTCGGACGAGGGCGGCGGGATCGGGATCGACGGTAAGAAGATCACACAGCCTTATGAGTTCAAGGTGATCGGCAAGCCGCAGGACCTGGAGCCGGCTCTGAACATTCCCGGCGGTGTCGTGCAGACGCTGGAGAAGGAACAGGCCACCGTCGCCGTCACACGACCGGCGAAGATCGTTGTGGATGCCTTGCGGGCTGCGAAGCAGCCTGACTACGCTCGGTCGTCATCGTCGTGACGCGGGACGGAGCGCGGACGGGCTCACGCGGGCTGATGCCTGCGGGGGGTCGACGCACGGAAGTCGTGCCGCGTGGTGGAAACTGTCTGGTGGTTACGGACGTTGTGAGAATGTCCGGGTCGGCAGGTTGTGCATTCGGAGTTCGTCCTGCCCCACGGGCGGGTCTGTTTCGTTCAAGGGGAATCGCCCGTGAAGTTGTTTGAGAAGTTGTTCGGCAAGAAGAACCGCGAGGAAAGCGGTGCTGCCAAGCACCGTGCGGGGCAGTCGGAGGTGGAAGGTCAGGGCGACCGGCCCCTCTTCCGTGACGAGGTCGCCGGCGCGGGGGATGTTTCGGGCGCGCCGGGCGCGTCGTCTGTTGACCCTGCCGGTTCCGGGCGCATAGGTTTCGGTGAACCATCAACCTCAAGTTCGGGTGGAGGGTTTGCCCCCGACCCGTATGCCACCAATGCCTCCGCGGGGCAGCCGCGGCGCGAGGAGCCGTCCATGTCGGCCGAGCAGGTTTGCAGCAGGTGCGGACACCGCAGCGATGCGGCCAGCCGGTTCTGCTCCAACTGCGGCGCGCCGCTGCGGGCGGGTCTGACGCCGGAGCGTGCCTCGGAGACCACGTCCACGATCTCGATCTCGGGCCTGGAGGCCTACGAGGCCGAGGTGTCGGGGCAGCAGCACGTGTCGTCCTCGCTGTCCCCCGAGGCCCAGGCCGCGGTGGAAGCTCTGCCTCCGGGTTCCGCCCTGCTCATCGTGCGGCGCGGCCCCAACTCCGGCAGCCGCTTCCTGCTGGACGGTGAGCTGACCACGGCGGGCCGGCACCCCCAGAGCGACATCTTCCTGGACGACGTGACGGTCTCCCGGCGGCATGTCGAGTTCCGCAGGAGCCAGGACGGCGGCTTCACCGTCTCCGACGTCGGCAGCCTCAACGGCACGTACGTGAACCGCGAGCCGATCGACTCGGTCGCCCTGCACAACGGCGACGAAGTGCAGATCGGCAAGTACCGGCTGGTCTTCTACGCGAGCCTGCGGGGCATCTGATCCTCCCCCTGGGATGCGCCCGGGGGGTTCCCCGCCCGGGTTCCGCCTGGGGGGCCCGCACCTCCGGACTCCGTCCGGGGGACACCCCCAGAGGGAAGGTCCCATGCTGCGCATCCCCACCGGCGGTGCCCCGAAGAGCGGCACCGCCGGCAGCGCCGGCTCGGCCGGGCGGCTGGTGAGCATCGGCACGGTGCTCACGCTGCTGCGCGACGAGTTCCCCGAAGTCACCATCTCGAAGATCCGCTTCCTGGAGGCCGAGGGGCTCGTCGAGCCCCGGCGCACACCTTCGGGATACCGCAAGTTCAGCACCGACGACGTCGAGCGGCTGGCCCGGATCCTGCGGTTGCAGCGGGACCACTACCTGCCGTTGAAGGTGATCCGCGAGCAGCTCGACGCGCTCGCCCGCGGTGAGCAGATCCGTATCCCTTCGCCCACGGCGCACGGGGATTCCGTCGACCCCGCGAGTCCTTGCGCCGTGTACGGCGAGGTGGGCCGGGAGCGGCCCGCCGCGGCCCGGGTGGGGCGCGCCGAGCTGATCGCCGCGGCCGAGGTGGACGAGGCCCAGCTCGCCGAGTGGGAGTCGTACGGGCTGATCGGCGAGGCCCCGGGCGGCGGATTCGACGCCGAGACGGTCACCGTGGCCCGCCTGGTGGCGGATCTGGGCCGCTTCGGGCTGGAACCGCGCCACCTGCGGGCGATGAAGGCCGCCGCGGACCGCGAGGCGGGTCTGGTGGAGCAGGTCGTTGCACCGTTGCGCCGCCACCGCAACCCGCAGACCAGGGCGCACGCGGAGGCCACCTTGAAAGAGCTCGCCGGACTTTCCGTACGGCTCCACGAGGCCTTGGTACAGACGGCTCTCGGGGTCCGTCTGCACTGACCTCGGGGATCCCGGAGGGGGCCCGACTACCCAAACCTGCCGAGCAGGTCCTAGGGTTGCTGTGTGAACGAGCTCGACGTTGTGGGTGTCCGGGTGGAAATGCCCTCCAACCAACCGATCGTGCTCCTGCGTGAAGTGGGAGGCGACCGGTACCTCCCCATCTGGATCGGACCGGGGGAGGCGACCGCCATTGCCTTCGCGCAGCAGGGCATGGCCCCTGCCCGCCCGCTGACGCACGACCTGTTCAAGGACGTGCTGGAGGCGGTCGGTGAGGAGCTCACCGAGGTCCGGATCACGGATCTGCGGGAGGGCGTCTTCTACGCGGAGCTTGTCTTCGCCAGCGGGGTCGAGGTGAGCGCGCGGCCTTCCGACGCCATAGCGCTGGCCCTGCGTACCGGGACGCCGATCTACGGGAGCGACGGCGTGCTGGACGACGCCGGAATCGCCATTCCGGACGAGCAGGAGGACGAGGTGGAGAAGTTCCGCGAGTTCCTCGACCAGATCTCTCCGGAGGACTTCGGCACCGGCCCGCAATGAGCGGCCGGCCGCGTCGGCCGTGCCTTTCACGCCGCGTCTCCGCGGGGAGCATCAGCCCATTCGGATAGCCCTTCCCCGGCACAGGACACGGGAAACCACTCTCAGGGTGATTATCACTCGGCGTGCCGAGTGTGGCGATCGTTGACGCACCCCTGGTGACTGCCTACCTTCGAGGGGGCAGGTCAAGGACGGAGGGTCGGCGTGAGAGTCACGGGCGACGGTACGACCGGGGGCATCCCCGTGCGGAGTGACGGTGGGCCGTACCCGCTCCACGGCAGTACGGCGGGATCTCCGCGCCGTCAGCCGGACAGCACGCCGGTCGCGCCGGTGGGAGCGGACCCGGCACCCGAGCAGGTCGGCTACCGGGGACCGACCGCGTGCGCCGCGGCGGGCATCACGTACCGCCAGCTGGACTACTGGGCGCGGACCGGGCTCGTGGAGCCCACGGTGCGCCCCGCGAGCGGATCGGGGACGCAGCGCCTCTACAGCTTCCGGGACGTGGTGGTCCTCAAGATCGTCAAGCGCTTCCTTGACACCGGGGTGGCGCTCCAGAACATCCGCACCGCGGTCCAGCACCTGCGCGACCGCGGTTTCTCGGACCTGGAGCGCATGACGCTGATGAGCGACGGCGCCACCGTGTACGAGTGCACCTCGCCGGACCAGGTCGTGAGCCTGCTCCAAGGCGGGCAGGGCATCTTCGGCATCGCCGTGGGCGTGGTCTGGCGCGACGTGGAGAACGCGCTCTCGCAGCTGCACGGCGAGCGGGTCGACACCGGTGAGACGGTGGTCGGCCACAACCCGACGGACGAGCTGGCGGCGCGGCGCAACCGGGCCGGCTGAACGCGCTTTCCGGCGCGGCCCGAGGACCTGGGCCCGGCCCCGGCCGAATGTCAGTGGCATGAGGCAGCATCGGGGCTGTGAGAGCCGCGCCGACCATCCTGCATCTGGACATGGACGCCTTCTACGCTTCCGTGGAGCAGGCGTCGAAGCCGAGCCTGCGCGGCAAGGCCGTGATCGTCGGCGGCCTCGGGCCGCGCGGAGTCGTCGCCACCGCTTCGTACGAGGCGCGGCGCTTCGGGGTGCATTCGGCGATGCCCACGGCCCAGGCGCGCCGGCTCTGCCCGAACGGCGCGTACCTGATTCCCCGCTTCCGGCTGTACCAGGCGGTCAGCGAGGTGGTCATGGGGCTGCTGCGGGAGCTGTCCCCGCTCGTGGAGCCCCTCAGCCTGGACGAGGCCTTCGTGGACCTGGAGGCGGGCGGGACCGCCTTCGACGCGAAGAGCGCCCGGGAGACGGGCGAGCGGCTGCGGGCGGACATCCGGGCCGTGACGGGCCTGAGCGGGTCCGTGGGACTGGCGGGATCCAAGATGCTGGCCAAGGTGGCGTCCGAGGAGGCCAAGCCGGCCGGACTGCTGCTGATCGAACCGGGCACCGAGCGGGAGCTGCTCGCCCCGATGTCGGTGCGGACCCTGCCCGGGGTCGGGCCCGTCACCGGGGAGCACCTGCGGCGGGCCGGGATCACCACGGTCGGGGAGCTGGCCGAGGCCGGTGAGGACGAGCTGGTCCGGATGGTCGGGCGCTCGCACGGGGTCGGGTTGTACCGGATGGCGCTGGGACTGGACGACCGGCCGGTGGTCGCCGAGCGCGACGCGAAGTCGGTGTCGGTGGAGGACACCTTCGACGTGGACCTGCACGACCGGGTGCGCATCCGCACCGAGGTGCAGCGGCTCGCCGACCGGTGCGTGCAGAGGCTGCGCGGTTCGGGCCATTCGGGTCGCACGATCGTGCTGAAGGTGCGGCGGTACGACTTTTCCACGCTGACCCGTTCCGAGACGCTGCGGGGGCCCACGGACGACCCCGCGGTGGTGCGCGAGGCTGCGGCGCGGCTGCTGGAGGCCGTGGACACCACGGGCGGGGTACGGCTCCTCGGGGTGGGTGTGACAGGCCTGGCGGACTACACGCAGGAGGACCTGTTCGCGCAGTCGATGGCCGCGGAGGAGGCGGCGGCGGAGGCGGCGGCCGCGGGGACCGCCGCCGGGGCCGACGCGGAGGGCGTCGCGGTACCCGGGGAGGTTGAGCCGGACGGGGCGGCGCGGGCCGGTGAGCCTTCGGGGTCAGCAGGGGCTGGAGGGGCTGGAGGGCCCGCCGGGAACGTGGAGGCCCAAGGGCCGGGTGGGGAGCCCGAGGCGGCTCCGGAGCGGCGCTGGGCGGCCGGGAGCGACGTCCTGCACGCCACCTACGGGCCCGGCTGGGTGCAGGGCAGCGGGGTCGGGAGGGTGACCGTGCGTTTCGAGCAGCCCGGAACGCCCCCGGGCCGGGTGCGCACCTTCCGGGTGGACGACCCCGAGCTGGAGCCCTCCGATCCGCTGCCCCTCGTAGGCCTGGGGCAGGCCGGTCCAAAGGACACGGCTTAGGAGGATTCCTCCCCGTTCGCCCCGTTCGCCCCGTTCGCCAGGCGGCCGAAGTCGCGGCGGATGTCCGACGGGAGGGAGACGTCCAGGCCGTAGTGGTGGTAGAGCTGGAGTTCCTGTTCGGGGGAGAGGTGGCGGCCGACGCCGAAGTCCGGGGCGTCCTTGATGAGGGAACGCTCGAAGGGGACCCGCAGGGTGTCGTCGACGACCTCGCTCGGCTCCAGCGGGACGAACGCGTCCCGGCTGAAGAGGCCCGTCCTGACGGCGGCCCACTCGGGCACGCCCGTGGCATCGTCGAGGTACACCTCGTCGACGGTGCCGATCTTGGTTCCGTTGCGGTCGAACGCCTTGCGGCCGATCAGGCTGCGCGGATCGATGTCGGTCTGCACGGTCCCTCCATATGGTCGCAACTCCTGCGTAATGACTACAGAAGGGCATTTCCGCAGCGCGGGCCACTCGAAGCGGGGGCCAGAACCTCGCTGGTAGGCTGGGTGATGGCTGTTGACCCTGTGCGGGAGAGTCCTCCGAGTGAGTACGACGGAGGCGCCGAAGGAGCAAATCCTCCCCGGAATCTCTCAGGCATACGTACCGCACGTGACGAGGCCACTCTGGAAAGCAGGGGCGGGTACCGGGCGCGCAGTGCCGGTTCCCCTCCTCACCGACGGTGAAAGCCGGAGTCAGCGGGCCACCCCCGCGACCTCCGGTGAAGCTCTCAGGTTGAGATGACAGAGGGGGAGGCCGTCCGGGTGCCCGCGCCGTGGTGCCCCTCGCAGGTCGTACGACCCAGGAGGCCTCCGTACATGACCGCCAACCGCATTCCGCTCTCCCAGCTGGAGCGAGGCATCCCCTTCGAGCAGCGCCACATCGGCCCGGACGCCGAGGCGCAGGCGAAGATGCTCGCCCACGTGGGCTACGGCTCGCTGGAC
This sequence comes from Streptomyces roseus, assembly GCF_001044425.1. Taxonomy (GTDB): domain Bacteria; phylum Actinomycetota; class Actinomycetes; order Streptomycetales; family Streptomycetaceae; genus Streptomyces; species Streptomyces roseus. Next base: position 11,324 of record NZ_LFML01000062.1, read on the forward strand.
GAACTGACCGCTGCCGCGGTACCGGATGTGATCAAGAGCGCCGAGGCGCTGAACCTGCCCGAGGCGCGGACCGAGGCCGAGGTGCTGGCCGAGCTGCGCACGCTCGCCGACCGCAACCAGGTCCTCACCCCGATGATCGGGCTCGGCTACTACGGGACCTTCACCCCGCCGGTGATCCTGCGCAACGTGATGGAGAACCCGGCCTGGTACACGGCGTACACGCCCTACCAGCCGGAGATCTCGCAGGGCCGCCTGGAGGCGCTCCTCAACTTCCAGACCGTCGTCGCCGACCTCACCGGCCTGCCGACCTCCGGCGCCTCCCTCCTCGACGAGGGCACCGCGGCCGCCGAGGCCATGACGCTGGCCCGCCGCGTCGGCAAGTCCAAGGGCAACGTCTTCCTCGTCGACGCCGACGCGCTGCCGCAGACGATCGCCGTGATCGAGACCCGCGCCGAGCCGATCGGCATCGAGGTCGTCGTCGCCGACCTGTCCGAGGGCATCCCGGCCGAGATCGCCGAGCGCGGCGTCTACGGCGTGCTCCTCCAGTACCCGGGTGCCTCCGGCGCCGTACGGGACATCAAGCCGGTCATCGACGAGGCGCACGAGCTCGGCGCGATCGTCGCCGTCGCCGCCGACCTGCTCGCGCTGACCCTGCTGACCTCCCCGGGCGCCCTCGGCGCCGACATCGCCGTCGGCACCACCCAGCGCTTCGGCGTCCCGATGGGCTTCGGCGGTCCGCACGCCGGCTACATGGCCGTCCAGGACAAGCACGCCCGCTCGCTGCCGGGCCGCCTCGTCGGCGTCTCCGTGGACGCGGACGGCAACAAGGCCTACCGCCTCGCCCTGCAGACCCGTGAGCAGCACATCCGCCGCGAGAAGGCCACCAGCAACATCTGCACCGCGCAGGTGCTGCTCGCCGTCATGGCCGGCATGTACGCCGTCTACCACGGCCCGGACGGCCTGCGGACGATCGCCCGCCGTACGCACCGCTACGCGGCCCTGCTCGCGGCCGGTCTCACGGCCGGCGGGGTCGAGCTCGTGCACGGCTCGTACTTCGACACCGTCACCGCCCGGGTGCCCGGCAAGGCCGCCGAGGTCGTCGCCGCCGCCCGCCGGGGCGGGGTCAACCTGTTCCAGGTCGACGCCGACCACGTCTCCGTCTCCTGCGACGAGACCACGCTGCGCGCCGGGATCGAGGCCGTGTGGGCCGCCTTCGGCGTGAGCGCCGACATCGAGGCGCTGGACGAGACCGCGGCCGACGCGCTGCCCGAGGGCCTGCTCCGCTCGGACGAGTACCTCGCGCACCCCGTGTTCCACCAGCACCGCAGCGAGACCGCGATGCTGCGCTACCTGCGCAAGCTGGCGGACAAGGACTACGCGCTGGACCGCGGCATGATCCCGCTGGGCTCCTGCACCATGAAGCTCAACGCGACCACCGAGATGGAGCCGGTCACCTGGCCCGAATTCGGCCAGCTGCACCCGTTCGCCCCGGTCGAGCAGGCCGAGGGGTACCTCACGCTCATCACCGAGCTGGAGGAACGTCTCTGCGAGGTCACCGGCTACGACAAGGTCTCCATCCAGCCGAACGCCGGCTCCCAGGGTGAGCTCGCCGGCCTGCTGGCCGTCCGCGCCTACCACCGGGCGAACGGCGACGAGCAGCGCACCGTGTGCCTCATCCCGTCCTCCGCGCACGGCACCAACGCCGCCAGCGCCGTGATGGCCGGCATGAAGGTCGTCGTCGTCAAGACCGCCGACGACGGCGAGGTGGACGCGGCCGACCTGCGCGCCAAGATCGAGCAGTACCGCGACGAGCTCGCCGTGCTGATGATCACGTACCCCTCGACGCACGGTGTGTTCGAGGAGCACGTCGCCGACATCTGCGCCCAGGTGCACGAGGCCGGCGGTCAGGTGTACGTGGACGGCGCCAACCTCAACGCCCTGGTGGGTCTGGCCAAGCCGGGTCACTTCGGCGGCGACGTCTCGCACCTGAACCTGCACAAGACCTTCTGCATCCCGCACGGCGGCGGCGGCCCCGGCGTCGGACCGGTCGGCGTCCGGGCGCACCTGGCCCCGTACCTGCCGAACCACCCGCTCCAGCCCACCGCGGGCCCGGAGACGGGCGTCGGCCCGATCTCGGCCGCCCCGTGGGGCTCGGCCGGCATCCTGCCGATCTCCTGGTCGTACGTGCGCCTGATGGGCGGCGAGGGCCTCAAGCGCGCCACCCAGGTGGCGGTGCTGGGCGCGAACTACATCGCCAAGCGCCTGGAGCCGCACTACCCGGTGCTCTACACCGGCCCGGGCAACCTGGTCGCGCACGAGTGCATCATCGACCTGCGCCCGCTGTCGAAGGCGACCGGCGTCAGCGTCGACGACATCGCCAAGCGCCTGATCGACTACGGCTTCCACGCGCCGACGATGTCCTTCCCGGTGGCCGGCACGCTGATGATCGAGCCGACGGAGTCCGAGGACCTCGCCGAGATCGACCGCTTCTGCGACGCGATGATCGCCATCCGCGGCGAGATCGAGCGGGTCGCGGGCGGCGAGTGGCCGGTCGACGACAACCCGCTGGCCAACTCCCCGCACACGGCGGCGGCGCTGGGCGGCGAGTGGAACCACCCGTACAGCCGCGACGAGGCGGTCTTCCCGGGCGGGGTCACGGCGGCGGAGAAGTACTGGCCGCCGGTGCGCCGCATCGACGGTGCCTTCGGCGACCGCAACCTGGTCTGCTCCTGCCCGCCGCTGGACGAGTACGACAACTGACACATTCGTATGAAGTGACGGCATGACGAGGGGCCGGCCCGGGAGAATCATTCCCGGGCCGGCCCCTCGTCTTTCTCTCCCGCTCCGTTCCCGTTCAGTGCTGTCGCCGGCTAGGCCGCCTTCATCACGTGCACCGCCGCGAGCGGGCGGTGCGGGGCGATGATCTGGCCGTCCGGCAGCAGCTCACCGGTGTCCTCGAAGAGGAGGACGCCGTTGCACAGCAGGCTCCAGCCCTGTTCCGGGTGGTTGGCCAACGGCTTGGCGGCCTCCCGGTCGGCGGAGTCGGCTGACGGGCACGCTGGCTGGTGCTGGCACATGGATGCGTTCTTTCGCTGCGGTGTGGTCTGTGTGCTGCGGCTCGATGCTTTGTTCATGGCCGCCCCCCGTATCAACGTCTTGGTTCGGTCAGGGTCCCAGTGTTGCCCTCCGGAGTTGCGTCCGCAGGGATTTCCGGGCAGCTGTCCTCATAGATTGATGACGCATCACCCGTGCGGGCGGTTCAGGTCAACTCCCCTGTCATTTCGGGTGGTTCGGGGGTGGTCCGGCTGGGCTAGGCCGAATGGGTCGTACGGACCACCGGCAGGGAACGCACCTGCTCAGCGCCGCCGCACCGCGGCCCGGAGCCCGCTCAGGCGGCCGGCGCGGCCAGCGACGGAGGGACCGGCGGGCTCGGCGGAGTGAGCCGGTGGGTCAGCACGGGCAGCAGTTCGGAGACCGGGTGCGGCCGGTAGGGGGCGATGCCGGGCGGGGCCGGTGCCAGCGGGATCAGCAGGTCCGCGGCGGCCGGGAGCCCGGCGGAGGCGTCGGCTCCGACCGCCCCGTGCAGCCACAGCGTGAGCATGTACAGCTCCGGTACGGACAGCAGCCGCGGCTGGTAGCTCTTGCCGAGGGACTCCGCCTGACGCAGGGCGCGTTCGGTGGCCGCGACGTAGGGGCCCTCGAAGAAATGGGAGAAGACCCAGCCGTCCGGGGTCAGCCGCGTGTCCGCGGCGGCGACGTAGCGGTCGTCGCTGCGGATCAGGAACCGCCAGGCGGTCAGCCGGGTGCGGGGCGGGCGGCCGCCCGCTGCCAGCTGGGACATGCTCAGCCGGTCCAGGACGTGGACCGGCAGCGGCAGTTCGGCGGTCAGCGCGCCCTGCAGGGCGCGCAGGGCCGGAGTGTGCGCCTCGTGGACGGCGGTGGGGGAACCGAGTGCCGCGAGGACGCTGCGCAGGGCGGGCGCGGGAGCCGGAGGGACATGCAGCGGCATGGTGGGTCGCCTCTCACTTGGGAGACCTGTGGATCGGGGCAGGTGCGGACGGCGCTGTCGCATTCTGGGGCCAGAGGGGGGCTGAGGGGCAATGGCCGCGCGCCAACTCTCTGCCTCGTTTGCGGAGTTTATACGACATGTGTTCACGCAGTGTTTCGGCTAGCTGTCCCGGCTATTGCCGACAAGTCGCTTACCGGTCCCGCTGTCATGGCTTTCATGCCGCTTGCGCGCGAACATGTCACGCTGACCTCGGAGGTTACCGGACGGGGGCTCGGCTGGAAAGCGTCCATTATCCGGAAGCGGCAAAACCCATGCGGAATTTGCGTACGACGCCTTGCCAAGTGAATGTGCCATAGCGCCCTTCGGCCAAACCGGCGCGCGCTCCCCGCCACGCACGCCCCCTCGGCGTTATGGATCTCGCCTCCGGGGCATCATCGACCGTACACGCGCGCCTGGGTGGTACGGGCCGGGCGCAATCGAGGAGGGACGCTCCGATGGGGGAGAAGGTCGTGGCGGGCGGATTCGACCTGTCCGATCGGCAGAGGTATCGGAGGAAGCTCCACGAGTGCCTGGAGGGGCTGGAGCGGCTTCTGGCGGAGAAGAGGTTCGACCGCCCCAAGAACATGATGGGGCTGGAGATCGAGCTGAATCTGGCGGGTTCCGACGGATTGCCGAGGATGGTGAATGCGCAGGTTCTGGAGCGGATAGCGAGCCAGGATTTCCAGACCGAACTCGGAATGTTCAACCTGGAGGTGAACGTACTCCCGCACCGCCTCGGCGGCCGGGTATTCGACCAGCTCGCCGAGGAACTGAGCGCGGGTCTCGGCTACGCGCACCGGCAGGCCGCGGAGATCGACGCCGGGGTGGTGATGATCGGCATCCTGCCGACGGTCACCCGCTCCGACCTGGTCACCGCCAACCTCTCCGCCGTGGACCGTTACTCGCTGCTGAACGAGCAGATCCTGATGATGAGGGGCGAGGACTTCCTGCTCGACATAGACGGGGTGGAGCGGCTCACCTGGAGCACCGGGTCGATCGTCCCGGAGGCCGCCTGCACCTCCGTACAGCTGCACCTGCAAGTGACGCCCGGGCGGTTCGCCGACGTGTGGAACGCGGCGCAGGCGGTGACGGCCGTGCAGATAGCCGTCGGCGCCAACTCGCCGTTCCTGTTCGGGCGCGAGCTGTGGCGCGAGTCGCGGCCGCCGCTGTTCGCCCAGGCCACCGACACCCGCCCGCCCGAGCTGCAGGCCCAGGGGGTCCGGCCGCGGACCTGGTTCGGGGAGCGCTGGGTGGAGTCGGCGTACGAGCTCTTCGCCGAGAACGTCCGGTACTTTCCGGCCCTGCTGCCCATCTGCGACGAGGAGGAGCCGCTGCGCGTGCTCGCCGAGGGCGGGGTGCCGAGCCTCCAGGAGCTGGTCCTGCACAACGGCACGGTCTACCGGTGGAACCGGCCCGTCTACGGGATCGCCGACGGGGTGCCGCACCTGCGGGTGGAGAACCGGGTGCTGCCGGCCGGCCCGACGGTCGCCGACGTCGTGGCGAACGCCGCCTTCTTCTACGGGCTGGTCCGCACGCTCGCCGACGAGCAGCGCCCCGTGTGGACGCGGCTGCCGTTCGCCGAGGCCGAGGCCAACTTCGACGCGGCCTGCCGGTACGGGATCGACGCGCGGCTGCGCTGGCCGCGCCGCGGCCGCGGCGGCGGGCTGGCGAGTGTCTCCGCCGTACGGCTGGTCCTGGACGAGCTGCTGCCGATGGCGGCGGCCGGACTGGACGCGTGGGGCATCGAGCCCGCCGACCGCGACCACTACCTCGGCATCATCGAGGAGCGCTGCCAGCGGCGGGTCAACGGGGCGACCTGGCAGGTGGACACCTACCACCGGGCGCTGGCGTCCGGGATGGAACGGGACGAGGCGCTGGCGGCCGTCACCCGGCGCTACAGCGAGCTGATGCACAAGGGCGACCCGGTGCACACCTGGCCGGTCGGGCCGGCGGAGGAGGAGGTGAGCGCGGCGGTTCCGGCGCGGCGCTGATCCCGCGGGCCGCCCGACCGCGCCGGGTCCGGTGATCCGCTTCCCCCGCCGAGGAGGCAGTATGGGGTGGACGGAGCGGAACGGCGGGACGGGAGTCTGACGTGCGGACGGAGCCGGAGCCGGTGGTCAAGGCGTTGCACGACGACGGGCGCTCCATGCTGCGCACCGAGACGCTGCTCGTGCTGGCGCTGTCGCTGGGGGCGAGCGCCGTCTCCTCGCTGATCAGCTTCATCGGTTCGCTGACCAAGCCCGGCGGCCTCAAGGACCAGGCCGCCACCTTGAACGGCTCGTACGCCCCCGGCCGGCCCTGGCTGGACCTGGCCTGGCAGCTGTTCGGCATCGGCACCGCCCTGGTGCCGGTGCTGCTGGTCGCCCACCTGCTGACCCGGGAGGGCGTGCCGGGGCTGCGCGCACTCGGATTCGACCGCAGCCGGCCCGGCTGGGACCTGGGGCGCGGAGCCCTGGTGGCGGCCGGGATCGGCAGCGCGGGGCTGGCCTTCTACCTGGGGGCCCGGGCGAGCGGGTTCAACCTGACGGTGGTGCCGGAAGCGCTGCCCGACGTGTGGTGGAAGTTCCCCGTACTGATCCTCTCCGCGGTGCAGAACTCCGTGGTGGAGGAGGTCATCGTGCTGGCGTACCTGCTGCGCCGCCTCGACCAGCTGGGCTGGTCGCCGACGGCCGCACTGCTGGCCAGCTCGGTGCTGCGCGGCTCGTACCACCTCTACCAGGGCATCGGCGGGTTCATCGGCAACATGGTGATGGGCGCCGTCTTCGTCCTCGCCTACCGCCGCTGGGGCCGGGTCATGCCGCTCGTGGTCGCGCACGCCCTGCTCGACGTCGTGGCCTTCGGCGGGTACGCGCTGCTCGCGGGCAAGGTGGGCTGGCTGCCGACGCCGTAGCCGGGTTCCGGGTCCCGGGTTCCGGCCTAGGGGAGGGGGCGGGCGAGCAGTTCGCCGTCGATGACGGTGACCGCGTGGCCGGTCAGGAGCGTACGGTCGCCCGCCGGCCTGACCGCGACGAGTCCGGTGCGCGCGCCGCCCTGGAGGCCGACGAGCGAGGTACGGCCCAGCCGGGCGGCCCAGAACGGGGCGAGCGCGGTGTGGGCGCTGCCGGTGACGGGGTCCTCGTCGATCCCGAGGGCCGGGAAGAAGCCGCGCGAGACGAAGTCGTACCCGCGCGAGGGATCCTCGGCGGCCGCGGTGACGATCACCCCGCGGCGCGAGTGGCCGCGCAGGGCGGCGTGGTCGGGGGCGAGCTCCCGTACGGCTCGCTCGTCCACCAGCTCGACGAGCAGGTCGCCGACGTGCTCGGACGTGTCGTGGACGGACCGGATCTCGGCGCCGAGGGCCCTGCGTACGACGGGATCCGCCGCCACCGGCGTCAGCGAGGACGTCGGGAAGTCCATGGTGATCGAGCCGTCCTCGGCGGCCTCGGCGGTCAGGACGCCGCACCGCGCGGAGAACCGGATCAGCCCCCGTGCCAGGCCGCTCGTCGCGATGACGTGCGCCGTGGCGAGCGTGGCGTGGCCGCACATGTCGACCTCGGAGGCCGGGGTGAACCAGCGCAGCGCCCAGTCGGCTTCGCCGCCGGGCGGCAGGGGGTGGGCGAAGGCGGTCTCGGAGAGGTTGACCTCGGCGGCCACCTGCTGGAGCCAGGCGTCCGGAGGGAATCCGCCCTCGAGGAGGAGGACCCCGGCGGGGTTTCCGCGGAAGGGGCGGTCGGTGAAGGCGTCGACGACACGGAGGCGCATGAACCGACCGTAGGGCCGCTTCGCGATCGCCGACAAAGGCCAATCGCGGATGACTGGCCTGGTCAAGGACGTGTTCGGTACGAGTTTCCGATATATCGTTGACGTGTCGCGATGGGTCAGCGATAGTGGAGGCATCGCAAGAGCGATGACGGGAAACCGAAAGACGAAAGGAGCGCAGCCATGCGTTCTCACGGACAGCACGACCACGGACAGCACGAGCACGGACGGGGCCACGGCCACTGCGGGCCCGATCGTCGGGAGGAGTTCACGGGGCGGCGCGCCGCCTTCGGCCCGTTCGGACCGCCCTTCGGAGGCGGCCCCTGGGGCGGGCGCGGCGGACGCGGCGGACCGCGCGGCCGGGCCCGGCGCGGAGACGTGCGCGCCTCGATCCTGGCGCTGCTCAAGGACCGGCCGATGCACGGCTACGAGATGATCCAGGAGATCGGCGAACGCAGCGGCGGGGCCTGGAAGCCCAGCCCCGGATCGGTCTACCCGACCCTCCAGCTGCTGGAGGACGAGGGGCTCATCACCAGCGAGAGCGAGGGCGGCAAGAAGCTGTTCACGCTCACCGACGCGGGCCGCACCGAGGCCGAGTCCGGCGCGGAGGCCCCTTGGGCCGACGCCGGGCGCGGGTTCGACTTCGAGGCGATGCACGAGGTCCGGACGGCCGGGATCGGTCTGTTCGAGGCTTTCGGCCAGGTCTTCAAGACCGGTTCGCCCGAGCAGCGCGAGAAGGCCCTCGCGGTCATCAACGACGCCCGCAAGAAGCTCTACCTGATCCTGGCCGACGAGCACTGAGCCGGCCCGCGGCAAAGAAACGGCGCGCCCCGCGAGTCCACTCGCGGGGCGCGCCGCCGTACGCGGGTACCCGCCCGGGAAGGGGCCGGGGGCCGGGCGGCCCGTAGTCAGGGCTGGGGCCGGGGTCGGGCGGGGCCGTCAGGCGACCAGGCCGGCCAGCTTGCGCAGCGATTCGTTGAGGGCGGCGGAGGCCGAGTCCTTGAGCTTGCCCGCCATGAGGGAGACGGCGGCCCCGTTGAACTCCCCGTCGATGCGGACCGTGGTGGCCGCGCCGTCCGGGATCAGGGTGTACCGGGTGAGGATGGCCACGCCCATCGGGCCCTTGCCCGTGATGGCGAAGAGGCGCTCGTCCTCCAGCTCCGAGACGGTCCAGGCGACCTCGGCCGGGAACCCCATCATCTTCATGTTCTCCGCGAAGGTCGCCCCGACCGCGAGGGTCTCGGGGCCGCCCCCGGGGAAATTGGTGTGGGTCATGCTCCACTCGCCGTACGCCGCCCAGTCCGTCAGCTGGGCCCAGACCTTCGCGGCGGACGCCTCGATGCGTGATTCCGCGGTCACTTCGGCCATGCGGCCACCCCTTCTCGTCGGGTACGTGCGGCGGAAGGTAGCCCTGGCGGGCGGAACATTCAATACTGACGGGCTGTCAGAAACGATCCGCCCGGTCACGCCCGGTCCCGGATCCGTCTCAACAGGTGTCACGCCCATGACGGTCCTGACCGGCCCTGCCATGATGGCCCGATGCAAGCGTCAGGGAGAAACGCCGGACTGGGCCTCGCGCTCGTCTCGGCCGTTGCGTTCGGTGGTTCCGGTGTGGCGGCGAAGCCGCTGATCGAGGCGGGTCTCGACCCCCTCCACATGGTCTGGCTCAGGGTGGCCGGGGCGGCGCTGGTGCTGTCCCCGCTGGCCTGGCGCCACCGGGGGCTCCTGGCGCGCAAACCCCTGCTGCTCGCCGGCTTCGGGATCGTCGCCGTCGCGGGTGTGCAGGCCTTCTACTTCGCGTCCCTGTCCCGGATCCCGGTCGGCGTGGCCCTGCTGCTGGAGTACCTCGGCCCGGCGCTGCTGCTCGGCTGGATCCGCTTCGTACAGCGCAAGCCGGTGACCCGGGCCGCCGCGGCCGGCGCCGCCGTCGCCGTCGTGGGGCTGGCCTGCGTCGTGGAGATCTGGTCCGGACTGAGCCTGGACCCCCTCGGCGTGCTGCTCGGCCTCGCCGCCGCCTGCTGCCAGGCCTTCTACTTCGTGTTCGCGGACCACGGCGCGGGCGACGGGGCCGAGGGCGAGGTACCCGACCCGATCGGTGTGATCGCGTACGGCATGCTCGTCGGGGCGCTGGTGATGACGGTGATCGCCCGACCGTGGCGGATGGACTGGCAGGTGCTGGGCGGGCAGGCCTCGATGGGGGACCTGAGGGTGCCCGCGTGGGTGCTGCTCGCCTGGGTGGTGCTGATCGCGACCGTCTTCGCGTACCTGACCGGCGTGGTCTCGGTGCGCAAGCTCTCGCCCCAGGTGGCCGGTGTCGTGGCCTGCCTGGAGGCGGTGGTGGCCACCGTGTTCGCCTGGATCCTGCTGAACGAGCACCTCTCGACCCCACAGATCATCGGCGGTGCGCTGGTCCTGGGCGGGGCGTTCATCGCGCAGTCCGCGCGGCCCACCCCGCCGGGAGCGGCCGATCCGGAGGCGGTCGTTCTGGACCGCGAGACGACGAGGGCCTAGAGTGACGATCGTGCATTCGACTGTGCTTCCGCCTCCCGCCGCGTAGCCGCGGGCAGCTGCCCCTGTGACGAGGATCCGGCCCGGAGAGTTCCCGGGCGGGTCCGCGCTGCCCGCGAAGAGATGACCTTTACCTTCATCCTTCACGCATGCGCGGAGCACACTCGTGTCGAATCCTTCGCCCGCTTCCGGGCGCAGTCTGTCGTACCTCGTCGTCGCCGGAGCCGCCTGGGGCACCGCCGGAGCGGCCGCTTCCCTCCTCTTCCTGGCCAGTGACCTGGGCCCGCTCGCCCTGTCGTTCTGGCGCTGCGCCGGCGGCCTGGTGGTGCTGCTCGGGGTCCTCGCCGTACGCCGGCCCCGGGGTGCGGCGGCCGCCGCCCGGGCCGCGGCGCGGCCGTCGGCGGCCTCGCTCATCGGGACCGGCCTGATGTTCACGCTCTTCCAAGCCGCGTACTTCGGGGCCGTGCGCGAGACCGGCCTGGCGGTCGGCACCGTGGTCACCCTGGGCGCCGGACCAGTGCTGATCGCGGTCGGGGCGCGCTACTGGATGGGCGAGCGGCTGGGCCGGGGCGGTGTGGCCGCCGTCGTGGGGGCGCTCGCCGGGCTCGCCGTGCTCGTCCTGGGCGGCGGGGGAGGCGAGGTGCGGCCGCTCGGCGTCGGCTGGGCCCTGCTGTCGGCCGCCGGGTACGCTGGGATGACCCTGCGGGCCCGTTCGCTGGGCCGGCGCGGAGCGGGCGGGGACCCGCTGGTCACCACCGCCTGGTCGGTCGCGGTGGGCACGGTGTGCCTGCTGCCGCTCGCCGCGGCGGAGGGGCTGTGGCCGCACACCGCCGAACTCGGGCGGGTGCTGTGGCTGCTGGTGTACGTGGCCACGGTGCCGACGGCGCTGGCGTACGCGCTGTACTTCACCGGGGCCGCCGCGGTGCGGGCCGCGACGGTGTCCGTGATCATGCTGATCGAGCCGGTCAGCGCGGCCGGGATCGCCGTCCTGGTGCTGGGGGAACGGCTGACCGGCGCCGTGGTGCTGGGCACCGTACTGCTGCTGGCGGCGGTCGGTGCGCTGATCGCCGACGAGGCCGGGCAGGGCGGGGGCGGCCCCGCGGGCGGGCCGGAGGTGCGGCCCGCCCGGGAGCCCCGTGAGCCGTATGGGGTGGCCGAGACGGGGGAGCCTCGTGAGCCGGATGAGCCCCGTGACCCCCGCCGGGCTCAGAGCGCGGCGAGGTAGTCCGGAACGGCGACCCCGGGGGTCAGGTCGTCGGCCGGGATCGGGGCGCCGTGCACCGGCGCCACCGGGACCACGCCCGACCAGTAGGGCAGGCCCAGGTCCTCGGGCTCGTCGTTGGGGCCGCCCGTACGGATCTTCGCCGACACCTCGGTGAGGTCGAGGCGGATCACCGCGGTGGCGGCGAGCTCCTTGGCGTTGGCGGGCCGGGAGTCGGCGGAGCGGCCGGGAACCACGTGGTCGACGAGGGCGTCGAGGGCCGTCCGGCGCTCGGCCTCGTCGGTCACCTGGTGGGCGATGCCGTGCACGACCACCGAGCGGTAGTTGATCGAGTGGTGGAAGGCGGAGCGGGCCAGCACCAGGCCGTCCACGTGCGTCACGGTCAGGCAGACGGGCAGTCCCGGGTCGGTCTGGCCGGCGGCGAGCAGCGGGCGGGAACCGGTCGAGCCGTGGACGTAGAGGGTCTCGCCGACGCGCCCGTACAGGGTCGGCAGGACCACCGGGGCGCCGTCGCGCACGAAGCCGAGGTGGCAGACGTACGCCTGGTCGAGTATCGCGTGGACCGTCTCGCGGTCGTAGCGGGCTCGCTCGCGGGAGCGGCTCGGGACGGTGCGGCCGGTGGGCTCGTAGCCGCCGCCGGTCACCCCGGCCGTCTCGCTCGTCCCGGCCGTCTCGGGAACCTCTTGCGTGTCGGTCGTGGCGGTCATGGTGCGTTCTCCATTGTATTAGTGCATACTTGGCTTTGTGCTAGGAGAGTATCGGATCACAGGGCGTCGCGCATCGGACATCGCGGCGAGTGTCGAGGCGGGCGTCGGATCGGGCGCCCTGGTCCCGGGAGCGCTGCTGCCGCCCATGCGGGAGCTCGCGGCCGGGCTCGGGGTGAACCCGAACACCGTCGCCGCGGCCTACCGGACGCTGCGCGAGCGCGGGGTCATCGAGACCGACGGGCGCCGCGGCAGCCGGGTGCGCGGCAGGCCGGCCACCGCCCCGCGCGACGAACTGCGGGTGGCGGTGCCGCCCGGGGTGCGGGACGTCGCGTCCGGCAACCCGGACGTCCGGCTGCTGCCCGGGCTGGAGGGGGCCCTGGCCGAGGCGGCCCGGCGGCACGCGCAGGCGCCGACGCTGTACGGGGACGCCCCGGTGGTGCCGGAGCTGGAGCGGCTGGCCCGGGCCGACTTCGACGCGGACGGGGTGCCCGGCGGGCCGGTGGGGGTGACCTCGGGCGCGTTGGACGGGATCGAGCGGGTACTGGCCGCGCACCTGCGGCCGGGGGACGCGGTGGCGATCGAGGACCCGGGCTGGGGGAGCGTGCTGGACCTGGCGGCGGCGCTGGGGCTGCGGGTCGTCCCGGTGGCGGTGGACGACGACGGGCCACTCGTCTCCGCGGTGGAGCGGGTGCTCGGGGAAGGCGCGCGGGCGCTGCTGGTGACGGCGCGGGCGCAGAACCCGACCGGGGCGGCGGTGAGCGCCGAGCGGGCGGCGCAGCTGCGCGCCGTGCTGGCGCGCCATCCGCAGGTGCTGGTGGTCGACGACGATCACGGGCACGCCATCGTGGACCTGCCGCTGCACTCGCTCGGCGGGGTGACCCGGCACTGGGCGCTGGTCCGCTCGACGGCGAAGGCGTACGGGCCGGACCTGCGGCTGGCGGTGCTGACCGGCGACGCCGTGACGCTGGACCGGGTACGGGGGCGGCAGCGGCTGGGCCCGGGGTGGGTGAGCCGGCTGCTCCAGTACGCGGTGGTCGAGCTGTGGAGCTCGGGGGCGGTGGACCGGGCGGCGGTCGCGCGCTCCTACGCGGAGCGCCGGGACGCGCTGGTCGCGGCGCTGCGGGAGCGGGGCGTCGCGGCGCACGGGCGCAGCGGGATGAACGTGTGGGTGCCGGTCGCCGACGAGACGGGGGCCGTGACCCGGCTGCTGGCCGCGGGCTGGGCGGTGGCGCCGGGCAGCCGGTTCCGGGTGGTCTCGGGGTCGGGCGTACGGATCACGGTGTCGGGCGTCCGGCCCGGCGAGGTGGCGGGGCTCGCGGAGGCGGTGGCCGCGTCGGTACGCCCTGCGGCGGGCGGCCGCTTCGACTGACCGCCCGCCGCCGCGTCCTCCCGTACCGGTTCAGCGGCGGCGGGTCTGGGTGAGCGCCGCCCCCGCGAGGACGATCGCCGCGCCCACCGGGGTGTTCCAGTGGAGCTGCTCGCCGAGGAGCAGGACGCCCGCCGTGGTGGCGATGACCGGGATGAAGTACGTGACCATCTGGGCCGTGGTCGGGCCGACCTCCGTCACCAGCCCGTACTGCATCTGCAGCGCCATCCCCGTGCCCAGGGCGCCGAGCGCCATCACCGACAGCGTCGGCCAGAGGGGGAACGAGGCCGGGGCCGAGGTGAACGCGGCGCTGACCGCCAGCAGTTGCAGCGTGGACACCATCAGCTGCGCGCCGGTCAGCGCCACCGGGGAGCCCGGGACCGAGGCCAGCGTGCGCCGGACGTAGATCCAGCCGACCGGGTAGCAGAGCGAGGCGAGCAGGGCGAGCGCGGTGCCCCTGGCGTCGATGCCCGAGAAGCCCTGCCAGGCGCCGAGGACCGTCAGGACGCCGAGGAAGCCCAGACCCAGGCCGGCGAAGCGCCGGCGCGTGGGGCGGTCTTCGGACAGGGCCACCAGCGACAGCGCCATGCCCCACAGCGGCGAGGTCGCGTTGCAGATCCCGGCCAGGCTCGACGGGATGCTCAGCTCGGCGTACGCGAACAGCGAGAAGGGGGCGGTGTTGAGCAGGAGCGCCGCCACGAACAGGTGGGCCCAGGTGCGGCGGCCGCGGGGGAGCGGCTCGCGGCGGACCAGGAGCACGGCCAGCAGGGCGAGCGCCCCGAAGAACACCCGCCCGAGCGCCACTTGGAAGGGGGCGTAGGCCTCGGTGCCCACCTTGATCAGCAGGAAGCTGAAGCCCCAGACCACCGAGAGGACCGCGAAGCGGATCCGCCAGTCCACCCGGGCGGTGCGGGCGGCGGTGACCGGCGGGGGGAGGGTGAGGTCAGGGGCGGGACGAGGGGTGGCGGGTGCGCTCATGAGGAGAACTCTGCTCCGCTCAACTACGTAGGACAAGCGAGATTTTTTCACGGTGACGGCGTAGCATCGCTTACATGTTGAACCTGGAGCGCCTGCGCACCCTCGACGCCCTCGCCCGCCACGGCTCGGTCAGCGCGGCGGCCGACGGGCTCCACGTCACCACCTCCGCCGTCTCCCAGCAGATGGCCAAGCTGGAACGGGAGGTGGGCCAGCCGCTGCTGGCCAAGAACGGCCGCGGGGTCCGGCTCACCGACGCCGGACGGCTGCTCGCCGACCACGCGGCCCGCATCATCTCCCAGGTCGAACTGGCCCAGTCCGACGTCGAGGCCCAGCGGGGCTGCGCCGTCGGCGAGCTGCGGATCGGCGCCTTCCCGACGGCCATGCGCGGGCTGCTGCCCCAGGCGCTGACCGCCCTGCGCGCCGCCCACCCCGAACTGCGGACCCGCGTACGGGAGCAGGAGCCGGAGGAGGCCATGGCGGCGGTCGTGCGCGGGGACCTCGACCTGGCCCTGGCCATCGACTGGCACAACAAGCGCATGCCGGTCCCCGCCGACCTCACCCGGGCGCACCTCCTCGACGACTCCTGCGACATCGCGGTCCCGGCCGGCCACCGGCTGGCCGACCGCGACCGGATCTCCCTGGCCGAGTTCGCCTACGACGACTGGATCTCCTGGAACGAGGGCCAGTTCTGCCACGAGTGGCTCGTGTACACGCTGCGCGGAACCGGCATCGAGCCGCGCATCGCGCACATCGCCGAGGAGCACCACACCCAGCTCGCCTTCGTGGAGGCCGGGCTCGGGGTGTGCGTGGCGCCCCGGCTCGGGCGCGGTCCGGTGCCGGCCGGGGTCCGGCTGCTGCCGGTCTGCGACTCCGTCCGGCGCCACGTGTACGTCGTGTGGCGGGCCGACGCGGACCGGCGGCCCTCGATCAGGGCCGCCGTGGCAGCACTGGAGCAGGCCGCCGCCGCGGCCGGGTAGGACCTCAGAGCTTGCGGAAATCCCAGGAGACGACCGACTCCGGGGTGAGGCGGATCCAGGCGTGGCGGCCGTCGTGCGGCATCTCCTCGATCCCGAAGTTCTTGGCCGGGAACAGCCGCTCCGCCTCGGCGAGCTCCGGGCAGGGTTCGCCCGTGCGCGGGGCCTCTCCCACGAAGACGGCGCTGCCGCAGAGTTCGACCCCGCGCAGTTCGCCGTACGCCTCGCCGGCGTCCACGACCACCGAGATCCGCGGGTCCCTCCGCAGATCCGACCAGCGGCGGCTGCGGGTGATCGAGTACAGCCACAGCGAGGTCCCGTCCCAGGCGAACCACAGGGCTCCCACATGGGGACGGCCGTCCGCGGAGACGGTCGCCACCCGGCAGGTGCGCTGCTCGCGCAGGAAGGCGTCCACTTCCTCGTCGGTCATCATGATGCGGCGGCCCCGCCGCTGTGATCCGTCCATCGGTCCCGCACCCCTTCACATCTGACTGAGTGTCAGGAATCATGCGGGATCGGTCGCCGTCACACCAGGGGGAGCCATGCCGGAACTCGATCCCGCCACCACCGCGCTGCTCACCGTCGAGTGCCAGAACGGCGTCGTCGGCGAGGAGAGCGCCCTGCCCGAACTCGCCAAGGAGGCACGGGACTCGGGGATGCTGGGGCGGGTGGCCGCGCTGGTGGACGCCGCGCACGCGGCCCGCGTGCAGGTGCTGCACGCGATCGCCGAGCGCCGGCCCGACGGACTGGCCGCGAACGACAACGCGCGGCTGTTCCGGGCCGCCGGGAAACTCCCCGTCCGACAGCTGTCGGGCAGCCCGGCGGTGGAGGTGGCGGCCCCGATCGCGGTGGCCGGGAACGACCTGGTGGTCCGCCGGCTGCACGGGCTCTCGCCGATCGCCGGCACCGACGTGGACCCGCTCCTGCGCAACCTCGGCATCCGCACCCTCGTCGTCACCGGGGTCTCCTCGAACATCGCGATCCCGAACGCCGTCTTCGACGCCGTGAACCTCGGCTACCGGGTCGTGGTCCCCTCCGACGCCATCGCGGGGGTGCCCGCCGCGTACACCGCCGAGGTGATCCGCAACTGCCTGGCGCTCGTCGCGACCGTCACCACCACCGGCGCCCTGCTGGAGCGGTGGGCCGGCGCCCGAGCGGCGTGATTCCGCCCGGCGGGCGCGCTCCCCGCGCCCGCCCCCGTAACCTGGGCTGATGCTGTCCGAAGTGATCGCGACCCGCTACGTCACGCCCTTGCGTGAGGGCGGCTCGCTCCCGGGGATCGTCGAGGCCGACGACCTCGGTACCTACGTCATGAAATTCACCGGAGCCGGTCAGGGGCGCAAGACCCTGGTCGCCGAAGTCGTCTGCGGACGCCTCGCCCAGCGGCTGGGCCTGCGGGTCCCGCGGCTGGTGCAGATGCAGCTCGACCCCGTGATCGGGCTCGGCGAGCCCGACCAGGAAGTCCAGGAGCTGCTGAAGGCCAGCGGCGGACTCAACCTCGGCATGGACTACCTGCCCGGGTCGATCGGCTTCGACCCGCTCGCCTACCAGGTCGACCCGGCCGAGGCGGGCCGCGTGGTCTGGTTCGACGCCCTGATCAACAACGTCGACCGGTCCTGGCGCAACCCGAACATGCTGGTCTGGCACGGGGACCTGTGGCTCATCGACCACGGCGCCACCATGATCTGGCACCACAACTGGCCCACCGCCCAGAGCGCGGCCGCCAAGCCGTACAACGCCTCCGACCACGTCCTGGCCCCCGTCGGACCGGACATCGCGGCGGCCGCCGCCGCGCTCGCGCCCCTGGTGACGCGGGAACTGCTCGAAGAGGTCGTCGCCGACGTGCCCGACGAGTGGCTGGTCGACGAGCCCGGCTTCGACTCCACCGACGCGCTGCGCCGCGCCTACGTGGACGTCCTGCTGCCGCGCGCGGCCACGATCCACGAGAGGATCACGATGGAGGCCGAGGTGAAGGTCAGGACGGGTCCGCCCGGCTGGCTCGCCGACCGCCTCGACCCCCGCCCCCGGAAGATGAAGAGCGACAGCGAGTGACCAAGCGGGACGTGTTCGAGTACGCGCTGGTGCGCGTGGTGCCCCGGGTGGAGCGCGGGGAGTGCTTCAACGCCGGCGTGATCGTCTACTGCCGGGCCCGCTCCTTCGCGGCCGCGCGCACCCACCTGGACGAGGCCAGACTCCTCGCCCTGGACCCGAAGGCCGACGTCGCGGGCGTACGGGCGGCGCTGCGCGCCGTCGAGGGCGTGTGCGGCGGGGGCGAGGGCGCGGGCCAGGCGGCCGGCGACGACGCGGGCCGCCGGTTCCGCTGGCTGATCGCCCCGCGCAGCACGGTGGTGCAGCCCGGCCCGGTGCACACCGGCCTGACGGCCGACCCGGAGGCCGAGGTGGAACGGCTGCTGGACCTGCTGGTCCGCTGATCGTACGGGGATCCGCACGAGGATCCGCACGGTGGCCGCCACCGTCCGAGAGCCCTGGGGCCCGGTGCCGTTGACACCGGGTGCCAGGGCTCCTAGCGTCTCCTCAGCTGAAGCTACTAAGCGGTTGCTCACCCACGAGGAACCGCTGACGAGGATTCCGAGGGCGAGGAGATCCACCATGTCCACCACCGAGCAGCGCGTCGCGATCGTGACCGGGGCGGCCCGGGGCATCGGCGCGGCCACCGCCGTGCGCCTGGCCGCCGAGGGCCGCGCGGTTGCCGTACTCGATCTCGACGAGGCGGCCTGCAAGGACACCGTCGAGGCGATCACGGCGGCCGGCGGCAAGGCCCTCGCGGTCGGCTGCGACGTCAGCGACGCGGCGCAGGTGGAGGCGGCCGTCGAGCGCGTCGCGAGCACCTTGGGCGCGCCGACGATCCTGGTCAACAACGCGGGAGTGCTGCGCGACAACCTGCTCTTCAAGATGAGCGAGAATGACTGGGACACGGTCATGAACGTCCACCTGCGCGGTGCGTTCCTGATGTCCAAGGCCTGTCAGAAGTACATGGTGGAGGCCAAGTTCGGCCGCATCGTCAACCTCTCCAGCAGCTCGGCGCTGGGCAACCGCGGCCAGGCCAACTACTCCGCCGCCAAGGCCGGCCTGCAGGGCTTCACCAAGACGCTGGCCATCGAGCTCGGCAAGTTCGGCGTCACCGCCAACGCCGTCGCCCCCGGCTTCATCGCCACGGAGATGACCGCCCAGACGGCCGCGCGCGTGGGCATGGGCTTCGAGGAGTTCCAGGCCGCCGCGGCCACGCAGATCCCGGTGCAGCGCGTCGGCCGTCCGGACGACATCGCCAACGCGATCGCCTTCTTCACGGGCGAGGCCGCCGGCTTCGTCTCCGGCCAGGTCATGTACGTGGCCGGCGGCCCGCTCAACTGACGAGAGGCAGGCGCAGCACATGACGGACAGCAGCACGCAGAGGGCGGCGGACAGCGGCAAGGTCGCGCTGATCACCGGGGGGAGCCGGGGCATCGGCTACGGCATCGCCGAGGCGCTCGTCGCCCGCGGCGACCGGGTGTGCATCACGGGCCGCAACGAGGACGCCCTCAAGGAGGCCGTCGAGGCGCTCGGGGCGGACCGGGTGATCGGGGTGGCCGGCAAGGCGCACGACGAGGCCCACCAGGCCGTCGCGGTCGAGCGGACGATGGAGGCCTTCGGACGCGTCGACTTCCTGGTCAACAACGCGGGCACCAACCCGGTGTTCGGTCCCATCGCGGACCTGGACCTCGGCGTGGCGCGCAAGGTCTTCGAGACCAACGTGATCTCGGCGCTCGGGTTCGCCCAGCGGACCTGGCACGCCTGGCAGAAGGACAACGGCGGCGCGATCGTGAACATCGCGTCCATCGCCGGGGTCTCCGCCTCGCCCTTCATCGGCGCGTACGGGATGAGCAAGGCCGCCATGGTCAACCTCACCCTCCAGCTCGCCCACGAGATGGCGCCCGGGGTCAGGGTCAACGCGATCGCCCCCGCGGTGGTCAAGACCAAGTTCGCCCAGGCGCTCTACGAGGGCCGCGAGCAGGAGGCCGCGGCGGCGTATCCGCTCGGCCGGCTGGGGGTCCCGGCGGACATCGGCGGGGCGGCGGCGTTTCTTACATCTGCACAAGCGGAATGGATCACGGGCCAAACTCTCGTCGTCGACGGAGGAATGTTCCTCAATGCCGGAGTCCACTGATCGATAATCGGACGCATTTGCCTCCCAGGGGGAGGCAAATGCGTACCTAACATGCACGAAATCGGTCAAGTGTCACATGAAACCTGCCCATTGGATTTGTGAGGCACTGCGGTAGGGTCTGCCGCACCCCTGGCTGATCGAGGAGCGTGCACGTGTTCATCCGGACCAGATGCCTGCAGTTCACTGCAGCCCTTGCGTCCATATCCCTGCTCGCCGGATGCGGTCTGCTTTCGGACGACAGCGGCGACGCCGTGAAGAGAATCGTCGTCGGCACGACGAGCGCCCCGAGCACCCTCGATCCCGCCGCGGCCTGGGACGGCTCCTGGGAGCTGTACCGGAACGTCTACCAGACCCTGCTGGCATTCCCCACGGGCGCCACCACGCCCCAGCCCGACGCCGCCCAGGGCTGCGAGTTCACGGATTCCGGGAACGAGTCGTACCGCTGCACCCTGAAAAAGGGCCTGAAGTTCTCGAACGGCGAACCGCTCGACGCCAAGGCGGTCAAGCACTCCCTCGACCGGATCCGGACGATCAACTCCAAGACCGGTCCCAAGGACCTCTTCGGCAGCCTGGACAAGATCGAGACCCCGGACGCGCTGACGGTCGTCTTCCACCTGAAGACCCCGGACGCCACCTTCCCCTTCGTCCTCGGCTCTCCGGCCGCCTCGCTGGTCGCGCCCAAGGACTACCCGGCCGACAAGGTCCGCGAGGACGACAAGGTCACCGGCTCCGGCCCGTTCGTGCTCGACTCGTACAAGGAGGGCGGCGAGGCCGTCCTCGGCAAGAACGCCTCCTACAACGGCTTCGCGAACCGGCGCAACGACGGCGTCACGATCCGCTACTTCGCGGACTCCGCCAAGATGGTCGCCGCGCTCAAGGCCAAGGAGATCGACGCCACCTACCGCGGCCTGTCGGCCCCGGAGATCAAGGACCTCCAGACCCCCGCCTCGCACGCGCAGGGCCTCCAGGTCGTCGAGAACGTCGGCGCCGAGATCCGCTACCTGGTCTTCAACCCCAAGGACCCGCAGGTCGCCAAGCCGGCGGTGCGCCAGGCCATCGCCCAGATCGTCGACCGCGGCGCGATCGTCTCCAAGGTCTACCAGGGCACCGCCGAACCGCTGTACTCGATGGTCCCCAAGGGGGTCGTGGGCCACAAGACGCCGTTCTACGACAAGTACGGCCAGGCCGACGTCAAGAAGGCCCAGAAGATCCTCAAGGACGCCGGGATCACCCAGCCCGTCGAGCTGACCTTCTGGTACACCACGGACCGCTACGGCGCCTCCACCGCCGACGAGTTCACCGAGCTCAAGCGCCAGCTGGACGAGAGCAACCTGTTCAAGGTCACCCTGCGCGGCCAGCCCTGGAAGGTCTTCCAGGTCGGCTACAAGAACGGCGAGTACCCGGTCTTCGGCCGCGGCTGGTTCCCCGACTTCCCGGACCCGGACAACTTCATCGCGCCGTTCGTCGGCAAGGAGAACGCGGTCGGCACCCCGTACGAGCCCGCCGAGATCCTGAACGACCTGCTGCCCAAGTCCCGCCGCGAGAGCGACCGCTCGGCCGGGGTGCGCGAGTTCGAACAGGCCCAGCAGATCTTCGCCGAGGACGTCCGGCTGCTGCCGCTGTGGCAGGGCAAGCTGTACGTCGCCGCCCGCGAGGACATCGCGGGCGCCGAGCGGGCGCTCGACCCGCAGACCGCCATGCAGATGTGGGAGCTGTACCGCAAGACCAGCTGGTAGCCGCAGGTCCCGAGGGCCGCCGAAGGCCGCCGCGGGACCCGTCGGCAGCCGCAGCACCCGCCGTACCCACGCCGTACCCACGCCGCATCCGCGGGAGCCTCCGGGCGCCCGCGGATGCGGCGTTGTCAGTGGCCCCCGGTAGGTTCTGAACCGTTGCACCGCGCAGTCGCGCGACACTTGTACCGGAGGTTGTAGTCGTGACCCAGATGCTGCCCGAATCCTGGCTCCCCGTCCTCGGCGACGAGCTGGAGAAGCCCTACTTCAACGAGCTCGTCGAGTTCGTCGAGAAGGAGCGGGCGAACGGGCCGGTCTACCCGCCCCGGGAGCAGGTCTTCGCCGCCCTCGAGGCCACCCCCTTCGACCGGGTGAAGGTCCTCGTCCTCGGCCAGGACCCGTACCACGGCGCCGGCCAGGGCCACGGCCTGTGCTTCTCCGTGCGGCCCGGGGTCAAGACCCCGCCCTCCCTGCGCAACATCTACAAGGAGATGCACGCCGAGCTGGGCACCCCCATCCCGGACAACGGGTACCTGATGCCGTGGGCCCAGCAGGGCGTCCTGCTGCTCAACGCGGTGCTCACCGTCCGCGAGGCCGAGCCCAACTCGCACAAGGGCAAGGGCTGGGAGAAGTTCACGGACGCGGTCATCCGCGCCGTGGCCGACCGCCCCGACCCGGCCGTCTTCGTCCTGTGGGGCGCCTACGCCCAGAAGAAGCTCCCGCTGATCGACGAGGAGCGGCACGCGGTGGTCAAGGGCGCCCACCCCTCCCCGCTGTCGGCCAAGAAGTTCTTCGGCTCCCGGCCCTTCACCCAGATCAACGAGGCCGTCGCGGCGCAGGGCCATGAGCCGATCGACTGGACCATCCCGGACCTGGGCTGACGCCCCACCGCGCCTCGGTGTCAGAAGCGGTGCCTGCGGCTAGCGTCGTGACGACCAGACCGGAGCAGGTCTGGCGGAGCCAGCCGGAGGCCGCCGTGACGGAGCAGCAGGAGGCGTCGGAGGACGCCGTCATGACCAGGATCGGCCAGGCCGTCATCCTGCTGCACGCCGGTGACCGCGAGGAGGCCCGCAACCGCCTCGGCGAGATCTGGAACGAGATCGGCGAGGACGGCGACTCCCTCCACCGCTGCACGCTCGCGCACTACATGGCCGACGCCCAGGACGACCCCGCCGACGAACTGGCCTGGGACCTGCGGGCCCTGACCGCCGCCGAAGGGCCGGGGCCGGGGGCGCGCGACGGACGGCCCGTGCAGCACGATCCCCCTCCGGCCGTGCGCGTGTTCTACCCGTCGCTGCACCTCAGCCTGGCCGCCGACTACGTCAAACTCCGGCGCCCCGAGGCGGCGCGGCTGCACCTGGCCCGCGCCAGGGCCGCCACCGGGGCCCTGGCCGACGACGGGTACGGGAACGGCGTACGGGCCGCGATCGCCCGGCTGGAGCGGCGCCTGGCCGGGGAACCGCGCGGGCGCCCCCGGCCGTTCCCGGAGCAGCACCCCTGAGGGGTGTCCCGGCGGTGGTGCCCGGCCCTCGGCGGTCGCTCAGCCGCCGTGGACGCCCGCGCAGATCCGGGCCTCGGGGCTGTCCGGGTGCCAGCGTCCGTGCCGGCGGCCCAGCGCGCAGACGTCGGCGGGCCGGACCGGCAGCTCCTTCATCAGCTCGCGCCGAACCTTCGCGTCCGGCCCCGAGGGGTCCGTACGGCCGCCCTTGCCCCCTGAGGCGCCCCGGGCGGGCCGGCGAGGCTCCGGGATGTCCGGCACCGGCGGGACGGCCTGTGAGGCCGTTCCGGCCGCCGCGCCGCCGGCGCCCGCCGCGGCCTCGGAGCCCCGTGGAGCGGGCTTCGCTCCTCCGGTGGTGGCCGCCTGCGGTCCGGCCCGGCCCGGCACCGCCTTCAGGGCCTCAAGGGCGGGCGCCTGGACCTCCACCGGTACGGCCCCCGGTCCACCGCGCGGCTCGTGCCGGGGCGGCGCCGCGGCGGTCCCGGGGGCGGCCGCCGGCTGCATAGGGGCGGGCGTCACCTGCACGCAGCCGGAGACGGCCGAGACGGCACAGGCGACTCCGAGCAGCAGCTTCGTCGTGGTTCGCGTGGGATGCACGCGCGCAACTCTGCTGTGCGAGCACCCCGTTGTGGAAACCCGGAGCCGGAATTGGCCCCGCACGGGTGACGGACATCCGCCGTACACCCGCCTGTCACCCGCGCCCGCCGCCCTCCGGTGCGCGGCCGCCGCACGGCCCCGGCGGCCTCGGCGCCCCGGTGCGGGCCGCGTCAGTCGCCCGTCGCGCCGTCGACCTGCTCGCGCAGCAGGTCCGCGTGCCCGTTGTGGCGCGCGTACTCCTCGATCATGTGGGTGTAGACCCAGCGCAGGCTGAACGACTCGCCCCGGTGGTGGCTCCGGGCGTCCGACACCAGGTCCAGTGACCGGCCCGCCGCTGCCTGCCGCGCCAGCTCGACCTCGGTCTGCCAGGTCCGCTCGGCCTCGGCCCACGTGTCGCCGGGGCCGAAGTGGAAGTCCCCGTCCGGGTCCTCCTGCGTGCAGTACAGCTCGGGGAGGTCCTCGCCCAGCATGATCTCCCGGAACCAGTACCGCTCCACTTCCGCCATGTGCCGTACGAGGCCCAGCAGGCTCAGCTCGGACGGGGCGAGCGGGGCGCGGCGCAGTTCCTCGTCGCCGAGGCCCTCGCACTTCCAGAGAAGGGTGGCGCGGTGGTAGTCGAGCCAGCCGTCGAGCATCTCCCGCTCGTTCGCGGTGGTGGAGGGTTCGGTGCGGTGGGATCCGGTGGTGGTGGTCATAGCCCCATCCTCGGCGAACGCGACCCCCGCCACCAGGGATTAAGCTGCGGAGGTCCCGCAAGGATCAACCAGGAGGTTCCCGGTGAAGGTCGGCGTCATCGGACTCGGCGACATCGCCCAGAAGGCGTACCTGCCCGTCCTCACGGCCCGCCCGGGCGTGGAACTGCACCTGCACACCCGGACCCCGGCCACGCTGGAGCGGATCGGGGAGATCCACCACATCCCGGCCGCCCGCCGCCACATCACCCTCGACGGGCTGCTCGCCGAGGGCCTCGACGCGGCATTCGTGCACGCCCCGACGGCCGTTCACCCCGAGATCGTGGCGCGGCTGCTCGACGCGGGCGTGCCGACCTACGTGGACAAGCCGCTCGCCTACGACTTCGCGGACTCGCGGCGGCTGGTGGAACTCGCCGAGGAGCGCGCCGTCTCGCTCGCCGTCGGCTTCAACCGCCGCCACGCGCCCGGCTACGCGCAGTGCGCCGAGCACCCGCGCGAGCTGATCGTCATGCAGAAGCACCGCGTGGGGCTGCCCGAGGACCCGCGCACGTTCGTCCTCGACGACTTCATCCACGTCGTCGACACCCTGCGCTTCCTGCTCCCCGGCGAGGCCGACCACATCGACGTCCGCGCCCAGGTCCGGGACGGGCTGATGCACCAGGTCGTCCTCCAGATGTCGGGCCCGGGCTTCACCGCGCTCGGCATCATGAACCGGCTCTCCGGCTCCACCGAGGAGGTCCTGGAGGTCTCCGGACAGGACACCAAGCGACAGGTCGTCAACCTCGCCGAGATCATCGACCACCGCGGCCAGCCGACCGTGCGGCGCCGCGGTGACTGGGTGCCGGTCGCCCGCCAGCGCGGCATCGAACAGGTGGTGGACGCCTTCCTGGAGTCCGTGGCGGCGGGCAAAACGCTCAGCGCCCGCGACGCACTGCTCACCCACGAGCTGTGCGAGCGGGTGGTGTCGTCGGCTCTGGAGCAGGAGCGGGCTTCCTGAGCCCGAGCGAGCGGGCCCCCTCGGCCGCGCAGTACGCCGCCAGCAGCGCGAGGCAGGCCCCCACGGGCCAGTCCCCGAAGCGGACGTAGTACGTCAAGCCGCGGGCGAGCGGGACCTCGTACACCTGCGCCGTGCGGGCGGAGGTGGGCAGTGCCGGGCCGATCCGCTCGCCGGACGGGCCGTACACCGCGCTGATCCCGGTGAGGGTGGCGTGGACCATCGGGCGGCCGTCCTCCGCGGCGCGCAGGGCGGCGAGCGAGGCGTGCTGTGCGGGGGCCCAGCTGCGCTGGAAGCTGGAGGTCGCCGACTGGGCGATCAGCAGGGCGGCCCCGTCGCGGGTGAGGCGGCGGCTCATGTCGGGGAAGGCCGACTCGAAGCAGACCAGCGGGCCGATCCGGACACCGGGCCGCCCCGGCAGGTTCATCAGGACGGGCTCCGCACCGCGCCGGCGGTCCTCGCCGGCGGCCTTGCCGACCGAGGTGGCCCAGCCGAGCACGGACCGGGCCGGTATGTACTCGCCGAAGGGGACCAGGCGCATCTTGTCGTACCGGTCGCCGGTCGGTCCGTGCGGGCCGACGAGGACCGAGCTCTTGTAGATGCCTCCCTCGGGCAGGGAGGCGGCCAGGGCGGGCGCGGGAGCCGCCGGCACCGGCCCCGCCGGCCGCCGGGCGTCGACGTTGACCAGCAGCGGAGCCCCGACCTCGGCGGACAGCGCGGCCAGGCGTCCGGCCAGGTCCGGGCGGGCGGCGAGGTCGCCTCCGACGCTGCTCTCGCCCCAGACCACCAGGTCCACCCGCTGCCCGGCCAGCGCCCGTGTCAGCCGCTCCCCGGCGGCGAACCGCTGCTCCGTGCTGTCCGGGCCGTCCGCCACCAGGCCCGGCTGCACGACGGCCACGCGCAGCGCGCCCGATGCCTCGGGGCGCGGCAGCCACAGCCACACCGCCCCCGTCAGCACCACGCACCCCGTCACCCCGGCCACCGCCGGCACCCGGGCCCCCGGTACGGCGATCAGCAGCACCAGCCCGCAGTTCACCGCCACCACCAGCAGGCTCACCAACCACACCCCGCCCACCGAGGCGAGCCGCAGCGCGGGCGGCACCTGCCACTGACTGGCCCCCAGCAGTCCCCACGGCCCGCCCAGCCCTTGCCAGGACCGGGCCAGTTCGGACAGCAACCAGCCCGCCGGTACGAGGAGCAGCGCGGCCGTCGCCCGGCCCGGATCGGGGGCCCCGCCGAGGAACTCCCGCACCAGCAGCGCCCAGGGGATCCAGAGCACCCCCACCAGGGCGGCCAGCGGCAGCAGGAACACGTGCAGGCTGGGCAGCAGCCAGTGGTGGACGGCGACGATGAACCCGGCGCCGCCGAGCCAGCCCTCCAGGGCCGCCCGCCGGCCGCTCGGAGCCGACCTCAGCAGCAGCATCCAGGGCACGAGGGCGACGTACGCGAACCACCAGAGGGCGGGGGCGGGGAAGGCGAGGCACGGCAGCGCCCCGGCGGCGACCGCGGCCGCCGCACGCCGGTACCGGATCCGCTTCGCGACCATGGCGCGCCTCCGCTTCCAGTGTGGGACAGGGCCGGACGGACGGCCGCTCGGACAGGTTCCCCGTGATCTAGGCCGTCATGTGCCGCCACTTCTCCTGGACGGTGACGCGGGTGAGCAGCCAGCCGCCGTCGGAGGCGCGCGCGAGGCCGAAGACGTAGCGGCCGGCGGCCACGAAGTTCGGCGCGGTCACGGTCCCGTCGTACTCGGGGCCGGCGAGCCGCATGGGATTGAGGAAGTCCGCCCGCACCTCGGCCCGGTCGCCCGGCCAGCCGCCGCGGTCCTCCAGCCGGATCAGCCGGTTCACGATGAGGTGCTGGCGCACGGGGAACAGCCGCATCGTCTCCGCGAGCCAGTCCGAGACCTCCGCGGCCGGGCCCTCGATCCCGCCCGCCGCGCTGTAGTCGGCCCGCCCGGCCGGGGTGAACAGCGCGCGGTACGCCGCCCAGTCGCCGTCGTCCACGGCCACCGCGTACCCCGTGACCACCTCGTCGATCGCCATCCGGTCCATGACCGTGGCCAGGTCCACACGCTGCGTCATCGGGTCAGTGTGGGGGTGCGGGGCGGCGACGCCAAGGGGCGTGCGCGGCCCGGATCGGCGCCCGGTGGATCAGTGACCGGAATGCGCCTCCCGCTGCCGGACCACGACGAGGAACGCGTCGGTGGCCAGGTCCATCACCACCTCCGCCGGCACGCCTTCGAGCATCCGCTGCGCCGCGTACTCCTCGGCGGGCCAGCTTCCCCTCGGACTTCCGGCCGGAAAGCGCTCCAGCACCACTCGACCCATGGGACACCCCCTGCTGTTTGCCTTCAGGTCTCTTCAGGTCTCTTCGGGCACAACGACGCGGAGGCCGCCCGGGAACGTTCCCGAGCGGCCTCCGGTTCACGCGAAGCGGTGAATGCGGGCGGTGTCAGCCGGCCGACTGGGCGGCGAACGGGCTGAGCGCGCCCACGCCGATCAGCACGAACAGCGCGATGCCAAGAGCGATCCGGTAGATCACGAAGGGCATGAAGCTCTTGCTGGAGATGAACTTCATGAACCAGGCGATGACGGCGTAGCCCACGAAGAAGGCGATGACCGTGGCGAAGATCGTCGGGCCCCAGGTGATGTGCCCCGGGCTCTCGACGACGTCCTTGATCTCGAACGCGCCGGAGGCCAGCACCGCCGGAATGGCGAGGAGGAACGAGTAGCGGGCGGCCGCCTCACGGGTGAAGCCCAGCAGCAGACCGCCGGAGATCGTCGCGCCGGAGCGGGAGACACCCGGGATCAGGGCCATCGCCTGGCAGAGACCGAAGATCAGGCCGTCCTTGACGCCCAGTTCCCTGAGGGTCTTGCGCTCGCGCACCGCGCGGTGGCGGCCGCCCTCCTCGTCGCGGGCGGCCAGCCGGTCCGCGATGCCGAGGACGACACCCATCACGATCAAGGTGGTGGCGGTCAGGCGCAGGTCGCGCGCCGGGCCCGTGATCTGGTCCTTGAACGCGATGCCCAGCACGCCGATCGGGATCGATCCGACGATCACCAGCCAGCCCATCTTGGCGTCCTGGTCCGAGCGCAGCGACGCGGTGAACAGCGAGCGGAACCAGGTGGAGATGATCCGCGCGATGTCCTTGCGGAAGTAGATCAGCACGGCGGCCTCGGTGCCGATCTGCGTGATCGCGGTGAAGGCCGCGCCCGGGTCCTGCCAGCCGGCGAACGCCGCGGTCAGCCGGAGGTGGGCGCTGGAGGAGATCGGGAGGAACTCCGTAAGCCCCTGGACGAGACCGAGGATTAGGGATTCGAACCAGCTCATGTCGGGGTGCGCTCGTCCTTGTGATCGTCGGGCAGTTCGGGTCCGATGCTAGGGCCCGTGGGGAGCGGCGCTGACCACAGGGGGGTGCAAGGGCGCGGGATCGCGCATTTCGCGGGCCGGTGCGGGCGCCAGCCGGTGCCGCCCCCGCCATCCGACGATCGCGGCCGCCACCGCGGAGACGGCGATGAAGCCGAAGGAGGCGAGGAAGACGGGGGAGTCGGGGGAGGAGGCGCTCGCGCCCGCGACCACGTACGCGGCGGTGTTGGGGAGTACGCCGATCGCCGTCGCGAGGAGGAAGGGCAGCCAGCGGCAACGGGACACGGCCGCGAGGTAGTTGGCGGCCGCGAAGGGCAGCCCCGGAAAGATCCGGACCGCCAGCATCGAGCGGAAGCCGTGCCGGGCCAGCTGGTCGTCGGCTGCCTGGAGCCAGCGGCCGCGCAGCAGCGGCCGCACCGCGTCGCGGCCCATGATCCGGCCCAGCCCGAAGGAGATCGCGGCGCCGACGACCGAGCCGCCGACCGCCGCGGCCAGGCCGAAGGGGATGCCGAAGACGGCTCCGGCCGCGAGGTTGAGCAGCGGGCGCGGCACCAGGGCCGCCGTGCCCGCCCCGTACGCGGCCGCGAACAGCAGGACCGCCGCGCCGACCGGCAGCCCCGGGGGCAGGCCCTCCGACAGGATGCGCTGCGGCTCGTACAGCACGACGCACACGCCGGCCGCCAGCAGCAGCACGACGAGCAGCGACAGCCGGGTCCACGGCGCGAGGAGGAGGGACATCCGGGGAGAGTAGCCGACGAACCCGGCGTCGCGCCGTAATCTGGGCCTCATGCGGCCGAACGACCGACGACCCCCGAAGGTCCCGCGCAGCGCCCTCGCGGACACCCTCGTGGAGCGCCTCACCGCCGCGTACGGCGCCGCCGCGGACCCGCAGCGGGCCGCGGCCATGGCCGCGTACATGAAGGACGTCGCGCCCTTCCTCGGCCTGCGCACCCCGCTGCGGCGCGAGCTGTCGAAGGCCGTGACCGAGGGGACCGCCGCACCTGCGGAGGCGGACGTCGCGGCGCTCGTGCTCAGGTGCTGGGAGCTGCCGGAGCGCGAGTACCAGTACTTCGCGGTGGACTACCTGCGGCGCCATGTCGGGGTCTGCTCCGCGGGGTTCCTGCCGGTGCTGCGCCGACTGATCGTCACGGCCTCGTGGTGGGACACCGTCGACCTCCTCGCTGCGCACGCGGCCGGTCCGCTGGTGGCCGCCGAACCGCAGCTGTCGGAGGTGATGGACACGTGGATCGGGGACGAGGACGTCTGGCTCGCCCGGACCGCGCTCCTCCACCAGCTCCGCTACAAGTCCGCGACGGACACCGGGCGGCTCTTCGCGTACTGCCGCCGCCAGAGCGGCCACCCGGACTTCTTCATCCGCAAGGCCATCGGGTGGGCCCTGCGCGAGTACGCGAAGACGGACCCGGAGGCGGTCCGCGCGTTCGTCGCGGCGGAACGCGACGCGCTCTCCCCGCTGTCGGTGCGCGAGGCCCTCAAGAACCTCTGACCCGGGGAAAAACCGTTCGACGCGGGCCCGGCCCCGGGGCAGGATCGGGGGCATGTCCCGGTACGCCTTCCCCGCAGCGCCGTCCGCAGTCGCGGACGCGCCGAAGGCTGCCGTCCTCCTCTTCGAGGCAACCGCCTTCGCCGCGTTCGACGGCGCACGAGGCTGACCCTTCCCGGATCGTCCGGCGGACCCCACAGGGGGAGGGTCGGTTCGCTCCAGGGGTCCCGTCTCCGGTTCGCAAGCATTCGGGAAGACATCATGGCCAAGACGGCCTTCGTGCGCACCAAGCCGCACCTGAACATCGGCACCATGGGTCACGTCGACCACGGCAAGACCACCCTCACCGCCGCCATCACCAAGGTCCTCGCCGAGCGCGGCGGCGCCTCCTTCGTGCCGTTCGACCGCATCGACCGGGCCCCCGAGGAGGCCCGTCGCGGCATCACCATCAACCTCACGCACGTCGAGTACGAGACCGACACCCGGCACTACGCCCACGTGGACATGCCCGGGCACGCCGACTACGTCAAGAACATGGTCACCGGCGCCGCCCAGCTCGACGGGGCGATCCTCGTCGTCTCCGCGCTCGACGGGGTCATGCCGCAGACCGCCGAGCACGTGCTTCTCGCCCGGCAGGTCGGCGTCGACCACATCGTCGTCGCGCTCAACAAGGCCGACGCCGGGGACCCCGAGCTCACCGACCTCGTCGAGCTGGAGGTCCGCGAGCTGCTCACCGCCAACGGGTACGGCGGCGACAGCGCCCCGGTCGTACGGGTCTCCGGACTCGGTGCGCTGGAGGGCGACCCTCGCTGGACCGGCGCGATCGAGGCGCTGCTGGACGCCGTGGACACGTACGTGCCCATGCCGGTGCGCTACACGGACGCGCCGTTCCTGCTGCCGGTCGAGAACGTGCTGACCATCACCGGGCGCGGGACGGTGGTCACCGGCGCGGTCGAGCGCGGCAGCGTCCGCACCGGCGACCGGGTCGCCGTCCTCGGCGGCGACGGCGAGCCCGCGCTGACCGTGGTGACCGGCCTGGAGACCTTCGGCAAGCCGATGGAGTCCGCCGAGGCCGGGGACAACGTCGCGCTGCTGCTGCGCGGGGTGCCGCGCGAGGGCGTGCGCCGCGGGCAGGTCGTCGCCGCGCCCGGCAGCGTCGTGCCCCGGCGCCGCTTCACGGCGCGGGTGTACGTGCTGTCCGCGCGGGAGGGCGGTCGCACGACCCCGGTGGCGACCGGGTACCGGCCGCAGTTCTACATCCGCACCGCGGACGTGGTCGGGGACGTGGACCTGGGGACGGCGGGGGTGGCCCGGCCGGGGGAGACGGTCGAGATGACCGTCGAGCTCGGGCGGGACGTACCGCTGGAGGCGGGGCTCGGCTTCGCGATCCGCGAGGGCGGTCGGACCGTCGGCGCGGGGACGGTTTCGGCCGTCCTCGACTGACGTACGTCCCGCGGGCGCAGGCGCCCCCGCCGTGGTGGCGGCGGTCCGGTTGCGTCAGACTGCCGTCACCACGGGCGTACGAAGAGGGGCGGGCCGGTATGGGCGGCGACACGGCACTGGTGCTCGGCGGCGGGGGACTCACCGGCGTCGGCTGGGAGGCGGGCGTGCTGTACGGCCTCGCTCGGGCGGGCGTGGACCTGACCGCCGCCGACCTCGTCGTCGGCACCTCCGCCGGCTCGGTGGTGGGAGCCCAGCTCACCTCCGGGCTGCTCAGCCCGCGGGAACTGTACGAGCGTCAGCTCGGCGATCCCGCGGGCGAGGTCGCCGCCCGGCTCGGTACGGGGCTCATCGCCCGGTACGCCGTCGCGATGGTGCGTTCGCGGGATCCGGAGGCCTACCGCAGGCGGGTCGGCGCCCTCGCGCTGGCCGCCGACACCGGCGAGGAGGCCGAGCGGCGCAAGGTGCTGGAGGCCCGGCTCGTCTCGCACGCGTGGCCCGAGCGCAGGCTCGTCGTCACCGCCGTCGACGCGCTCACCGGCGAGCTCGCCGCCTTCGACCGGCAGAGCGGGGCCGGGCTGGTCGAGGCGGTCTCGGCGAGCTGCGCGGTGCCGGGGGTGTGGCCGCCGGTCACGGTCGGCGGTCGGCGGTTCATCGACGGCGGGATCCGGTCCGCGACCAACGCGGACCTGGCCTCCGGCTGCTCGCGGGTGGTGATCCTCGCGCCGATGGCGCTCGGCTCCGGACTCGTCCCCTCGCCTGCCGCCCAGGCGGCCCGGCTGCGGGAGGCGGGGGCGCGGGTGCTGCTGATCACCCCGTCCGCGCAGGCCCGCAAGGCCTTCGGGCGCAACGTCCTGGACCCGGCGCGGCGGGACCCGGCGGCCCGGGCCGGGCTCGCGCAGGCAGCCTCGCACGCGGCCGAGGCGGCCGCGGTCTGGGCGGGCTGACCCGCGGCCTGCCGGACAATGGTGCGGTGAGCGACGAACAGATCCCGGTGGTCCGGGACGTGGGCCAGGGCACCGCCAAGCTGATGCCGGACGTGGACCGGGAGCGGGCCTGGCTGCTGACCGTCGACGGCGCCCCGCAGTCGTACGTGGACCTCGACGATCCCGGGCACCTGGAGTTCGAGTACGTACGCCGGCTCGCGCACGTACTGGACTGCGTGGCGGAGCCGGGCTCGCCGCTGGACCTGCTGCACCTGGGCGGCGGCGCGCTGACGCTGCCCCGCTACGCGGCGGCGACCCGGCCGGGCTCCCGGCAGGCGGTCGTGGAGTTCGACGCCGCCCTCGTGGAGCTGGTCGCGGAGCACCTGCCGCTGGCGGCCGGATCCGACGTCACCGTGCACGCCGCCGATGCGCGGGCCTGGCTGGAGGGCGCCGGCGCGGACAGCGCGGACCTCCTCGTCGCCGACGTGTTCGGCGGCTCGCGCGTACCGGCGCAGCTGACCTCCGTGGAGTACGCGCGGGAGGCCGCGCGGGTGCTGCGGCCCGGCGGGGTGTACGCGTCGAACCTGGCCGACGGGGCGCCGTTCGGCTTCCTGCGGGCCCAGCTCGCCAACTTCGGCGCGGTCTTCGCGGAGCTCGCGCTCGTCGCGGAGCCGGGGGTGCTGCGCGGGCGGCGGTTCGGGAACGCCGTACTGCTCGCCTCGGACGCGCCGTTGCCGGTGGCCGCGCTCTCGCGCAGGTGCGCGGCGGACGCGTTCCCGGCGCGGGTCGAGGAGGGGGCGACCCTGGCCCGGTTCATGAAGGGGGCCCTGCCGGTGGCGGACGCGGACGCCGTGGCTTCGCCGGAGCCGCCGGAAGGCGCGTTCAGCCTGGGGTGACGGCGGTGGGCGCGTCCGCCACCGGCTCGGGGGCGGCGGCGGCCGGGAACGAGGCGGCCTTCGGGGGAGCGGGCTTGCGGGTGAGCCGGCGTACGTCGGGGACGAAGAGGACCGCCGCGGTGCCCAGTACGACCAGCGTGGCACAGCCCCACAGGGCGCTGGTGCGGCCGAACGCCGCCTCGGCCGGGCCGGCCAGGGCGGTGGCCAGCGGGAGCATCGACACCGAGCCGAACCAGTCGTAGGCGGAGACGCGGGAGAACTTCTCCTCCGGGATCTCCTGGTGCATGGTCGTCATCCAGTTCACGCCGAACACCTCGATGGCCGTTCCGCTGACGAACATCACGGTGCACAGGCCCCAGACCGGCAGGGGCACCGCCAGACCCGCGGAGGGCAGGGCCAGCGGGAACACGCACAGGGTGCCGACCAGCAGCAGCCTGCGCGGCTTCCACACCATCATCAGGACGGCCCCGGCGATGGTGCCGATGCCGAAGAAGGCCAGGGCCAGTCCCCAGGGGGCCGGCCCGCCCAACTGGTCCCGGGCGACCAACGGACCGTACACCGCCTCCGCGGCGCCGACGACGGCCACGACCACGGAGAACTGGAGCACGATGCTCCACAGCCAGGGGCGGCTGCGGAACTCCACCCAGCCCTCGCGCAGGTCCGCCAGCAGTCCGCCGCCGGGGGCCCGGTCGCCGGTGTGGCTGACGTCGAGGAAGGCGCGCAGGGCTCCGGCGAGCGCGAACGCCGCGGCGTCGACGGCCAGGACCCAGCCGGGGCCGATCGCGGCGATCATGGCTCCGCCGAGGGCGGCCCCGCCGATGCCGGCGCCGTTCACGGCCATGCGGAAGAGGGCGAAGGCGCGGTTGGCGTGTTCGCCGGAGACGCTGGAGAGCAGCATGCCCTCGGCGGCCGGGTTGAAGAAGGCCGTGCCGGTGCCGCAGAGGGCGGTGAGCAGCATCATCTGCCACAGCTGCGGGTGTCCGGTCAGGACGAGGACGGCGAAGGCGGCCTGCGAGACGCAGTTGAGGGCGTTGGCCGCGACCATCACGCGGTGGCGGGGCAGCCGGTCGGCGAGCGCGCCGCCTATGAGCAGGAAGAGGACGAGCGGGAGTGTACGGGCGGCCGCCACCAGGCCGACGTCGCCGCCGGACCCGCCCGCCTCCAGGACGGCGAAGGCCGAGGCGATGAGGGCTCCGTGGCTGCCGAGGTTCGTCACGACCGCGGCGCCCGTGAGCAGGGTGTAGTTGCGGCCGGCCCAGGCGGGCCGGCGGCGGTGTGCGGTCGGACGGGACGCGGCGGTGGGGGGAGAACTCACCCCCGGACTATCCACGCCCCGGGCCGAGAATCCAAACGGATTGCGGCCCGGGGCGGGGGACGGGTCAGCTGTTGCCGGGGGTGCCGTTCAGGCGGACCGAGCTGAGGATCTTGTCCATGGTCTCCTGGGGGACCTCACCCTGTACGCCGGCGGCGGCGAAGAGGACCCAGCTGGCGAAGTCACCGTTCGAGGTCTTGAAGCTGAACGCGATCGACTTGCCGTCCGAGGAGCACTTGTTCTCCTTGGGCACGCCGATCGCCGTCGCCGTGGCCATGTGGCCCTTGAGGCCGGAGGCGGTGGTGTACTCCTTGGGGTCCGAGACCTTGACGGTGCCCTTCGGCGCCTTCTGGGCGAAGGCCGCGAACACCCAGTTGCCGGCCTCGTTCTTCACGGCCTCGGCGGTGTCCTTGGCGCCCTGGCCGCCCTTGGTGCCGGTGCCGGAGAGCTCGCTCGTCTCCTCACGGCCGTCCTTGTCGGAATCGACCTTGCACCAGTCCTTCTTGAAGAAGGCAGGTGCGGAGAAGCTCACGATCGGGGTGCCGTCCTTCTTGGTGGCGTCCTCGAAGCCGGCGATGACGCCGGAGCCCGACACGTCCCACTCCGGCGGGACGTCGAAGGCGGTGCCGTGCTTGGGGTTGACGACGACCTTCCAGCCCGGGATCACCGGCTTGACCTCGCCGCCGGCGCGCGGGTTGGCGCCGGGCGAGGCGGGGGCCTGGCTGGTGGCCGGGGCCGAGGAGGCGGCGGCGGGCTTGCCGTCGGCCTCGTCGTTCTTCTTGTCCCGGGTCAGGACGAACGCGCCGGTGGCGGCCGCCACCACGATGACCGCGGCCGCCGCGACGATCGCCACGGTCTTGGTCGCGAACGGGCTGCCGCCGCCGCCCTGCGCAGGCGTCGTCTGCTGCGGCTGCTGGGGCTGGCCCCAGGGCTGGGTGGGCGGTTGGGGCTGGTAGCCGGCCTGCGGGTATCCGTAGCCGGGCTGCTGCTGGTAGGGGTTCGGCTGCTGTTCCGGCTGCCCCGGCTGTCCCTGCTGCTGATACGGGTTCTGATGCGCGTCCTGAGGGTTGTGCTGTCCCCCGGGCGGCTGCTGTTGTCCTGGCCACATGGCCGGTAACGATAGTGGGAGTGGGTGTCAGGAGGCACGTCCGCCCCTTGTGAAGGTCTGGCCAAGGCCTGCTACTCATGGGTAACATCGGGTCCCATGAGCGCAGATCAGATGAACGTGGGCGAGCTGCTCGCCGCGACGGTGCCGATGGCCCGGACCCTGAACCTCCAGTTCCTGGAGACCACCCCCGAGCGTGCGGTCGTACGGCTGCCGGACCAGCCCGACTTCCACAACCACGTGGGCGGCCCGCACGCCGGCGCCATGTTCACCCTCGCCGAGTCGGCGAGCGGCGCGATCGTCCTGGCCGCCTTCGGCGACCAGCTCTCGCGCGCCGTGCCGCTGGCCGTCAAGGCCGAGATCGGCTACAAGAAGCTGGCCAAGGGCGTCGTGACGGCCACCGCGACCCTCGGCCGCCCGGCCGCCGAGGTCATCGCCGAACTCGACGCGGGCGGCCGCCCCGAGTTCCCCGTCACCATCGCCATCCAGCGCGAGGACGAGGCCGTGACCGGCGAGATGACGGTCGTCTGGACGCTGCGCCCCAACGCGTAGCAGGCCGGCCGCCCCGGGGGGAGCGGCAGCCGACAGGACCCGCCCGGGACGCGAGAATCCGCGTCCCGGGCGGCTTCCGTGCTGTGGGGCCCGCCGGAGGCCGACGCCCCGGCGCCGCCGCTGGGCTGAAACTCGGGGCGGCGGTGGCGCGTCCGGCCCGGCCCCGGCGCGGCGGCGGCGCACAGTGTGCGGGGGAGCGGTCCGGCGCGGGCCGCTCCCGCCTACCCGAGCCCCAGCCGCAGGGAGCGCCCATGAGCGAGGCCGTGTCCAGACGCCGCGCGC
>NZ_LFML01000062.1:48446-57179 GCF_001044425.1 Streptomyces roseus
GATCGACGCCCTGCTGGAGCGGCTCACCCTCGACGAGAAGACCGCCCTGCTGCACGGCGGCCCCGACCCCGCCCCGCTCGGCCAGGCCGGGTACCTGCCCGGCGTACCGCGCCTCGGCATCCCGGCGCTGCGCATCGCCGACGGGCCCGCAGGGGTGCGGGTCGCGAAGCCCGCCACCGCGCTGCCCGCCCCGGTACTGCTGGCCTCGGCCTTCGACCCGGCGCTGGCCCGCGAGTACGGCAGGGTCATCGGCCGCGAGGGCAGGGCGCTCGGCCAGGACGTGATCCTCTCCCCGATGGCCAACCTGATCCGCACGCCCCACGCCGGGCGGAACGTCGAGACCTTCGCCGAGGACCCCCGGCTGACCGCGGACCTCGTCGCGGAGGTGGTCCGCGGCATCCAGGACGAGGGGCTCATCGCCACCGTCAAACACTTCGCCCTGAACAACCAGGAGCACAGCCGCGACACCGTCGACGTCGTCGTCGCCGAGCAGCCCCTCCACGAGACGGAGCTGCGCGGCTTCGAAGCCGCCGTCACCGCCGGGGCCGGCGCGGTCATGGGTGCGTACAACAAGGTCAACGGCACGTACGCCTGCGAGAACAAGCCCCTGCTCGACGAGCTGCTGCGCGGGAGCTGGGGATTCGGAGGCTGGGTGATGTCCGACTGGGACGCCACCCACAGCACCGTCGCCGCCATCGGCGCGGGCCTCGACATGGAGATGCCCGGCGGCACCCACTTCGGCGGCCCGCTCCGGCAGGCGGTGCGCGCCGGCACCGTCCGCGAGGAGACCGTGGACCTCGCGGCACGCCGGATCCTGGCCACCATGGACCGGTTCGGGCTGCTCGCGGCCCACCCGCCGGCCCGGCCCGCCCGCGACGCCGCCGCCGGCTCCCGCGTCGCCCGCAAGGTCGCGGCCGCCGGCGCGGTACTGCTGCGCAACGAGCACGCCACGCTGCCGCTGACCGGCGCCGCCGCCCGCTCGATCGCCGTGATCGGCCCCACCGGGCAGGTGCCCTTCGTCGGCGGCGGAGGCAGCGCGCACGTCCTCCCCGACCGGGCGCCCGCCCCGCTCGACGCCATCAGGGGCCGCGCCGGCAACGGCAGTACGGTGCGCTACGCGCTCGGCGAGGACCTGTACGGGCGCCCCCTGCCCCCGCAGCTGCTCACCCCGGCCGCCGACCTCGCCGACCGGCACGTGGAGGCCGGGCGGAACTGGAGCCACCAGGGCGAGTTCACGCTCGCCGCGGACGAGGAGTGGACGCTCCTCGTCCACTACACCGGCAAGCGGCCCGGCGTACGCCTGGACGGAGAGGAGCTCTTCCCGGTCCGGCCGGGCGCGGCCGAGCAGTTCGCCGGCGGACTCCTGGGAACCGCGCCCGACGGACTCACCGTCCGCCGCCGCACCCTCACCCTCGCCGCGGGCCCGCACCGGCTCGCCGTCTTCGCCGAGGGCGGGGCCAAGGGCCAGCGGTTCCGGCTGCGCCACACCACGAACGCGACCCGGGCCGCCGACCTCGCCGAAGCCGTGAAGACCGCCGAGCAGGCGCACAGCGTCGTGCTGTTCGCGTACGAGGACGCCACCGAGGGCACCGACCGGAACTCGCTGGCGCTGCCCGGCGGGCAGGCGCGGCTGATCGAGGCGGTCACCGCCGTGAACCCCCGCACCACGGTCGTGCTGAACACCCCTTCCAGTACGACCATGCCGTGGCTCTCCCGCACCGGCGCGGTCCTCCAGATGTACTACCCCGGCCAGGAAGGCGCGGCGGCCACCGCCGACGTCCTCTTCGGGGACGTGGACCCGGGCGGCCGGCTCACCCAGACCTTCCCGGCCGACGAGCGCGCGACCCCGGTCGGCGCGGACCCCCTGCGCTATCCGGGGGTGGGCGGGCGCCAGGAGTACGGCGAGGGCGTCCACGTCGGGCACCGCTGGTACGACGCGCAGCGGGTGGCCCCGCTGTTCCCCTTCGGGCACGGGCTCTCGTACACGACCTGGGAGTACGAGGACCTCGGCGTGCGGCCGGCGCGCGACGGGCTGCGCGTGGAGTTCACGGTCCGCAACACCGGACGCCGCAAGGGCACCGAGGTGGCCCAGGTGTACGTCGGCCCCTCGGCCGAGCTGAAGCTCGACCAGCCGGTGCGCGCCCTGGCCGGCTACCGGCGGCTGACCCTGGAACCCGGCGAGTCGCAGCGGGTGGTCCTCGACGTCGACGCCCGGGCGCTGTCCTCCTGGGACCCCGAGGCGCACGCGTGGGTACTGGGTCCAGGCCGTCGTGAAGTGTTCGCGGGCCGTTCCTCGCGCGAACTCCACCTGAAGGCAAAGGCTGTGGTCAACAGCAGATAGGCTGCCCGTTCGGCGTGTCACAGGCGACGCGCCGCCGCGATACGGGAGGACGTACCGGTGCACATCCAGGAATGGCTGGAGACGATTCCGGCGGTCAGCATCTATCTCCTGGTCGGTCTGGTCATCGGGCTGGAGAGCCTCGGCATCCCGCTGCCGGGAGAGATCGTCCTGGTCAGTTCGGCGCTGCTGGCCTCGCAGCACGGCGAGATCGACCCCGTGGTCCTGGGGATCTGCGCATCCGCCGGGGCGATCGTCGGCGACTCGATCGGCTACGCGATCGGGCGCCGGGGCGGCAAGCCGCTGCTGGAGCGCCTCGGCCGCCGCTTCCCCAAGCACTTCGGGCCGCAGCACGTGGCCCAGGCGGAGCGCTCGTTCGAGAAGTGGGGCATGTGGGCCGTCTTCTTCGGTCGGTTCGTGGCCCTCCTGCGGATCTTCGCCGGACCGCTGGCCGGCGTCCTGCACATGCCGTACTGGAAGTTCCTCGTCGCGAACGTCCTCGGCGGGATCCTGTGGGCCGGCGGCACCACGGCCGTCATCTACTCGATCGGGATCGTCGCGGAGCCCTGGCTGAAGGGCTTCTCCTGGGTCGCGCTGCTGCTGGCCCTGGTGATCGGCCTCACGGTGACGCTGGTGCTGCGGAGCCGGATGAAGAAGGCGGCCGCGGCCGAGGACGAGAGGCGGACGGCGGCCGCCACGGCCGAGTAG
Organism: Streptomyces roseus; assembly: GCF_001044425.1. Classification (GTDB taxonomy): domain Bacteria; phylum Actinomycetota; class Actinomycetes; order Streptomycetales; family Streptomycetaceae; genus Streptomyces; species Streptomyces roseus. The sequence continues at coordinate 51,493 of NZ_LFML01000062.1, forward strand.
CGGCCGGCTGCCCCGCGGCCGGGCGTCGCGGGGCCGCGGCGCGTGCGTACCGGGACCCTAAGGCTGGCGCGGGGGCTCGGGCTGGACGGCGGCGCGGTGCTGCTTCGCCAGGTCCGCGTACATCAGGGCGTTCACCTTGATGCCCTCGCGCTCCTCCTCGGTCAGCTCGCGGCGCACCTTGGCCGGCACGCCCGCGACCAGCGAGCCGGGCGGGACCACCATCCCCTGCGGGACCAGCGCCTGCGCGGCGACCAGGGAGCCGGCACCGATCACCGCGCCGTTGAGGACGGTGGCGCCCATGCCGATCAGGCAGTCGTCCTCGACGGTGCAGCCGTGCACCACCGCGTTGTGGCCGATCGAGACGCGCTCGCCGATCGTGACCGGGAAGCCGGGGTCGACGTGGAGCGTGCAGTTGTCCTGCACGTTGCTGTCCGCGCCGAGCGAGATCGGACCGCAGTCGGCGCGCAGCACCGCCGAGTACCAGATGCTGGAGTTCGGGGCCATCGTGACGTCGCCGACCACGACCGAGGTCGGCGCGGTGAAGGCGGTGGGGTCGATCCGGGGGCTCTTGCCGCCCACGCCCGCGACGAGTGCCTGGCCCCGGTCCGCGTGATACGTCATGTTCTCTTCCTCAGTCCTGGGTGCTGGAGTGCCCTGCGTGTCGCGCTACCGGCACGGTAGGGCACGGGCCCGAACCGGCCGACGATGGGGTGAAGATCACGGCGCGGTCGGGGCGCCCGGCGCGTTACGGTGACCCGGTGCCGAAGAACCAGAACACGTTCTCATCGCTGACGGCCCTGACCACCCTGCGCCGGCGGCTCGCCAACCGCGCCGTCCACGCCGCCTGGCGGTGGATGCAGCAGGCCGGCGCGATCACCGCGCAGACCCCCGGACGGCTGCGCTTCGGCGCGATCGGGCACGGCACCCGCCTCGCCTTCCCCCAGGGCACGGTCTTCGGCGAGCCCTGGATCCGCCTCGGCGACCACTGCATCATCGGCGAGCAGGTCACGATCACGGCCGGGATGATGCCGGGCCTCGACCTCGGGACCGAGCCGGTGCTCGTCCTCGGCAACGGCGTGGTGCTCGGCCGCGACACCCACGTCATAGCGGACACCCGGATCACCATCGGGGACGACACCTTCTGCGGACCCGGCGTGTACATCACCTCCACGAACCACAGCTACGACGATCCGCACGAGCCCGTCGGCAAGCAGTGGCCGCGCAGCGCCCCGGTCGAGATCGGCCCCGGCTGCTGGCTCGGCACGGGCGCGGTGATCCTGCCGGGCGCACGGCTGGGCCGCAACGTGGTGGTGGCCGCGGGGGCCGTGGTACGGGGCGAGGTGCCGGACCACGCCGTGGTGGCGGGGGCGCCCGCGCGGATCGTCCGCCGGTGGCAGCCGGACACGGGCTGGCAGCCGCCGCTGCGGACCCCGGCGCCGGTGCCGATCCCGGACGGGGTGACGCCGGAGCAGCTGCGCGCGGTGGCGCTGCTGACGGAGGCCGAGGAGCGCGCGGCGCAGACGCGCTAGCAGGCGGGCGGGCCGGCGGGCCGACGCGCTATCCCGCGGCGAGCAGAACCGTTCCGGCGAGAGCCAGTCCGGCGCCGGCCGCCTGGACCGTCCGCAGCCGCTCCTTGAGGACGGTGAACGCGGCCAGCGCGGTGATCACCGGGTAGAGCGAGGACAGTACGGCGGCCACGGTCACCGGACCGTTCTGCGCGGCGACGGAGTAGGTGCCGTTCGCCGCCACGTCGGCCAGCCCGACGAAGGCCAGCGCGGGCAGCAGCCCCCACAGGATCCGCGGCCCGGTCCCGGCGGGCAGGGCCGGAGCCCCGCGCCGGGTCCGGACCCACAGCGCCGCGCCGCCCGCGGCCACATTGGTGACCCGCTGGACGAACAGGGCGAGGAAGAGCCCGGTGACGCCGCTGGACGCGTGCGAGATCAGGGCCATCACCGCGCCGAACCCGAAGGCAGCGGTCAGCGTGAGCACGACCGCCCGTCGCTGTACGGGGGCACCGCGCAGCTCCGGGCCGCCCGCGAGGACGATGCCCGCGACGGCCACCGCGATCCCGGCGAACTGGCCGGGCCCGGGCCGTTCGCCCAGCGCCAGCCCGGCCGCGACGGGCACGACCACCCCGAGCGAGCCGAGCGGCGAGACCACGCCCATCGGGCCGAGCGCCAGCGCCTCGTAGAAACTGAGCATGGCCACCGGCCCGACCAGGCCCGCCGCGACCGCGAACCACAGCTGCGGCCCCGCCTCCCGCCAGGCACCGGTGCCCAGGACGACCGCGCCGAGCGCGACGACGGCGAGGACCTGGGAGGCCACGACCACCGTGAGCGCCGGCAGCCGGCGGGTCAGCAGCCCTCCGCCGAAGTCGGCGAGACCCCACAGCAGGGCCGTGGCCAGGGCGAAGAGGGCGGTCATGACGGGGCCTCGCAGTACGGGTGGTGCGGCAGGGAACACCCCGCACGGTAGTTCAGGCGGCGCGCGCGACCGCGTACCGGGCGGTCAGAGGGCCGGGATCTCGATGGCGGGGCAGCGGTCCATCACCATCTCCAGACCGGCCTCGCGGGTCCGGGCACAGGCGGCCTCGTCGATCACGCCGAGCTGGAACCAGACGGCTTCCGCCCCCACGGCCACCGCCTCGTCGGCGACCGCCCCGGCCAGCCGGCTGTTGACGAAGACGTCGACCACGTCGACCTTGAAGGGGATCTCCGCGAGCGAGGCGTAGCCCCGCTCGCCGTGCACGGTCTCCGCCTTCGGGTGCACGGGGACGACCCGCTTGCCGAACCGCTGGAGCGTGCGGGCCACCCCGTAGGCCGCCCGGTCCCGGTTGTTGGACAGCCCCACCACGGCCCAGGTGTCTCCGAGCTCGGTGAGGATCTTGCGAATGGTTGCCGGGTCGCCGTTCACGGATGCCGCCTCCTGTTGCCTTCCGGACGCGGCCCGCCACCGCGGCCCGCACCAGTGATCAACCGAGGGGCCGCGCGCCCGATTCCCGGGGCGGCTGCGGGCCGCACCCGCGGGCGGCCGGGTCGGCCCCGGCAACGGCTTAGGGTGGAGCGGTGAAGTCGGACCAGTACGTGACGGTGGCCCGGGAGGGCGTGCACGAGGCGGAGATCAACCGCTCGCGCTTCCTGTGCTCGCTCGCGCCCGCCGCGACCGAGCGGGAGGCGCAGGAGTTCATCGCGCGCGTCCGCAAGGAGCACCCGACCGCCACGCACAACTGCTTCGCGTACGTCGTCGGTGCGGACGCCTCCGTACAGAAGGCCAGCGACGACGGGGAGCCCGGCGGCACCGCGGGGGTGCCCATGCTCCAGATGCTGATGCGCCGGGACGTCCGGTACGCCGTCGCCGTCGTCACCCGGTACTACGGCGGCGTGAAGCTCGGCGCCGGCGGGCTCATCCGGGCCTACGGGGGAGTGGTGGGCGAGGCCCTCGACGCACTCGGCACCGTCACCCGGCGCCGCTACCGGCTGGCCACCGTCACCGTGGACCACCAGCGGGCCGGCAAGACCCAGAACGACCTGCGCTCCACCGGCCGGACCGTGGTGGACCTGCGCTACGGGGCCGCCGTCGAGATCGAGGTCGCCCTGCCCGAGGCGGACCTGCCCGCCTTCGAGGCCTGGCTCGCCGACAGCACGGCGGGCAGCGCCACCCTCACCCTCGGCGGGGAGACCTACGCGTCCTGAAGGACGTGCCGTGCGGGCCCCGGCGACGCGTTAGCGTAGAGGGGCTCAGCGAGCGGGAGACGACCGGGACGACCAGGGGGACGGAAGAGACATGTGCGGCCAGACGTCCGGCGGGGCCGGCGAGTGAGGCTCCTGCACACCTCCGACTGGCACCTCGGCCGGTCCTTCCACCGCGTCAACCTGCTCGCGGCCCAGGCCGCCTTCATCGACCACCTCGTCGAGGCCGTCCGTGAGCACGAGGTCGACGCCGTCCTCGTCGCCGGCGACGTCTACGACCGGGCCGTGCCCCCGCTGTCCGCCGTCGAGCTGTACGACCGGGCCCTGCACCGGCTCGCGGACCTCGGCGTGCCCACCGTGATGATCTCCGGGAACCACGACTCCGCCCGGCGGCTCGGCGTCGGCGCCGGGCTCATCGGCCGGGCCGGGATCCACCTGCGCACCGACCCCGAGGGGTGTGCCGACCCCGTGGTGCTGGCCGACGTACACGGGGAGGTGGCCGTGTACGGACTGCCGTACCTGGAGCCCGCCCTGGTGAAGGACCGGTTCGGCGCGGGCAGGGTGAGCCACGAGGCCGTGCTGGGCGCGGCCATGGACCTGGTCCGGGCCGACCTCGCCGCCCGCGCCCCCGGCACCCGCTCCGTCGTCCTCGCCCACGCCTTCGTCACCGGCGGGCAGGCCAGCGACAGCGAGCGCGACATCGCCGTCGGCGGGGTCGAGGCCGTGCCGGCCGCCGTCTTCGACGGGGTGGACTACGCCGCCCTCGGCCACCTCCACGGCTGCCAGACGATCAACGAACGGGTCCGCTACTCCGGTTCCCCGCTCGCCTACTCCTTCTCCGAGGCCGACCACCGCAAGACCATGTGGCTGATCGACCTCGGCCCGGCCGGGGAGATCACCGCCGAGCGGCTCGACACCCCCGTGCCGCGCCCGCTCGCCCGGCTCCGCGGCCGGCTCGACACGCTGCTGGAGGAGCCCGGGTACGCCGCGTACGAGGACTCCTGGATCGAGGCCACCCTCACCGACCCGGTCCGCCCCGAGGACCCGATGGCCCGGCTCGCCGCCCGCTTCCCGCACACCCTCAGCCTCGCCTTCGACCCCGAGGACCGCGAGGAGTCCGGCGCGGCCTCGTACGCGCAGCGCCTCAAGGGGCGCAGCGACCAGGAGATCGCGGAGGACTTCGTCGCCCACGTGCGCGGCGGCGGGGTCGCGGACGAGGCCGAACGGGCCGTGCTCCAGGGCGCCTTCGAGGACGTACGGGCGGACGAGAGCCGGCAGGAGACCCGCCGATGAGGCTGCACCGGCTCGCGATCACCGCCTTCGGGCCGTTCGCCGAACCCCAGGAGATCGACTTCGACGCGCTGTCCGGCGCCGGGATCTTCCTGCTCCACGGCCCCACCGGAGCGGGCAAGACCTCCGTCCTGGACGCCGTCTGCTACGCCCTGTACGGATCGGTGCCCGGCCCCCGACAGGCCCCCGGCACCAGCCTGCGCAGCGACCACGCCGACGCCGGCACCCCGACCGAGGTCACCCTCGAACTCACCGCGGGCGGGCGGCGCCTGGAGATCACCCGGCGCCCCGAGCAGGACCGGCCGAAGAAGCGCGGCAGCGGCACCACCAAGGACAAGGCGCAGAGCTGGCTGCGCGAGTTCGACGGGGAGGGCTGGCAGCCGCTCAGCCGCTCCCACCAGGAGATCGGCGAGGAGATCGAGCAGCTGCTCGGCATGAGCCGCGAGCAGTTCTGCCAGGTGGTGCTGTTGCCGCAGGGCGAGTTCGCCCGGTTCCTGCGGGCCGACGAGGCCGCGCGGGGCCGCCTGCTGGGCCGGCTCTTCGACACCCGCCGCTTCGCCGCCGTCGAGCAGCTGCTCGCCGAGCGCCGCCGGGCCGCCGAGGCCAAGGTCCGGGCCGGCGACGAGAAGGTGCTCGGCACCGCCCAGCGCCTCGCCCAGGCCGCCGGGGACTGCGCCGACCTGCGCGCCTGGCCGCTGCCCGGACACC
>NZ_LFML01000063.1 GCF_001044425.1 Streptomyces roseus
CGGATCTGGCGGTCTCCGCTCCCCGCCGGGTCCGCGCGCGTCTGGCCGCTGCGCTGACCCGGCGGGGGCGCCCCGCAGGGCGCCGGCCCGGCCGACCCTCGTTCAGTCGATGCCCTGCGCGAACCGGAAGAAGCGGTTCGGGTCGTAGGCGCGCTTGACCGAGCGCAGGCGGGTGTAGTTCCGGCCGTAGTAGGCGTCGCGCCAGTTGGTCAGTGCCGGGTCCATGTAGTTCTGGTACGACTGGTGCAGCGAGGCCGCGTACGGCTCCACCGTGTTGAAGCCCCCGTCCACCCAGGCCTGGCCCCGGTCCTTGTCCTCCTGCGTGAGGTTCGGGCTGGTCAGACCCACCGAGTACCCGGCGTTGAACAGCGAGTCGCGGTGCACGAAGGCCGTGGCCGTCGGGGCGACGTCGTTGACCTTGCCCGCGTAGGCGAACAGCCCCAGGAAGCGGAACTGGCCCGGGCGGAAGTCGGCCGTGAAGGCCGCCAGGGCCGCCTCGGCGTTGGCGCGGGTCCAGCCGCGGGCGAAGAAGTTGTTGCGGCCCAGCGAGTAGTTGTCACGCGTCAGCTGCGCCTCGGGCGAGTAGCCGATCCGGTGGCACTGGTCGACGGTCTTCGTCCCGCAGCCGAAGACGTTCATCATCGCCTCGCGGTACGGCGCTTCGACGACCGTACGGGAGGTCGTGGGCCGGCCGACGGCCGCGACCAGCTGGTCCAGGACCCGGTTGGCGTCGGCCTGCGGACCGGCGTAGCCGCCGGTGAGGACGACGTACGGCTCGGTGCCCTGCGGTGCGTCTGTGGAGAGCAGGAACAGCAGCTCCGCGGACAGCTCCCGGGGCGCGGTGGCGATCCAGTCCTGCCAGGCCAGGATCACCTGGACGGCGTCCGACCAGGCGAAGTTGAGGTTGTACGTGGTGAGCGAGGGGATCTGGACCGGCTGCACCTCGAAGTCGGTGACGACGCCGAAGTTGCCGCCGCCACCGCCGCGCAGCGCCCAGTACAGGTCCGGGTTCTCGTTCTCCGAGGCGCGCACCGTGCACCCGTTGGCCAGGACGACCCGGGCCGAGACCAGCCGGTCGGCGCCCATGCCGAACTTGCGGGTGGCGTAGCCGAGGCCGCCGCCCTGGAGCCAGCCGCCGACCGCGACGGTGGGACACGTACCGGCCGCGACCTGGATGTTGTACGGGGAGAGGGAGTTGAGGACGTCGACGCCCTGGCTGCCCGGGCCGAGGTGGACGGTGTCGCCGGGGCGGACGTGGTTGAGCTTCGAGAGGTCGATGACCAGGCCGGGGGTGGTGGAGTAGCCGGCCTGGCTGTGGCCGCCGCTGCGCACCGCCGGGGCGAGGCCGTAGTCCTGGGCGAAGCGGATGCACGCGGCCACGTCGGACTCGCTGGTGCAGTAGGCGATGGCCTGCGGGTGGATCGCGTCGAACTGGGCGAGCTGGAGCTGCTTGGCCGTCTCGTACGTGGCGTCGCCGGGCAGCACCAGCCGGCCGGACAGCCTGCTCTGCAGGGTCTTCCACGGGGTGGCGCCGGCCGCCTGCGCCAGCATCAGGCCACCGGTTCCGGCGGTCAGTGCGGCGGCCGCCCCGACGCTGGCACCGGCGCGTATGAGCGAGCGTCTGCTGAGCACGTGAACCACACTCCGTTCAGTCCTGGCACGCAGGACGAGGCTTTCGGTCGAGTGCGTGCAGCCTCGGTCAGGAACGCACGGTTCCGGCCACGGCGATCCGGAATCCGTCAGTACTCGCCACTACTCGCCGGTACTCGTCAGTACTCGCCAGTACGCGTCAGTACCCGGCGGGGGCCGGCGCCGAGCTGACGGACTCGGCCCGCGGCCGGCGAGTCGGCCGGGGCACACCGCCTACCGTGACGCCCCGACCGACGACCGGGGCCGCGGGGAGGGATGACATCCGCGGGGGCGGCGGGGCCGGGGAGTTGACGTACTCGTGGCTGCGGCGTTGTCCGCGCGGCGCGCGGCGCAAAAAGTGGGCACCGCTAGCTCGCACTCATCCGGAGGTATTTTTCAATGTCTGAGCCGCTCCGCGTCGCAGTCATCGTCGCAAGTGTCCGTGACGGCCGGTTCGGCCCGGTCATCGCGAACTGGTTCACCGGTGTCGCCCGTGAGCGGCAGAGCCTGGACGTCGACGTGATCGACCTGATCGAGCACGACCTGCCCAACCGGCTGTCGCAGTCGCCGGACCTGGAGGTCCAGGCCCAGCTGTCCGCGGTCTCCCCGCGGCTGGCCGCCGCCGACGCCTTCGTCGTCGTCACCCCGGAGTACAACCACTCCTACCCCGCCTCGCTCAAGTCGCTGATCGACTGGCACACCACCGAGTGGCACGCCAAGCCGGTCGGTTTCGTCGGCTACGGCGGTCTCGCCGGCGGCATGCGCGCCGTCGAGCACCTGCGCCAGATCTTCGCCGAGACCCACTCGGTGACGGTCCGCGACACCGTCGGTTTCCACGGTCCCTGGGGCCAGTTCGACGAGCAGGGCAACCTCATCGACCCGACCGAGGCGGAAGCCGCGGCCAAGACCCTCCTGGACTCCCTGGAGTGGTGGGGCACCGCGCTGAAGGACAAGAAGGCCCAGCAGCCGTACGGCAGCTGATCGCCGACCCGCCACGACGCTCGGCCCGGCCCACCCTCCCGGGGTGCACCGCAGCCCAGGAGGAACGATGAGTCTGCGCACGACCTCTCCCCGGCCCACCGCCCCGCCCCGGGCCCCGGCGGGCGACGGCGCCCCCGACTGCCCCGCCTCGCCCGAGGCGGGGCAGTCGGTCTGGCGCGTGATCACGGGCATCTCCCTGCTCGGCATGCTGGTGGTGGGACAGCTGTACGTGGCGATCCCGCTGCTGCCCGACATCGGGCGGGCCTGGGGGGTGGACCAGGCGTCGGCCACCTGGGCCACGTCCGCGTACGCGGCGACGTACGCGCTCATATCGCTGTTCACCGGGCCGCTGGCCCGGCGGTTCGGCACCCGTACGGTGCTGGTGGCCGGGGTGAGCGCGCTGGCGGTGGCGACCGCCTGCGTGCCGCTGGCGGATTCCTTCGGCGCGGGGCTGGCGCTGCGGGCCGGGCAGGGGGTGTTCGCCGGGGTGTACGTCCCGCTGGTGTACGCGTACCTGAACGCGCACATGCCGGCTTCGAAGCTGCCGACCGCGCTGACGATCGTCTCCGCCTGCATGGCGGGGACCATCGTCGCCGGTCAGGTGGAATCCCAGCTGCTGGCCGCCGTCGTCGGCTGGCGGGGCACCTTCTGGGTGACGGCGCCGCTGCTGCTGGTGGGGGCGCAGATCCTGCGCCGGGTGCTGGCGCCGGAGGATCCGGCGCGGGCCGGGGCCGCCGGTGCCTCCGGGGAGCCCGCCGCGCGGGCGGACCGCGGCGCCGTCCGCCGGATGTGGCTGCGGCTGCTGCCCCTGTACGTCGTCGGGCTCACGTGCTCCAGCACCCTGACCGCCGTCTACACGAGCGTGCAGCTCTACGGGCCGCCCTCGCTCGTCGGTGACGGCCAGGCGATGCTGACGCTGCGCGCCACCGCCATCCCCGCCTTGGTGCTGGGCGTGCTGGTGGCCCCGCTGCTGGGCCGGATACCGGCCCGCAAGCGCGGGGCCGGGGCGTTCGCCGTGGCGGCGCTGGGCATCTGCGGCGCCGGTGTGTTCGGCGGGACGGCGGCCGGGCTGGCCGGGGCGATGTTCGTCTTCATGCTCGGCCTGGCGGCGATCGGCCCTGCCGTGGTGCAGGAGATCGGCTCGATCTCGGGCGTGGCCCACGGGGTCATGGCGACGGCCCTGTACGGGTTCACGCTCAACATCGGCGGCGGGGTGGGCGCTCAGATCCCGCTGGCGTTCGGCGAGGTCAGGGGTGTCGGGCTGTTCATGTCCGCGCTGCTGGGCGGCTGTGTGGTGCTGCTGGTCGTGACCGGCCGCCGCCGGCGCAGGGCCTCGTACGTGACGGACTAGAGCCGGCGCTCTCGATGGGGCGCCCGGCGCCCAAGCAGGATCAACTCAAGGCCCCGGCAGTCGAAAACCGGAAACGAGCGGGGGCGGTCGAAAGGGAGTGCATCTCGTCATGACGAACATCGCTGTCATCTACTACTCGTCCACCGGCTCCACCCACAAGCTCGCCGAGGCCGCCGCCACCGCGGCCGAGAAGGAGGGCGCACAGGTCCGCCTGCTGCGGGTCGCCGAGATCGCCCCGAACGGCGAGGCGGCGAGCCGCGACGGCGCCTCCGACTTCCAGAACGCCACCAAGGACATCCCCGTGGTGACCCTCGCGGACCTGGAGTGGGCGGACGGCATCCTCATCGGCACCCCGGTGCACTTCGGTCTCGCCGCCCCGCAGCTGATGCACTTCATCAACTCCACGTCGAAGCTGTCGATCGAGGGCAAGCTGCTGAACAAGGCGGTCTCGGCCTTCGCGTCCGGCTCGGCGGCCCACGGCGGCCAGGTCTCCGCGATCCTCGCCCTGCACAACGCGATCACCCACTGGGGCTCGCTCATCGTCTCCACCGGTTCGACCGACCCGGTGCTGTACAAGCCGAAGAACGGCAACCCGTACGGCGCCTCCGCGGTGGTCGGCGCCAACCCGGGCCAGGTCCCGGAGGAGAACCTGGAGGCCGCGGCCTTCCAGGCGCGTCGCACGCTCGAGGTCGCCTCCGTGCTCAAGACCCTGGACGCCCGGTGATCGACAACGGGCTCGCCACGGCGTACCTGGCCCGGATCGGCGCCTCGCGTCCCGCGAAGGCCGACCTGGCGTCGCTGTCCGAGCTGACCGAACGGCACGTGCTGACCGTGCCGTTCGAGAACCTCGACTACCACCTCGGCCAGGAGATCCACCTGGACGAGCGGGCCGTCGAGAAGATCGTGCACCAGGGCCGCGGCGGCGCCTGCTACGAGGTGAACCCGGCCTTCGGGCTGCTGCTGGAGGCGCTCGGCTTCCAGGTGGAGATCCTGTCGGCGCGGGTCCACCGCCCGGGCGGGCTCGGCGCTCCGCTGGGCCACCTGATGCTGCGCGTGACCGTCGACGGATCCGCGTACCTGGTGGACGTGGGCTTCCGGCGCAACGCGCGCCGGCCGCTGCTGCTGGGGACCCCGGAGGTGCAGTACGACCCGCAGGGCGCCTTCGCCTTCGGGCCTGAGCAGCAGGGCGAGTTCGACCTGTTCCTGGACGGCGAGCCGATGTACCGGGTGGACGGCCGGGCGCGTGAGCTGGGCGAGTTCCGGCCTTCGCTGTGGTGGTTCCGCACCTGTCCGGACTCGCCGTTCATGCAGGACGTGTTCTGTTCGCTGCCGACGGTCGAGGGCCGGATCACGCTGAAGGGCCACACGCTGACCAAGCGCGTCCACGGCGAGTTCACCGTGGAGCACCTCGCCGACGACACCGAGGTGTTCGAGGCCTACCACAAGCACTTCGGCATGACGCTGGACCGCCTGCCGGTCGAGCCGGTGCGCCCGCAGGGCACGCCCGGCATCGCCGTCGAGTAGCCGCGGGTCCCCACCCCGCATCCCCGGCCGCTGCCCGCGCCCCCCACCCGCACCGCCGGATCCTCCCCCTCCCCCCACGGTGTGGGTTCCTCCTCCACCGCCTCCGCCAGGTACCTCCTTTCCCCCCTCCCAGGAGTCACCATGACCACAACCGTCACGGCACCGGCCGATTTGCCCAATGCGTTCCTGCGCGCCTTCAACGCCCGCGACATGGAGGCGATCGACCGCCTCTTCGAGCCCGGGGCGGTACGCGTGCTCACCCCCGGCGAGGTCGTCACGGGCGAGGGCCGGCGCGAGGCGACGCGCAGCTTCATGTCCCTCGGCATTCCGATGAAATTGACGGTGCGCCACTGCTATGAATATGACGACTTGGCGCTGCTTCTGTGTGACTATCTGATCAAGGGCGTCAAGCCGGACGGAACTTCCGTTCTCCACGAAGGAACGGCCACGGATGTGGTGCGCCGCGGCGCGGACGGTTCCTGGCGTTACGCCATAGACAACCCGCCGGGAATCGACCGCGAAAGCGCGAAGCCCTGAATCCCACAAGACAAGAGAGATTGAAGAGCCGATGACCAACGTCGCGATCGTCTACTACTCGGCCACCGGAAACATCCACAAGCTCGCCGTGGCCGCCGCCGAAGCGGCCGAGAAGGCCGGCGCGCAGGTGCGTCTGCGCCGGGTCGCCGAGATCCAGGAAGCCACCATCGCGCCCAACTTCGCGGAGTGGACCGAGGCGTTCCAGGAGCACGTCGGCGGCAGCAGCCGCGAGGTCGAGATCGCCACGCAGGACGATCTCGACTGGGCCGACGCGGTCATCTGGGGCACCCCGGGCCGCTACGGCGCCATGGCCGGCCCGCTCAAGCACTTCATCGACCAGACCTTCGAACTGCACGCACGCGGCGGGCTGAAGAACAAGGCCATGTCCTCGTTCACGTCCACGGGCACCCAGCACGGCGGCCAGGAGTCGACCGTCCTGTCGCTGTCGAACGTCTTCTACCACTGGGGTGCGATCATCGTTCCCCCGGGCGTCACCGACCCGATCATGGTGGCGCCGAGCAACGGCAACCCGTACGGCGTGAGCGCCACCTCCGGGCTCCAGGCCGTCCCCGGACTGCTCGCCCAGAACGTGACCGAGGACAACCTCAAGGCGGTCGGCTACCAGACCGTCCGCACCCTCCAGGTCGCCGCGGCGCTCAAGCAGGGGCTGGGGAACTAACACACCTCCGCCACTGGCGAGAACAGCGGGAACAGCAGGAACAGCAACGCACCGGCACCGGAAAGGCCCGTAGCGGGAGCATCCGCTACGGGCCTTTTTCCGCGCGCACCACAGTGAATTCTCGCCATTTCGATGGCTCGAATCCGTCGAGCTGACACAGTCAAACAACCCCTATTGGGCCCGGGCATTCTTGGTGAGAACTTGAACACATGCTCCGGATTCCCAAGAACAAGACGCCGCTCTACCTCGGCCTCGTGGCCGAGGAGGCTGCCGCCCAGTTCGGCGCCAACACCATCACGCTCGACCGCACCATGGACGCCCTCCCCGAGGTCGGCCAGGTCCTGACGGTCGCCCAGTTCGCCGACCTGATCGCCGAGATGGCAACCCGCCTGTGGGCCAGTGGTATCCGGCCCAGCGAGCACGTCGTCATCCACAAGACCAACAACTTCGACATCACCCTCTTCGCGTGCGCGTCGGCCCGCATCGGCGCCGTCCCGGTGATGCTCTCCGCCCACCTCGACGGAGAGACCATCAACGCGCTGTTGCAGCGGCTGCCTTCACCGACGCTGCTGACGGACGCCGCGAAGCTGAACGGCTCGCTGGCCGCCTCGCCGCTCGCCGAGCTCACCGCGCGGGTCATCTCGGTCACCGATCCGGTCGAGGGCGCGATCTCGCTCTCCGACCTGGCCGGCGCCCCCGAGCGCACGGCGGTGACGCTGCACCCCGACTCGCACGCCATCATGACCCACACCTCGGGCACGACCGGCATCCCCAAGCTCGTGGTGCACTCCGCCCGTTCGATCGGCGCCCGCTACCGCTGGCAGAACATCCCCGTCAGCCTGCTGCGCCAGCGCGAGCCGATCCTGATGCACGTCTCCTACGTCCACTCGCGGATGTACCCGGGCATCGCGTCCATGATGCTGAACAACAAGCCGATGGTCTTCCTGGACGACGCCGAGCCGGCGAAGGTCGCCGACGCGATGGTCAAGTACCGCCCGGGAGTCTTCGAGACGCACCCGAACTCCTTCCTGGAGTGCGAGTCGATCCTCGACGACCCGCGCAAGCCCTTCAAGACGGTCCGCTTCTACAACTCGACCTTCGACGCCATCCACCCGGGCACGATGGACAAGTTCCTGCGGGCCTCGGAGCGCAAGAGCCCCGTCTTCCTCCAGGTCTACGGCCAGAGCGAGTGCGGCCCGCTGGTCGGCCGCCCGTACACCCGCAAGACCGTCATGCAGGCCGACGGCCGCTGCCAGGGCTACTCCACGCCGGGCATCACCAAGTACCGCCTGGTGTCCCGCAACGGCAAGCCCGTCACCCGCGACAACCCCGGCTACATCGACGTCCAGACCTCGGGCCGCGCCCTGACCTACTACGGCGAGGCCGAGCGCTTCGAGAAGCAGCTCGACGGCGACTGGTGGCGCGGCGGCGACATCGGCTACCGCACCAAGTGGGGCTGCCTGCACCTGCTGGACCGCGAGGTCGACCAGATCCCGACGATCCACTCGACCCTGGAGGTCGAGGACACCGTCCTGCACCGGCTGCCCGAGCTCACCGAGCTCATCATCGTGCCGGGCCCCGAGAAGGAGCCCGTGCCGGTCGTCTGCACCAAGGACGACGCCCCCCTGGACCTGGCCCGCTGGAAGCGCGCCATCGCCGACCAGTCCACGATGGCCGACCCCATCCAGATGAAGCTCGGCGAACTGCCGCGCACGGCCACCGCCAAGATCAAGCGCCTTGAGCTGGCCCGCCGGCTGGCCGACCAGGTGACCCACGAACTGGCCTCCTGAGCAGGCGCTCCCACCGCACTCCACCGCACCGCAGTCCACCGCACCGCACCAGGTACGACCCATCGACCCCCGACCCGACCCCGGGAGCTGTACACCATGTCAACCACCCAGAACCAGGAAGGCCGGCGCAAGCACCTCGGCCTCACCCTGGCGCTGCTCGCCTTCGCCCAGCTGATCATCTCCATCGACTACAACATCGTCTACGTGGCCCTGCCCGACATCGGCAGCGGGCTCGGCTTCTCCGCCCAGACCCTGCAGTGGGTCGTCAGCGCCTACGCCGTCGCCTTCGGCGGGTTCCTGCTCCTCGGCGGCCGCGCCTGCGACCTGTTCGGCCCGCGCCGCCTGTTCGTCCTGGGCCTCGCCCTCTACGCCGGCTCCTCCCTGCTCGGCGGCCTCGCCGGCACCCCCGAGGTGCTGATCGCCGCCCGTGCGGTCCAGGGCATCGGCGGCGCCTTCCTCTTCCCGGCGACCCTCACCCTCGTCTCCACCAGCTTCGCGGAGGGCAAGGAGCGCAACCGCGCCTTCGCCGTCTGGGGCACCGCCGGCGGTAGCGGCATGATCGTCGGCTCGCTGCTCGGCGGCGTGCTCACCCAGTCCCTCGGCTGGGAGTCGGTCTTCTACGTCAACGTCCCGCTGGCCGGCATCGCCGCCCTGCTCGCCTTCCCGCTGATCAAGCCGGACGCCGCCCGCAACACCGCCCGCAGCTTCGACCTGCTGGGCGCCCTGACCTCCACGGTCGGCATCACCGCGATCGTCTTCGCCCTGGTCCAGGGTCCCGAGTCCGGCTGGGCCTCCGGCGAGGTCCTCGGCGCCCTCGCCATCGGCGTGGTCCTGCTCGTCGCCTTCTTCGTCATCGAGAAGAAGTCCTCGGACCCGCTGCTGCCGCTGACGCTCTTCAAGAACCGCAACCTCACCACCGCGGTCGGCGTGACCTTCTTCTACATGGCCACCTTCGGCACCCTGCTGTACTTCCTCACCGTCTACTTCCAGGGCGTCCACGGGTACAGCCCGCTGGAGACCGGCGTCGCCTTCCTCGTCCCGATGGTCGCCATCGCCATCGGCGCCCAGACGGCCGGTGGCCTCGCCACCAAGCACGGCATCCGCGCCATCATGGTCGGCGCCATGGTCATCGGTGTCATCGGCACCGCGATCGTCGGCATCACCATGGCCACGGACGCCTCGTACTGGGCCCTCGTCCCCGGCCTGATCATCATGGGCCTCGGCCAGGGCGCCGGCTACACCCTGATGTTCGGTGCCGCCGCCATCGGCGTCGCCCCCGAGGATCAGGGCATCGCCTCCGGTGTCGCCTCCACCACCCAGCAGATCGGTGGCGCCGTCGGCCTCGCCGTCCTGGTCGCCATCGCCAACTCCGGCCTGGAGGGCCAGACGGGCGAGGCGCTGCGCTCCGCCACCACCGACGGCATCCAGAAGGCGGTCTTCATCGCCGCGGCCGGCATCGTCATCACCGGCCTGATCGCCCTGGGCCTCAAGAAGCCCGAGCAGAAGGCGCAGACCGCGCCCGCCGCCGAGCGCGAGTCACAGACCGCCGGAGTCTGATCCGGCAGCACGACACGCACCGCACGGCGAAGGCCCCCACCCGGCAGGGTGGGGGCCTTCGCCGTGCACCGGGTGCGGGCGCTGGTGCGGGTGCCGGTGCGGGTGCCGGGTCCCCGGCGCGGGGCGGGTACGGGAAGCACAAGGCCGCCGGGGGTGTCCCGGAGTCGGGACGCCCCCGGCGGCGCGGGGCGGGACGCGGATCAGACGGAGGCGAGCAGGGCCTCGGCTGAGTCGGGCAGTTCACGGCCCAGCAAGGACCGCAGCCGCGGGTAGGCGGCCGCGTCGCCGGCGAGGATCCCGCCGAGGAGGCTGTCGCCCTGCGAGTCCAGGACGAGCTTGGCGTACACCTCCCCGCCCGCCGACTCCCGTACGAACTCCAGCGCGCCCGGCGTCTGTGCGTGGGCGTCACCGAAGGAGGCGACGTCCACGCCCATCAGCTTGAGCTTCGTGGACATGTCGGCGCCCGGGAAACGGGACGGGCCCTGTCCCAGCAGCTGGGAGACGACGGCCTCCGCCATCCGGTAGCCCGGGGCCACCAGCCCGTAGCAGCGGCCCTCGACGGCGGCGCACTCGCCGATCGCCCAGACGTGCGGGTCCTCGGTGCGGCAGTGGTCGTCGACGAGGAAGCCGCCGCGCTCGCCGCGCGGCAGCTCCGCGGGCCCGGCCAGGGAGTCCTGGGGCCGCACCCCGGCGGAGAAGACCACGAGGCCCGTCTCGATGGCCGTGCCGTCCGCGAAGACCAGGCGGGCCACCCGGCCGTCCTCGCCCGCCTCGATCCGGCTGGTCGCCACGCCCAGGTGGGTGGTGACGCCGAGCCCGGTGACGAGCCGGTCGAGGACGCGGCCGCCGCCCTCGTCGACCTGGACGGGCATCAGCCGCGGGGCCATCTCCACCACGTGCGGGGAAAGCCCCAGCAGCCGCAGCCCGTTGGCGGCCTCCAGGCCGAGGAGGCCGCCGCCGATCACCACGCCGGTGGTGGTGCGGCCGGCGGCCCCGCGGATGGCGTCGAGGTCGTCGAGGGTGCGGTAGACGCAGACGCCGGGCAGTTCGCGGCCGGGTACGGGCGGGACGAAGGGCACCGATCCGGTGGCCAGGACCAGTGCGTCGTAGGGGATGCTCCCGCCGTCCTCCAGGGCGACGGTGCGCTGCGCCCGGTCAATGCCGACGGCCCTGGTGGAGGTGTGCAACTCCACCAGGGCGTCTTCGAGCAGGGCCGGCTTGACGAGGCTCAGCTCGGCCGGGGTCTTGTCGTCGAGGGCGGACGACAGCCGGACCCGGTCGTAAGCGGGGTGTCTCTCCTCTCCGAGGACCACCACCCGCCAGGTCCCGTCCGGGTCCCGGGAGCGGAGCTCCTCGACGAGCCGGTGGCCGGTCATTCCGTGTCCGATGACGACGAGGGTTCGGGTGGTCATACGGGTTCCTTTGCGGGGTGAGGGCCTCCGCGCCGGGTCAGCTGCCGGTCGTGGCAGCGGTGGTGGAGGCCAGGGAGGCACAGAGGGACTCCACCTGGCGGGCGCAGCCGCCGCAGCCGGTGGTCGCGCGGGTGGCGCTCGCGAGCTCGGCGAGCCCCTGGGCCCCGGCGTGCCAGGCCCGGGTGAGGTCCTGATGGGTGACGTTGTTGCACAGGCAGACGACGGTCTCGGGCGTGATCTCCTCGGAGCCGGCCCCGGGCAGGCGCGGGGGGCGGCCCATGAGGAAGCTGAGCCGGTCGCGGGGGACGGGCGCGTCGTGGACGTACAGCTCGGTCGTGGTGGCGATGGCCCGGTCGAAGCCGAGCAGGACCCCGGCGGTGATGTGCTCGCCGGTCAGCTCCAGGCGCGCGTAGCGGCCGTTCGCCGGATCGTTGAGCGTGATCGTCTCGTCGCAGGGGGCGGCCCCCGGCATGCCGAGGACCACCAGGCCGGGGCCCGCGATCCGGGGCCGCAGGACGCGGCGGGCGGGGGCCACGCCGCGGGCACCGTGGGCCAGGTACCGGGCCAGGGCCTCGGCCTGGGCCCAGCCGGAGGCCAGGGATCCGCCGCGGTTGCCGCGGTGCTCGGCGCAGTCGCCGACGGCGTGGATCAGCGGGTCGTCGGTGCGCATGCCGTCGTCGACGAGGACGCCGGTGCGCACGGCCAGTCCGGCGGCGCGGGCCAGGCCCGTCTCGGGCAGGACGCCGGTGCACAGCAGCAGGGTGTCGGCGGGCAGGGTGGTCCCGTCGGCGAGGTGGAGGGTGCCGGGGGCCCCGGCGCTCGCGGGGGTGTAGGCGGTGGCGGGGCTGCCCGCGACGAGTTCGACGCCGGCGGCGGTGAGCCGGTCGCGTACGAGGGCTCCCGCGGCTGCGTCGAGGAGGTGGTCCATCGGCCAGGGGCGGGGGTGGACGAGGGTGACGGGGCGGTTCTTGAGGGCGAGCGCGAACGCGGCTTCGACGCCGAGGGATCCGGCGCCCAGGATCGTCACGGGGGTCCGGGCCTCCCGGGCGGCCGGGGCGGTGAGCCGGGTGCAGTCGGCGAGGGTGCGCAGGACGGCGACGCCGGCGGCCGGGCTGCCGTCGGGGGTGCGCAGGCCGGGCAGGGCGGGCAGGATCGGGGTGGCGCCGGTGGCCAGGATCAGCCGGGCGTACGGGAAGACGTCCCCGTCCGCGGTGTGCACGCGGCGCCGGACCCGGTCGATGCGGACGGCGCAGACGCCGGTGCGGATGGTGGTGTCGCCGGGCGGCGGGGGCAGCTCCATGGCCTCGGTCGGCAGGCTGCCGTCGAGGGCCGAGGTGAGCAGCGCCCGGTGGTAGGCGGGGGTGTCCTCCGCGCCGAGGACGGTGACGGGGTCCTCGCAGCCGAAGTGGCGCAGCCGGTCGAGGACCTGGTGGGCGGCGGGGCCGTTGCCGATGACGAGGATCGGGGCGGTGGAGTACGTGGTCATGGGCGGGCGTCCTGGCGGAGTGCGGGGCCCCGGCCGGGGCCGGGTACGGGGGCGGGCACGCAGCCGGCGGCCTCGTCCGCGAACTCCTGCGCGAAGCGGCCCTCGGAATCGATCCCGAAGTCGGCCTCGGTGCCGCCTTTGATGCCGCCTTCGACGCCGTCTTCGGCGCCGTCGTCCTCGGCGTCCGACTCGGGGAATTCGAGCTCCGCCGGTTCGATGCGGACCGCGCACACCTTGAATTCGGGCATGCGGCTGCGCGGGTCGAGGGCGTCGTTGGTGAGCAGGTTGGCCCGTCCGGCGCCCGGGAAGTGGAACGGCAGGAAGACGGTGTCGGCGCGCAGGGTCGGGTCCAGGCGGACCCGGGCGAGCGTGGCGCCGCGCGCCGAGCTGACCCGGGCGTGGCCGCCGTCGGTCAGGCCGGCCCGGGCGGCCGTGTCGGGGTGCACCTCGACGTGCGCCTCGGGGGCGGCCGCGGCCAGCTGCGGCACCCGGCGGGTCTGCGCCCCGGACTGGTACTGGGCCAGGACCCGGCCGGTGGTGGCGTACAGGGGGTGCTCGGCGTGCGCCTCTTCGGCGGGCGGGCGGTGCTCCACCTCGGCGAAGCGGGCCCGGCCGTCGGGGTGCGCGAAGCGGTCGAGGAAGAGCCGGGGGGTGCCGGGGTGGGCGGCTTCGCCCTCGGGGGTCCGGGGGCAGGGCCAGTGCAGGGCCTCGCCCGCGTCGAGGCGGTCGTAGCTGATCCCCGAGTAGTCGGCGCCGCCGCCGCGCGAGGCGCGGCCCAACTCCTCGAACACGGCCCTGGGTTCGACCGGGTAGCGCTCGGGGAGATCGCCGAGGCGGGTGGCGAGGGCGTGCAGGACGGCGAGGTCGGAGCGGGCGCCGGGCGGCGGGTCGAGCAGCCGGCGCCTGCGCAGGACGCGGCCTTCGAGGTTGGTCATGGTGCCCTCCTCCTCGGCCCACTGGGTGACGGGCAGCACCACGTCGGCCATGCGCGCGGTCTCGGAGGGCACGAAGTCGGCGACGACGAGCAGGTCCAGGGAGGCCATGCGGGCGGCGACGCGGTCGGCGCGCGGGGCGGAGACCACCGGATTGGCGCCGAAGACGAGCAGGGCGCGCGGGCCGGTGTCGGTGCCGAGGGCGCTGAGGAGTTCGTAGGCGCTGCGGCCGGGGCCCGGGATGGCCTCGGGGTCGACGCCCCAGACGCCGGCCACGTGCGCGCGGGCCGCCGGGTCGGTGATCATCCGGTAGCCGGGCAGCTGGTCGGCCTTCTGGCCGTGCTCGCGGCCGCCCTGGCCGTTGCCCTGGCCGGTGAGGCAGCCGTATCCGCTGCCCTCCCGGCCGGGCAGGCCCAGGGCGAGGGCGAGGTTGATGAAGGCGGCGACGGTGTCGGTGCCCTTGCTGTGCTGTTCGGCGCCGCGCCCGGTCAGGACGTACGCGCGCCGGGCGTCGGCGAGCATCCGGACGGCTTCGCGCATGTCGCTGACGGGTACGCCGGTGACCTTCTCGACGCGCTCGGGCCACCAGGAGGCGGCGCGCTTCCATGCGGCGTCGAAGCCGCGCGTGCGCTGGTCGACGTAGGTGCGGTCGGTGTGGCCCTCGACGACTAGGACGTGCATGAGGCCGAGGGCGAGGGCCAGGTCGGTGCCGGGGCGTGGCTGGAGGTGCAGGGCCGCGCGGGCGGCGGTGGGGGTGCGGCGCGGGTCGATGACGATCAGCCGGGCGGCGCCGAGGTGGCGCATCAGCGGGGGCATCGTCTCGCCGGGGTTGGCCCCGGCGAGCAGGATCACCTCGGCGGCGCCGAGGTCGGTGACGGGGAAGGGCAGTCCGCGGTCCAGGCCGAACGCGGCGTTCCCGGCGGCGGCCGCCGAGGACATGCAGAAGCGGCCGTTGTAGTCGATCTGGCTGGTGCCGAGGGCGAGGCGGGCGAACTTGCCGAGCAGGTAGGCCTTTTCGTTGGTGAGCCCGCCGCCGCCGAACACACCGACGGCGTCGGCGCCGTGTTCGGCGCGGATCCGGGCGAGGCCGGCGGCCACGGTGTCGAGGGCGGTGTCCCAGTCGGTGGGGCGCAGGGTCCCGCCGGAGTCGCGGACCATCGGGGTCCGGATCCGGTCGGGGGTGGTGAGCAGGGCGGGGGCGGTCCAGCCCTTCTGGCACAGGCCCCCGCCGTTGACGGGGAAGTCCGGGTCGGGCCGGACCTCGGCTCCGCCGGGCCGGTCCTCGCGGCTCAGCAGGGTGCCGCATTGCAGGGCGCAGTACGGGCAGTGGGTCCGCACGGTCGCGGCGCCGGTGGCGCCGGTGGCGCGGGCGCCGTTCCCCGCGGTGTCCCCGGGTGGTGTCCGGTCAGACATGGACGTTCTCCGGGCGGGCGGCCGCGGCCACCGCCTGCTGCTCGCGCGCCGCCGGGGCGGCCGCGGCCGCGCGCTCGCGGCGTACGTACACCGTGAGGACGATGGCGGCGCAGAAGGCGTAGTAGCCGAGGAAGGCGAGGAAGGCGGGGGTGCCGTTGCTCGCGCCGCCGCTGTAGGCGCCGCGGAAGGCGAGGTTGATGGCGACTCCGCCGAGCGCGCCGATGGCGCCGGAGATGCCGATGGCGGCGCCCGACAGGCGGCGGGCGGAGGCGAAGGCCAGGCCGGCGTCCTCGCCGCGGACGATGCGGGCCTCGGCCTGGCGGCTGAAGACCGCGGGGATCAGCTTGTAGGTGGAGCCGTTGCCGATGCCGCTGAGGACGAACAGGGCGGTGAATCCGGCGATGAAGATCGTCAGGGAGTCGCGGGCGGAGGCGAGGAGCAGTACGCCGGTGCCCAGGCCCATGCCGCCGAAGGTGAGGAGGGTGACGCGGGCGCCGCCGAAGCGGTCGGCGAGCCAGCCGCCGAAGGGGCGGGAGAAGGAGCCGAGCAGCGGGCCGAGGAAGGTGTACGAGGCCGCCTGGAGCGGGGTGGAGCCGAACTGGGTCTGCAGGACCAGGCCGAAGGCGAAGCCGTAGCCGATGAACGAGCCGAAGGTGCCGATGTAGAGGAGCGAGATCAGCCAGGTGTCGCGCTGGGCGAGGGCCTCGCGCTGCGCGCCCGGGTCGGTCCGTACGGTCGCGATGTTGTCCATCTTCAGCCCGCAGAAGAGGGAGACGAGCACGATGAGCGGCAGGTAGGTGGCGGCGATGTACGCCGGGTGGGTGTCGCCCGCGGTGGAGATGACGAGCAGGCCCAGCAGCTGCACGGCGGCGACGCCGAGGTTGCCGCCGCCGGCGTTGAGGCCCAGCGCCCAGCCCTGGTGGCGGCGCGGGAAGAAGCCGGTGATGTTGGTCATCGAGGAGGCGAAGTTGCCGCCGCCGACCCCGCCGAGGGCGCTGATCAGCAGGAACACCCACAGCGGGGTGCCGGGGCGCTGGATGAAGAACACGGTGAGCCCGGCGGGGACCAGCAGGATCGCCGAGGCGAACACGGTCCAGTTGCGGCCGCCGAAGCGGGTGACGGCGTAGCTGTACGACGGGCGCAGGAGGGCGCCGACGAGCGTGGGGGTGACGACGAGGAGGAACTTCTCGTCGGGCGCGAAGCCGAGCCCGATCGCGGGCGTCATGAAGAGCACCAGGACCGACCACATGCTCCAGACGGAGAAGCCGATGTGCTCGGAGATGACGGACAGGTAGAGGTTGCGCCGGGCGATGCGCTTGCCGCCCTGCTCCCAGAACTGCTCGTTCTCGGCGTCCCAGTCCTCGATCCAGCGCCCCTTGGCTGATCGTGTGGCACTCATGACCTGGTTTCTCCCTTTGTCTGTCAGACGGTTGATCCCGGGGGTGGGGACTGCGGTACGTCGGCCAGTGCGCGGTCGACGAGTGCGCCCGCGGCGCCGCCGTACCCGGCCGGGTCGCACAGCTGTGCGATGTGGTCCGCGCCGAGGCCGTGGCCGGGCATCGAGGTGAGTACGGCGGCCAGGGGCCGCCCGCTCGCGGCGGCGGCGGTCGAGGCCTCGGTCAGCAGCTGCTTGGCGGCGGCCTTGCCCAGGTGCGGGGCGAGGCGGGCCGCGATGCGCTCGGAGACCACCTGGCCGCCGGTGAGGTCGAGGTTCTCCCGCATCCGGGCGGGCCGGACCTCCAGCCCCTCGGCCAGTTCGACCGCGGTGTGGGCGGCTCCGCCGGCCAGGCGCAGGCATTCGCGCAGCAGTTGCCACTCGGCGTGCCAGACGCCCGCGGCGCGTTCGTCCTCGGTGACCAGGCACTGGGTCAGTCCGGCGGCGATCACCGGGACCTGGAGGGCCGCCGCGCGGATCAGCGTGGCGAGTACCGGGTTGCGCTTGTGCGGCATGGCCGAGGAGCTGCCGCGGCCGGCGGCGGTCGGTTCGGCGACTTCGCCCACCTCGGTCCGGGTCAGCGCCTGCACGTCGACCGCGATCTTGCCGAGGGCTCC
Source organism: Streptomyces roseus (assembly GCF_001044425.1). GTDB lineage: Bacteria > Actinomycetota > Actinomycetes > Streptomycetales > Streptomycetaceae > Streptomyces > Streptomyces roseus. The sequence continues at coordinate 17,344 of NZ_LFML01000063.1, forward strand.
TGCGGTGAAGGCCAGTGCGGCGGCGAGATCGGCGAGTGGGGTGCGCAGTGCGTGCCAGGGCAGCACGGGGCGGGCGAGTCCGGTCTCGGCGGCGAAGGCGTCGACGAGCCGGTCGAGGTAGGGGTGTTCGGTGTCGGCCGCCACGTCGGGGCGGTCGATGTCGGCGTATTCGAGGTAGCCGGCGAGGGTGCCGGCGGCCCCGCCGAGGGAGACCGGCAGGCCTTCGTCCAGGACGCGGGCCAGGCGGGCGTCGGCGTCGAGGACGAGGGCGCGCCAGCCGGCGGCCTTGAGTCCGAAGGTCGTGGGTACGGCGTGCAGGGCCAGGGTGCGGCCCGGCATCAGGGTGTCGCGGTGGGTGCGGGCGAGGCCCGCCAGGGCCTGCGCGGTCCGGGCGAGGTCCGCCCGGATCAGGCGCAGGGCCCTGGCGGCCACCAGCATGGCGCCGGTGTCGAAGATGTCCTGGCTGGTGGAGCCCCGGTGGACGAAGTCCGCGGCTTTCGGGTCGATGCCGCGGACTTCCGCGGTGAGGGCCTGGACGAGTCCCACCACCGGGTTCGCGGTCTCCCGCGAGGCGAGCGCGAGGGCCCTCAGGTCGAACCGGTCGGCCCGTGCCGCTTCGGTGATGACGGCCGCGGCTTCCTCCGGGAGGGTGCCGAGGCTCGCCTGGGCCCGGGCCAGGGCGGCCTCGGCGTCGAGCATGGCCTGGAGCCACGCCCGGTCGCCGACGGCCGTCTCGACCTCGGTGCCGGCCCGCACCGGGGACAGCAGGCCGGCGTCCACGAGAGGGCCCTCGCCGGTCATACGATCACGCCGGGCAGGGTGTCGTCGGCCGGCTGGTCGGCCACCGCGCGGATCCCGGCCGGCAGGCTCGCGACCGGCGGCAGGGCCAGGACGGCGCGGGCGATGGCGTCGGAGTCGCCGAGGGTCACCGAGTCCACGCCGGGCCGGATGCCGGCCGCCGTGACCCAGTGGACCGACTCGGTCGGCACCCCGTAGGCGAAGCGGCGCGCGTGGGCGGTGCCCCGGGCGTCGATGAGCCGGTACGGGCGCTCGGTGACCGCGAGGCCACCGGTCTGGTAGCCGCCCTGCTCGCCGGAGATGACGTACGGCTTCGCCTGGTCGGTGTCCAGCAGGTGCTGGAGCAGCGGGTCGGAGGTGCGCCGCAGGTCGGGCTCGGGCAGCCGGGACTCGATGAGCACCTGTGCCTTGATCTGCGGGCCCGGTACAGACGTGGACGCGGCCACGTACGTCTGGGTGTCGGTGTCGATGCGGACCTGGGTACCGGGTCCGGTGATCGTGAGGACCCCGGCCTCGATGAGGGCGATCATCTCCTCGATGCGGGTGGCCGGCGGGCCGATGGAGAGGAAGCCGTTGAGCGGGGTGTACCAGCCCTCCAGGTCGTCGCGGTGCGAGTCCCCGTCGAGGCCGCCGTGGTCGACGGCGAGCCGGACCTCGTTGCGCAGGTCGCGCAGGACGTCCAGGGCGGACTTGACCGGGCCGCTGATGTTGCCCTGGCGGGCGGCGGCGACGTCGGCCGCGAGGTACTCCACCAGCCAGCTCTGGAAGTCGTCGCGGTCGGCGAACTCCCGGTCCCCGTAGGGGATGGAGAGCTTCTCCCAGCTCCAGTGCTGCTCTTCGGGGATGTCGTACTCGGCGAGCAGCCAGGAGCGGCCCTCGGCGTCCTCGGTCTCCAGGTAGCGCTCGGTGAAGGCCTCGCGCTCCTCGGGCCGGCCGTTGGCGGCGAGCAGGGCGCCGTAGTAGACGCTCTCGACCTCCAGGGAGATGAAGGGCCACAGGTCTTCCTTGAAGGTGACCTTGCCGCCTTCCGCGGAGCGCTGGCGCAGGGCGCGCACGTAGTCCGGGGTCAGCAGCTTGGGGAAGTAGCGGCCGTACGCGCCCTTCTCGTTGTCGCCGCGGGCGTGGTACGGGATGCCGCGCCGGGAGAAGGCGTACAGCCGGGGCTCCTGCCCGGACGGCCGGTAGGTGAGCTTGCCGTCCTCGTCGCGGACGAAGGAGCCGCCGCGGCCGTGGCTGAACAGCGCCATGTAGTCGAAGAAGTTCAGCCCCAGGCCGCGGACGAGGACCGTCTGGCCGGGCTTGATCGCCGCGAGGTCCTTGTCGGCGGGGTTGCCCGGCGTCAGGTAGGTCAGGTAGTGGATGCGCGCCAGGGATGCGGTGCGCGCCTCGCGCGGGGTCAGCCGGGCGGGGACGTGACCCTGGGCCAGGATGATGGCGTCGAGGTCGTTGAGGCGGGTGCCGTCCTGGAGGCGCACGCCCTGCGGGCCGCCGGAGATGCCGAGGGTGTCGGCGATGGCCACCGCGCGGGAGCGGTGGACGTGGACGCTGACGTGCTTGGGGGCGCCGACGATGACGCGCTGGAAGCACTCGCTGAGGTAGTTGCCGTAGAAGGCGCGGGTCGGGTAGGTGTCCGGACCCATGGCCGCGGCCTCGGCGAGGGTGCCCTCGTCGTAGTCGCCGAACTGGCCGAGGACGGAGAGGGACTTGGCCCACTCGTACAGGGTCGGGCCGGGCTCGATCGGGCCGTCGATCTTGCAGCTCTCGTCCGTGTAGACGGTGATCTGGCAGGCGACGGTGTTCATCAGCAGGTGGCGTGACTGGCCGGAGCGCCAGACCTGGCCGGCGCCGGGCGCGGCCGGGTCCACGACGTGGATGGCGACCGAGTCGTGAACGGGGTTCTCCCGCTCGTTGGCGACCAGGCGCTCGACGACGGACAGGCCGCGGGGGCCGGCGCCGACGACGGCTATCTCAACGGACGAGCTGCTCATGCGAAATCTCCGATGCTGTGGGGATACGGGATGGGGTCCGCTCAGGCGGCTTCGGCCGGAACCTCGGTTGCGGTGTCGGCGCCGGCCTCGGGTGCGGCTTCCGCCCCGCCTGCGACGAGTCGGGCGAGTTCGAGGCGCTTGATCTTGGTGGTGGAGGTCTGCGGGACGTCCTCCAGACGCCACTGGACCGGGGCGGCGAGCTTCGGCAGGCCGATGACCGCCGACTTCCACGCGATCAGGTCGAGCGGCTTGTCGTCGCGGGTGCAGACGACCGGGACCGGGACCCCGTCGGGGCCGGGGATGATGATGACCTCGATGAGCTCGTGCAGCCGGGTGAAGAGCTTGTCCTCGATCTCCAGGGTCGAGCCGATGCCCGGGATCTCGTCGACCTCGCGGTCGAGCAGGTGCAGGCAGCCCCACTTGGTGCGGTAGCCGAGGTCGCCCATCCGCCACCAGCCGTCGTTGACCTGCTTCTCCCAGCGCTCGTGCTCGGAGTGGTAGGTGATGATGCGGCCGTCGGACTTGATCTCGATGAAGCCCGGGTTGTCCTTGGTGACGGGGTTGCCGTCACGGCTGACGACGCGGACGCCGGTCATGCCGGGGAAGGGAGAGCCGACGCAGCGGCCGTCGAAGTCGGCGCCGCCCTTGCGGGTGTAGGTGCGGGCCGCGATCGGGCCGACCTCGCTCTGGCCGTAGGCCTGGGCGAAGAGCGCGTTCTTCCGCTTGCTCGCCTTGAGCAGGATGCTGACCGTGCGCGGGTGGATCGCGTCGAAGGTCGAGCTGAAGTACTTGACGTTGGCGAGGGGCCCGCGGGGGTCGTCGGCCAGCGCCTCCCAGCGCAGGAACGTGTTGGGGTGGGCTTCGATGAAGCCGGGCGGGACCTGGGCGAAGATGTCGCCGACGGTCTCCGGGTCGTCCTCCTTGAGGACGATCAGGGTGTGGCCCTGGAGGATCGAGATCGGCATGGCCGTGAACATCCGGGAGTGGACGAACGACACGTGGACCGCGACCGGTTCGCGCTTGGGCACGGCGGAGAAGACCGTCGCCTGCGGGCGGTAGCGGGCCTCGAAGGTGTGGCCGGTGTGGACGGCGAGCTTCGGGGTGCCGGTGGTGCCCGAGGTGTGCGTGATCAGGGTGGGGTGCTGGGGCGGCATCGGGATCGCCGGGACGCGGGGGACGCCGGCGAGGGAGGCGAGCTCGACGGTCCTCTCGTAGGAGCCCGAGGTCAGCAGCACCCCGGCCGTGATGTCGAAGATCTCGGCCGGCAGGTTGGCGTCGAGCTTTTCCTGGTCGGTGATCAGGAAGGGCCGGTCGATGCGGCGCACCAGCGTGGCGACCGTCTCGCCGTCCAGCTTCGGGGACAGCAGGGCCGGTATCGCGCCGATGCGGGCGATCGCACAGGCCAGCAGCGAGATGTCGAAGCCGTCGGCCTTGTGCACGACGACGTGGTGGTTGGGCCGTACGCCGACCGACCACAGCCGCGAGGCGAAGTCGTCGACCAGGTCCGCGAGTTCGGTGAAGGTGGGACGGCGCCCGAGCTGCGGGGCGATGTCCAGGTCGTGGTCCATGACCACGAGGCCCGCGGGGGTGCGGGCGGCCGCTCGGTCGAAGAGCGTACCCAGCCGGATGCCCTTGTTTCCTATGCGCTGGAGAAGCATGGCCTCGTTCTCTCAAGAGTGTCTTCGATGGCGTACGGGGAGTGGGCCGGCACCGGGAGGGAAGCCGGTGCCGGCGTCCGGGTGCGACAACGCGGGCTCAGCGGCCTTCGACGACGTCGCGGATGCGGGCGAGGGTGGCGTCGAGGTCACCGACGAGCTTCTCGGTCCAGTCGGTGATGAACTGCTTGCGCTGGACCTCGTCCAGATCGGCGACGATCTTGTGGATGCCTGCGGTGGCCTTGCCCATGCGGAAGTGGTGCACGAGGACCGAACCCTCCTGGGCCGGCTCGATGTCGAAGCCCCAGACGGACTCCTGGTCCTCCTGGGCGTGGGTCAGCATCATCCAGCGGAAGGTGCGGCCGGGCTCGGCCGCCGTGACGCGGGCCTCGGTGTACCAGGTACCGCGCACCAGCGGGGCCCAGCCGACGACGTCCTCGGCGCGCAGGTTCTCGCCGCGGAAAATCGCTCCGACGGTGGAGGGTTCACCGGAAATCCACTCGCCGCCCATGCATTCCGGGCTCCACTCGGCGCTCCGGGTCAGGTCGCTGACGACGTCGTAGATTTCCTGCGCAGTGGCCGCGACGGGAATGTCCGCGCGAACCTCGAAAAGCGGGGTCGAGTCGATGATGGAGTTCGTCATGGCCGAAATACTGCTGCTCCGCCAATCTCCGCTCAAGGCCCTTGTCGCGGGTCCATCAGGTCTTTTGCCCGTGTATTGCACATGGAAAATAAAAGCATGCCGGAGCGGCGCCGCGATAATGTTCCCGCGGCGCCGCTCGCAGTTATTCCGCAGATTTCTGTGTCAGGACCGGGCGCGCAGTACCAGCTTTCCCGTCACCTTGCCCTCGTCCAGCAGGCGGTGCGCCTCGGCCGCCGCCGCCAGCGGCAGCACCTCGGTGCCGCGCGGCCGCAGCAGCCCGGCCGCCGTCAGCTTGTTGACGTGGGCCGCGGCGGCGGCCAGCCGGCCCGCGGTGGCGTGCGAGATCGCGAAGCCGCGCACCGAACAGTCCTTGAGGTAGAGCGGTCCCACCGGCAGCACGGGCCGGGTGCGCATGCCCGAGAGCAGCACGATCCGGCCGCGGCTCGCGAGCAGGTCCACCGCGGTCTCCAGGTCGTTGCGGGCCGAGGTGTCGACGTGGATGTCCACCCCGTCCGGGCTGAGCTCGCGGACGCGGGCCGACACGTCGGGGTCGTTGTAGTCGATGACCTCGGCCGCGCCGAGTTCCCGTACGTAGTCGAAGTCGCGCGGCGAGGAGGTGGCGATCACCCGGGCTCCGGCGTGGGCGGCCATCGTGACCAGGGCGCTGCCCACGTTGCCCGCGGCGCCCAGCACCAGCACGGTGTCGCCGGCGGCGATGCCGCCCTGGTCGAAGAGGGCGAGGTAGGCCGTGACGGCGGGGTGTGCGAGGGCCACCGCGTCGACCGGGTCCACCCCCTCGGGCAGCGGGTAGAGCCGCTCGGCCGGGACGACGGCCTGCTCGGCGGCGGCGCCCTGGCGGCCGTCGTGCCCGAGGCTGTTGCACCAGACCCGGTCGCCCGGCGCGAAGCGGTGCGCGACCGCGGCGCCGGCGGACAGCACGGTCCCGACGAGGTCCCGGCCGATCACGAAGGGGAAGTCGAGGGGGGTGCGCCAGGCACCCGAGCGGACGAAGGTGTCGACGTGGTTGACGGAGACCACGTCGACCTCGACGAGCACGTCGGACGGCCCCGGCTGCGGAGCGGGCAGCTCACCGAAGCGGATGAGCTCTGCGGGACCCAACTGTTCGATATAGGCGGCATGCATGGTTCGGATTCTGTTCGCAGCGGCCGCCACAGGAAACCCGCTGCCGCTTTTCAATCAAGTGTGACTTATGCATCCGGACGCGGCTCCGTCAGGTGCGGCCGCCCCACCTGACGGAGTGACTATCGGCCGGTGGGTGCCGCACCAATTCCCCAGCAGCATCGATAATCCGCCACCCCTCAGTTCTGCCCATGCGCAAGACTTGGGCCCATTTCCTGGGAGTTTCCTGTGGTTACCGCATCACTCACCGTCAGAAAAGCATCAGCCCTACAACAGCCCGACTGGGCCGATTCCCCCGACCTGGCCAAAGTAAAGGACGATCTTTCCCAGCGTCCCGCGCTGGTCAATGCCGGAGACGTCCGCCGCCTGCGCTCCCACCTCGCGCGGGTGGCGGCGGGCGAGGCCTTCATCGTCCAGGCGGGCGACTGCGCCGAGGACCCGGCGGAGTGCGACGCCGGCTACATCGCCCGCAAGTCCGCCCTCCTCGACATGCTCGCCGGCACGCTGAAAATGGTCACGCACAAGCCGGTGGTGCGGATCGGCCGGCTCGCCGGCCAGTTCGCCAAGCCGCGCTCGCGCCCGACCGAGGTCGTGGACGGCGTCGAACTGCCCGTATACCGCGGGCACATGGTCAACGGCCCCGGGGCCGGCCTGGCCGAGCGCCTGCCCGACCCCTTCCGCCTGCTGTCCGGGTACCGCTCCGCCGCGCAGGCCATGGCCCACCTCGGCTGGACCGACCCGGCGCGCCGCTCCGGCATCTGCCCGCCGGTGTGGACCAGCCACGAGGCCCTTCTCCTCGACTACGAACTGCCCATGATGCGCTGGGACGAGGAGGGCAGCCCGCTGCTGACCTCGACCCACTTCCCGTGGATCGGCGAGCGCACGCGCCAGATCGACGGACCCCACGTCGACATGCTGGCCGGGGTCGTCAACCCGGTCGCCTGCAAGGTGGGACCGTCGATGGAGCCGGAGGAGCTCATCGAGCTCTGCCGGCGCCTCGACCCCTGGCGCGAGCCCGGCCGCCTCACCCTGATCGCCCGCATGGGCGCCGACCTGGTCGCCGAGCGCCTGCCCGCGCTCGTCGACGCGGTACGGCAGGCCGGCCACCCGGTGGTCTGGCTGACCGACCCCATGCACGGCAACACCTTCTCCACCCCCGCCGGTCACAAGACCCGCCTCGTCGACACCGTCGTCAAGGAGATCCAGGGCTTCCAGGCGGCCGTGGCCCAGGGCGGCGGCGTCGCGGGCGGACTCCACCTGGAGACCACCCCCGACGACGTCACCGAGTGCGCGACCGGCGATGACCAGCTGCACACGGTCGGCGACAGGTACACGAGCCTGTGCGACCCCCGCCTCAACCCGAACCAGGCGTACGCCGTGGTGACGCAATGGCGAGCCTGAACCAGCAGGGAGATTGGACATGGATAACAAGGTCGCCCTCGTCACAGGAGCCGCAGGAGGCATCGGCTTTGCCGTAGCCCGCCGGCTCGCCGAAGAGGGCGCGACGGTGGCCGCCGTCGACCGGGACGCCGAACGGCTCCTGGAGTCGGTGGAGAAGCTGGTCGCCGACGGGCTGGACGTCCACGCCCACCCGGCCGACGTCACCGTCACCGAGCAGGTCGAAGCCGTCGTCGACGCCGTCGAGTCCGAACTGGGCCCGCTGGACTTCCTCGTCAACACGGCGGGGATCCTGCGCCTGGGCGAGGTGCGCGACTTCAGCGACGAGGACTGGCTCCAGACCTTCGAGGTCAACGTCAGCGGCGTCTTCCGGCTGTCGCGCGCCGCCGTCAACCGGATGATCCCCCGCAACCGCGGGGCCATCGTCACCGTCGCCTCGAACGCGTCCGGCACCCCGCGCACCGCCATGGGCGCGTACGGGGCCTCCAAGGCCGCCGCGACCATGCTCACCAAGACGCTCGGACTGGAAGTGGCCAAGCACAACATCCGCTGCAACATCGTCGCCCCCGGCTCCACCGACACGGCGATGCTCGCCTCGATGTGGGAGGACGAGCAGGGCCCCGCGAGGACCATCGCGGGCAGCCCCGAGTCCTTCAAGGTCGGCATCCCGCTGGGCAAGCTCGCCCGGACCAACGACATCGCCGAATCCGTGATCTTCCTGCTGTCCGACCGGGCGGCGCACATCACCCTGCACGTCCTGACCGTGGACGGCGGGGCCACGCTCGGCGCGTGAGGGCGCCACCGACCGCCCCGCCCACACCTGCGCACCCCTTTTGAGGAACAGACATCCGAGAGGACAGTCATGGCCGGCATACCGACCATCGAGCCCTATCCCCTCCCGACCGCGGGAGACCTTCCCCCCTCCATACCGCAGTGGACCTTCGACCCTGACCGGGCCGTCCTGCTCGTCCACGACATGCAGCGCTACTTCCTCGCGCCCTTCCCCGAAGCGCTGCGCGGCGAGCTGACCGACAACGCCGTACTGCTGCGCGAGCACTTCAAGGCCCACGGCGCCCCCGTCGCCTACACCGCCCAGCCCGGCGGCATGACCCCCGAGCAGCGCGGGCTGCTCGCCGACATCTGGGGTCCGGGGATGCGTACGACGCCCGAGGACCGCGAGGTGGTCCCCGCGCTCGCACCCGAGCCCGGGGACTGGGTCTGCACCAAGTGGCGCTACAGCGCCTTCTTCAACACCGACCTGCTGGAGCGCATGCGCGCCGCCGGCCGGGACCAGCTCGTCATCTGCGGCGTCTACGCGCACGTCGGCGTGCTGACCACGGCCATCGAGTCCTTCAGCCACGACATCCAGACCTTCCTGGTCGCGGACGCGACCGGCGACTTCAGCGAGCTGGAACACCGGCTGGCCATCGACTACGCGTCCAAGCGGTGCGCGGTCGTCACCACCGCCAAGGAGATCGCGGGATGACCTCTCCCCTGCTGGCCCGCGTCCTGGGCCCCAATCCACCACCCTTCGCCCTTCTCTACCGCCCCGAGGCCACCGGCCCCGGCATCCTCGACGTGATCATCGGCGAGAGCGCCACCGTCGACTCCCTGGCGCAGCTCCGTGCGTCAGGTGCCGCGGACGCGGCGGACGCAGCGCACGGGCCGGCCGGGGCGGAGGTCCCGGCCGGCCCGGACGGGTCCGACGGCGCCCGGCACGAGGTGCTCGCGCTCATCCCGTACCGGCAGATCTCCGAGCGGGGCTTCGCCGCCCCCGACGAGGACACCCCGCTGGTCGCGATGACCGTCACCGGGCAGGAGCGGATCTCGCTGGTCGAGGCCCTCACCCGGATCCCCGACCTGCCGATCGACCTCGACGGAGGGGCGTTCGACGTCTCCGACGAGGAGTACGCGGACACCGTGCGCCGGGTGATCTCCGACGAGATCGGCGAGGGCGCCGGCGCCAACTTCGTCCTCAAGCGCTCCTGGACCACCGGCATCCGCGCCTACTCCACCGGGCACGCGCTGACGCTCTTCCGGCGGCTGCTGCAACGGGAGACCGGCGCGTACTGGACCTTCGTCGTGCACACCGGCGAGCGCACCCTCGTCGGCGCCAGTCCCGAGCGGCACGTCAGCCTCCGCGGGGGCACCGCCGTCATGAACCCGATCAGCGGCACGTACCGCTATCCGGCGGCCGGGCCCTCGCTGCCGGAGGTGATGGACTTCCTCGCCGACACCAAGGAGGTCGACGAGCTCTACATGGTGGTGGACGAGGAACTCAAGATGATGGCCCGGATCTGCGAGGGCGGTGCCCGCGTCGACGGCCCGTACCTCAAGGAGATGGCCCGCCTCGCCCACACCGAGTACTTCATCGAGGGCCGCAGCACCCGGCCCCCCGAGGAGATCCTGCGCGAGACCCTGTTCGCCCCGACCGTCACCGGCAGCCCGCTGGAGAGCGCGGCCCAGGTGATCGCCAAGTACGAGCCGCAGGGCCGCGGTTACTACAGCGGCGTACTGGCGCTGATCGGCCGCGACGAGCAGGGCGGGGACGCGCTGGACTCCTCCATCCTGATCCGCACGGCCGACATCGGCTCCGGCGGCGAGGTGCGCATCGGGGTCGGAGCCACCCTCGTGCGCCACTCCGACCCGTGGTCGGAGGTGGCCGAGACCGCCGCCAAGGCCGCCGGTCTGCTCGCGGCCCTGGAGTCGCAGGGTACCGCCGCCCGGTTCGCCGGGCACCCCACCGTCCGCGCGGCCCTGGAGGACCGCAACCGCACGATCGCCGGCTACTGGCTCGGGCAGGACCAGGGCCGGGCCTCCGTCGATCCGGCGCTGGCCGGCCGGCGGGTGCTGGTGGTCGACGCCGAGGACACGTTCACGGCGATGATCGCCCGCCAGCTGGACTCCATCGGCCTCGACGTGACGATCCGCCGCTACGACGAGCCGTACTCCTTCGACGGGCACGACCTGGTGGTCATGGGCCCCGGCCCCGGCGACCCCCGGGACGCCTCCCACCCCAAGATCGCCCACCTGCGCACGGCGGTACGGACCCTGCTGGACGAACGGCGGCCCTTCCTGGCCGTCTGCCTCAGCCACCAGGTGCTGTCCACCACGCTCGGCTTCGACCTGGTCCGGCGCAGCGAGCCCAACCAGGGCGTACAGAAGGAGATCGACTTCTTCGGCCGGCCCGAACGGGTCGGTTTCTACAACACCTTCGCCGCCCGCTCCCTGGTCGACACCGCCGTCGTCCCGGGCGTCGGGCTCCTGGACATCAGCCGCGATCCGGAGACCGGGGAGGTGCACGCCCTGCGCGGCCCGCACTTCGCCTCGATGCAGTTCCACGCCGAGTCGGTGCTGACCCAGAACGGACCGCGCATCACCGGGGACCTCCTGGCCTCGCTGACCGCGGGGATGCTCGCCGCCTGACGCGGCGCGGGGCGGTCCGGCCTCCCGGACCGCCCCGCGGCCCCGTACCTGACAAGGTCCCACGGACGCCGTTGTCGGCATTTCCCCGGGACGGAACCATGAGTTTCACGCAGTGTTGAGGAGTCGTAGAAATGATCACGACGGGAAATCACGGTGCGCGCAATGCTTTTTCGGTGGGCGTGCTCGGTACGGGGTCGTACGTACCGGCTCATGTCGTTTCCAACGAAGAGGTCGGAGCGCCGGCCGGAGTCGATCACGAATGGATACTCGGCAAGACGGGAATACGCGAACGCCGTTGGGCCAAGCCCGATGAGGCGACATCCGATCTCGCGGTGATCGCGGGTCGGGCCGCCCTGGAGAGTGCCGGCATCCGCGCCCGCCAGCTGTCCCTCATCGTCGTCGCGACCTCCACCCCCGACCAGCCGCAGCCGCCGACCGCCTCCGTGGTCGCCGACGAGCTCGGCGCGGACCAGGGCACCGCCGCCTTCGACGTCAACGGTGTATGCACGGGCTTCCTGTTCGCCCTCACCACGGCCCAGGGCATGCTCGCGGCCTCCTCCGGCGAGGGCTACGCCCTGGTCATCGGGGCCGACGTCTACTCCCGGATCCTCAACCGCGAGGACCGGCGCACCACGATCCTGTTCGGTGACGGCGCCGGCGCCGTCGTCCTCGGCCCGGTGGCCGGGGAGGACCGCGGCGTCCTCGCCAACCGGCTGGCCAGCTACGCGGCCGACCGGCACCTGATCGAGGTCCCCGGCGGCGGCAGCCGTATTCCGGCGACGCCGGAAATCCTCGCCGAGGGGCTCCAGTACTTCACCATGAACGGCCGCGGCGTACGCGACTTCGTCGCCGAAAACGTCCCGCCCGCCATCGCGGCGTTCCTTTCGGAACGGGGTCTCACCCCGGCCGATATCGCGCACTTCGTTCCCCACCAGGCCAACGGACGCATGCTGGAAAACCTCTCCGAGGAAATCGGAGTCGGCATCGACCGCACCTGGACCACGTACGAGAGGTACGGCAACACCGGCTCCGCCTCCGTCCCGATCACCCTCGACCGCGCGGCCCGCTCGGGCCGGCTGAACGAGGGGGACCTGGTCCTGCTCGCGGGCTTCGGCGGGGGCATGGCCCTCGGTCTGTCGCTGATCCGCTGGTAGTCACCTCCCGCACACCCTCCCCTCCCTGCGCTGCCCGCCCCGCCGGAGAGCGACACCCTTCAAGGAGATCCCATGCTGGACGCAACCCCGATCGACGACGCCCGGGTCGACGCCTACCTCACCCGGATCGGCGCCACCCGCCCGGCGCAGCCCGACCTCGCCGGGCTGCGGCACCTGGCCGAACGCGCCGTGCTGTCGGTCCCGTTCGAGAACCTCGACTACCACCTCGAAGGCCGCGAGATCCACATGGACAAGCGGTCCGTGGACAAGGTCGCGATCGACAGCCGCGGCGGCGGCTGCTACGAGGTCAACCCGGCCCTCGGCTTCGTGCTGGAGGCCCTCGGCTACCAGGTCGACATCCTGCCGGGCCGCGTGCACCGCCCGGAGGGCGTGGGCCCCTTCCTCGGCCACCTCGCCCTCAAGGTGACCATCGGCGACGACGCGTACCTCGTCGACACCGGCTTCGGCCGCAACAGCCGTTTCCCGCTCGACTGGAACAGCCGCGAGGTCCAGAGCGACCCGCACGGCGAGTACCAGCTCAAGGACGTCGAGGACAAGCCCGGCACCGTGGACCTGTGGCTCGGCGGCCGCCCGCTGTACCAGGTGGTCGAGACCCCGGTCCGCATCGAGGACTACGCCCCGTCGCTGTGGTGGTACCGCACGGCGCCCGACTCCTCGTTCATGCAGGCCCTGTTCTGCTCCATCCGCACCGAGAACGGTCTGGTGACCCTCAAGGGCCGCCACCTGAACGTCGTCGACGGCGACCAGCGCTCGAAGACCGTCCTCCAGGACGACGCCGAGGTCATCGCCGCGTACAAGACGCACTTCGGCATCAGCCTCGACCGTCTGCCCACCGAGCCGGAGAACTCCGTCACCACCGGCGTCCGCACCGACTGAGAGAGTCCCAGAGGCCATGGCTGACCTGATAGCCGGCGAGAGCCGGCCCACGAGAGAGGGCGAAGCGGTTTCCGCCGCCGGGGCGTCCGACCTGGACGTCCTGGTGGTCGGGGCCGGCCCCACCGGACTGCTGACCGCCGTCGAACTGCTGCGGCGCGGCATCAGGGTCCGCGTGATCGACCGTGCCGTCGAACCCATGCTGACCCCCAAGGCCCTGTCCGTCTGGCCGCGCGCCCTCGACATCCTCGAGGACACCGGTCTGGGCGGCGTGGTCGACGAGGAGTCCGTACGGATCAACACGCTGAGCTATTTCTCCGAACGGCGCCCGCTGGCCTCCTTCGGATTCCCCGACGACCTGGCGTGCCGCACCCTGCCCCAGCACGTCACCGAGCGGCTCCTCACCGAGCGGCTGGAGGAACTGGGCGGCAAGATCGAGCGCGGGGTGCGGCTGCTGGCCCTGGACGGTCTGGACTACTCCGGCCGGATCGAGGCCACCGACGGCGTGACGGCGGTGCTGGAGACCCCTGAGGGGCTGCAGCGGCTGCGGGTGCCGTTCGTCGTCGGCGCCGACGGTGCCGGCAGCTCCGTCCGCGGCCAGCTCGGCGTCGGATTCGAGGGGTCCACTTACGAGATGGCCTTCGCACTCATCGATGCCCGCATCGATGGGTATCTCCCTCCGGACGAGTGCCACTTCTACCAGTCCGCGAACGGCGCCCTGGTGATCGTGCCCATCCCGGGCGGCATCTTCCGCTTCCTGTCGGTCATGCCCCAGGGCGGCGGCGAGGTCGACGCCGCCATGATGCAGGCGGTCATCGACGAGCGCGGTCCGCGCGGCGTACGGATCAAGGAGGCGGTTTGGAAGGCCGTGTTCCGGGTGCACGCCCGGCGGGCGAGCGCATTCCAGCGCGGCCGGGTCTTCCTGGCCGGCGACGCCGCCCACGTGCACAGCCCGGCCGGCGGGCAGGGCATGAACAACGGCCTCCAGGACGCGCACAACCTCGCCTGGAAGCTGGCCTCGGTGATCCGGGGCGAGTCCCCCTCCTCCCTGCTCTCCTCCTACGGCGAGGAGCGCGCGGAGGTCACCCGGCAGCTCGTGCGCGACACCGACTTCCAGACCCGGGCCTGGCTGTTCAAGTCCAAGGCCAGCGTGGCGGCGCGCGACGCGGCCTTCCGGCTCCTCGACCGGACCGGGATCGTCTCGGAGTTCTACGCCCCGGTGATGGCCGGCCGCAGGCTCTCCTACCCGCCGACCCGCGACACCCAGCAGCCCTCGGGCTGGACGGGCTGCCGCGTACGGCGTTCCCTGCCCGGCGTGCTGGAGGTCGGAGCGGTCTTCCCGCGCCGTCTGGCACTCGCGTACGGGATCTCCGGACCGGCCGCGGATCCGCACGGCTGGAATCTGGCGGTCGTGCCGGACGGGAACAGGGGCTGGGAAGAGGAATTGGGCCACATCGTGGCGCAATGGCCACTGGTGCGGCAAGTGACCGTACGGCGCCGCGACGCCGCCGCTCAGGCCGGATGCGGAGCCGCGGGCTACTACTTGATCCGGCCGGACGGTCATATCGCCGCTCACGGCCATGCACGGGATCTGGGAAGGCTCGAAGCGGAACTCCGACTCTCCTTTTCCTGAGCTCCAATCCACCGATATCCGAACGTCGACATCCGGCCAATCAAATACCGGATAGCCCCCCGGTTTACTCGTTAGACTGGCCGTTCCCGTTCCGTTCCCATACCACCTCCCGCTCAAGCGGGAACGGAGAGGGACTGGAGCAGGAAGCCCCGTTGCGAATCTCTGTCACGTCGAAAGCGACACGGGATTTCCAAACAAACAAGGGGTTCGAAATGCGCGGCAAGCTCGCTGGTCTGGTCGGTATCTTCGCGGTCGCCCTCGCCCTGGGCCTGGGTACGGCAGTCGAGCAGGACCACCAGGCCAACGGCACCAAGAGCCACTCCGTACTGGCCGACAACAAGGGTCCGGGCGTCGCCCCGTCCACGCCCCCGACCACGCCGCCGGCGACCCCCACGGGCGTCTGAACCACCCCGTACAAGCAGTGGGCCCCGTCCGGGAATCCGGACGGGGCCCACTGCTGTGCCGTGCCACCGCGGCGCCGGGCCGGGGGCCCGCGCTCCGTCAGAGGGTGCGCCGGCCCTCGGGCGGCATTCCCATCGTCTCGAAGAGCATCTCGGCCCGCTCCCGGTACTGGGCGGCGGCCGGCAGGCCCAGATGCCCGGCCGCGGCCGCCATCCCCTCCAGCGCGTGGGCCATCTCGACGCGGTACTCCATCACCTCGGCGCAGGCGAGCGCCCGCTCGTGCAGGCGCAGGGCCTCTTCGTGGCGGCCGTTGCGGGCGTGCCGGAGCGCCAGGATGTTGTCCACCCGGGAGCGCCGCTGCGGCGAGGTCCTGTGACTGATCAGCTCCAGGGCCCGGTCCTCCTGCTCCTGCGCCCGGCGGGTGTCCCCGAGCCGGTCGCTCACGTCCGACCAGACCGCGAGGGTCAGGACCAGGTGTTCTTCCACGGCGGTGGCGCTCAGCGCCCACGCCCGCGTCACGCTGTCGTGGGCGGCCTCGAACTCGCCCTTGCCGATCTGGGCCAGGGCCATGCTCGTCCACGCGGTGACCTCCCCGCCCGAGTGCGGGTGCATCCGGGAGATCTCGATCGCGCGGTGGAGGGCGTCCGCCGCCTCGTCGTGGCGGCCGAGCGCCAGGCACACCGTGCCGAGCGTGTTGAGGTCCTCCGCCTGCTGCTGCGCCAGACGCTTGACGTCCCTCGTCTGGAAGGCCCGTACCGCCTGCGTCGTGTAGTCGTACGCGCTGGCCAGGTTCCCCATCGCGTAGTGCGCGAGCCCGAGCAGCCCGAGGGAGACCGCCTCGTCGTCCAGGCCCCCGGCCTTGCGCGCCCAGTCCAGCGCCTCCTCCCCGGCCTCCACCGCCTCGGTGAAGCGGCCGAGTCTCCAGCACGCCACCCCCAGGTTGTTGAGGGCCCGGCAGATCAGCAGCGGGTCGCCCATGCTGCGCGTCGCGATGAGCCCCGCCCGGCACACCGCCTCGAACTCCGCGAACCGTCCGCGGAGGTTCAGGTGGAAGGACGCGTTGCGGGCCAGGGCGAACACCAGGCGCGGGCTCTCCTCGTGGCCGCCCCGGGCCAGGAGGGTCTGGATGCCCGAGGACTCCCGGTCGAACCACTCCAGCGTCCGGTCCTCACGGCGCATCGGCGGCAGCGCGTACGCGGTACCGGGAGCGTCCACGTCCATCCTGCGCCGGCTGGGGAACAGCAGGGTGCACGCGGCCTCGGTCGCCGCCGTGTAGTAGCCGAGCAGCCTGCCGTCGGCCTCCCGGGCCTCGCGCCCGCCCCTGCCCTCGCCGAGGGAGAGGGCGTACGTGCGCACCAGGTCGTGGAAGGCGTACCTCCCCGGTTCGTTCTGCACCAGCAGGTGCATGTCGAGGAGGTCCTCCAGCATGTCCTCCGCGTCCCGGACCCCGGTCTCCAGCAGGGCCGCCGCCGAATAGACGTCGACCTCCGCTCCCGGGTGCAGGCCCAGCAGGCAGAACGCGGCCTGGAGCTCGGGTTCCAGTGCCTTGTACGACAGGCTGAGCGTGGCGGCCACGCTGCGCTCGCCCGCGCTCAGCTCGTCCAGCCTCCGGGTCTCGTCCTCCAGCCGCTCGACCAGGTAGCGCACGGTCCAGCGCGGACGGTTGCGCAGCCGGGCCACCGCCAGGCGCAGGGCCAGCGGGAGGTGGCCGCACAGGTCGGCGAGTTCGGCGGCGGCCTCCGGCTCCCTGGCCACCCGGCTGTCGCCGAGGATCTCGCCGAGCATCACCCGGCTCTCCCCGGGCTCCATCACGCCCAGCGAGATCCAGTCCGCGCCGTCCAGGTCGAGCAGCCGGGCCCGGCTGGTGACCAGCACCAGGCACTCGGTCGCGGACGGGAGCAGGGGCAGCACCTGGCCGGCGTCGAGGGCGTTGTCGAACAGGAGCAGCAGGCGCCGGCCCGTCAGGGTGGCCCGCCACAGGCCGATCAGGCCCGCCTCGTCGTCGGGGATGCTGTCGGCGGGCACGCCGAGGGTGCGCAGCAGACCGCCCAGGGTGGCCGCCGGCCGCTGCGGCTTCTCACCGGGGGTGAAGCCGCGCAGGTCGGCGTAGAGCTGGCCGTCCGGGTACTCCTCGGCCAGCTGGTACGCGGTGCGCACCGCCAGCGAGGTCTTGCCGCAGCCGCCCATGCCGTCGATCGCGACGACCCGGGGTCCTTCCCCCGCGTCCTGGCGGCACGCCTCCAGCACCTCGGCCAGCTCGCGCTCACGACCGGTGAAGTCGGGAATGCCGGGCGGCAGGGTGCAGGGGGCGCCGTGCAGGGAGGCGAGGGTCGGGAAGCGGTCGCTCCCGGCGCCGGACGGCGCGGACCGTCGGGCGTCCGGAGCGGCCGCCTCCGGCGGCTGCGGTGCGGGCGGACCCGCCACGGACACCGGCCGGGCGGCCGGGCCGGCGAGCTCCGGGGAGGCGCGCAGGATGTCCTCGTACAGCTTGGTGAGCTGCGCGCTGGGGTCTATGCCCAGTTCCTCGACGAGCAGCTCGCGGACCTTGGCGTACTCGGCGAGCGCCTCGGCCTGCCGGCCGGAGCGGTACAGCGCCAGGATCAGATGACCGCGCAGCGACTCCCGCAGCGGGTGCTGTGCGATGAGCGTGCGCAGGTCGCCGATGAGTTCGCCGGCCTCCCCCAGGGCCAGGCGCAGTTCGAAGAGCTGCTCGGCCGCCCCCAGCCGGCGCTCCTCCAGTACCGCCCCCGCGGCCTCGACCACCGAGCCGCCGGCGCCCGACATCACCGGGCCGCGCCACAGGGTCAGTGCGGCGCGCAGCTGGTCGGCCGCCTCCTGGGGCTGGCCCACGGCGACGGCGCGCCGGGCCTGCTGCATGTGTCCGTTGAATTCGAGCAGGTCGAGCTGTTCGTCCCCCACCTGTACGCGGTAGCCGGGACCGTCGGTGACGATCAGCTTCCCGCCCCCCGGGATGCGGCGACGCAGGTCGGCGACGGCCTTGCGTACCTGATGGGAAGCGGTTACCGGAGGTTCCTCATCCCATACCGCCTCCACAAGACGGACAACCGGGACAATATTTCCCGGTTCCAGCAGCAGAGTGGCAAGAACTCGTTCGTAAATTTGACCGCCGAGCTTTAACCGATCTCCCGCCATCCACCCCTCTAGCGGTCCAAGAATGTTGAAACGCACCTGGCTTTCCACTGAATTAGCCATGGCTCCTTGCCCATCCCCCTCAATGCCCCCTGCTGAAGAGCCTTCCCCAGGATCCTAGGAGCTTCCGGTGGGAAGCGGTAGCGAAGAGGGAACGAAGCGGGAACGGCTCCTCGCACAGTTGCGTCCTGACTCGGACTCAGGAGCAGCGATGAAGACTTTCGGCCTCGGCGCCAGCCGGCGGACCGTGCGGCGCGCGGCGAACCATTCCGGCACCCGGCCTGCCGCCGCGCACAGCGCCTACCAAGCACCTGTAGCCGCCCCTCCGGCACAGGACCCCCACTCCCCACCCGCCATACCGTCGACCACGACGGCCGACCACAGAGCGCAGATCGTCGAAGCGATGATCTCGGAGCTCGCACCGCAGCTGTTCATGTCGCTGCGCCGCAGCGACCAGCGCGCCCGCGGTGAGCAGTACCTGCGCGGACTGCTCTACGCGGAAGGGCGCAAGTCGATCCGCAACATGGCGGGAGTCGTCGGCGGAGCCGGCACCGAGCAGTCGCTGCACCACTTCATCAGCGAATCCACCTGGAACTGGGCCCCGATGCGCGCGGCGCTCGCCCGGCACGTGGAGCAGCTGGTCCAGCCCAAGGCCTGGGTCATCCAGTCCATGCCGATCCAGAAGGCGGGCGAGCAGTCGGCGGGCATAGACCGCCGGTTCGTCCCCGAACTGGGGCACTCCGTGCACGGCCAGCACTCCTTCGGCCTGTGGATGGCCTCGGAGGCGATGAGCGCGCCGGTCAACTGGCGCCTGTACCTGTCCCCTTCCTGGCTCCAGGACGAGGAGAAGCGCCGCCGGGCCGACATCCCCGACTGGGTGGAGGAGGAGTCGCCGGGCGAGTGCGCCACGGCCTCCGCCCTCGACGTCCTCGCCTGGGGCGACGTGGAGCGCCGTCCGGTGGTGCTGCCCTCCCGCGACTTCGTCAGCAGCGCCGTGCTGAGCCGCTTCCACGCCGCGGGGGTTCCCGTCATGGCCCGGATGCGGGCCATGGACCAGCTGCGGGTCGCCGACACGGCCATGCCCGGGTACGGCGCCGGACCGATACCGCTGGCCGACATGCTCCAGCACGTACGCGGGCTGCGCCGGCCCGTCGAATGGCTGGACCCCTCGTCGGGGACGCCCGTCGTCCGCAGCACCCTGGCCGCCGGCATCCGCGTCGAGCTGCCGCAGCCGCGCCGCTCGCCCGCCGGGCCGCAGCAGTGGCTGCTGATGGGCGAGTGGACCAACCGCAACGGCCCGCCCAGCGAGTTGTGGCTCACGGACCTCACCACCACCTCGCTCGACGGGCTGATGCGGCTGGCCAAGCTCAGCCGGCGGACGGCCTTCGACAGCGCCGTCACCGGTGAGCGGGCCGGTCTGCGCGATTTCGCCGGCCGCTCCTTCAAGGGCTGGCACCGTCACCTCACGCTCGCCTCGGCCGCCCACAGCGTCGCGATCGGCGCCGACCACGCCGCTGGCCGCACTCGGGCGGAGGGGTCGTCCGACACTCCGTCGCGGAACCGGCCGCCGCGGCAGATGGGCTGAGGCGTGTCGTCCGAGGATGACGGTACGCCGAGCACAGGGGAATGTTCGGGGCCCGCTCCCATGCTCCCTCGGCCCGCCTCACGCGGGGCTTCCCGCGGTCTGCGGCGCTTTCCCGGCGGCCGGGGCCGGCTGCGGGAGGCGCATCGCGACCAGGCCGACGGTGGTGAAGTAGAGCGCCCAGCCGAGCCAGGCCCAGCCGCCCCAGCCGATGGAGGTGGTGATGAGGGGGGGTCCCACGACGGTGGTGACGGCGAAGCCGAGGTTGAAGGCGGCGAGGTAGCCGGTCTTGCGGCCCTCGGGGATGTGCAGCAGGGCGGCGCCGGTGGCGCCGGACATGATGTACAGCTCCCCGAGGGAGAAGAGCAGCGCGGCTGCGACCACCAGGGCCAGGTTCGTGGTCGCGTCGCCGAACGCCGTCAGCGGTACGACCCCCGCTGCCAGAGCCGACAGCAGCCCGCCCCGCCGCATCATCCTGCGGGCCGTGCGGAAGTCGTCCGACCCCCTGCTGATCCGGACCTGGAGGGCGACGACGGCGGCGGTGTTGAGGACCTGGACCACGGTCACGGTCCAGGCGGGAGCCTGCGTCTGCTGGACCACCCACAGCGGGACCCCGAGCCCCAGGACCAGCGCCGACATGGTCAGGGCCCCGTACAGGACGGTGATGCGCAGGAAGGCCCGGTCGCGCAGGACACTGCCGCGTGAGGGGCCGCCCCGGGCGGCCCCGGCCGGGCGTCCGCCGTCGGCGAGGGTCCGGCAGACGGCGGCGCAGCCGATGAACAGGACGGCGGAGAGCACCATCACCGCCCGGTAGGCCCAGGCCTCGTCGATCGCGATGGCCGCCCCGGAGGGCAGCGCGCCGGCCGCCATGCCGGCGTTGCGCAGCGACCGGAGCCGGGCGAGCGCCCCGACCGCCTCCTCGTTGCTCGCCCGGGCGATGAGGCCGGATTCGATCAGCGGACTGATGCCCCGGCTCAGCACCCCCGCGACCGCCGAGGCGAGCAGGGCGGCGACGAAGGAGGAGGACACGGCCAGCGCCAGGAAGGCGGCGGCCCGGACCAGGAACAGGGCGGTGAGCACGGTACGGGTGCCGAAGCGCTCGGCGGCCCGCGCGATGGGCATGGCCCCCAGCAGCGAGGTGATGCCGGCGATGCCGAGGACGAGCCCGATCTCGGCGTTGGGCAGCTCCACGGCCTTGTGGAAGAAGAGGACGGACAGGGACAGGTACATCCCGAGTCCGACGGCGTCGGATAGTCCAGTGGCGTAGATGCGTTTCTTCATCGGAGCGATCCCCACGTCATGAGTAGGCGGGATTGCGGAGTCGGGCGGGGCAGGGGGTGTACGTCCACGGCTACGCGGCCGGGGTCGCGGCGGGCTCGGCGGGTGCGCCGGCCGCCTCTTCGAGTTCGATGCCGAGGGCCCGTTCGATCCGGCCGGCGAGCTCCAGGGCCCCGGCGGGCGTCGGCGCGCCGAGCATGAACGTCGCCAGGTGCAGGGTCCGGTCCCGGCTCGCCGACTGGCCGACCCCGAACCGGGGCTTGACGTAGACCAGTTCCGGGAAGGCCGCCATGAGCTCCGCCACCGGGGTCTGCGCGGTCACCAGCCACTCACCGGCCGGGATCGGCACCATCCTCATCAGCGCCGTCCGCGTGAACTCGGGCACGGCGTCCGGCGCCAGGCCCAGTGCGCTGCGCCCGATCTGCTCGGCGTAGTCGTACCGTGCGCCGACCTCGAACATGACCGGCATCGGACCGCCCGCGCGGGCGTTGACCTCGATGACTTGCGGTCCCCGCGGGGTCAGCGCGATCTCCGTGTGCACGGCCCCCGTCGTCAGCCCGATGGCCCGGATCGCCCGGTCCGCGCAGTCCACGACGGCCGCCCGGTCGGCCGCGCCGAGCCTCGACGGCATCGACGCGCCCTCCTCCGCGTAGCCGTGGCGCAGCCGGATCCGGTCGGAGACGGCCAGGTGGTGGCGCTCCCCGGCCGCGAGGAGCGATTCGACGCTGCAGTAGGCGGCCCAGCCGCTGTCTCCGTCCGCCTCCAGTTCGAGGCGCTCCTCCAGCAGGAAGACGTCCTCGCTCTGGAGGAAGGCCGAGACGGTGGCCCGGCCGTCGCGGTACGCCTCGACGAGTTCCCCGTACGTGCGGACCAGCCGCACGCTCTGGCTGCCGGCGCCGAGCGAGGGCTTGAAGACGGCCGGGAGGCCGATGCTCCGGGCCGCCTCCGCCAGATCGGCCTCCGCTCGGATCTCCGCGAACCGCGGTGAGGGCACCCCGTGTTCGGCGAAGACCCGCCGCTGGCGGGACTTGGACTGGGCGATGCCCACCGCCTCGGGCGCGTTGCCCGGCAGCCCGAGACGTTCGGCCAGCTCGGCCTGGGGCCTGAGCAGCAGCTCCGAGTAGGTGACCACGCCCGACAGCGGGTACCGCCCGTGGAGGGCGAGCCCCACGGTCACGGCGTCGTCGAGGTCGGTGGCGGTGAGGAACTCGCCGCGCAGTCCGCGGGCGGCCCAGTCGGCGCGCACCGGTTCCGGGTCGCCCCATGCCGCGATGTGGACGACGGAGACCGCCGGGCCGATCCGCGCGAGCGAGTCGAGCGCCGCGGCGGGCGGATGGCCGCCGATCCCCGAGATCAGCAGCAGGTGCGGCTGGTCCTCGGGGCCGGCGGACGGGCGGGCGGGGCGGGGGGTCATGGCGCGTCCTTTCAGGTGACGGGCTTGCCTTCGCTGGATCGGGGGTTCATCGGGGCGGGATCTCCCGGCTCATCGGCCGGCGAGGGCCGCCGGGAGGCTGCGGGCGGAGCGGAACGAGAGCAGTTCGCCCACCATCCGGTCCATCCGTATGTGCAGCTCCTCCAGCGGGACCCCCGGCGTGAAGTCGCCGCGGGCGGAGGCCACGTGGGTGGGCACGGCCCAGCCGCCGAGCGCCCTGACCACCGCCCGCATCTGGTCGCAGGCGGTGCCCGCGCCGCGCGGACCGCCGCCCGCGGCGATCAGCCCGACGGGGCGGTCGGCCAGCGAGTCGCCGGTGAGGTGGTCCAGGGCGTTCTTGAGGAGCCCGCTGTACGAGCCGTGGTAGACCGGCGTGGCGAAGACGGCGCCGCTCGCCCCGGCGACGCGGGCGCGCAGGGCCGCCGTCTGGCTGTACGGGGGCGGGTCGTCGTAGTCCTCGATCCGGTGGCGTCCGGGGAACTCCACGCTCAGGTCCAGGAGTTCGTACGCCGCCCCGGCCGCCCTGATCCGCTGGGCGGCCACCTCCAGGACCCGGCGCGAGACCGAGTCCGCGGAGGCGCTGCCGAGGATGCCGAGTATCACCGCCCGGCCCCCGCGGATCCGGGATTCGGCTCCAGCCCGATCACCAGGCGCACCTCGTGCTCGGCACTGGCGACCAGCCGGCGGACCTCCTCGTGCGAGTCGTGGGTGAAGACGTACGTACAGGCGCCCGTCCCCGAGAACGGCTGCGGCGGGACCACGTCACCGATCCGGTACGGCACATTGCGGTAGTACGCCTCCTGCGCGACCGCCGAGTCGTCGAAGTCCAGCAGCATCCCGCCGACCGTGAAGTGCACGGTCCAGCCCGCGTACGCGCCCACGGGCGCGACCCGGCCGGCCCTGGGGTCCAGCCCCACGTCGGTGAGGATCTTGGCGTGGAAGAGGTCGACGCCGGTCGTGGCCAGGAAGGCCTGGCGGATCCCGGCGCCGCCCGGGCGGCCCGCCACCTCGCAGAAGGTGAAGGACCCGGACTCGTCCAGGAAGGCCTCCAGGTGGAGCACCCCGGCCGTGACCTGCCAGGCGTCGACGACCCGGCCGAGCAGTTCTCGGGCGGCCGAGCGCACGGCGGGGTCGGCGACCGTGATGGAGGAGAGCGGCTCCACCCGGGAGACGGCCAGGGTGTCGCTCACGTACCGGGACACGTCCCAGATCACCTCGCCGTCGTGGACGACGGCGTCGATGTGGCACATGTCGCCCGCCACGAACCCCTCGCACAGGTGGGTGCCGGGGGTGAACTCCTCGCGCACCCACCGCTCGACCTGCCGGGCGTCGCTCAGCACCGACACCCCGTACGAGCCCGAACCGTCGCGCGGCTTGACCACGACCCGGCCGTGCCGGGCGAACAGGCCGGTGACGTCCTCGGGGGTGTGGACCAGGTGCCCGTCGGCGGTGCGGATGCCCGCCCGCCGGGCGATGCGCTTCATCACCGCCTTGTCCACGAACTTGCGCGCGGTCGCCGGATCGCTGCCCGGCGTGCCGAGGCGGGCGCGCAGCTCGGCGGCCGGCTCCAGCAGGCGCTCGGAGATGGTGGCGACCCGGTCCACCGGGTACAGCGCGTGCACCGCGCCCGCCAGGGCGCGTACCCCGTCCGGGTCGAACACGTCGGTGCGGGCGGCGAAGTCGGCCGCGCTGCCGGTGGTGTTGCCGGCGGACGAGCTCAGCACGCTGACCCGGTAGCGGTCCGGGTCCAGCAGCGGCGAGCCGTCGTCGCGGGTCCACACCCCGGGCCCGATCCGGTCCAGCAGCAGCACGTGCGTACGCTCGGCCGGCTCGGTCTTCCACAGCAGCGCACGCTCGATCCGGGCCACCGCCTGCTCCGCGCGGACCGCGTCCGGCGCGGCCACGGTGTACTCCAGGCGGACGACCGGCCCGGTGTGGACGCCCTCGCGGTCGAGCGGGCTCCGTACGAAGGCCGTCTCGGGCCAGTCGTACAGCTCCTCGGCACCGGTCGCGGCGACCACGCGGAAGCGGCCCGGCCCGGACAGGACGTGGCGCTGGACGGCGACCCGTCCCGCGTCGGGCAGGGCCGCGGCCACCGGCCGGCCCAGGGCGCTCTCGGCGGCGGCCGTCACCAGGCTCCGCCGGTGGGCGGCGTCGTAAAGGTCGAGGACCTGCCGGTCGAAGCCGGGCAGGACCAGCGGGCGGGTGTCGCGCGCCCCGAAGACGACCCGGGCGGGCCCCTCGATCCCGGCGTCGCGCACGGCTTCCACGGTGCGGGCCAGCAGCCGCGCGGGCACCGGGCCCGCGGTCAGGCGGCGCTCGGTGCTGCCCTCCTCCGCGGCCTGGTCGCCGCTCTCGTCGATCACGGCGAGCACGTCCACCCGGCCCCCGGCGGCCGCGAGGGCCAGCACGGTGTGCACGGGGTCGCTGACGAACGCGAGCTCCTCCAGCAGCCCGTCGAGCTCACCGAGCTCCTCGCTCCCCGGCTCGCCCTGCCGGGCGGCGCCGGCGGCCAGCGCGCGCAGTTCGCGCGCCTCGCGTTCGTACGCGCCCGACCAGGACAGCACCGCCGCCACCGGCTCGCTCTCGTGCGCCGCCAGGAACCGCGCGCGCACCTCGTCCGAGGTGAGCTCGTCGCGCCGCAGCACGGTAAGCCGCGCGCTCACCGCGCCGGCCGCGCTCACGATCCGCTCGACCGGGTCGTCCCCGTCCAGCAGCAGCACCACGTGCTCGCCGCCGGCCGGGCCGGGCTCCGGGCGCTCCCGCCCGGGCTCCGGGCGCACGGCGGCGACCGGCTCGATGCGCAGCGCCTCCTCGACCAGGTCCGCGGCCTCCGCGGCGGTCCGCACGGCCGTCGCGGCGTCGGCGCCGCGCACCATCAGGTACCCGAACCGGTCGTGGTTGGTGCCCAGCGCCGGCACCCGGTCCCCGGGTCCGGCGGTCACCTCGCAGTCGACGACCCCGGCGGGCAGCTCACGGGGCCCGGGAACCGTGCCGCGCACGATCCCTTCGGTACGGCTCCACAGGGCGCGCAGGGCCACGGTGGCCACGGGCGGGGCCGCGTCCTCGACGGGCGTGCCGGTGGCGAGCGCGACCAGGTCGCGGGCGACCGAGCGGTCCAGCGCCAGCGACATCTGCCGGGTCACGACGTGCCCGGCGATCCGGCCGTTCACCTCGATCAGTTCCGGGCCGGTCGGCGTGACGAGCAGTTCCACGTGGAGCGCGCTCGCCCGGACGCCCAGCGCCTCGACGGCGTCCAACACGAACCGGCGTGCGGCGCCCATGCCCGGGAAGCGGGCCGGGAAGTGCCCGCCCAGCTCGGCGGTGGTCCCGGGCGCCGCCGGGACCCGCTCTGCGAATCCGTACAGGACCACGCGCCCGTCCTGGACGATCAGTTCGGCGCTGACGTGGCGCCCGACCGCGTACTCCTCGACGAGCGCGGCGGGGCGCCCGCCGCCGTCACCGCCGCCGTCACCGTTCGCGTCGCCGCCGGTCCCGGCCGCGCGCGCCGTCGCGTTGCCGTCGCCGTTCTCGGCGCCGTTCCCGTACGGGCTTCCCAGTACCTCGGCCAGCCCGGCGGCGGCCTGCTCCCGGGTCCACGCCACGGTGACCCCGACCGAGTACCGGCCGGACGTCGGCTTGACCACGCACGGCAGCCCGATCTCGTCGACCGCAGCCAGCCCCTCCTCCTCGGTGACCGCCC
This sequence comes from Streptomyces roseus, assembly GCF_001044425.1. Lineage (GTDB taxonomy): Bacteria > Actinomycetota > Actinomycetes > Streptomycetales > Streptomycetaceae > Streptomyces > Streptomyces roseus. The sequence continues at coordinate 43,620 of NZ_LFML01000063.1, forward strand.
GGCGCCAGCGCAGGCTGCCGATGCCGGCCTTCCCGAGCCGTTCCCGTACGGCCGACTTGTCGCCGAGCAGCCGGGCCGCCTCCAGTGACTCGTGGGGCAGGCCCAAGTCGCGGGCGAACCGCGCCGCGGCGTGCAGGAGGTTCTCGTCGCGGCAGATGACGCCGTCGACCGGGTGGGGGCCGAGCCGTCCCCGCAGCCGGGCGGCCAGGTCGTGGCCGCCGGACAGGTCCGCCACCTCCACCACTCGCGCCGCGCGTTCGATCAGCTCGAACCCGGCATTGGCGCGGTAGGCGTCCAGGCGCTCGGTGACGAAGGTGACCTCGATACCGTCGTCGGCCATCTCTGCCACGACGTCAAAGCCTCTGACGTATGCCGTCTCCAACAGAACAACATGCATGAGCTCAGCCCCTTGAGTCCTCTTCTCACCGAAGCATCAAGGGGCGGGGAGCGGAGAGCAAGCGGCAACCGCATAATCCCGCTCACTCCATCACCTCTTCCCGTTCCATTCCCGTCCCGTTCCTGTTTCACTCCCGGACCGATTCCGCCCAGACCCACTCTGACGTGCGACAACATGTCAAGCAAAAGGATGGGAATCCATCAGGTCGGGAAACTTCCCACATTGCCGGACGGTATTTCACGGCTTTTTCCGGCGGCCCTTAGCGTGAATGCCAGGAAACTGGACACCCCCATCCACCCCCACCCTGAAAACCGACCTTCCCGGCTCCGAAGCAAAGGACAGAGACAGCGTGCGCACCATCTCCATCCCGAAATCGGGGACCGGACATTCGGCCCCGATCACCCACGTGGCCTTCAGCCCGGACGGTTCCCGCCTCGCCACCTCGTCCTACGACGGCACCGTGATCGTCTGGAACACCGCCGATCCCGCCCGCCCCACCGAGACCGCGACGCTGCGCCACCGCCGCCTCGTCAACTCCTCGGCCTGGAACCCCGCCGACCCGACCCTGCTCGCGACGGCCTCCGCCGACAAGACGGTCGGCATCTGGCGCGTCCCCCAGGAGGGCCCGGCCACCCTGGTCAACGTCCTGGCCCGGCACACCGACGACATCAACTCGGTCGCCTGGCTGCCCGACGGCGAGCGCCTCATCTGCGTCTCCGAGGACGGCCGCGCCACCCTGTGGTCCGTCCTCGACGGCACCTTCCTCGCCGAGGTCGGCTCCCACGAGGCGCACTGCATGATGGTCTCCGTCAGCGCCGAGGGACTGGCCGCCACGGTCGGCGAGGACGGCCTGGTCGCCGTCAGCGACCCCGCCTCCGGCTCCGGCGCCGCACGCAAGCGCCACTACGACTCCTCCATCGAGGGCTGCGCCTGGTCCCGGGCCGGCGACCTCCTCGCCGTGGCCCGCGACGACGGCCGCGTCGACCTGCTGACCCGCGAGCTGGAGCACGTGCTGACCGTCGAGGTCTCCAGCTCCGCCGCCCGCGCCGTCGACTGGGCCGAGGACGACTCCGCGTTCGTCGTCGGCGCCTACGACGGCTCCCTGCACTGGTTCGACCGCTCCGGCGAGCGCCTGCACACCGTCGCCGACCTCCGCGTGTGGCCACGCTCCGTCGCCGCCGCCCGGGGTCTGGTCGCCGCGGGCTCCTTCCGCAACGCCCCGCACCTGTACGACATGGCCACCGCGGCCGAACTGTCCGGCCCCGAGCGCGCCACCCACGGCCCCAACGCCCTGGCCGCGCGCGGCGACGAGCTGCTCATCGGCGGGGACTCCGGCACCGTCTTCGCCGTCCGCATCGAGAACGGCGCCCAGAGCCGGGCCACCCCGATCGAGCTCACCGACGGCCCGATCCTGTCCCTCACCACCGACGGCGACACGATCTACGCCGGCACCTACTCCGGCCACGTCATCCGCTGGGACGGCACCCGCGCCTCCAGCGAGTGCCTCGGCGCACCCATCCCCTCCCTCACCGTCGACGGGGGCCGGCTGATCGCGGGCACCTACAACGGCGAGTTCCTCTTCGTCGACCCCGCCACGCTGCGGCTGGAGGAGCGCATCGAGGCCCACGGCGGCTCGGTGAAGTCCCTGGCCCCGATCCCCGGCGGCGGATTCCTGTCCGCCGCCACCGACCGGACCGTCGAGGCGGGCGGCGCACGCGGGCGCACCAAGCTGTGGGAGCACGGCAACCTCGTCAACGCGGTCGCCGGCCTGCACGGCCCCGAGGGCTCCGTCGTCGCCAGCGCCTCCCGCGACCACACCGTCAAGGTGGGCCGGGTAGCCCGTACCGGGGACGGCGGCTGGAGCACCGGCGCGCCGCAGACGCTGCTCGGCTCCGACGAGTCCGTCAAGTGCGTCTCGCTGCTGGGCGACACCGCCGGGCCCACCGTCCTCGCCGGCTCCTACGACTTCAACCTCTACTGCTGGCAGGTCGACTGGGCCGACTCGGCGGGCACCCTCGCCTCCGGCCGCGTCCTCGCCGGGTTCGCCCAGGGCCTGTCCTGCATGTTCCAGCTCGCCGACGGGCGCGTGGCCGTGGCCGGCTGGGACGGCCGGATCGTCTTCGTCGCCGTCGACGAGTACGGCGCCCACATCCAGCACACCCTCCACATCGACGACATCGCGCAGAGCGCCGACCGGAAGCAGGTGGCCGCATGACGACCTCGGCCCAGACACCGCACGCCGTCACGGACGCGCGGGCCGTGACGGACGCGCGAGCCGTCCCGGAAGCCGCGCTCGCGTCCGCGCCCGCCTCCGAGCCCGCGCCCGCCTCCGTCGCCACGTCCGTTCCCGGGCCGATCCCGGCGGTGGTCCGGGCCCGCGTGCCCGTCACGCTCTCCCGCGTCCAGGGCCGCAGCGCCGACCTGGTCACCTTCCACCACCTGCCCGACCCCGGCGAGCACTTCGCCGTCCTCGTACCCGCCTCCCCCACCGACACCGCGCCGCCGCTGGTGCGCCTGCACAGCGAATGCCTGACCGGCGACGTACTCGGCTCGGCCCGCTGCGACTGCGGCCCCCAGCTCGACGAGGCCCTGCGGGCCATCGCCGACCACGGCGGCGCCGTCCTCTACCTGCGCCAGGAAGGCCGCGGCATCGGGCTCTACAACAAGCTCGACACCTACGTCCTCCAGTCCCAGGACCACGACACCTTCGCCGCGAACCGCATGATCGGCCGCGGCGACGACGAGCGCGACTACGCGTCCGCCGCCGCGATGCTCCACGCCCTCGGCCTGACCCGGATCCGCCTGCTCACCAACAACCCCGACAAGGTGCGGGAGCTGCGCACGTACGGCATCGAGATCACCGAGGTGGTCCCCACCGGCGTGTACGTCACCGCGGAGAACTCCCGCTACCTGTCCGCCAAGGCCGAACTCGCCGGCCACACCATCGCCCTGCTCCAGGAGGCCGCGGCATGACCCTCTCACTCGAAGACCTCGCGGACTCCCCGCACTTCAAGGAGCACGCCGGCCTCGCCGACCCCGGCAGGCTGCACCCGGACCGGCTGCCCGGCACCACCGTGCAGGAGCTCGCCGCCGCCGTGGAGGACCCGCGGCTGCCGACCGCCGAGCGCCTCGCCGCCGGCCACGTCCTCGGCCTGCTCGGCGACCCCCGCATCCCCTCCCCCACCACCGGGGCGGGCCCCGCCACCCGCCACGTGCCCGGCGGCCGGATCCGCATCGGCCTCCCCGAGAACGAGACCGGGTACGTCACCAACGCCTGGGCGCACGTGGGCGTCGAGGAGTCCTGGATCCTCAAGGAGTGCCCCGAGCACACCGTGGACATCGCCGACTTCTGGATCGCCACGTACCCCGTCACCAACGGCGAGTACCGCGCCTTCCTCGCCGACACCGGCCTGGAGGAGCGCCCCACCACCTGGTACCTGGGCGCCTACCCCTGGGACCGCTCCAACCACCCGGTCGCCGGCATCCGCCCCGAGCACGCCGACGCCTACGCCGCCTGGCTCACCGAGCGCACCGGGCACCCGTGGCGGCTGCCCACCGAAGCCGAGTGGGAGCACGCCGCCAAGGGCCCCGACGGCCTGCCCTACCCCTGGCCCGGCGGCTTCGACCCGGAGGCCGCCAACACCCGCGAGTCCGGCGTGCACACCACCACCCCGGTCGGCGCGTTCCCGGCCGGCCGCTCCCCGTACGGCGTCCACGACATGGGCGGCAACGTCGAGGAGTTCACCGCCGACGAGTACGCCCCCTACCCGGACGGCCCCTACGTCGCCGACCACCTGGTGCAGTCCATGGGCAGCTACCGCATCGCCCGCGGCGGCTCCTTCTCCCGCTTCGGCGACCTGACCCGCACCCGGCGCCGCCACGGCGCCTTCCCCGGGCCGCTCTACCCCGTCGGCTTCCGCCTCGCCACCGGCGAGCGGCCCTCATGACCACCGCCCTGCGCCCCGGCGGGGGCCCGGCCCTCACGGCCCGCCCCGCCCCGGCGCCCCCCGCACCGGCGGCCCCCGCCCCGGCCGGCCCCGAACCGGCCCCTCCCGCACCCGCTTTCGCCGACATCAGACGGGTCCTGGCCGACCGGGCCCCGACCCTGGCCGACCTCACCCGCGCCTTCGCCCCGCTGGAGGCCGAGGCCCACCGGCTGCTGCCCCGGCTCGCCGCGCTGCGCCCGGGCATCGGGGACACCCCGCTCGTCCCGGTGCCCAGCCGGGCGGGCCGCGGCACGGTCTGGCTCAAGACGGAGGCCGCCAACGCCTCCGGCTCCGTCAAGTCCCGTACCGCGTACGGCCTGGTGTGCGCGGCCGTGGCCTCGGCGGGCTCCGCCCGGCTCCGGCTCGCCGAGTACTCGGGCGGCAGCCTCGCCGTCGCCCTGTCCGAGCTGTGCGCACAACTGGGTCTCGACCTGCACCTGGTGGTCCCGTACGGCGCCCCCGAGCGGCTCCTGGACCAGCTGCGCCGGGCCGGGGCCCGCACCACCACGGCCGCCGAGGGCACCGGCTTCCTCGGCGCGATGGACGAGGCGGTCCGCGTGGCCGAACGCGAGGACCGCCGGCTGCTGCTCCAGCACTGCGCGGCCGTGGGCGCCGCCCTGCACCGCGAGCACACCGGCGCGGAGATCATCGGCCAGCTTTCCGGCCACGGCGTCGAACCGGTCGCCCTGGCCGCGGCCGTCGGCACCGGCGGCAGCCTGGCCGGCACCGCCATGGCCCTCGCCGGCGCCTGGCCGCACTGCCGCCCCCTGGCCGTCTTCCCCGCCGAGGCCGTCTACGGGGACGAGCGCGCCCCCGGCGGCGCCCGCCGGATGAACGGAACGGGCGGGCTGGGCCACGGTCTGCGTCAGCCCGTGCTCGCCGCCTTTCCGCAGGACCACTTCGGTTTCACCGACGTCAGCTATCCGCAGGCCCTCCAGGCCATGCGCCACCTGCGTCGGGAACACGCCATCGCCGTATCGAGCAGTGGCGCGGGTGCATGGCTCGCCGCATCCGCGGAAGTCGACCAAGGCCCGAGAGGGCGCAACGCAGTCGCGGTCGTCGCAAGCCGCGGAACGATCGAGGAGTGGGAGCATGCCGCAGGATCATGACATCAAGGGACGCGGTGCACCCGCGGTCCTGACCGCCGGCGGCCGCAGCGCCGAGCACGCCGAGCGCAACTACTGCGGCTACCGCGAGGTCGTCCGCAACTCCTTCAAGCAGTGGTACAAGAACAACCGCGACTCCTGGTCGGGCACGAAGACCAACGACCGCGTCACGCACTTCGCGATCGCCGCCGCCCCCACGGACCAGCACCAGCCGGGCACCGGCCCGGCCCGCGTCCTGGACATCGGCTGCGGCCGCGGCCTGCAGACCGCCTCCCTCGCCGAATGGCTGGAGGCCGAGGTCACCGGCCTCGACCTGCTCGACGTATGGGACACCCCCCAGGTCAAGCACGGCTCGATCCGCTTCCACCAGGGCGACTTCCTGGCCTTCCAGGCCGAGGGCCTCGACCTGCTCGTCGACAACGGCTGCCTGCACCACCAGCGCCGCGAGGACTGGGCCCCCTGGGTGCAGCACGGCCGCGAGATGCTGCGCCCGGGCGGGGCCTGGGTCGTCAGCGTCTTCCTCAGCCCGGACGGGGAGATCACCCCGCACCCGCTCGCGGACGGGCGGCTGAACTGGTGGCTCACCGAGGAGCTCGTCACCGAGCTCTACGAGGCGAACGGCTTCCGCTTCACCGGCCGCCTGGAGATCGACCGCCACTTCGTCTACGAGGGCCACCAGCTCAAGTACCTGACCCTGTCCTTCGTCGCGGTCTGAGCGGCGCGCGAGGCGAGAAGAGAGAGGAGGGACCGGAGATGCTCAAGGAGATCGCACTCGGCGACCGGACCCCGGGCACGGCCGACGACCAGCACGTCCTCAGCGCCCTGCGCGACGGATTCTTCCTGGTGCGCAACACGGTGCCGGAGACCCTGCTGGACGAGGCGTACGCCATGCTCGGCGCGTTCTTCGAGCTGCCCGCCGAGGCCAAGGCGGACTGCCGGGTACCCGGCTCCAACGGGCAGTCCGGTTACCTCCCGCCCCTCGTCGAGCAGGGCGAGAAGGGCCGCGCCCCCGACTGGAAGGAGCTGTTCCACTGGGGCGCCCCGCTGCCCGCCGCCCACCCGCTGCGCGAGCGCTACCCCGCCCGCTACCCGCAGCCGTACTTCCCCGACCACCTGGTCCCCGGGATCGGCGCCGCCCTGGGCGAACTCCACCTGCGGATGGCCGCCTTCCAGCTCGACGTCGTCCGCCGGCTGGCCGGGGCGCTCGGCGCGGCCCCCGGCTACTTCGAGGAGATGCTGGAGGACGGCCCCGTCGTCAACCGGGCCACCTGGTACCCGCCGATGGAGCAGGCCCCCTCCGCCGACCACGTCTGGATGGTGGAGCACCAGGACTTCGACCTGATCACCGCCCTGCCCCGGGCCACCGCGGCCGGGCTCGAAGTCCTCATCGACGGCGAGTGGACCCCGGTCGAGGCACCGGACGGCTACACGGTCCTCAACGTCGGCATGGTCCTGGAACGGCTCACCGGCGGCCTGGCCCGCGCCGCCGTCCACCGCGTCGTCGCGGCCCCCGGACAGAGCGGCGGCCGGCTCTCCATCGTGCAGTTCTGCCACCCCACCCCGTGGACGGTGCTCTCCACGCTCCGCGGCGCCGCGACCGACGGCGAGCCCGACCGCTACCCGGCCCTGACCGCCCAGGACCTGTTCCAGCGCACCATGTACCGGATCAACCGGCTCGACTCCCAGCACACCAGGCACACCCGACACACCAAGCCCACCCGGCCCTCGCAGCACACCCGTCACACCCAGCACACCGCGGCGGGCCGGCCGTGAAGGGCGCCGAGCGCGCGACCCCGCGGCCGGTCCCCGTCCTGCGGCAGATCCGCGAGGACCTCGACACGGTCGTCGCCCGCGACCCCTCCCGCCCGCGCCTGCGCGACGCCCTGCTCCACTCGCCCTGGCACGGACTGGCCCTCCACCGGCTCGCGCACCGCCTCCACCTGCGCGACCACCGCTTCGCCGCCGGGCTGCTCACGCTCGCCGGCCGCCTGCTCTCCGGCATGGAGCTCCACCCCGGGGCGCGGATCGGCCGGCGGGCCTTCATCGACCACGGCTTCGGCGTGGTCATCGGCGAGACCGCCCGCGTCGGCGACGACGTGACGCTCTACCACGGGGTGACCCTCGGATCGCGCGGCTGGTCCCGCGCCCCCGAGCCCGGCGTACGCCGCCACCCCGTCATCGGCGACGACGTCCTGATCGGCGTCGGCGCCTCCGTACTCGGCCCGGTCACCATCGCCTCCGGCAACCGGATCCGCGCGCACTCCCTCATCCTGCGCGATCTCCCCGCCCCCGGCAGGGCGGTCCGCATCGACCCCGTCCGAGAAGCCGCCCACCATTCAAGGAGCACCGCATGACGCCGGCCACCCTCAGAGAGCGCACCCTCGAACTCGCCAAGGACCTCGACACGGGCGACTGGATGCCCACCGACCTGGAACGCGTCATCGCCCGGCGCCTGCTGACGGCCGCCGAGCCCGTCGGCTGCATCACCGAGCACGCCGTACGGGACGCCGTGTGGGAGGGCTCCGAACCACTGGCCCGGGTCAATGACGGCAGGCTCTCGCTCCTGCTCGCCGAGATCACGTACAGCCTCGCCGGAAACGGCCGCGACGCGGCGGGCCTGGCCTCGGCCCAGGCCCTGCTCGCGTCGGTCAACCGCCGCTAGGACGGGCCGGGGCTCCGGCGGAGCCCCGGCCCGGAAGGTCAGCGCGTCTCGCGCAGCCAGCCCGCGACCTCCGTCGCCCAGTACGTCAGGATCGTGTCGGCGCCGGCCCGCTTGATGCCCAGCAGGGTCTCCAGGATGGCCCGGTCGCGCTCGATCCAGCCCTTCTCCGCCGCCGCCTCGATCATCGCGAACTCGCCGCTGATCTGGTACGCGGCGACGGGTACGTCCACCGCCTGCGCGACCCGGTACAGGATGTCCAGGTACGGGCCGGCCGGCTTGACCATCACCATGTCCGCACCCTCCTCCAGGTCGAGCGCCAGCTCCCGCAGCGACTCACGCGCGTTCGCCGGGTCCTGCTGGTACGTCTTGCGGTCGCCCTGGAGGGAGGAGGCGACGGCCTCGCGGAACGGCCCGTAGAAGGCCGAGGTGTACTTCGCGGTGTACGCGAGGATCGAGACGTCCTCGTGCCCGGTCTCGTCGAGCGCGTCGCGGATCACGCCGACCTGGCCGTCCATCATGCCGCTCGGGCCCACCACGTGGACGCCCGCGTCGGCCTGGACCTGCGCCATCTCGGCGTACCGCTCCAGCGTGGCGTCGTTGTCGACGCGGCCGTGCTCATCGAGGACGCCGCAGTGCCCGTGGTCGGTGTACTCGTCCAGGCACAGGTCGGACATGATGACCAGGTCGTCGCCGACCTCCGCCTTCACGTCGCGGATGGCGACCTGGAGGATCCCGTCGGGCTCGGTGCCCGCCGTGCCGAGCGCGTCCTTGTTCTCGTCGGCCGGGACGCCGAAGAGCATGATCCCCGCGACACCCGCCTCGACGGCTTCGACGGCGGCCTTCCGCAGCGTGTCACGGGTGTGCTGGACGACCCCCGGCATCGCCGAGATCGCCAGCGGCTCGGAGATCCCCTCACGGACGAAGGCGGGCAGGATCAGGTCGGAGGGGTGCAGCCGGTTCTCCGCGACCATCCGCCGCATCGCCGGGGTGGTGCGCAGCCGGCGGGGCCGCGAGCCGGGGAAGGATCCGTACGCGCTCATACTCAGTCGCCTCTTCGAGCCTGGACAGCAGTCGCCTCCAGCCTAGGGGGTGCCGTGCAGGTGGCCCGTCAGGGGCAGCTCGCACCACACCACCTTTCCAGGCCGGCGCGGCCCGACCCCCCACCGCCCGGCGAGGGCCGCCACGAGCAGCAGCCCCCGCCCGCCCTCGGCCCCGGGATCCCGCTCCTTCACCTGAGGCAGACCACCCCCGCTGTCGGCCACCTCGACCCGGACGAGGTCGTCGAAGAGCAGCAGCCGAAGCCGGTAGTACCGGCCGGGCGGCACACCGTGCAGCAGGGCATTGGTGGCGAGCTCGCTCACGCAGAGCAACAGGTCGTCCCGGCGGCGTGTGACACCCCACGCATCAAGTGTCACCGCCGCGAACTCCCTGGTGGAGCCGATGGATTGGCGGCTGCGGGGGAAGTACCGCTCACGCAGCATGGCCGGATGGATTTCCACGTTCACGGGACGATCGTCGCGTTGCGTGACTAGCCTCTTGCAGTGCGATAACCCGTACCTGTCGTTCAGTACGGGTTGGTACGGGTAGTTCGCGTGCGGGGACGGGGAGTTCACGGTCATGCCACCACGGAAGAGGACACGGCCCAACGGCACGGCGATGAAGATGGTCGGCGAGCAGGTCGCCACCGCTCGCGTCGCCAAGGGGCTGACGCAGAGGGAGCTCGGCAAGCAGGTCGGACTCCAGGAGGAAAGCATCGCCTCCATCGAACAGGGCCGAAGGCCCCTGATGCCCGATGTCGCGGACGTCATGGACCGGGAGCTCGGACTCCCCGGCATCCTGGCCGTTGCCGCGCACAAGATGCCGCAGATCGATGTCATCCCGCCCTGGGCCGAGCCGCTGATCAATCTGGAGCAGAAGGCCCAAGCCATCTCCTCGTACGAGAACCAGGTAGTCCCCGGTCTTCTCCAGACTCCCGCCTACGCCAAAGCGGTCTTCCAGAGCCGGATACCGCTGTTCACGGCAGACGAAATCGCCGACCAGACCACGGCCCGCATCGACCGCCAAACCGCATTGCATCGCACCCAGCCCATGCTGGCGAGCTTTGTCATCTGGGAGCCAGTTCTACGGTGCCCGCTCGGGGGCCGTGAGGTGCACAACGAGCAGCTCCGTCATTTGGCGGACTGTGCCCGCCTCCCCGGTGTCACCATCCAGGTCCTGTCCCTGGGCCGCACCGCGCATCCATCGCTCGACGGCCCGTTCGTCCTTTTGGAAACCGCCGAACACCAGCACATCGCGTACCTCGAAACACACCGCGGCAGTCTGGTCCTCTCCGACCTCGATGAGGTCAGCATCCTGACTCAGAAGTATGCGATGCTGCGGACGCAGGCCCTCAACCCCGAGGAAACCAGGGACCTGTTGGACGAGCTGCTAGGAGATCCATGAGCATCCAACTCACGTGGTTCAAGTCCAGCTATAGCGGCAGCGAGGGCGGCAACTGCCTGGAAGTGGCCTACGCCTGGCACAAGTCCTCCTACAGCGGCAGCGAAGGCGGCGCCTGCGTCGAGGTGGCCACCTGCCCCTGCGCCGACACCGTCCACGTCCGTGACTCCAAGGTCGCCGACGGCCCGACCCTCGCCCTCGCCCCCGCCGCCTGGGCGGGGCTCACCGGCTGGGTTCGTTCCTGAACCTCCACCGCCACAAGCCGTCCGCCCGGGGGTCCGCCGCCAGTTCCGGGCCCAGCGGGCCCACCCGGGCGTACGCCTCCACCGTCCTCGGGTCGTCCCGCAGGGCCAAGCCGTAGGCGGCGCTGAGCCGTAGCTCCTGCTCTTCGGAGTCGAGGAGTTCCCACAGCGCCTCGGTGATCCGAGGCGAGCGGTCGGCGCCCCGGGCCGTGGCGAAGGCTGCACAGCTCCGAACCTCCGGATCACCGTCGCGGAGCAGGGCCAGCAGCACCGGCCGGTCCTCCTCCGACAGCTCCTCCCCGCCCAGCGCCTCGGCGGCAGCCGCCCGCACCCCGCCGTCGAGGTCCCGGCCGAGGTCCAGCACCACCCGCAGCGCCTCGGGATCCAGGGGGCGGGCGAAGAGCCGCGGCACCCGGCGCCGCACGCCGGGGTCCGGATGGCCGGTGTGGCGCAGCCCGGCTACCCGCGCCGCGGGGTGGTCGTCGGCTTCCAGGAGCCAGAGCAGCTGTGCCAGCACCCGGCCGTCCCGTTCCGTGTCCGCCCAGCCGCCCAGGAGCTCGGCCTGCTTCCCCTCGTACCAGCGGGCGTGACCGGTGACCGGGGACACCATCCAGCCCGGGCTCAGGAAGTCGGCGACGAACGCCCGGCACAGGGGCGCCGGGTCCCGGTGGAAGGCGACCACCTCCTGCCACGTCCACGCGCTCTGGCGCCGGCAGAGGACCGAGAGGGACGCCCACCAGTCGGCATGTTCGGGGTCCCCGTGCCGCACCGCGCGGGCCACCAGTTCCCCGACGGGGGCCAGGATCCGGCAATGCCACTCCAGCTGGGTCAGGACGGCCCCGTGCCCCGCCCGGACGGTCCGCCCGCCGAGGGCGACCTCCTCGACCCGGTGGCCCTCGGCGTCCCGCACCCACCGGACGTCCGCCGGGCCGTCGGCCCCCGTCAGCCGCCGCAGCTCGCCCTCCGCGCCCCGCTCGTACCACCACCTGGCGGTGACGATCAGCCGGTCCCGCTCCGCCTCGGGCAGCGGGGCGGGGCGCGCGTCCAAGAGCGCCGACACCACCGCCGGGGAGCCGCCCTCGACCGCCCGCAGCAGCGGGGTCGTACCGTCCGGCAGTGCCCGATCCGGGTCGGCGCCGCCCGCCACCAGGGCCTCGGCGACCTCGTACGCGAACGCGTCCACCGCCGCGCACAGCACCGGCAGCCCCTCCTCCCCCGCAGCCGCGGGATCGGCGCCCGCGCCGAGCAGGTCGCGTACCCGCTCGCCGTCCCCCGCGCGTACCGCCGCCACCAGTGCGGCGTCCCGCTCCGTCATCGCTTCCCCCCGTTGCGGCGGTGCCAGTCGTCCAGCGCGAACGACCGGTGGTCGGGCTGGTGGATGGGGCCGAGTTCCTCCACCCGCGCGTACGCCTGCGGCGTGTACGGGTGGTCCCGCCGGGCCAGACCGTAGGCGCCGATCAGGCGCAGGATGCGGTCGCCGGTGTCCAGGAGGGCCAGCAGGACCTCCGTGGCGTCCGCCGTGCGATCGCCGGATTCGGCCAGGACCTCCGCGGCTCCGCCGCGCACCGGACTGTGCGGATCGCGGGCCAGTCGGCGCACGACGGCCCGCGGCCCGTCCCGATCCTCGTCGCCCTCCCGCCCCTCCCGGCCCGCCGCGAGCAGGGCGCACGCGGCGCCGAAGCGGACCTCGTCGTCCGGGTCCCGTGTCAGGACGCCCAGTACGCCCGCCACCCGAGCCGTCAGGGGCCCGTCGTGCCGGCCGAGGCAGTCCGGCACCTTGCGGCGCACCCGGGGGTCGGGGTGGTCGGCGTACCGGAGGCCGACCGCCTCCAGCCGGGGGTGTTCCTCCGCGTGTTCGGTGAGGGCCCAGAGCAGCTGGGCGAGCACCACGGCGTCCGTCTCGGTCTCCGCCCAGGCGGCGAGGAGGTCGCGGTCGTCCTCGTGGTGCGGGTACGCGTCGGTGTCCGTGAAGGACGGGCGGGGCCCCAGCCAGTCCGCGGCGAACCGGCGGTGGTGCGGTGACGGGTGGTGGCGCAGGGCCGTGACCGTGTCCCGCGCCTCCTCCCCGGGGCGGTTGCGGAGGTCGAACAGGGACGCGGCCCAGTCCGCGTGCGCGGAGTCGGGGTGCCGGACGGCGCGCGCCACCAGCTCCGCCGGCGGGGCCGGGAGGCCGAACGCCGACTCCAGGGTGGTCAGGACGGCTCCGTGTCCGGCGCGGACGGTCCGCCCGCCCAGCGTGACCTGCTCGACCTCGCACCACTCGTCATCGACCGTGGCCGTCCGCGCCGGGCCCGTGGCTCCGGTGCGGCGGCGCAACTCCGCCTCCGCTCCCGTCTCGTACCAGTCCCGGGCCGCGGCGAGCAGCCGCTCGCGCACCGGCGGCGCCAGGCGCGCTCCCGGCGCCCGGAGGTCCCTGGACCACAGCAGCGCCGACACCACCGCCGGGGAGCCGCCCTCGACCGCCCGCAGCAGCGGGGTCGTACCGTCCGGCAGCCCCAGGTCCGGATCGGCCCCCGCCTCCACCAGAGCCGCGACGGTCTTGTACGCGAACGCCGCCACCGCCGCGCACAGGATCGGCACGCCGTCCGCATCCGCCGCGCCGGGATCGGCTCCGGCCCCCAGCAGGGCCCCGGCGATCTCCCCTTCGCCCGCGGCCACCGCCGCGCACAGCACCGGCAGCCCGTCCTCGCCGACCGCGTCGGGGTCGCTCCCCGCCCCCAGCAGGGCGTGGACCTCCGGGAGGTCCCCCGCCCGGACCGCCGCCACCAGCCGCGCGTCCCCGTCCGTCACCCGCTCCCCCGCATCCCCTGCCGTCCGGCCGTGATCCTTTCCGTACACGGGCGGGCCGCACAACGGGATTACGAAGCGCGAGGGGCCCGGGTGCGTGTGCACCCAGGCCCCTCCACCGTTGCTCCGGACCGCGTCCGGCCGCCTAAGCCGCTCACGTCGTACGACGCCGCCGCGCGCCGGGGCGGCGCTCGCTCGGGCGGGACACCGGGTCGCCGGCCTCCTTGGCCGCCTCGCGGCGGGCCGCGCCGTACTCGGCCAGTGCCTCCGCCAGCTTGCCCACGCTCGGCTCCGGCGACAGGACGTCGACCCGCAGGCCGTGCTCCTCCGCCGTCTTGGCCGTGGCCGGGCCGATGCAGGCGATGACGGTGACGTTGTGCGGCTTGCCGGCGATGCCCACCAGGTTGCGCACCGTGCTCGACGAGGTGAAGAGAACGGCGTCGAAGCCGCCGCCCTTGATCGCCTCGCGCGTGTCCGCCGGCGGCGGCGACGCGCGCACGGTCCGGTAGGCCGTCACGTCGTCGACCTCCCAGCCCAGCTCTATCAGCCCGGCGACCAGGGTCTCGGTCGCGATGTCGGCCCGCGGCAGGAACACCCGGTCGATCGGGTCGAAGACCGGGTCGTACGGCGGCCAGTCCTCCAGCAGCCCGGCCGCGGACTGCTCCCCGCTCGGCACCAGGTCCGGCTTGACGCCGAACTCGACCAGCGCGGCGGCGGTCTGCTCGCCCACGGCGGCGACCTTGATGCCCGCGAAGGCCCGGGCGTCGAGCCCGTACTCCTCGAACTTCTCGCGCACGGCCTTCACCGCGTTGACGCTGGTGAAGGCGATCCACTCGTAGCGTCCGGTGACGAGCCCCTTCACGGCCCGCTCCATCTGCTGCGGGGTGCGCGGCGGCTCCACCGCGATGGTCGGCACCTCGTGCGGCACCGCACCGTACGAACGCAGCTGGTCGGAGAGCGAGGCGGCCTGCTCCTTCGTGCGCGGTACGAGGACCCGCCAGCCGAACAGCGGCTTCGACTCGAACCAGGCCAGCTCCTCGCGCCGCGCGGCGGCGCCCCGCTCACCGACCACGGCTATGACCGGCCGGGCGCCCTCGGGCGACGGGAGCACCTTGCCCTGCTTGAACACCTGGGCGATCGTCCCCAGCGTGGCGTTCCAGGTCCGCTGGCGGGTCGTCGTACCGGCGACGGTCACCGTCAGCGGGGTCTCGGGCCCCCGCCCCGCGGACACCAGCTCGGCGGCAGCGCTCGCGACGGTCTCCAGCGTCGCCGAGACGACGAGGGTGCCGTCGCTGGCGCCGACCTCGCTCCAGCAGCGCGCGGAGGCGTTGCGCGCGTCCACGAACCGCACGTCCGCGCCCTGCTTGCCGCTCAGCGGCACACCCGCGTACGCGGGCACGCCCACGGCGGTCGCGACACCGGGCACCACCTCGAAGGGGATCCCCTCGGTCGCGCAGGCGAGCATCTCCTCGGCCGCGTTGCCGTCGAGCCCGGGGTCGCCGGTGACGGCACGCACGACCCGCCTGCCGGAGCGCGCGGCCTCCATGACAAGATTGGCGGCATCTCGGATCACCGGGACACCGGCGGCTGCTGACACTTCGTCAGCAATCGTCAGCTGCGGCGTGTCCACTCCCGCACGCGCATGCGCGCGTACGACCTCGAGCACCTCGGGCTCCGCGATCAGTACGTCCGCGGCCGCGAGCGCCTCGACGGCGCGGAGCGTCAGCAGACCCGGGTCACCGGGGCCGGCACCGAGGAAGGTGACGTGCCCGTGGGTGGCGACGACCGGAAAAGCGGAGGTGGTCGGACGTGAGGGGTTCAAAGCGATCGCTCCCCCATCAGACCGGCCGCGCCCTTGGCCAGCATCTCGTCCGCGAGTTCGCGGCCGAGCGCCATGGCCTCGTCGTACGACTGGGGCACGGGACCGGTGGTGGACAGCTGCACGAGCGTCGAGCCGTCGAGGGTTCCGACGACGCCGCGCAGGCGCATTTCATTGACAACCTGGCCGTCGGCCAGAAGATCGGCGAGCGCGCCCACGGGGGCGCTGCAACCGGCCTCCAGGGCGGCGAGCAGGGAACGCTCGGCGGTCACGGCGGCCCGGGTGTGCGGGTCGTCGAGCTCGGCGAGCGAAGCGATGAGCTCCGCGTCGGACGCGAGGCACTCCACGGCCAGGGCGCCCTGGCCCGGAGCCGGCAGCACGCAGTCCACGGACAGCAGGTCGGTCGCCTCGTCACCGCGGCCGATCCGGTTCAGCCCGGCGGCGGCCAGGACGACGGCGTCCAGCTTCCCGTCGCGCACGAACCCGATCCGGGTGTCGACGTTGCCGCGGATGGCGACCGTCTCGATGCGCTTGCCGAGGGCGCGCGCGCAGTGGTTCAGCTGCGCGGTGCGGCGCGGCGAACCGGTACCGATGCGGGCACCGTCGGGCAGCTGCTCGAAGGTCAGGCCGTCACGGGCGACGAGCGCGTCGCGCGGGTCCTCGCGCAGCGGCATCGCCGCGACCACGAGCTCCTCGGGCTGCGCCGTCGGCAGGTCCTTCAGCGAGTGGACGGCGAAGTCGACCTCACCGCGCAGCAGCGCGTCGCGCAGCGCCGTGACGAACACACCGGTGCCGCCGATCTGCGCGAGGTGCTCACGGGACACGTCACCGTACGTCGTGATCTCCACGAGCTCGACGGGCCGGCCGGTGATCGCCCTGACCGCGTCGGCGACATGGCCGGACTGGGACATGGCCAGCTTGCTGCGCCGCGTGCCCAGCCGCAGGGGCTGGTCGAGACGTGGATTCATGATGCCCGTCCTGAGTCGTCGTTCTTGTCTGCCGCGTCCGCCCGGCTGACGGAGGCCACCGTCTGCGGGTCGAGATCGAAGAGTTCGCGCAGTGCCTCGGCGTACCCGGCGCCCCCGGGTTCGCTGGCGAGCTGCTTGACGCGCACCGTCGGCGCGTGGAGGAGCTTGTCGACGACGCGGCGCACGGTCTGGGTGACCTCGGCCCGCTGCCGTTCGTCCAAGTCCGGAAGCCGTCCGTCGAGGCGCGCCACTTCCATGGCCACGACCTCGGCGGCCATCGCCCGCAGGGCGACGACGGTCGGCGTGATGTGCGCGGCCCGCTGCGCGGCGCCGAAGGCGGCCACCTCGTCGGCGACTATCCCCCGTACGGCGTCCACGTCGGCCGCCATCGGCGCGTCGGCCGAGGCCTCCGCGAGCGACTCGATGTCGACGAGCCGCACGCCCGGGATCCGGTGCACGGCGGCGTCGATGTCGCGCGGCATGGCCAGGTCCAGCAGGGCCAGCCGTACGGGCGCCGCGTCGACGTGACTGCGGGCGCCCCTGCGGGGCTGCCGGTGCGCGGCGGCCTCGCCCTGGTCGGCCCATGTGCCGTGCAGTTCGAGGGAGTTGGCGTCGACCCCGGTGAGCGCGGCCCGCCCGTCCCCGGCGAGCACCTCGACGGGGCACCCGTCGCGCTCGCCGCTCTGGGGGGCGATGGTCCGCGCCACCCCGCCGTCGGCGAGCCGGACACCGGCCGACGCGGCGGCCACGAGCCGCGCGAGGACGCCGGCGTCGACGGTTTCCAGCCCCGCCGGCGCCTGCGGCGCGGGGGCCTGGGCGGAGCTGCGGGAACCGGGAAGGGACGGGGAGGGGAGGAGCCCGGCGGGGCCGACCGCCGCGGCCACGTCCTCGGCGGTCAGCACCAGACCGGTGGCGCCGGTACAGGAGATGACCACGTCAACACGTGTCAGTTCATCGGCGAGGGCCGACATCGCGACGGAACGCGCCCGCACCCCGGTGCCCGAGGCAACCAGAATCTCGGCCAAGCGCTCCGCCCGGTCGGCGGTCCGGTTCGCCACCACGACCTCGGCCACACCGACCCGCGCCAGCGTCGCCGCGGCCAGCGAGGACATCGACCCGGCGCCGATGACCAGCGCCCGCTTGCCCTTGGCCCAGGCGTCCACCGGCAGGTGCACGGCCAGCTGCTCCAGCCCGAACGTCACCAGCGACTGCCCGGCCCGGTCGATGCCGGTCTCGGAGTGCGCCCGCTTGCCGACGCGCAGCGCCTGCTGGAAGAGGTCGTTGATCAGGCGGCCGGCGGTGTGCAGCTCCTGCCCCAGCGCCAGCGCGTCCTTGATCTGCCCGAGGATCTGGCCCTCGCCGACCACCATCGAGTCCAGCCCGCACGCCACCGAGAACAGGTGGTGCACCGCCCGGTCCTCGTAGTGCACGTACAGGTACGGGGTGAGCTCCTCCAGCGCCACGCCGCTGTGCTGCGCGAGCAGGGTCGACAGCTCGGCGACGCCGGCGTGGAACTTGTCCACGTCCGCGTACAGCTCGATCCGGTTGCAGGTGGCGAGGACCGCCGCCTCCGTCGCCGGCTCCGCGGCGAGCGTGTCGTGCAGCAGCTTGACCTTGGCATCGGCGGACAGCGAGGCCCGCTCCAGCACGCTCACCGGCGCGCTGCGGTGGCTCAGTCCCACGACGAGCAGACTCATGCCGGCATCACCGCCGGGACCTCGCCCTCGGGGCCGTTCTTGCGCAGCGCGGCGGCGGCCCGCCCGGCGGGCGGCTCCACGGCCGCGACGGGGGCCGCACCGGCGCCGCCGGGGGCGTCGGCGACTCCGCCGTCGCCGGAGGGGGCGGAGGGCGCAGGGGCGGAGCCGGCCGCGGCCGCTTCCTCGCCCGCCTTGCGCTGCTCGTGGAAGGCCAGGATCTGCAGCTCGATCGACAGGTCGACCTTGCGCACGTCCACGCCGTCCGGGACCGACAGCACGGTCGGCGCGAAGTTCAGGATGGAGGTGACACCGGCGGCGATCAGCCGCTCGCTCACCTGCTGGGCCGCGCCCGCGGGGGTCGCGATCACACCGATCGAGACGCCGTTCTCGGAGATGATCTTCTCCAGATCATCGGTGTGCTGCACGGGCATGCCGGCGACGGGCCTGCCCGCCATCGCGGGGTCGGCGTCGATGAGCGCCGCGACGCGGAACCCGCGCGCGGAGAAGCCGCCGTAGTTGGCCAGGGCGGCGCCGAGATTGCCGATGCCGACGATGACGACGGGCCAGTCCTGGGTCAGGCCCAGTTCGCGGGAGATCTGGTAGACGAGGTACTCGACGTCGTAGCCGACGCCGCGGGTACCGTACGAGCCCAGGTAGGAGAAGTCCTTGCGGAGCTTGGCGGAGTTGACTCCGGCCGCCGCCGCGAGCTCCTCGGAGGACACCGTGGGCACCGATCGCTCGGAGAGCGCGGTGAGTGCGCGCAAGTACAGCGGAAGCCGGGCGACAGTGGCCTCGGGAATACCTCGGCTGCGGGTCGCCGGTCGGTGAGTTCGGCCAGTTGCCACGATGCTCCTGCGGGATGAGCGGGGCTGCAGGCGGTCACTTGTCCCAAGACCGCCCCGTCGGATGCAGGCTATGTCTTTGTGAACGCGTGCACAAAGATTGTGTCCGCTTTGTCCGCGCAAAGTGACCGGGGTCACGCGACTCGGGCCCGCGGGGCGGGAACCCGCAACACGCCGAACCCGTTCAAATCCCGAGGGGGGCAAAACGGTACACACTCCTCATCGATACGCCCCCGAGACCCCACAAATCGCCCATGATGGTAACCGGCCGCAGGCTCAGCCCTCCAATGCGCGGCGCAGTCGGTCCGGGTTCACCCTCCAGAAGGTGTGCTGCTCGCCGTCCACGAGCACCACCGGGATCTGCTCCCAGTACAGCCGGTAGAGCTCCTCGTCCTGCGAGATGTCCTTCTTCTCCCACTGCGCTCCGACTTCCGCGCAGACCTTCTCGATCACGTCCTGGGCGTCGTCGCACAGATGGCACCCCGGCTTCCCGACGAGCGTGACCACCCGCTCCCCGGGACGCTTCTTTTCCTTACGGCGCAGCAAAGGGCTCATGCCCCCCATTCTCCCGCGCCGCCGCGTAACACCGGGGCACCGAAGAGTTCACGCCCCCGGCACCCGGCGGGTTCGGGAACTCCCGAACACAATGGCTATGCTCGCGTCATGGCCGCTCTGGGATGGCTCACCCCCCGTAGGCGCTCCGCAACCGCGCGGAGCGTGCTGGCAGGCGAGGCCTCGGCCGAGGCCGCCCGCAAGACCGCGCAGGGCCTCGACGGCCTCGACGGCGCCGACGCGGACGCGAGGCCGCCGGCCGGCTCCGAAGGGGCTGCCGGGGAGGCGCCGGCCGCGGAGGCCGGCGAGGAAGCGGAACCGGCCGAGCCCGCGTTCCCCGTCGCCGGCGACGACCTCGCCGCCGCCTTCTTCGACCTCGACAACACCGTCATGCAGGGCGCCGCGATCTTCCACTTCGGCCGCGGCCTCTACAAGCGGCAGTTCTTCGACCGCCGCGAACTCGCCCGCTTCGCCTGGCAGCAGGCCTGGTTCCGGCTCGCCGGGGTCGAGGACCCCGACCACATGCAGGACGCCCGCGACAGCGCCCTCTCCATCGTCAAGGGCCACAAGGTCTGCGAGCTCATGTCCATCGGCGAGGAGATCTACGACGAGTACATGGCCGAGCGGATCTGGCCGGGTACCCGCGCCCTGGCCCAGGCCCACCTCGACGCCGGCCAGAAGGTCTGGCTCGTCACGGCCGCGCCCGTGGAGACCGCCACGATCATCGCCCGCCGGCTGGGCCTGACCGGGGCGCTCGGCACGGTCGCCGAGTCGGTGGACGGCATCTACACCGGCCGCCTCGTCGGCGAGCCGCTGCACGGCCCCGCGAAGGCCGAGGCGGTCCGCGCCCTGGCCGCCGCCGAGGGGCTCGACCTCGAACGCTGCGCCGCGTACTCCGATTCGCACAACGACATTCCGATGCTGTCGCTGGTCGGACATCCGTACGCGATCAATCCCGACACAAAACTGCGCAAGCATGCCCGTGCGCACGACTGGCGGCTGCGCGACTATCGGACCGGCCGCAAGGCCGTGAAGGTCGGCGTCCCGGCGGCCGCCGGGGTCGGCGCGATCGCGGGCGGCGCGGCCGCCGCCATCGCCCTGCACCGCCGCCGCAGGTAACCCGCGGCCCGCCGCCGCGGGGCCGCCACCGGCCACCGCCTGCCCCGAAGCCGTCCGGCCGCCCGCCGGGCGGCTTCTCGCGTACGGGCGGACCCTCGCGCGGCGGGCATTCCCCGACCTCTACCCCCGCGCCGGGAGCACCACGCGCACCTGCCCGACTCGGTCGCGAGCCACCGTGGAAGCGCCCATTCCGCGCACCCAACCGATCAAGAACCGATCACCAATTGCGACCGAATATGCCTTCGACACGCAACAGAAGTGTCGGAATCGGTGATTTGAGCAACTGGGTGTAGCGCTGCCTGTACGAAGCGTTATTCTCCTCAAACGCATGCCACCGCTCATCTGTCGCCACGACGGGTGAACGGTCCCGCACTGCACGTGATGGAAGCTCTGCCTCTGGGAGTCCCGTGTACCCACCTGTCGGGGTTGACGCCTCGGGCCTGGCTACGCTGCGCGCAACGGTCCTCGACCACCTGCGCGGCTTCGTCCCCACCGCGTACGCCGTCCCCGCCCTCGCCGCCGCGGTCCCTGCCGGCCTCGGCCCGGCCGGACCTTGCTACGCCCTGACCGACGGCGGCGCGACGGTGGGCAGACGCGGTCGCGCGGGAGGAGGTGCCGGCACCACCGCAACCGGAACGAGCGCGCCCGCCGCCCGCCGACCCACCGCGGACAGCGACCAGGCCCGCATGATGGACCTGGTCGAACGCGCCCAGGCCGGCGAGGCCGAGGCCTTCGGCCGGCTGTACGACCAGTACAGCGACACGGTGTACCGCTACATCTACTACCGCGTCGGCGGCAAGGCGACCGCGGAGGACCTCACCAGTGAGACCTTCCTGCGCGCGCTGCGCCGCATCTCCACGTTCACCTGGCAGGGCCGCGACTTCGGCGCCTGGCTCGTGACGATCGCCCGCAACCTGGTCGCGGACCACTTCAAATCCAGTCGCTTCCGCCTGGAAGTGACCACGGGCGAGATGCTGGACGCGAACGAGGTGGAACGATCCCCCGAGGACTCCGTCCTGGAGTCCCTCTCCAACGCGGCCCTGCTGGAAGCCGTCCGCAAGCTCAATCCCCAGCAGCAGGAATGCGTGACCCTCCGGTTCCTCCAAGGCCTGTCGGTCGCCGAGACCGCACGGGTGATGGGGAAGAACGAGGGCGCCATCAAGACCCTCCAGTACCGGGCGGTCCGCACCCTGGCCCGCCTGCTGCCGGACGACGCCCGCTGACCTCCGCACCGCGCACCGCCACCCCCGCGCGCCACCCGGATCCCCCACGCCCGCCACGCCCCCCACACCTTCCGACCCTCCTGGCAATCCACACAACCGGTGACCCCTCGATGACGCTGTGGTCCGATCATCCTTCGTCCGTAACCCAAGTGCCGCGCCGCTCGTTGTGCGGAATGCAGGCTCCCTGTGGACACGCCCTGCCCGAAGCCGCTCACTCGAAAGTGTGGATGTGCTCAAGGAAGGCAACCTTCCGGACACCTTGGGGAGTCGATCGTCATGACGAGAGGAGGTGCCGCCAGTGATCGCGAACGTGACTCCGCACCGGCGGGCGAACGCCTTCGCCCAGGCCCTGGAGGATCGGACCCCATCCGACCTTTCGGAACCGGACCCGGCGGCCGAGCAGTCCGAGGCACCTGCCGAACCTGCCGACCACGACCGGTTGTTGGCCCTGGCGAGCGCGCTCGGCGAACGTATGCCGCGCCCGGTGCTGGACCCCGAGGTCAAAGTGGTGCAACGAGCACAGCTCGTGGCCGCCATGGAGGCCATGGTGATGGAAGAGAGGGCCGGGGGCGGTGCCGCCTCGGACCCTCAGGTGCCCGAGCAGCGGACCGGCCGCGGCGCCCACCGGGCGACATCGCTCCGGAAATTGCGGCCCCGCTCCCGCTGGTCCAAGGGCATCGCAGCGGGCGGCCTCACCGTAGGTGTGGCCGCGGGGGCCTTCAGCGGCGTGGCCGCTGCCAGCACGGACGCCCTGCCCGGTGACTCCCTCTACCCCGTCAAGCGGGGCATGGAGGACCTGAAGCTGGGCATGGCCGACGAGGACGCGGACCGGGGCGAGCTCTACCTCGACCAGGCGTCCAACCGCCTGTCGGAGGCCCGCAGGCTGATGGAGCGCGGCCGGGCGGGCACCCTGGACCACGAGTCGCTCGGCGCGATCCGCCGGGCCCTCGACGGCATGAAGCACGACGCGGCAGAAGGCCACCGACTGCTCCAGGCGGCCTACGAACGGGACGGCTCACTCGGCCCGATCCAGACCCTGTCGTCCTTCTCCCGCTCCCACCGCGACGCGTGGGGCCGCCTCCGGGAGAAGCTCCCGGCGCAGCTCACCGACGTGGGCGGGGAAGTCGAGTCGGTCTTCCAGGCCATAGACGATGACGTGGCGCCCCTCCAGAACCTGCTCCCCAAGCCCCCCGAGCAGGCCCGCGGATCCAGCGCCCCGCCCAAGCCGAGCACACCGGCCGGGCAGCACCCGAGCGCACCGGCGGCGGGCGCGCCCTCGGCCAGCCCGACCCCGCCCGCACCCACCGGCGGCAAGCCCTCACCCGCCCCCGGCGGGCTCCTGGGCGGCACGGGGGACCTCCTCCACCCGCCCACGGGCCAGAGCGCCCCGGCGCCCTCGTCCTCCCCGGAGCGCGTGGCACCGGAGATCACCCTGCCGCCCCTCCTCCCGGGCCTGCTCCCGGGCCTGGGCATCCAGGCGGAGGACACGGAGTAACACGGCACGGCGCAGGCCCTCAGCCCCGACCGGGGGTTGAGGGCCTGCGCCGTACGTCCGGGATCAGAAGAACACGGACCGCCGCTGCACCAGCAGCTTGTAGAGGGTGTGCTGGATCTGCTCGCGGACCTCGTCCGTGAGGTTGAACATCAGCATCGGGTCCTCCGCAGCCTCCGGCGGGTACCCGTCAGTCGCGATCGGCTCGCCGAACTGGATCGTCCACTTCGTCGGCAGCGGCACCGCCCCCAACGGCCCCAGCCACGGGAACGTCGGCGTGATCGGGAAGTACGGGATCCCCAGCAGCCTGGCCACCGTCTTCGCGTTGCCGACCATCGGGTAGATCTCCTCGGCCCCCACGATCGAGCAGGGCACGATCGGCGTCCCCGCCCGCAGCGCCGTCGACACGAACCCGCCGCGGCCGAACCGCTGGAGCTTGTACCGGTCTCCGAACGGCTTCCCTATCCCCTTGAAGCCCTCCGGCATCACCCCGACCAGTTCCCCGGCCTCCAGCAGCCGCTGCGCGTCCTCCGAACAGGCCAGCGTGTGCCCGGCCTTGCGCGCCAGCTCGTTCACCACCGGCAGCATGAACACCAGGTCCGCCGCCAGCAGCCGCAGGTGCCGCTGCGCCGGGTGGTGGTCGTGGACCGCCACCTGCATCATCAGCCCGTCCAGCGGCAGCGTCCCGGAGTGGTTCGCCACGATCAGCGCGCCGCCCTCGGCCGGGATGTTCTCGATGCCCTTGACCTCGACCCGGAAGTACTTGTCGAACAGCGGCCGCATCATGGACATCAGGACCTGGTCCGTCAGCTCCTTGTCGTAGCCGAACTCGTCGACCTCGTAGTCCCCGGTGACCCGGCGCCGCAGGAACGCCAACCCGCCGGCGATCCGCCGGTCCCAGGCGGCCCCGCCGGACTCCGCGCCGGCCGGCTCCGCCACGGCCGGCTCCGCCGCCGCCTCCCCGGCGGGAGCGGGCACCGCCCGTACCCTCCGGGTCCCGGCGACCCGCCGGCGCGGCCGCTCCTCGTCGAACGGAATGACCTTGGCGTCCGCCACTATCGCTGCGCTCCCTCTTCGGCTCCGGCAACCCCGACGTTCAAGCTGTCCACCTTCAGGGCGGCGGCGACCCGGTCCACGGCCTGCCCCGCCCGCTCCGGCGGCAGCAGCCCCTTCCCACGGCTGCGCGCGAAATCGCTGAACGTCTCGGCGGTCGTGTACATGGGCTTGAATCCCAGCACCTCCCGCATCTGGGACGTCTCCACGACCCGCCCGTGCGTCAGAAGTCTGATCTGCTCCGGCGAGAAATCGGTGACGCCCACGGCCCGCAGCGCCGATCCCACCCAGGTCACCGCGGGCAGCAGCAGCGGGACCGTCGGCCGCCCCAGCCGGCGCGCGCACTGCGACAGCAGCAGCACCCCGTCGCCGGCGATGTTGAACGTGCCGCTGTTCAGCGTCCCGCGCCGGGGCTCCCCCGCCGCCAGCCGCAGCACGTCCAGGACGTCGTCCTCGTGCACGAACTGCAGCCGCGGGTCGTAACCCAGCACCGTCGGCATCACCGGCATCGAGAAGTACTCGGCGAGCGCGGAGTCCGCGTACGGCCCCAGGATGTTCGCGAAGCGCAGCACGCACACCGCCACGTCCGGCCGCCTGCGCGCGAAGCCCCGTACGTACGACTCGACCTCGACGGCGTCCTTGGCGAAGCCCCCCGCCGGCAGGGACTTGGGCTGGGTGGTCTCCGTGAAAACGGCCGGATCCCGCGAGGCTCCCCCGTACACGCTGGTACTGGACTTCACGACGAGCCGCCGTACCGTCGGCGACTTCTGGCAGGCTCCGAGCAGCTGCATCGTGCCGATGACGTTCGTTTCCTTGACGGCACTGCCCGCGCCGCCCGCGCCCGCGCCGCCGCCGGTCACGGCGAGATGGACCACCGTGTCCACGGCGTGCTCGGCGAGCACCCGGGCGATGGACGACTGCCTGATGTCCGTACGGATGAACTCCGCCGACCCCAGCCGGTGCGGCGGCGCCACCGCGTCGACCGCGATGACCCGATCGACCTCGGGATCACGCTGGACCCGCCGCACGAAGCGGCCCCCCAGCTGCCGGGCAGCCCCGGTAACGAGCACGACCTTCCCCACGAGCTCCGCGCCTTCCTCGTCGTCCCCGGCTACACCGCAGCCCCTCCACCAAAGTCTGGTGGAGGGGCTGCGGAGAACACGTACAGCTGCCGTTTACTTCTTGTTACGGCGCTGGACGCGGGTGCGCTTGAGCAGCTTGCGGTGCTTCTTCTTAGCCATCCGCTTGCGCCGCTTCTTGATAACAGAGCCCACGACTACCCTCGCTCACTTCTCGGAACATCCCCGCGCTAGCGGGGATCGGTGCGGGGCGTCTGGGCCCACACGACCTACGTCGGCCTAGCCTACCCGCCCGAGCTCCGAGCCCGTAATCCGAGGGACACCGCAGGTCAATCTCAGGCCGACTCCACCCCCACATAGGACTCTCGGAGGTACTCGTGAACCGCGTTTTCGGGGACCCGGAAGGACCGGCCCACCCGGATCGCGGGCAGATGACCGTTATGCACCAAGCGGTACACAGTCATCTTCGACACTCGCATCACCGAGGCAACCTCTGCCACGGTCAGGAACACGACCTCACTGAGAGGCCTCTCGCCAGCAGCCATGACACACCTTGACCTTCCGCGCATGACGGGCACCGGCTTCCCCTCCGGTTACTCCTCGTCGTCGCACGCTCACTCCCCAGAGTAGGGGCGTGTGATACGAGTGGGGAAGAGGAGCTACGGCCACTCCTGCGCACCCGGCAGGCTCGCCCGATCGAGTACATAGCGAATCAGTGGTCTGTAGTAGTCCGCGCGCACCGCGTCATCAAGCGGAACGGCCACCGCCACCCGCCCCTCGGCCTCGCCGACGAACAGCGCCGGGTCGTCCGTATCCGCCAGCCCGATCGCCTCCACACCGAGCTGACCTGCGCCGCAGACCCACCCGTGGTCCCCCACCACCAATTCCGGCAACGGCCCGCCGGCCTCCGCGAGGGCCCCCAGCGCGATCCGAACCGGCAGGGGCGAATGGGTGTGCACGCCGGTGGCACTCCCCGCCGGCCGCGCGCCGGGCTCCCGCACCAACGCGACTCCCCGTACGTAATCGATGCTGTGCCTGCGTACGCCGAACCGGGTCGCCGTGTCGACACCCACCCCCTGCGCCGGGGTGAGCACAACACATCCCACCGCCGACAGCGCACGGGCCAAACTGGCGTAGAACCCCAGGAGACGGTGCGGATGACCCGTCCCGAACAGCACGGGCGACCGCGCCCCGGCCGCCTCCCGCAGCCGCTCCGCGAACGCCTCCAGCCCCGCCAGCGTCAGCTCCGGATCGATCGCATCCGGCCCGCTGACGTGCGCGGGATCCGCCGAGACCCCGCACTTGACCGCCATCAGCCTCAGCAGGTCACCCTCGCCCCAGCCCCACTCCGGATCCAGCCCCAGCAACACCCGCGGGTCCCGCGCCGCGAACAGCCGGTAGCTGCGCAGGCTCTCCTCCCGCGACGTGGCGACGGGCCCGGCCAACCGGGCGGCCAGCAGATGCGCACGCAGCGCGGCGGTGCTCAACACCCTCCGATGCTGCCGCACACCACGGGACGGGACATCAATTCCGGTGAACGGCCCCACCGTTGGCGTAACGATGCCACGCCCCGCCCAGGCCTCAGGTGAGCAGGCCACGCAACGGGAACACCGCCCGCCGCGTGGCCAGAACGGCCTGATCGATCCGGTCGGCGGGATCGTAGCCCGCCTCCCAGTCCTGCCACTGCGGCGTCCGCCCGTCCGTCATCCGCGCCGGAGCCGGCTGCCGCGTCCGCGCGTACACCTCGTCCCGCCACGCCTCCGGCACGGCGGCCAGCGGATCCACCGGACGGTGCGCCGCGATCCCCACCAGATGCGTCCACGACCGCGGTACGACGTCCACGACCGCGTAACCGCCGCCGCCCAACGCCACCCACCTGCCGCCCGCGTACTCGTGCGCGAGCCGGTGACAGGCCTCCTGCACCGCCCGCTGCGCGTCCAGCGACACCGCCAGGTGCGCGAGGGGGTCCTCGAAGTGCGTGTCCGCCCCGTGCTGGGTCACCAGTACCTGGGGCCGGAACTCCTCCAACAGCTCGGGCACCGTCGCGTGGAAGGCCCGCAGCCACCCCTCGTCCCCGGTCCCGGCCGGCAGCGCCACGTTGACCGCCGAACCCTCCGCGGCCGGCCCGCCCGTCTCCTCCGGCCAGCCGGTCTGCGGGAACAGCGTGCGCGGATGCTCGTGCAGCGAGATCGTCAGCACCCGCGGATCGTCCCAGAACACCGTCTGGACCCCGTCCCCGTGGTGCACGTCCACATCCACGTACGCGACCCGCTCGGCCCCCAGCTCCAGCAGCCGGGCGATCGCCAGCGCCGCGTCGTTGTAGACGCAGAACCCGGCCGCCCCGCCCGGCATGGCGTGGTGCAGCCCGCCCGCGAAGTTCACCGCGTGCCCGGCCTCCCCGCGCCAGACCGCCTCCGCCGCCGCCACCGACTGCCCGGCGATCAGCGCCGAGGCCTCGTGCATCCCGTGGAAGGCCGGATCGTCCACCGTCCCCAGCCCGTACGACCCGTCGGCCACCCCCGGATCCGCCGACACCTCGCGCACCGCGGCCACGTAGTCCTCCCGGTGGACCAGCCGCAGGGTGGAGTCACCGGCCGCGCGGGCCGCCCGTACCTCCATCTCCCGGTCGAGCCCGAAGGCGCGCACCAGGCCCATGGTCAGCGCCAGGCGCACCGGATCCATCGGATGGCTCGGTCCGAAGTCATACCCCGTTACCGCCTCGTCCCACATCAACAGCCCGGTCACCGGCTCGCCGCTCATGCCCGACACCGTATCGGGCGCCCTGTGCGCCGAACGAGCGGGCGTGGAAGAGTGTCACGAGGACCAGCGCCATCGGCACGAGCATCGCGCCCCGGTAGCTCCAGGCGTCCCCGATCCCGCCGACGAGCGGCGACCCGATGAGGAAGCCGACGTAGTTGAAGATGTTCAGCCGCGCGATGGCCGTGTCGGAAGCCCCGGGGAAGAGACGGCCGGCCGCGGCGAACGTCTGCGGCACGATCACGCACAGCCCGATCCCCAGCAGCGTGAACCCGAGCATCCCCGTCCACGCCCCGGGCGCGGCCGCCACCACCGCGAACCCGCCGGCCGCGACCACCGTCCCGATCCGCACGACGGCCACCGCGCCGAAGCGCCGCACGCCCAGGTCCCCGACGGCCCGTCCGATCAGCGTGGTCACCATGTAGACGTTGTACGGGACCGTCGCCAGCTGCTCCGAGCTCCCCAGCACGTCCTGGAGGTACTTGGCGCTCCAGTTGGAGACCGTCGAATCCCCGATGTACGCGCAGGCCATCACCAGGCACAGCGGCAGCAACAGCCGGAACCCGCCGGTCCCGAGCCCCTTCTCGGGGAGTTCGGCGCCCTGGCCCTTCTGGTCGACGTAGAAGCGGCTGCCGTGGAACGCGAGGGGCAGCAGGACCACCACCGCCGGCAGGTACGAGGTGAACAGCGACAAGTGCCAGTGCGCTCCGGCCCAGGCCGCGGAGGCCCCGAGGATCCCGCCCAGGCTGTACGCGGCGTGGAAGCCGAGCATGATGCTGCGCCCGTACGCCCGCTGGAGGCTCACCCCGAGCATGTTCATCGAGGCGTCGAGCGCGCCGACGGAGAGCCCGAACGCCCCCAGCGCGACCGCCGCGTGCCACATCTGCGAACCGGCCCCGACCCCCAGCAGGGCGAGCAGGACGAGCGGCTGCGCCCACCGCAGTACGGTGGCCGCCCCGACCCGCTTCACGAGGTGTTCGGTGGCCACGCTGGAGACGCCGGCGAGGATCGGCACGGCCGCGAGGAAGGCGGGCAGCAGCCCGTCGGATATCCCGTACCGGTCCTGGATGGCGGGGATCCGCGTCACGAGGAGGGCGAAGGTCACGCCCTGCACGAAGAAGCTGAACCCCAGGGAGCCCCGCCCCCGGCGCAGCCGAACGTCTTCTGTCATGGCGGCACAGCGTAGGCGCGCGGGCTACCCGTGGGTAGAGAGATCACACGGGCAGTTCCAGAAGCCCCGTCAGCTCCTTCATCTCCCCGAAGAGCCCCGTGGCCCCGGCGAGGCGCTCGGCGGGGGTCATGGCGGTGAACCCGTACACGTCCATCCCGGCCGCGACCGCGGCCCGGACCCCGAGCGGGCTGTCCTCGACCACCACGCACCGCGCGGGCTCCACCCCCATGGACCGGGCGGCGTGCAGGAACAGATCGGGGGCCGGCTTGCCCTTCCCCACGTCCTGCGAGCTGAAGATCCACTCCTCCTCGAACCACCCGTCGAGCCCGGCCGCCCGGTGCCCGACCCGGATCCGCTCGTGACTTCCGGAGGAGGCGAGGCAGTACGGGACCCCGTGGGCGGTCAGCGCCCCGAGCACGTCCACGGCCCCGGTGACCGGCGCCAGCTCCCGCTCGAACGCGGCGAAGGTCCGCGCGTGCAGGGTCGCGTCGAAATCGGCGGGCAACCGCTCCCCGGTCCTCTCGTACACGAGGTCGTGCACGCGGTGCACGGCCGCACCCATGTAGTCGCGGATCGATTCCTCGTACGAGGTGGGGTGGCCCAGCTCGGTGAGGTAGCCGGCGAGGATCGCGTTGGCGAGCGGCTCGCTGTCCACCAGCACGCCGTCGTTGTCGAAGATGACGAGGTCATATCCCATGCCCACGACCCTACGCAAAAAATGCCCCTAAACGCAGAAAAGCCCCGCACCAGAAGGTGCGGGGCTTTCCCACAATGATTGTTCGGCGGCGTCCTACTCTCCCACAGGGTCCCCCCTG
>NZ_LFML01000064.1 GCF_001044425.1 Streptomyces roseus
GGCCGAGGCCCGCGAGGCGTACGGCGGCCACCTCGCCCGCAGGGACGCGCTCGCCCGGACCGTACGCGAGCTGGGCGGCTCGCCGCGGCCCGCCGAGGCGGCGTACGCGCTGCCCTTCGAGGTACGCGGCCCGGCCGACGCCGAACGGCTGGCAGCCGAGATCGAGGACCGGGTGGCGGGCGCGTACTCCGATCTCGTGCGGGCCGCGGACGGCCGGCTGCGGCGCGAGGCCGCCGACGCGCTGAGTGCCGCGGCCCTGCGCGCGGCGCGCTGGCGCGGGGTCGGCGTAGCCTTCCCTGGGCTCACGGAACGTGGAGAACGAGCCGGGACCAGCTGAAAGGGATCACGCACGCATGGCTTTCGAACCGCCGCAGCGGCTTGTACGGGCGCTCGGCGAGACGCCGGATTCGGCGCAGAACGCGGACTGGCTGGGGCAGTTGCCCCGGCTCGCCGAGGAGGCGCTGGCACGGCGTGGGGTGCGGGCCCAGCGCGTGCAGGCCCCGGGCGGCCGGAGCAGCCTGGTCCTCCTCGTCCACTACGCCGACGGCACCCCGGCCGCGCTGAAGCTGGCTCCCCCGCGGGCCCGCCCCGACCGGGAGCTGGCGGCGCTGGCGCACTGGGGCGGTTTCGGGTCGGTACGGGTCCTCGACACCCGCCATCACGGGGAGGACGGGGCGCTGCTGCTGGAGCGGCTCCACCCGGAGGTGTCGCTGCGTTCGCTCCCGCAGGCGAAGGCCCTGCTGGAGGCGTGCGGGACGCTGCGCAGACTGTGGGTGGCCCCGCCGGCCGGGCATCCCTTCGAGACGGTGACGCAGCGCACGGCCCGGGAGGCGGAGGTCCTGCGCAAGGCCCCGCCGGAGGTCGCGGCGCTGGCCTCGGCGGCGCTCGCGGTCCGCGAGGAGCTGACGGCGCTGCCCGGCGAGGAGCTGCTGCTGCACGGGAACTTCCGGCAGGGCAAGGTGCTGGCGGGCGAGCGGGCGCCCTGGCTGACCGTGGGCCCCGATCCGATGGTCGGCGAGCGCGCCTACGACCTGGCCCGACTGGTACGGGACCGGCTGGAGGACCAGGTCGCCTCCTCCGCGGGGGCGGCGGGAGCCCGGCGGCGCGTGAACAAGCTGGCCGACTCCCTGGAGGTGGACCGGGAGCGGCTGCGCGGCTGGACGCTGTTCCGCGCGGTGGAGTCCGGCAACCGGGCGCTGGCCGCGGGGCGGCGCCGGGAGGCCGAGCTGCTGCTGGAATTCGCGGCCTGGTTGTAGGGCATACCGTAGGTACGGGGTGCCTTGTGGATTCCGGCCGGTGCCTCGCGGGAGGCCGTCATGGTCCAGGAACTGGTGGCAGCGGGAATCGGGGCTGCCGCGGGCATCGCGGTGTACGCGGGCGTGGCCGCGCGCGTGGTGCGGCAGTACGAGCGGGGTCTGGTCTTCCGCTTCGGCCGTCTGCGGGAGGGGATCCGGGGGCCGGGCTTCACCATGATCCTCCCGTTCGTCGACCGCCTGCACAAGGTGAACATGCAGATCGTGACGCTGCCCGTGCCCGCCCAGGAGGGCATCACCCGGGACAACGTCACGGTGCGGGTGGACGCGGTCGTGTACTTCAAGGTCGTGGACCCGGCGAACGCGGTCATCGAGGTCGAGGACTACCGCTTCGCGGTCTCCCAGATGGCGCAGACCTCGCTGCGTTCCATCATCGGCAAGTCCGACCTGGACGACCTGCTGTCCAACCGGGAGCAGCTGAACCAGGGGCTGGAGCTGATGATCGACAGTCCGGCGGTGGGGTGGGGCGTGCAGATCGACCGGGTCGAGATCAAGGACGTCTCGCTGCCGGAGACGATGAAGCGGTCGATGGCCCGGCAGGCGGAGGCGGACCGCGAGCGGCGGGCACGCGTCATCAACGCCGATGCGGAGCTGCAGGCTTCGAGGAAGCTGGCGGAGGCGGCGGCGGTGATGTCGGAGCAGCCGGCGGCGTTGCAACTGCGGCTGTTGCAGACGGTGGTGGCGGTGGCCGCCGAGAAGAACTCCACCCTGGTCCTGCCGTTCCCGGTGGAGCTGCTGCGCTTCCTGGAGCGCGCGGCCCCGCCGCCGGGCGGGGCGGAGACGACGCCGCAGGCCCCGCAGGCCCCGCCCGAGGCCGGCGCGCCGCCGCCCCCTCCCCCGCCCCTGCCCCGGGTCACCGGGGACGGCCCCGGGGCGCAGGACGGACCGGAAGGCCGACCGCAGGCGGACTGAGCTACGCCGTCAGGCGGGCGAGGGCCTCGGCCAGGGGGAGTTCCTCGCGGGTGCCCGTGGCGCGGTGCTGGAGCTCGACCACCTCGTCGGCGGAGCGGCGGCCCGCCACCAGGATCCACGGGACGCCGATCAGCTCGGCGTCCGTGAGCTTCACGCCCGGGGAGAGGCCCGCGCGGTCGTCCAGCAGGACCCGCAGCCCGGACCCCGCGAGGGTTTCGGCCGCCCGCTCGGCCAGCGCGAGCTGTACGGCCTTGCCCGCCGCCACCACGTGGACGTCGGCCGGTGCCACCGCCGCGGGCCAGGCCAGGCCCTTCTCGTCGGCGCTCTGTTCGGCCAGCGCGGCCACCGCCCGCGAGACGCCGATGCCGTACGAGCCCATCGTGACCCGCACCGGCTTGCCCTCGCGTCCGAGCACGTCCAGCCCGAACGCGTCGGCGTACTTGCGGCCCAGCTGGAAGATGTGCCCGATCTCGATCGCCCGGTCCAGCCGGAGCCCGGCGCCGCAGCGCGGGCAGGGGTCGCCGGGCTCGACGACGACCACGTCGAGGTACCGGTCGACCTCGAAGTCCCGTCCGCAGACCACGTTCCGGGCGTGCGTGTCGGCCTTGTTGGCGCCGGTCACCCACGAAGTGCCGGGCGCGACGCGGGGGTCGGCGAGGTAGCGGACCTTGCCGAGGCCCTGCGGGCCGACGTAGCCGCGTACCAGGTCGGGGCGGTCGGCGAAGTCCTCGGCGGTCACCAACTCCACCACGGCCGGGGCCAGATGCTCGCCCAGCTTGCCGAGGTCCACCTCGCGGTCGCCGGGTACGCCCACGGCCGTGATCTCGCCGTCGACCTTCACCAGGAGGTTCTTCAGCGTGGCCGACGCGGGCACGCCGAGGTGCGCGGCGAGGGTCTCGATCGTCGGGGTGTCGGGGGTGTCGACCTCCTCGATCGCGGGGTGCTCGGCCTCCACCGGGACCAGGGCGAAGGTCACGGCCTCGGTGTTCGCCGCGTAGTCGCAGGACGGGCAGTCCACGAAGGTGTCCTCGCCCGCCGCGGCGGGTGCGAGGAACTCCTCCGACGCCGAGCCGCCCATCGCGCCCGAGACCGCGGACACGATGCGGTGGTCCAGGCCGAGGCGCTCGAAGATCCGCTGGTAGGCGGCCCGGTGGAGGGCGTAGGACTCGGCGAGCCCCTCGTCGCTCACGTCGAAGGAGTACGAGTCCTTCATCTGGAATTCCCGGCCGCGCAGCACGCCGGAGCGGGGGCGGGCCTCGTCGCGGTACTTGGTCTGGATCTGGTAGAGCATGACGGGCAGGTCCTTGTAGGACGTGCACTGGTCCTTCACCACGAGGGTGAAGATCTCCTCGTGGGTGGGGCCGAGCAGGTAGTCCGCGCCCTTGCGGTCCTTGAGCCGGAAAAGCAGGTCCCCGTACTCCGACCAGCGCCCGCTGACCTCGTACGGCTCCTTGGGCAGCAGCGCCGGGAGCAGCACCTCCTGGGCACCGATGGCGTCCATCTCCTCGCGGACGATGCGCGAGACGTTGTCGAGGACCTTCTTGCCGAGCGGCAGCCAGGTCCACACGCCGGCGGAGCTGCGGCGGACGTATCCGGCGCGGACGAGGAGCCGGTGGCTCAGGGTCTCGGCGTCGGCCGGGTCCTCGCGGAGGGTCTTGGCCATGAGGCGGGACATGCGCTGCACGTGTTGCGATGACATGCCGGGAGGCTACCGGGGGCGCGGCGCCCCCCGGAAACCGTTTCAGGGGCGGCGCAGCGGCAGCGGCGCGCCCATCACGGCGTACGGCAGGCTCGCGCTCGGGAAGTGGACCTGCCGGGCCAGGTCCGTGTAGCCGAGGGCGCGGTAGAGCCCGCGGGCCGGGCTCTCGGTGTCGATGGCGGAGAGGATGGAGCGGGGTTCCGCGGCGGCGTCGGTGAGCCGGGTGATGAGGGCGCGGCCGACGCCGCGGCCCTGGAACCCGGGGTGGACGTGCAGCTCGGTGATGACGAAGGAGCCGTCGAGCCAGCCGCTCTGCCCCTCGGCCCGCAGATACGGTTCGACGACCGAGGACCACCAGTACGCCCGGTCGTTGGGCATGCCGTACACGAAGCCCGCGAGGGCCCCGTCCTCGGTGAACGCGCCGAGGGCGCGGGCTCCGCGGCAGGCCATGTGGCGCTGCACGATGTAGCGCCGGATGCCCACCTCCTCCGCGCTGAGCCCGAAGGCCACGGCCTGCACGCGCAGGGCCTCGTCCACGCGGTCCGCGAGGTCGAGGGGGCCGATGCGGAGTCCGGCGGGCCGGTCGGGGCCGTCGCCCTCGGGGGTAGGCAGCATGCCGCGACCTTACTGGGCACCCCCCGCTCACGTCCTCGCGCCCCCACAGGTACCGGACACGCGGGGGCGAGGGGCCGACCGGCCGCGAGCGGCGCGTTCCTGTGGGCACAGCACGCTCGTGAACTCAGAACAGCACGCTCATGAACGCGCCCACCTCGCGGAAGCCGACGCGGCGGTAGGCGGCGCGGGCGGCGGTGTTGAAGTCGTTCACGTAGAGGCTGACGACGGGGGCGACGTCGCGCAGCGCGAAGTCGACGACGGCGGCCATGCCGGTCTCGGAGTGCCCGCGGCCGCGGAACTCGGGGGCGACCCACACGCCCTGAATCTGGCAGGCGCGGGAGGTCGCGGCGCCGATCTCGGCCTTGAAGACGACCTTGCCGTCCTCGATCCGGGCGAAGGAGCGGCCGCCGGCGACCAGCTCGGCGACGCGGGCCTGGTAGAGCAGCCCGCCGTCGCCCGCCATCGGCGAGACGCCGACCTCTTCGGTGAACATGGCCACGCAGGCGGGCATGATCAGGTCCATCTCGTCCTTGCGGATCCGCCGCACGAGCGGGTCGGGGCGCACGTCGGCGGACGGCTGCTCGGTGACCATGAGCGGCTGGTGGGAGCGGACGTCGCGGGCGGGTCCCCAGCTGGGCTCCAGGATCCGCCACAGCAGCCGGGTGGCCTCGGCGGGGCCGACGATCGAGGAGCAGCGGCGGCCGGTACGGCGGGCCCGGTCGGCGAAGGCGCGGACGGCGTCGGGTTCGGCGCAGACGGGGACCAGGTTGGCGCCCGCGTAGCAGAGGGAGCGAAGCCGGCCGTCGGCGTAGTAGCCCCACATCTCGCCGCCCAGCCGCCACGGGTCGAGTCCGGCGACCTGGACCCGGGAGGTGACGAAAGCGTTCTCGACCGGCTCGCGTCCGAGGACTTCGAGGGCGGCGTCGAGATCACTGGGCTCAAGGACCCGGGTGGTGGTCTGCGTCAACACTGGGGCCTCACCATACAAGTCTGCTGATCTCCGCACTGTACCCGCCGTCACCGGAGGATGCCTGGTCCCACGGGTCACGAAAGGGCCCCGGCCCCGCCCGCGAGCTGCGGGAACGGGGCCGGGGCCGGTGCGTGCGGGGGCCGGGCTGGGGGCCCGGCGGGCGCGGTGCTCAGACGCCGATGGCGACGGTGGGCTCGCCGGAGGCGATGCCGTCCTTCTCCATCTGCTCGGCGATCTTCATGGCCTCTTCGATGAGGGTCTCCACGATCTTCGACTCGGGGACGGTCTTGATGACCTCGCCCTTCACGAAGATCTGGCCCTTGCCGTTGCCGGAGGCGACGCCGAGGTCGGCCTCGCGGGCCTCGCCCGGGCCGTTCACGACGCAGCCCATGACCGCGACGCGCAGCGGGACCTCCATGCCCGTGAGGCCCGCCGTGACCTCCTCGGCCAGCTTGTAGACGTCCACCTGGGCGCGGCCGCAGGACGGGCAGGAGACGATCTCCAGGCGGCGCGGCTTGAGGTTCAGCGACTCCAGGATCTGGATGCCGACCTTGACCTCCTCGACCGGCGGGGCCGACAGCGAGACGCGGATCGTGTCGCCGATGCCCTCGGAGAGCAGCGCGCCGAAGGCGACGGCGGACTTGATGGTGCCCTGGAAGGCGGGGCCGGCCTCGGTGACACCGAGGTGCAGGGGGTACTCGCACTGGGCGGCGAGCTGGCGGTAGGCGTTGACCATGACGACCGGGTCGTTGTGCTTGACCGAGATCTTGATGTCGCTGAAGCCGTGCTCCTCGAAGAGGGAGGCCTCCCACAGCGCGGACTCGACGAGCGCCTCGGGGGTGGCCTTGCCGTACTTCTTGAGCAGCCGCGCGTCGAGGGAGCCGGCGTTGACGCCGATGCGGATCGGGGTGCCCGCGTCCTTGGCGGCCCGCGCGATCTCCTTGACCTTGTCGTCGAACTGCTTGATGTTGCCCGGGTTCACGCGGACGGCGGCGCAGCCGGCGTCGATCGCGGCGAACACGTACTTGGGCTGGAAGTGGATGTCGGCGATGACCGGGATCTGCGACTTCTTCGCGATCACGGCCAGCGCGTCGGCGTCGTCCTGCGTGGGGCAGGCCACGCGCACGATGTCGCAGCCGGAGGCGGTCAGCTCTGCGATCTGCTGGAGCGTGGCGCCGATGTCGGAGGTCCTGGTGGTCGTCATCGACTGCACCGAGATCTGTGAGTCGCCGCCGACGGCCACCGAGCCGACCTGGATCTTGCGGCTGACCCTGCGGTCGGCAAGCTTCGTCGGCACGGCCGGCATTCCGAGAGAGATGGCAGTCATCTGCTGTGCAACCCCAAGGTGTGGATCAAGGTCCCGAGATCGGCGGGCTCCAGGCTTCGAGATTACGCCAACCAAAGGGCCGTCCACGCATCCGAGGGGCGGGAACACCCGAACGTAGGGAGCCGGGCACGAAGCGTGCCCGGCTCCCGTACGGCTCGCGTACGCCCCCGCCCGCCTGCGGACGTACTAGGTGATCTTGATCGGGTTCACCACGTCGGCCACGAGCACGAGCAGCGTGAAGCAGACGAACACTCCGGCCACCACGTACGCGGCGGGCATCAGCTTCGCCACGTCGAACGGGCCGGGGTCGGGGCGGCGGAACACGCGCGCCACCGTGCGCCGGACCGATTCCCACAGGGCGCCCGCGATGTGACCGCCGTCCAGCGGCAGCAGCGGGAGCATGTTGAAGAGGAACAGCGAGAGGTTGAAGAACCCGACGAGCTGGAGGAAGAACACCAGCCGCTGTTCGGCCGGGATGTCCAGGGTGGCGATCTCGCCGCTGATCCGGGCCGCGCCGACGATGCCCATCGGCGAGTCGGGCTCGCGCTCGGCTCCGCTGAACGCCGCGTTCCACAGCGCCGGGATCTTGGCGGGCAGCTGGAGCAGCCCCTGGACGCTGTTGTCGGCGACCTC
The DNA here is from genome assembly GCF_001044425.1 of Streptomyces roseus. GTDB lineage: Bacteria > Actinomycetota > Actinomycetes > Streptomycetales > Streptomycetaceae > Streptomyces > Streptomyces roseus. Next base: position 7,470 of record NZ_LFML01000064.1, read on the forward strand.
GCCCATGTGGTCCACGGACTGCCCGAAGGACAGCGGCGCGATCTCGGTCTTCGGGCTGAAGCCGAGCCAGCCGGCCGTCACGAACTCGCCCTTGACGTATCCGCCGTGGCCGTCCGTCCTGGCGACCTTGTTCTCGATCAGCTTGACCGGGAGGGTCTGCTGCTGCCCGTCGCGGACCACCGTGACGGTGGCGGGGCCGATGGTGTCGCGGATCCGCTTCTGCAGGGCGGCCCAGTCGGTCACCTTGTGGCCGTTGAACGCCACGATCCGGTCACCCGCCCGGAGCCCGGCGGCCTTGGCCGGGGCGACCGGGTCGCCGTCCTTGCAGACCTCGCGCTTCTCGCTCTGCTGGATGACGCACGGCGAGACGGTCGCGACCTGCGTGGTCGTCTGGTTGATGCCGAAGCTCATCCAGACGCCGAAGAAGATCGCCAGCGCCAGCACCAGGTTCATGAACGGGCCCGCGAACATCACGATCACGCGCTTCCACGGCCTGCGCGTGTAGAACAGCCGCGTGTCGTCGCCGGCCTGGAGCTCCTCGTAGGCCGCCGAGCGCGCGTCCTCGATCATCGAGCGGAACGGGGAGGTCGAGCGGGCGGTCACCCTGCCGTCCTCGCCGGGCGGGAACATCCCGATCATGCGGATGTAGCCGCCCATCGGGATGGCCTTGATCCCGTACTCGGTCTCGCCCTTCTTCCGCGACCAGATGGTCGGGCCGAATCCGACCATGTACTGGGGCACGCGGATGCCGAAGAGCTTGGCCGTGGAGAGGTGGCCCAGCTCGTGCCACGCGATGGAGACGAGCAGCCCGAATACGAAGATGAGTATTCCGAGCACCGTCATGAGTGCTGTCATGCGCGCGCCTCCACGGCGGCCCGCGCCGCCATCTCCTGTGCCCGGGCCCTGGCCCAGGTCTCCGCTTCGAGGACGTCCGCGACCGTCAGGGAAGTTCCCGCGTCCGGCGTTCCGTGCTCATCGACCACGGCAGAGACCGTATCCATGATTGCTGTGAACGGCAGCCGACCGGCCAGGAACGCCTCGACGCACTCCTCGTTCGCCGCATTGAACACCGCGGGGGCGGTGGAGCCCAGGGCGCCCACGTGCCGGGCCAGTCCCACCGAGGGGAAGGCCTCGGTGTCGAGGGGGAAGAACTCCCAGGTCGAGGCCTTGGTCCAGTCGAAGGCGGGGGCCGCGTCCGGGATCCGCTCGGGCCAGCCGAGACCGATCGCGATGGGGCCGCGCATGTCCGGCGGGGTGGCCTGGGCGAGCGTGGAGCCGTCCGAGAACTCCACCATCGAGTGGACGTAGGACTGCGGATGGACCACGACCTCGATGCGGTCGAAGGGGATGTCGTAGAGCAGGTGCGCCTCGATGACCTCCAGCCCCTTGTTGACCAGCGTCGCCGAGTTGATGGTGATCACCGGGCCCATGGCCCAGGTGGGGTGGGCGAGGGCGTCCGCGACGGTGACCTCGGCCAGCTCGGCGCGGGTACGGCCGCGGAAGGGCCCGCCGGAGGCGGTGACCACGAGCTTGCGCACGTCGGCCCGGGTGCCGGCGGCGAGCGCCTGGAAGAGGGCCGCGTGCTCGGAGTCGACCGGGATGATCTGGCCGGGCTTCGCGAGGGCCTTGACCAGCGGGCCGCCGACGATCAGCGACTCCTTGTTGGCCAGGGCCAGGGTCCGGCCGGCGCGCAGCGCGGCGAGGGTGGGCGCGAGGCCGATGGAGCCGGTGATGCCGTTGAGGACGGTGTGGCACTCGGAGGCGGCGAGCTCGGTCGCCGCGTCGGGCCCCGCCAGGATCTCGGGCAGCGGCTCCGAAGCGCCGTACTGGACGTTCAGGGCTTCCTTCAGGGCCGGTACGGCGTCTTCGCGGGCGACGGCCACGGTGTTCACCCGCAGCCGGCGGGCCTGCTCGGCCAGCAGCCCGACGCGCCCGCCGGCGGCGGACAGCGCGGTCACCCGGAACCGGTCCGGGTTGCGCAGGGCGAGGTCGATGGCCTGGGTCCCGATGGAACCGGTGGATCCGAGGATGACGATGTCCCGCCGGCCGGCCGCGGGGTCGAAGAGGAGGTGCGGATCGGCGAGGGGGGCTGGGCGGTCGCTCATGCCCCCCATTGTTGCCGCAACTCAGGAACGCGTGGACACGGAGCCCCCGTCGGTGACCCGCAGCAGCAGGTGCGGGAGGGTTCCGGCGAAGTCGGGGAGGGCGCGGGCCACCCGCCACCAGGCCTCCGGGTCCTCGCCGAGGGCCAGCGCGAAGAGCCGGTCCGCCTCGGCGCGGGCGGCGAGCACGGCCTGCGGGTGGTCGTGCCGGTCGGGGTGGTCCACCTCACCGAGCCAGTGGTCCTCGTCCAGGGCCCAGCAGGCGGGCAGTTTGTGGCGGACCACGTCGGCGCCGGTGAGCAGGGAGCGGTCCAGGCAGTCCCGCACCCAGCGGATGTCCTCCTGCACGGTCTCCATGGGGACGGCGAGGCTGGCCAGGGCGAGTTCCCGCTCCACTCCCCCGGTCGCCGGCCCGGCGGCCGCCGGGGCCAGGTGGCGCACGGCCCGTACGAGGGCCTCGTCGGGTTCCGCGGGGGCGGCGTCGGCCGCGCCGCGCGGCCGGGCAGCCCCTCCGTCGACCACGGCGGCCACCAGCTCCGGCAGGGGCCCCGCGAAGGCGGGGGCGTGCCGCAGCAGTTCGGACCAGAGCCGGGGGTCGTCCCCCAGCGGGGTCAGCGCCCGGGTGACGGCCGTCCGCATGCCGGCCTGTTCGGGCAGCGTCCAGCGCAGGCCCGGACCGGGCGGCAGGTGGCCGAGGAGCAGCGTGTGGCGGGCCGGGGCCACGCAGGCGACGAGCTCCTCGTGGGTGAGCCGGCCCATGCGGACCGCTCGGACGGCGGGCCGGTGCCGGGAGCGCCCGTCCCGGACGGCGGCAGGGGTGGCCAGCAGCGCGCGGACGGCCTCCCCGGGCAGCTCCGCGACGAGCAGCAGCGCCTCGACGGCGCCCGCCGGCAGCGGCTGCCGGGCGTGCTCGGCGGCGAGCTCCGCCGGGTCCAGCGCGTACGGCAGGCACAGGACATCGAGGGCGGCGCGGGGCCTGCGCATGCCGTGCCGGCGCATCAGGCCGATCAGCTCCCCGCCGGTCAGGGGCGCGAGGGCGGGGTCCCGGCCGAGCTCCGCGCGCAGTACGGGCAGCAGTTCGGGCGGGGTCCGGCGGCGGGCGTACCGGGCGGGGCCGGGCAGGCCGGGCAGGGGCCGCCCGACGACGCGGGGGTTGCGGGCGATGAAGTGGCGGTCGGCCTCGGTGCCGTGGCGCAGGAGCAGCGTCACGGCCGAGGCGGGGAGCCACTCGTCGCGGCACAGGTACTTGCGGGTCGGCCGGTCGAGCCGGCCCAGCAGGTCCAGGGCGATGTGGTCCGGTGCGTGGCGCAGGACGTGCGCCACGCACCAGGCCAGTCGCCGGCTGCCACGGTCTTCCACGGCCGTCGACATCGCTGTCCGCCTTGCCCTCGTGCCGGTGGGCGTACGCGCACGCCTACCCGTACTCGTACACCCGTACGCCCGCACACCTGTACATCGGTGCGCCTGATGCCGATCCTCTCAGGTCAGCGCAGGGGGCGGTGCACGTTTTCGCGGGTCGAGGGGCCGGGAGCGGCGTCCGCGATCCAGGGGCCGTCCCCCGAGGGGTCGAGCACGCCCTCCTCGAGCCAGGTGTAGGTGCCGGAGAGCACCCCCGCGACGACCTTGCGGTCCAGGTCGTCGGTGTTGGACCAGAGCCGGCCGAAGAGCTCCTCGACGCGGATCCGGGACTGCCGGCAGAAGGCGTCGGCCAGCTGGTAGGCCTCGCGTCCGTGCTCCCCGCCGGCCCGCAGGTGCTCGGCGCGCACGCAGGCCGCGCTCATCGCGAAGAGTTCGGCGCCGATGTCGACGATCCGGCCGAGGAAGCCCTGCTTGGTCTCCATGCGGCCCTGCCAGCGGGACATCGCGTAGAAGGTGGACCGGGCGAGTTTGCGGGCGCTGCGCTCGACGTAGCGAAGGTGGACCGAGAGGTCGGGGTGGCCGGCCGGGTGGAAGGCCCGGTACGTGCCGGGGACGTGGCCGGGGCCGGCGGCCAGCTTGGGCAGCCAGCGGGCGTAGAACCCGGCGGCCCGGGCCCCGGCCCTGGCCTTGTCGCCGAGCGCCTTCTCGGGGTCGATGAGGTCGCCGGCGACCGACAGGTGGGCGTCGACGGCCTCGCGGGCGATCAGCAGGTGCATGATCTCGGTGGAGCCCTCGAAGATGCGGTTGATGCGCAGGTCGCGCAGCATCTGCTCGGCGGGGACGGCCCGCTCGCCGCGGGCGGCCAGCGACGCGGCGGTCTCGAAGCCGCGCCCGCCGCGGATCTGGACGAGCTCGTCGGCCATCAGGCAGGCCATCTCGCTGCCGTAGAGCTTGGCGAGGGCGGCCTCGATGCGGATGTCGTTGCGGTCCTCGTCGGCCATCTGGGAGGCCAGGTCCACGACGGCTTCGAGGGCGAAGGTGGTGGCGGCGATGAACGAGACCTTGGCGCCGACGGCCTCGTGCCGGGCGACCGGGCGGCCCCACTGCTCGCGGACGGCGGACCATTCGCGGGCGATCTTCAGGCACCACTTGCCGGCGCCGACGCACATGGCGGGCAGGGACAGCCGGCCGGTGTTCAGCGTGGTCAGCGCGATCTTCAGGCCGGCTCCCTCGGCGCCGATGCGCTGCGCGGCGGGCACCCGCACCCCGTGGAAGCGGGTGACGCCGTTCTCCAGGCCGCGCAGGCCCATGAAGGCGTTGCGGTGCTCGACGGTGATGCCGGGGGAATCGGCCTCGACGACGAAGGCGGTGATCCCGCCGCGGTGGTTCTCCGACTTCGGCACGCGGGCCATCACCACCAGCAGGTCCGCGACGACCCCGTTGGTGGTCCAGAGCTTCACCCCGTCGAGGACGTAGGCGTCGTCACCGTCCGGTACGGCGGTGGTGGCCAGGCGCGCCGGGTCGGAGCCGACGTCCGGCTCGGTGAGCAGGAAGGCGCTGATGGCGGTGGTCGCGCAGCGCGGCAGGAAGGTCTCCTTCTGCTCCTGCGTGCCGAACATCTTCAGCGGCTGCGGGACGCCGATCGACTGGTGCGCGGAGAGCAGGGCCCCGATGGCGGGGCTGACGGAGCCGACGAGGGCCAGCGCCTTGTTGTAGTACACCTGGGTCAGGCCCAGGCCCCCGTACTTGGGGTCGATCTTCATGCCGAGGGCGCCGAGTTCCTTGAGCCCGCGCACGGTCTCGTCGGGGATCTTGGCCTCGCGCTCGATGCGCGCACCGTCGATCTCGGTCTCGCAGAACGCCCGCAGCCGGGCCAGGAAGGCCTCGCCGCGCCGGACGTCCTCGTCCGCGGGCATCGGGTGCGGGTGGATCAGGTCGAGCCGGAAGTGCCCGAGGAAGAGTTCCTTGGCGAAGCTGGGCTTGCGCCAGTCCTGTTCCCGGGCCGCTTCCGCGACCTGCCGTGCCTCGCGCTCGGTCACCTTGGGCTGTACGGGCTGTGTTGCGGACATGAGCGGGCTCACCTCGCCGCAGGAGTCGGTGGCACCGGCCTACTGGCCGGTGCTGCCTGTGAGTCGTACCCCATCCGCGCCCGCGGGAAAAGGGGGACGGCCGGAGCCCCCGCACAGTAGGCTCCGGCCGTCGGCTTTTTGGCCGTACGAGAATCAGATGTCGAGGCCGGTCAGGACCAGGACTCGCTCGTACGTGTAGTCGTCCATCGCGTAGCGGACACCTTCGCGGCCGACACCCGACTGCTTGACGCCGCCGTACGGCATCTGGTCGGCGCGGTAGGACGGCGCGTCGCCGACGATCACGCCGCCGACCTCCAGCTCCCGGTGGGCGCGGAACGCGGTCTGGATGTTGCGGGTGAAGACGCCGGTCTGCAGGCCGAACTTCGAGTCGTTGACGGCGGCGAAGGCCTCGTCGGTGTTCTCGACCTTGGTCAGCGTCAGCACCGGCCCGAAGACCTCCTCGACCGCGAGGGTGGTGTCGGCCGGCAGGTCGGCGATGACGGTCGGCTCGTACGACGCGCCCTCGCGCTTGCCGCCGGTGAGGAGCTTGGCCCCGGCGGAGACGGCCTCGTCGACCCAGGACTCCACGCGCTTGGCGGCGTCCTCGGAGACGAGGGGGCCGACGTCGGTGGCGGAGTCGGACGGGTCACCGGTGACCTGGGCGCGGACCTTCTCGACGACCTTCTCGACGAGGCGGTCGTAGACGGAGGCCTCGGCGATCACGCGCTGCACGGAGATGCAGGACTGGCCGGCCTGGTAGTTCGAGAAGGTCGCGATACGGGTCGCGGCCCAGTCGAGGTCGGCCTCGGAGGACCAGTCGTCCAGGACCACGGCGGCGGCGTTGCCGCCGAGCTCCAGGGTGCAGTGCTTGTGGGGCACCGACTGCTGGATGGCGTAGCCGACCTTGTCGGAGCCGGTGAAGGAGATGACGGGCAGGCGCTCGTCCTTCACCAGGGCCGGCATCTTGTCGTTGGCGACCGGCAGGACCGACCAGGAACCGGCCGGGAGGTCGGTCTCGGCGAGCAGCTCGCCCAGGATCAGGCCGGAGAGCGGGGTGGCCGGGGCCGGCTTCAGGATGATCGGCGCGCCGACGGCGATGGCGGGGGCCACCTTGTGGGCGCACAGGTTCAGCGGGAAGTTGAACGGCGCGATGCCGAGGACCGGGCCCTTGACGAAGCGGCGGGTCAGGGCGAGACGGCCGACGCCGCCGGCGTCGGTGTCGAGGCGCTGGGCCTCTCCGCCGTTGAAGCGGCGGGCCTCTTCGGCGGCGAAACGGAACACGGACACCGCACGGCCGACCTCACCGCGGGCCCACTTGATGGGCTTGCCGTTCTCGGCCGAGATCAGCTGGGCGATCTCCTCGGTGCGCTCGGCGAGCCGCTTGGACACGTGGTCCAGGGCGGCGGCACGGACGTGGGCGGGAGTCGCGGAGAACTCCGCCGTCACGGCGTGCGCCGCGGCCACGGCCTCTTCGACCTGGGCGTCGGTGGGCACGCTGACGGTGCCGACGAGCCGGTTGTCCCACGGGGAGTGGACGTCGAAGCTGTCCTCGCCGGTGGCCTGGCGGCCGGCGAGCCAGAAGGCGTGGGTGGAAGTCATGCGAATCCCGGCCCTTCGAGTGTGTGCGGGGTCCTTGTCCCCTCCACCGTAGGACTCCGTCCGGGTTTCGGCGTTTAGCCGGGGTGGAGTGTGCGCGGCCTCGCCCGCGCCGCTTTGTCAGTGTCGGGGCGGGGCGCGGGCATGACGCCCCCGGGGCGTGTCTAGGCGGCGGGCGAGGTGGCCTTCAGGGCGAGCCACAGCTCCATGCGGACATCCGGGTCGTCGAGGGAGCGGCCGAGGATCTCCTCGACCCTGCGCATCCGGTAGCGCAGCGTGTGCCGGTGCACCCCGAGGTCGGCCGCCGCCGCGTCCCACTGCCCGTGCCGCGAGAGCCAGGCCCGCAGCGAGGCCACCAGGTCCCCGCGCCCCTTCTCGTCGTGCTCGCGCAGCGCCCGCAGCGTGCCGTCCGCGAAGGCCCGTACCGCCTCGTCCGCGAGCAGCGGCAGCACCGAGCCCGCCGCCAGGTCCTCGTGCTCCACCATCGGCCGCCCCCGCCGCCGGGCCACGGCCAGCGCCTGGTCGGCCTGTTTGAACGCCGCCGCCACCCCGGAGGGCCCCGCGGCGGCCGACAGCCCGACCACCAGTTCGTCCGGCTCCGGACCGGTCGCCTCCCGCCCCCGCCGCGCCTCCAGCGCCTCCGCGTGGTCCAAGGAGGCCTGCACCGCCGCGCCCCCGTCAGCCGCCAGCACCACCAGCCGCCCTTCTTCCGGGACCACCAGCAGCGCCTCGCCCGCCCGGGCGGCCGCCGACTCCACCGCGTCGGCCAGCAGCGCCAGCCCCTGCGGCTGCTCCGTGCCCGCCAGCGCCGGCTCGGCCACGATCAGCCGGAACGGCGCCTCCAGCAGCGCCCCGTACAGGTCACCGGCCACCGCCTTCGCGTGCTCCGCCTCCCCGTCCAGCAGCATCCGCAGCACCGCCGCCCCCAGCCGCGACTCGGCGTCGTGCAGCGACCGCGACCGCTCGGTGGTCAGGGTCAGCAGTGCCACCGCCGAGTGCACCGCGTACCGCTCGGCCGTGCCCAGCGGGGCCCCGGTGCCGACGGCGAGCGCGCCGCGGGCGCGCCGTCCCGTGCCGAGGGACTGGAGCTCGACCCGGTCCTCCGACCCGCCCACCACCGCGCTCGCGGGGGCCGGCCGCTCCCGCAGCCGCTCCACGTCGGGGGTCAGCCGGGCGGCCCGCCGCGCGGCCCACTCCGGGGCGGCCGCGACCACCGCGCCCGAGGTGTCGTACAGGGCCGCCCAGCCGTGCACGTGCGCCGCCAGCCTCGCCAGCAGCTCGGCGGGTCCGTCGGCGGAGAGCGCGGCCCGGGTCAGCTCGCGCTGCGCCTCGAAGCCGGCCGTCACCGCGCGGTACTGGTCGGCCGCGAGCGCCGCCGAGACGGCCTTGCTGATCGCGAGGAACGGGGTCCTGCGCGGCACCTCCAGCAGCGGCAGGTCCTCGGCCCGCGCGGCGTCCACCAGGGCGTCGGGAACCGCCTCGTAGTTCACGCCGACGGCGAAGCCGATGCCGACGACCCCGGCCGCGGCGAGGCGGCGTACGTAGCGGCGCATCTCCTCGGGATCCTCCGCGTCCACCTTCATCGCGGTGATCAGGAGCAGCTCGCCGCCCTCCATGTAGGGGACGGGATCGGCGAGCTCGCTGACGTGGGCCCAGCGCACGGGGGTGTCGAGGCGGCCCTCCCCCGCCCGGACGCTGAGCTTGAGCGCCGAGTGCTGGACGAGTGAGGCGAGCGTGAGCGGCATCGGGTTCCAGGGGCCTTGGAGGAGGGAGGGGGTACGACGGAAAGGAGGGGGGCGGGGGCGGCGTATGGGAATTTCGCCTTGTCGTATGAACGACTCCCCTCGATTCTGCCACCTCGTACGGGTCGGCTCAGCCCGCGGAGACCAGCCGTACCAGCAGCGGAGCCGCCCGCTCCCCCTTGACCGAGGTCAGCGAGAGCACGGCGTGCCCCGGGGGAACGGTGTTGGCGAGGGCCGAGGCCGACCAGCGCTCGCGCTCCACCTGCCGCACCGTGACCGCGTCGGTCGTCACGGCCTTGCCGGTGATGAGCTTGCGCACCGCGTGCACGGCCCGGGTGAAGGGCTGGTCGGCGTAGACCGTCCGGCTCGTGACGTCCCGCGTCTCGACCAGCTCGGTGCCCCAGGCGTCGGCGAACCGCTTGCCGTCCCAGGTGGTGACGCCGGAGAAGGCGATGCGGCAGCCGACCGCACCGAGCAGCGGGGTCCTGAGCGCTTCGGGTACGTCGTCCAGGGTGCGCAGCGCGAGCAGGACCCCGGCGTTCGCGGTGCGCAGCCTCTGGACCGCGCGCACGACATCGGGGGTGAGGGTGTGGGAGGCGTCGTCGAGGGCGAGGAAGGCGAAGAGGGAGCGGTCGGCCCGGGTCGCGGCGCAGGCGTTGAACTGTACGAGCAGCAGCCTGGCCAGCAGCCGGGAGGCGTCCGGGTGACCGCGCTCCGGCAGGTCGATGCGGACCCGGATCGGGTGTTCGAGGGCGCGCATGGAGAACGGCCGGCCGCCGGCGGCGCTGTCGAAGAAACCGTGGAAGGCGGGCCGGTCGAGGAGGGCCACGCGGTCGGCGAGGACCGCGCCCGGATCGCCGTGGGCGCTGTGCTGGCGGACCCGGGCGTCGAGCTCGCGCAGCATCGCCTCGTGCCCGGCGCTCTCCAGCTCCCGGCGCAGTTCGGCGAGGGCGTCCGGCATCTGGTCGAGGAGCGCCCGCAGCTCGGCAATGGTGGGGAAGCGGCCGTACGCGGCCCGGAAGGGGCCCAGGAGCTGGGCGAGGGCCGTGGCGGCCCGGCGTACGTCGCCCCCCGGCGCGTCGCCGACGAAGGCGTCGGCGAGGAGCGAGGCGGCCTCGTCGGGGTCGGTGGTGCCGCCGTAGAGGTCGAGGTCGTGGACGGACGCGGGGTCCCCGGGGCGGACCACGATGTCGTAGGCGTCGTCGGGTCCCAGCGGGCTTCCGGCGGCGCCGACGACGATCACGGCGGCCTGTCCGGCGAGGGCCTGGAGCGCCAGGGATTCGACGACCGGCCTGACCAGCAGGCTCGTCTTCCCCGCGCCCGAGGGGCCGACGGCGAGGACCGAGGTGCCGAGGACCTGCGGGTCCATCGCGAACCAGGTGCCGCGCCGCTCGTACGGGTTGGGCTCGGCGTCGGTGACCCGGCCGAGGCGGACCTGCCCGACGGCCAGGTCGTGGGAGGCGGTGCGCACGGGCAGGTCGCGCGCGCCCGAGGGGTGGCCGCAGGCGGCCGCGCCCTTGGCCCGCACGGCCTGGTCGAAGGCGTTGCGGCGCGAGGGGTCCACCACCACGGTCTCCCACGCGCGGCGGATCCGGGCGAGGTCGACGTCGTTCATGCGGCCCGCTTCGGCGTCGGCGGCCAGCCGGTCGGCGGACTCCCCCAGTCCGGCGGCGCGCAGCTGCGGCCAGCCGACCGGGTCCTCGGGCCCTCCCGGCTCCGCCGCTCCGCCCGGGGCGGGTGCGGGCGGAGCGGCCGGGGACAGGAGGCCGGCCGCCAGCTCGGCCCAGCCTCCGAGACGGCCGAAGACGAGGATGAGGGGGAGGTAGACCACGGCGTAGAGGACGTACGTGATCACCGAGGCGGCGGTGCTCCCGAGCTGCGCGTACGGTAGGTGCCCGAACGCCAGGGGGTACACCGGCAGGGTCTGGTTCTCGATCAGCAGCACCACGACGAGGGCGGCGGCCGCCGCACCCAGCGCCCGGTACCAGGGGCCCCGGGCGGCGACCAGCCGGTCGAAGGCGGCCCGCCAGCCGCCCACCTTGGCGAAGGCGAGGAACATGCCCACGGTGCCGAGCAGTTCGTAGAGTTCCAGGGCGGCCATGCCGCGGTGGTCGACCGGGGCGCGCGTCAGGCCGTCGGTCCACCATCCGGCGGGGGTGAAGAAATAGAGGGGAGCCCCCAGGAAGGGCAGCTCTCCGGCGACGAAGAGCCGCCAGCAGACGAAGTAGACGAGGAAGGCGATGACGACCCGGGTCAGCACGGAGCGGTCGGAGCCGGCGGGCTTCGGCCGGGCTGGGGTGTGGCCGTAACGCCAGACGCCCGGCTCGGCCGCCGGCCGGGGGGTGCGCAGCCAGGCGGCGAAGGGGGACGGGGCCGGTGCCTCGCCGCCGGCGCCCGCGCGGGGTGCGTGGGCGGGGGGCGGCGGAGCCTTGGCCGGCCGGGGCGGGAGGGCGGGCGGCGGTCCGGCGGGGC
>NZ_LFML01000065.1 GCF_001044425.1 Streptomyces roseus
CCCGCCGGCCCCCGCGCCGTACGGCCGGCCGCCGCATGCCCCGCAGCCGCCCGGGCCGCCCGCCTACGGCCAGCAGCCGCAGCCCTCGTACGGCCAGGTACCCGGCTACGGCGGCCAGGTGCCGCCCCCCGCCCCGGCCCCCGCGCCCTACGGCCAGGTCCCCGGCCAGCAGCCGCCCCCGTACGGCCGGCAGATGCCCGGCCAGCAGCCCGGCTACGGCCACGGCGCCCCGCAGGCCGCCGGCGCCGGCCTCGCCGCCGCCCTCCAGCCGTACAAGGAAGTCCCGACGGGTGCCCGCTGGACCGCGCAGAACCACCAGCTCATGCGGGTCGACCTGGCCATGGGCGGCCAGCCCGTCCTCGCCCGCCAGGGCAGCATGGTCCTCTACCAGGGCAAGGTCGACTTCAGCTACAAGGGCGCCGGCTTCGCCGGCCGCATCGTCGGCAATGCCACCGGCCAGGAGATGCAGCTGATGCGCTGCAGCGGCCGCGGCCAGGTCTTCCTCGCCGAGAACGGCGCCCACCTGCACGCCATCGAGCTCCAGGGCGACGGCATCTGCGTCTCCGCCGAGAACGTCCTCGCCTTCGACGAGTCCCTCCAGCACGAGGTCCGCCGCATCGAGGGCCACGGGATCCCCGGCGGCGCCCTGTTCACCATGCTCTTCCAGGGCTCCGGCACGGTGATCGTCAAGACGCACGGCACGCCCGTCGTCCTGCCCGTCACCCCGACCACCTTCGCCGACAGCAACGCCATCGTCGCGTGGTCGGCGGCCTCGCAGGTGATCGTCTCCAGCCAGGTCCGGCTGCGGCGCAACGCCTACCCCGGCCACAGCGGGGAGACCGTGAACCTCCAGTTCCGCGGCGCTCCCGGCAACTTCATCGTCGTCCAGCCGTACGAGGTCTGAGGGAGCCCCACATGAATGCCATGAACGCAATGAACCAGCAGCTCGCGGGCTACGCCCCCACCCCCGTCACGGCCCGCATGGAGAACCACGGCAAGGCCATGCTCAAGGTCGCCATGCAGAGCGGCCAGGACCTCTTCGCGCGCACCGGGTCGATGGTCGCGTACGAGGGCTTCGTCCAGTACGAGCCCAACCCGCCGGCCCTGCGCCAGATGGCCTCCCAGTGGCTCACCGGCGAGGGCGCCCCGCTGATGAAGTGCACCGGCGACGGCCTGCTCTACCTCGCCGACTACGGCGCCGACGTCGTCGTCATCAACCTCGACAACGACGCGCTGTCGGTCAACGGCACCAACCTGCTCGCCTTCGACGCCCAGCTCCAGTGGGGCGTCGAGCGGGTCAAGGGCATGGCGAAGTTCGCCGGCCAGGGCCTGTTCAACGTGCAGATCGCGGGCACCGGATGGGTCGCCATCACCTCCCGCGGCACCCCGATCGTGGTCGACTGCGGCCGCGGCGAGGACGAGACGTACGTCGACCCCGACGCGCTCGTCGCCTGGTCCCCGAACCTCAAGGTGAAGGGCAAGCGCAGCTTCAAGGCCTCGTCGATGATCGGCCGGGGCAGCGGGGAGGCCTACCAGATGGCCTTCTCAGGCCAGGGCATCGTCGTCGTACAGCCCAGCGAGGACAGCACCGACCGGCTCCGGACCCGGGGCTGAGGGGGAGCGGACACACATCATGCAGAGCTCACTTTTCGGCCACGCCGAGCAGCAGTCCCAGGAGCGGTACGCCGTCCAGAACCCGCAGCTGCTGCGGGTCACCCTGGCCGGCTCCGACGACGTCCTCGCCCGCAAGGGCGCCATGGTCGCCTACCAGGGGATCATCGACTTCGACGGCGAGTACCAGAGCACCACGCAGCGCACCGCCCGCGCCCGCACCGGCGAGGGCCTCGACCTGATGCGCTGCTCGGGGCAGGGCACGGTCTACTTCGCCAACCTCGCCCAGTACGTCCACGTCGTGGACGTGGACCAGGACGGCCTCACCGTCGACAGCAGCTACGTGCTGGCCATGGACTCCACCCTGCACACCGAGGCCATCGCGGTCGACAGCCAGTACGGGATCTCCGGCTCCGGCAAGTACCAGCTCAACATCACCGGCCGCGGCAAGGTCGCGCTGATGACCTCCGGGCAGCCGCTGATGATGCAGGTCACGCCCGACAAGTACGTCAACGCCGACGCCGACGCGATCGTGGCCTGGTCCACCTCGCTGCGCGTGCAGATGCAGGCCCAGACGCACTCCTCCGGCGTCTGGCGGCGGCGCGGCAACACCGGTGAGGGCTGGGAGCTCAGCTTCCTCGGCACCGGCTTCGCGCTGGTGCAGCCGAGCGAGGTGCTGCCGCCGCAGAACGCGCAGTTCGGCCAGGGCATGGCCGCGCAGTACGGGATGGGACAGCAGGGCGTCCACGCCCAGAACCAGAACAACGCCTGGAACTAGAACGCAGGCGCGAGGGGCGGCTCCGCGGGATGCGGGGCCGCCCCTAGCGGGCTGTCGGGCGGGTGTCAGAGCCGCGCCCGGGCCGCCTCCATCAGCCGTACGACCGAGGTGTCGGCCGCCGCCGCGACCTCCTCGTACGGGAACCAGCGCAGGTCCAGCGACTCCTCGCTGATCTCGGCCACCGCGTCGGCCGGTGCCAGCGCCGCGTACTGCACGTCCAGGTGCCAGTTGCACGGCGCCGGGATCGGGTGCCGGTCCAGTCGTACGGGGCCGCCCGGGAGCAGGGTCAGCCCGGAGGCGATGCCCGACTCCTCGACGGCCTCGCGCAGGGCGGCGCCGGCGAGAGTGGTGTCCTCGGGCTCGCAGTGGCCGCCCATCTGGAGCCAGATGCCGAGCTTCTTGTGCAGGGTCAGCAGGACGCGCCCGCCCGCCGGGTCGATGACCAGGGCGCTGCCGGTGATGTGGCCGGCCTGGCAGAGCTTGTACATCCCGTCCGGGTGGGCGGCCAGGTGTTCCAGATAGAGGTCGCGGAGCTCGGGCTGGTCCTCGTACCGCTTGAGGACCAGCACCGCGTCGTCGTACAGGCTCACTTCTTCGTTTCACCCTCGCCGTCGGAGTCGGAGTCGGAGTCGGAGCCGGAGCCGGAGCCGGATTCCGGGTCGGACGGGGACTCGGCGGCGGGAGCCGGACCGGAGCCGTCCTGCGGGCCCTGCCCGCCCTGCCCGCGCTTCTGCGCCGCCTCGCCGAGCATCTTGTCGATCTCGGAGAAGTCCAGCTGCTCACGGTGCACGAACCCGTCCGGATCGTCCAGGTCGGAGGCCGTCGGCAGCATGTCCGGGTGCTCCCACAGCCCGTCGCGGCCGTCCACACCGCGCGCGTCGGTCAGCGAGGCCCACAGGCGCGAGGCGTCCCGCAGCCGGCGCGGGCGCAGCTCCAGCCCGACCAGCGTCGCGAAGGTCTGCTCTGCCGGGCCACCGGAGGCGCGCCGCCGGCGCATGGTTTCGCGCATGGCGTCCGCCGAGGTCAGCCGGGGCTTGGCCGCCTCGTGCACGACCGCGTCCACCCAGCCCTCGACCAGCGCGAGCGCCGTCTCCAGCCGGGCCAGGGCGGCCTTCTGCTCGGGGGTGTCCTGCGGCTGGAACATGCCGCCCTGCAGGGCCTCCTGCAGCTGCTCCGGGTTCGACGGGTCGAGCTGGCCGACCACGTCCTCCAGCTTCGAGGTGTCGACCTTGATGCCGCGCGCGTACCCCTCGACCGCGCCGAACAGGTGCGAGCGCAGCCACGGCACGTGCGCGAAGAGCCGGGCGTGGGCTGCCTCGCGCAGCGCCAGGTACAGGCGCACCTCGCCGGCGGGGACGCCCAGGTCCTTGCCGAAGGCCTCGATGTTCAGCGGCAGCAGCGCGGCCTTGCCCGCCGGACCCAGCGGCAGCCCGATGTCGGTGGAGCCCACGACCTCGCCCGCGAGGGTGCCCACGGCCTGGCCGATCTGCTGGCCGAACATGGCGCCGCCCATGGAGCGCATCATCCCGAGCAGCGGGCCCGCCATGGCCTGCATCTCCTCGGGCAGCACGCCGCCCATGGCCACGCCGACGCGCTCGGCGACCGGGTCCACGAGCTCCTTCCACACCGGGAGGGTGGCCTCGACCCACTCGGCGCGGCTCCACGCGACGGCCGTGGTGGCGCCGGAGGGCAGCGAGGTCACCCCGTCCAGCCAATGGTCGGCGAGGCGCACGGCCTCCTCGACGGCGGACCTCTCGGCGATGCCGACGCTGGAGTCCTTCACGCCGTCCGCCGTGCCCTGCGCGACGGTCTGGCGGGCGATGTCCTTGGCCATGTCCCAGTTCACGGGACCGCCCTCGTAGCTGAGCATCTGGCCGAGCTGCTGGAAGGCCGCGCCCAGGTCGTTCGGGTTCATCGAGCCGAACATCGCCGCGAACGGGTTGTCCGCGCCGCCGGGGACGCCGGCTCCGCCCGGCAGGCCCATGCCGGGGAACCCGAACGGATTCGGGCCGCCCTGACCGCCCTGATTGCCCTTCTTCTTGCCTTCGTCGCCGTTCTCCGGCTCCTCCGGCGGAAGGCCGAATCCGAATGGGGTGTCGCTCACGGGTTTCCTCGGCTCGTAGGGCCGCCGGCGGGGGCCGACGGGAAATGGTCCGACAACACCACCCAGCGTAGACACCGGACCCGCTTGCGGGCTCGGTGCTCCGCCGACTCCTGGGCTGCGGCAGGATGGACATCACCTGGTAGGTACGCGTCACGGCGCGTCCCTACTGAAGACAACCGCTGGAGACGCCTGGTGAGTTCCCCAGATCCACAGGTTCGCGCGCCGCACGACGCCGAAAACCGCCCTGAGCACGGTGAGAGCGCCCACGGCGTTCGCCTGCCGCGAAACCACGGAGCACGAGGCCCGGTGATCGCGGTGACCGGAGCCGCCTCCGGGGTCGGTGCGGCCCTGGTGGCCCGCCTGGCCGCATCCGACGAGGTCAAGCAGGTCGTGGCGATCGACGAGCGGCGCGGCGAGTGCACTGCCGCGCAGTGGCACGTCCTCGACGTACGGGACCCGGCGATCGCCGAGAGACTGCGCGGGGCCGACGTGGTCGTCCACCTGGCGCTGGACCTCGACCTGGAGACGGATCCGGCGGCCCGTACGGCGTACAACGTACGCGGGACCCAGACCGTGCTGACGGCGGCCGCGGCGGCCGGGGTGCACCGGGTCGTGCTCTGCACGTCCGCGATGGTCTACGGGGCGCTGCCGGACAACGACATCCCGCTGTCGGAGGACTCCGAGCTGCGGGCCACGGCGGAGGCGACGGGCGTCGGCGACCTGCTGGAGATCGAGCGGCTCGGCCGCCGGGCCCCGCGCGCCCACCCGGGCCTGAACGTGACGGTGGTCCGCCCCGCGGTGCTCGTGGGCGGTACGGACACGGCGCTGACCCGGTACTTCGAGTCCCCGCGCCTGCTGGTGGTGGCCGGATCCCGGCCCACCTGGCAGTTCTGCCACGTGGAGGACCTGGTCAGCGCGCTGGAGTACGCCGCCCTGGAGAAGGTCGAGGGCGAGCTCGCGGTGGGCTGCGAGGGCTGGCTGGAGCAGGAGGAGGTCGAGGAGCTGAGCGGCATCCGCCGCATGGAGCTCCCGTCGGCGGTCGCGCTCGGCGCGGCGGCGCGACTGCACCGGATCGGCCTGACGCCGTCCCCGGCGGGCGACCTCGCGTACACGATGCATCCGTGGGTGATCAGCGTCAGCGCCCTGCACGCGGCGGGCTGGCGGCCGCGCTGGACCAACGAGGAGGTGCTGGCCGAGCTCCTCCAGGAGGTCGCGGGCCGACACACGGTCGCGGGGCGCCGACTGGGCCGCAAGGACGCCACCGCCGCGGGCGCCGCAGGAGCCACCGTCGCCCTGCTGGGCGCGGCGGCGGTGGTCCGCGCGGCCCGTCGCCGGCGCGGGCTCTGACCTGCCGCGGCGCTCCGGCAGCCCTGGCGGCCGGGTCTGCCCGCAGCCCTGCCGGCAGACCTCCGGACCGCCTTCCGGCCGCCCGCCACGGCGGCCGGAGCACCGCCGCTCCTGTAGGAGGCTCCATACGCGTGGGTCGTACAGCCGGTCGAATCGGCTATATCGCGATGTGAGACCCGTGGTGCACGATGGCTGCATGGCACCGCACTTCGACCACCCCGGCGAGCAGGCCGCTCCGGACCCGATCCGGCTGCTCGAGATCCGTGAGACCCCGCTCTCGATAGACGAGGTCTTCAAGGCCGTCGGCGACGACGCCACGGGCGGCACCACGCTCTTCGTCGGCACGGTGCGCAACCACGACGGCGGGGCCGACGTGGACGGGCTCGGCTACTCCTGCCACCCGTCGGCCGAGGCCGAGATGCGCCGCATCGCCGAGCGGGTGATCGCCAAGTACCCGGTCCGCGCCCTGGCCGCGGTCCACCGCATCGGCGACCTGACCGTCGGCGACCTCGCGGTGGTCGTCGCCGTGTCCTGCCCGCACCGCGGCGAGGCCTTCGAGGCCTGCCGGATGCTGATCGACGACCTGAAGCACGAGGTCCCGATCTGGAAGCACCAGACCTTCTCCGACGGCACGGAGGAGTGGGTCGGCGCCTGCTGAGGCGGGTCCGGCCCCCCGCGCGCAAGCCGGGCGGGGCGAACGGGTACTGTCCCACCCGTTCGGCCGCGCAACACGCCCTCGATTTGCGTAACCCCCTCCCGGGCACGAGCGTTGAAGCCACCAACGACACGTACTTTCGGGGCAGGGAGGCACGTCCATGGCGTCATTGGCGTGGTTGTTGATTCCGCTGTTCGCCGCCATCGGAGCGGCGATATGGGGCAGCTGGGCGGCTCGCGACCGCACCCAAGGCGACATATCCGAACTCGCGGGATACGCGAGGTTCCGTGAAGCGATGGACAAGGCCGATCAGGCCAGGACGAAGGAAGCGGCCCATTCCGGTTCCGACGCGGTGTGACGCGTCCCGGTCGAGGCCCCCTGAATGTCCGCGGGACCCGCGGGGAGTTCCGCGCAGCGCCCCCGTACGGACCGGCCCCGGCGGCCGCCCGTCAGGGCCGTCCCGTACTGTCGATCCATGCCACGCCGCACTGCGACGATGCTCGCCTCCACCCTCATGCTGTTCGCGCTGCTCTGCGCAGGGGTGTTCATCAAGGTCCCGTACTCGGAAATGAGCCCGGGCCCGACGGTGAACACGCTCGGCGATTCCCACGGCGAGCCCGTCATCAGGATCGCGGACCACAAGACGTACCCGGCCGGCGGACACCTCAACATGACGACGGTCCGCGTCACCGGCGCCGACTACGACATGAACCTGCTGGAAGCGGTCTACGGCTGGCTGTCGGACGACAACATCGTCGTCCCGCACGAGAACCTCTACCCGGACGGGAAGACGGAGGAGCAGTCCACCCAGGAGAACGCGGAGGAGTTCAGCCAGTCGCAGGAGAGCGCCAAGGTGGCCGCCCTCAAGCAGCTGGGCACGCCGGGCGTCAGCACCCGCGTCGTGGTCTCCACCGTGGTCAAGGGCAGCCCCGCCGAGGGCAAGCTGCACGCCGGTGACGTGATCCGGGCCGTGGACGGCAATCCCGTCAACGCCCCCGAGGACGTGGCCAAGCTGGTCACCAAGCGCAAGGCCGGCGAGCAGGTCGAGTTCACCATCGTGCCCGCCGCCGAGGCGGCCGAGGCCGAGAAGGCGCACCGCGAGCCCACCGGTTCCTCCAAGGTCGTCCTCACCACCGCCAAGGCGGAGGGAGACGGGCACGCCGTCGTCGGCATCCGGGCGGGCACCGACCACACCTTCCCGTTCGCGATCGACATCAAGCTGGCCGACATCGGCGGCCCCAGCGCCGGGCTGATGTTCGCCCTCGGCATCGTCGACAAGCTCACCCCGGGCGATCTGACCGGCGGCAAGTTCGTCGCGGGCACCGGCACCATCGACGACACGGGCAAGGTCGGCCCCATCGGCGGCATCCAGATGAAGACGATCGGCGCGCGCAAGGCCGGCGCCGAGTACTTCCTGACGCCCGCTGAGAACTGCGGCTCGGCCTCCGAGCACATCCCCGACGGCCTGACCCTCGTCAAGGTCTCGACGATCGACGACGCCACGAAGGCGCTGGAGAAGATCAGCAAGGGGGACACGGCCGGGCTGCCGCAGTGCGGCAAGCCCTGACCGGTACGACCTCAGCGACCCCTGCGACCGCTACGAGCCCTGCGGCCGGCGCGGCCGGCACCCGCGCCGGTTCCCCGTCCCCGCTCAGTCCAGGAAGGTCGCGGCCAGTGCCTCGGCCAGACCCGGGACCAGGCTCGCGCCGGTCAGCACCTCGGTCGAGGAGTCCTTCTCGCGCAGCCGCACCGCGGACTCGCGCGAGCCGTCGCGCAGCACGCCGACCGTCAGGCGCACCTCCTGCCGGTCCGGGTGCGCGGCGACCCACTTGGCCAGCTGCTTGTCGCTGAGGCCCTCCGGTACGGAGGCCTCCGCGGACGGCGGCAGCATCAGCCGCTCCACCGTCAGCGCGCAGCCCGCGATCGACGGGGGCCAGGCGATGGTTCCCAGGAACTTGTCCAGCGGCGTGCCCTTCGGCACCTCGTCCTGCTCGATCGGGGTCAGCTGGCTCTTGCCCGCGTCGTCCTGGTCCTGGCCGAGCTGGCGGGCGAGCCGCGGCTCGGACTTGCGCAGCTGTGCGGTGTCGACGAGCGCGAACAGCCGGGCGGGCTTGTCCCAGCCGAGGGAGGAGGCGTACTCGTCGATCTCGAGGACGGCACGCGTCAGGGGGGTGGCGGCCATCGGCGTGCCGCCCGGGGAAGGCGAAAGGTTGGACATGGACAACATCCTGCCTCCTTTCCGCCCGATAACGGGAACTGACTAAAGCCTCAGTAAGTTGCATGAGTGGGCCCTACCATCGGGGGCCCAGCTTTTGAATTGTCCAGCCACGACACTCAGCGACTTTCGAGGTGCGCACCTTGGCTTTCCAGATGCCGGACCGCGGCGCAGGCCCCTCCGGGCCACGGATGAGAGTCGGCCGCCCCTCCCGGCGCGCCCGGACTCTTCTGCTGACCTTGGGCGTACTGGCCGTCCTGGCCATGGCGTTCATCATGTTCGCGGGCTTCTGGACGGACTGGCTCTGGTTCCGCTCCGTGAAGTACTCCACCGTCTTCACCACCACCCTGTGGACCAAGATCGGCCTCTTCGCCGTCTTCGGCCTGCTGATGGCCGGCGCCGTCGGGCTGAACATCTGGCTGGCGTACCGGCTGCGGCCGCCGCTGTCCGCGATGTCGATGGAGCAGCAGAGCCTCGACCGCTACCGGATGAGCGTCGCCCCGTACAAGCGGTGGCTGCTCCTCGGGATCGCGGCGCTCGTCGGCATGATCGCGGGCGCCTCCGCGGCGGGCCAGTGGAAGACCTGGCTGATGTACGTGAACGGGGTGGCCTTCGGGCAGAAGGACCCCCAGTTCCACCTGGACGTGTCGTTCTACACCTTCGACCTGCCCTGGTACCGGTTCCTGCTCGGCTTCGGCTTCGCCGCGGTCGTGCTGTCGGTGATCGCCGCGGTCGTCGTCCACTACCTGTACGGCGGACTGCGCGTGACGAGCCCGGGCGCCCGGGCCACGGCCGCCGCGACCGGTCACCTGTCGGTGCTGCTCGGCCTCTTCGTGACCCTGAAGGCGATCGCGTACTGGCTCGACCGGTACGGCCTCGCCGTGAAGTCCAGCGACTTCAAGGCCGCGGACAACTGGACCGGCCTGCGCTACGTCGACGCGAACGCGTACCTGCCGGCGAAGACGATCCTCGTCGCCATCGCCGCCATCTGCGCCGTGCTCTTCTTCGCGACGCTGTGGCGCCGCACCTGGCAGCTGCCGGTCATCGGCTTCGGCCTCATGGTCCTCTCGGCGATCCTGATCGGCGGGCTCTACCCGGCGATCGTGCAGAAGTTCCAGGTCCAGCCGAACGAGCAGGCCAAGGAATCGCCGTACGTCGAGAAGAACATCAAGGCGACGCGCGACGCCTACGGGATCGACCAGTCGGACGTCAAGGACTACCCGGGCGTCCCGCAGACCGCAGACAAGACCAAGCTGCGCGAGGCGGCCGACACCACCGCCAGCGTCCGCCTCCTCGACCCGAACATCGTCTCCCCGGCCTTCCAGCAGCTCCAGCAGGTCAAGGGCTACTACGCCTTCCCGTCCACGCTCGCCGTGGACCGCTACAGCGGCCAGGACACGGTCATCGGGCTGCGCGAGCTGAACATCGGCGGCATCCCGAAGAACAACTGGATCAACGACCACTTCAAGTACACGCACGGCTACGGCGTGGTCGCGGCCAAGGGAACCACCGTCAAGGACGGCGCCCCCGACTTCACCCAGTCCGACCTGCCCTCGAAGGGCATGTTCGGAACGGACTTCGAGCAGCGCATCTACTACGGCGAGCAGACGAAGCAGTACTCGATCGTCGGCGGTCCGCAGAAGGAGCTCGACTACTCGGACGACAAGGGCGAGAAGGAGACGAGCTACAAGGGCGACTCCGGCGTCAACCTCGACAACCCCGTCAACCGGGCGGCGTACGCGCTCGCGTTCAGCGAGCCGCAGATCCTCTACTCCGGCGCCATCGGCGACGGCTCGCGGATCCTCTACCACCGCACGCCCAAGGAGCGCGTCGAGGCCGTCGCCCCGTGGCTGACCATCGACGGCGCCCCGTACCCGGCGGTCATCGACGGCCGGATCAAGTGGATCGTGGACGCGTACACGACGACCAACGGCTACCCGTACGCCTCGCGGACCACGCTGGGCCAGAGCACCGCGGACTCCCTCACCAACAGCCAGCGCGCCGTGGTGGCCCAGGAGAACCAGGTCAACTACATCCGCAACTCGGTCAAGGCGACGGTCGACGCGTACGACGGCACGGTCAGCCTGTACCAGTGGGACACCGGCGACCCGGTCCTGAAGACCTGGATGAAGGCGTTCCCGGGAACGGTCAAGCCCAAGAGCGACATCTCCAAGCCGCTCATGGACCACCTGCGCTACCCGCAGGACCTCTTCAAGGTCCAGCGCGAGCTGCTCACCCGGTACCACGTGACCGACCCGCAGACCTTCCTCAGCGGCAGTGAGGCCTGGGCCGTCCCGGACGACCCGACGACCAAGGCCGGCACGGCGGTCCCGCCGTACTACCTGTCGATGAAGATGCCGGGCCAGAAGGAGAAGGACCAGGTCTTCTCGCTCACCACGACGTTCACCCCAAACGAGCGGGACAACCTGAGCGCCTTCATGGCGGTCAACGCCGATCCGGGCACCCCGGACTACGGCAAGATCAGAATCCTGAAGCTGCCGACCAGCAAGCCGGTCGACGGCCCCAAGCAGGTCCAGAGCAAGTTCCAGTCGGAGCCGAAGATCGCCGAGTCGATCAGGCTGCTGCGCGGCGGTGACTCCGAGGTCGAGTACGGCAACCTGCTCGCGGTGCCGCTCGACGGCGGGATGCTGTACGTGGAGCCGGTGTACGTGCGCAGTTCGGGGCTGAAGTACCCGCTGCTGCGCAAGGTGCTGGTGACGTACGGGAACCAGACGGCGTTCGAGGACAGCCTGGAGAAGGCGCTCAACGTGGTCTTCGGGGCGGAGGCGCCGACGGTGCCGACGACTCCGGTGACCCCGCCGGGCGAGGGCACCACCACGCCCCCGACCGCGACGGACCCGACGGTCAAGTCGGCCCTCGACGACGCCAAGAAGGCCATCGACGCGGCCGAGAAGGCACGTCAGGCCGGCGACTGGGCGGCCTTCGGCAAGGCGCAGGACGACATCAAGGCGGCGCTCCAGCGGGCGATCGACGCGGAGGCGAAGCTGACGGCCCCGACCCCCGGGGGATGAGCCGGTAATGGCCCCGTCCCGCGTCGTGATACTGTGGTTTCACCGACGCGGGGTGGAGCAGCTCGGTAGCTCGCTGGGCTCATAACCCAGAGGTCGCAGGTTCAAATCCTGTCCCCGCTACTGAAGACGAAGGCCCGGATCCATGGGATCCGGGCCTTCGTCATGTCCTGGTCCGCCAGGTCGTTCGTCATGTCCAGGGGGACACGCGGGGGTCATGAGGTAGCTGAGACGGATGAGTTGGGGTGGGGTCGTGTTTGACTTGTCTCTCTGTGGGCATGTCGACAAAACGCTGTAGTGACCCTCACAGGCTGCGACATACCAGGTGTACGCGGGTAGCAGGTGATGCGACGATGGGATTTATGGGGGACAGGTCAACTCTGCTCGAGACAGGGCGGTTTGTGAGGGCGGAAGTCGAGTCGGGCGTAGAGGCCAACGATGGGGCTCCGGTCGTTAACGCGCAGACCGCACTGACCGATGCGGATTTCGCGGAGGAAATGTTCGCCGAGACGGACCCGGCGAGCGACACCGAGCTGGAGGCACGGCACCGGGTCGCAGCCGACCGGGGCGACCCGGGCGCGATGAGCGTGCTCGGCGCGCTCCTGCTGCGCCGCGGCGACCTGGCCGGTGCCGAGCCGTACCTGCGCGGCGCCACCGCGGAAGGGGACCGCGCCGCCGCGAACAACCTCGGCGTGCTCCTGCTCCAGCGCGGCTACCCCGACGAGGCCGCCGGCTGGTGGAGGGTCGCCGCCGTGGCCGGATCCGCGCCGGCCGCCCACGCCCTGGGCCGCCACTTCCGCGAGCGCGGGGACGAGCCCGCCGCCGAGTACTGGCTGCGCCAGGCGGCGGAATCCGGCCACGCCCTGGGCGCGTACGGGCTCGCCGACCTGCTGGAGCACCGCGGCGACAAGGGCGTCGAGCGCTGGCTGCGCCAGGCCGCCGAGCAGGGGCACCGCGAGGCCGCCTACCGGCTGGCCCGGCACCTGCGCAAGGGCGACCCGGCCGAGGCCGAGCAGTGGTACCGGCAGGCCGCCGCGCGCGGGCACCGTCGCGCCGCGCTGCACCTGGGCGCCCTCCTGGAGGCGCGCGGGGAGCTCAAGGAGGCCGGGCGCTGGTACCTGACCTCCGCCAAGCAGGGCGAGGCGCGCGCCGCGTGCGCGCTCGGCTTCCTGCTGCGCGACGCGGGCGACGAGGAGAGCGCCGTCGCGTGGTGGAACCGGGCGGCGCAGGACGGCGACGGCAACGCGGCCAACGCGCTGGGCGCCCTGCACGCCGCGCGGGGTGAGACCCAGACCGCGGAGAAGTGGTACCGCACCGCCATGGACGCGGGCGACCAGAACGGGGCGTACAACCTTGCTTTGCTGTGCGCCGCACAGGAGCGGACCGCGCAGGCCGAGCAGTGGTACCGGCGGGCGGCCTACGCGGGCCACCGCGAGGCGGCCAACGCCCTCGCGATCATGCTGCTCCAGGTCGGCGACGCGGCGGGAGCCGAGCCGTGGTTCTCGAAGGCGGCCGAGGCGGGCAGCGTCGACGCCGCGTTCAACCTCGGGATCCTGTTCGCGAGCCGCGACGACGACCGCACCGCCCTGAAGTGGTACGAGCGGGCCGCCTCGGCCGGCCACACGGACGCGGCGCTCCAGGTCGGCATCGCGCTGGTGCGCGACGGCGAGGAGCGGGCGGCCGAGCGGCACCTGCGCTGCGCCGCCGGCGGCGGCAGCGCGGAGGCCGCGTTCCGGCTGGCCGCGCTGTTGGAATCGCTGGCTCCGCCGCCGGAGCCGGTGGCGCTGGGCGAGCCGGTGGGCGGCGCCCCGAAGACCGAGAGCGAGGAGTGGTACGAGCGGGCCGCGGAGCTCGGGCACCGTCGCGCGCAGGTGCGGGTCGGGATGCTGGCTGCCGCGCGGGGCGATCTCGCCGTGGCGGCGCGGTGGTACCGCGAGGCGGCCGAGGCCGGCTCCCGCAACGGGGCGTTCAACCTCGGCCTGCTGCTGGCCCGTGAGGGGAACGAGCCGGAGGCCGCGCTGTGGTGGACCCGTGCCGCGGTGGCCGGCCACGGCCGGGCGGCGCTGCGCTTGGGGCTGCTCGCCGCGCGCCACGGGGACCTGGCGGAGGGGCAGAAGTGGTGCGTGCGGGCCATGGAGCTGGGCCCGGCGGAGGTCTCCGAGCGTGCGGCCCGGCTGCGCGAGGCTCTGGCGGAGGAGCTCTCCGCCTGACGGTGCTCGGCGCGCGGCGCGCGGCGGGACCCCCCCTGAGCTGGAACGTTAAGCGATTTGCATCTGTCGGGTGGCGTCGCGTAAAGTCGTGTTTACCGACGCGGGGTGGAGCAGCTCGGTAGCTCGCTGGGCTCATAACCCAGAGGTCGCAGGTTCAAATCCTGTCCCCGCTACTGAAGGCCGAAGGCCCGGATCCTCTGGATCCGGGCCTTCGGTCGTTTCCCGCGGCCCGCGATATGACCCGCGCGACACGACATGAAGAGGAGGGCCCGGGAGCAGTGCTCCCGGGCCCGTTCGTTCCTCAAGCGTCGCGTCCCCGCCGTCACGCCCCCGCGCAGGACGGGCACAGCCCGCGGTAGGTCACCTCGACCGCCGAGACCACGAAGCCGAAGCGTTCGGCGTCGGGCAGGTCGCCGAGCGGGTTGCCCGCCGGGTGCACGTCGCGGATCGCCCCGCACTGCGCGCACACCAGGTGCTGGTGGGGCTTGTGCGCGTTCGGGTCGTACCGCTTGGCCCGGCGGTCCGTGGCGACCTCCAGGACCTCGCCGAGGGACACCAGCTCGCCCAGCGTGTTGTAGACGGTGGCGCGCGAGATCTCCGGCAGCTTGGCCACCGCGCGCGCGTGCACCTCGTCGGCCGTCAGGTGAACGTGGTCACCGTCGAGCACCTCGGCCACGACGCGCCGCTGTGCGGTCATGCGCCATCCGCGTCCGCGAAGTCGTTCCAGCAGGTCACTCATGGACACCAGCCTAACAGCGAGGGATTCGGTGTAACTCCCGAACCAGTGCGGACTTGGAACCTTACTTGACCTAGACAAAGTCCATTGTAGGATCGAGTACGGCAAGGGCCAAGGACAGGCACATGGCAGGAATGACGCAGGAGGCGCACGTGACGCAGGGACCGCTCACCACGGAGGCCGGGGCTCCGGTCGCCGACAACCAGAACAGCGAGACGGCCGGCGTCGGGGGTCCCGTCCTGGTCCAGGACCAGCTGCTCCTGGAGAAGCTGGCCCACTTCAACCGCGAGCGCATCCCGGAGCGCGTGGTGCACGCCCGCGGCGCCGGTGCGTACGGCACCTTCACCCTCACCCGCGACGTCTCGCAGTGGACCCGCGCCGCGTTCCTGTCCGAGGTCGGCAAGCAGACCGAAACGTTCCTGCGCTTCTCCACCGTCGCGGGCAACCTCGGAGCGGCCGACGCGGTGCGCGACCCCCGCGGCTGGGCGCTGAAGTTCTACACCGAAGAGGGCAACTACGACCTCGTCGGCAACAACACCCCGGTGTTCTTCATCAGGGACGCCATCAAGTTCCCGGACTTCATCCACACCCAGAAGCGCGACCCGTACACCGGCTCGCAGGAGGCGGACAACGTCTGGGACTTCTGGGGGCTGTCGCCCGAATCCACCCACCAGGTGACCTGGCTGTTCGGCGACCGCGGCATACCCGCGTCCTACCGCCACATGGACGGCTTCGGCTCGCACACCTTCCAGTGGAACAACGAGGCCGGCGAGGTCTTCTGGGTCAAGTACCACTTCAAGACCGACCAGGGGATCAAGAACCTCACCCAGGCCGAGGCCAACAAGCTGGCCGGTGAGGACCCCGACTCGCACCAGCGCGACCTGCGCGAGTCCATCGAGCGAGGCGATTTCCCGACCTGGACCGTGCAGGTCCAGATCATGCCCGCGGCCGAGGCGGCCCAGTACCGCTTCAACCCGTTCGACCTCACCAAGGTGTGGCCGCACGCGGACTACCCGCCGATCGAGATCGGCAAGCTGGAGCTCAACCGCAACCCGGAGAACGTCTTCGCCGAGGTCGAGCAGTCCGTCTTCAGCCCGGCCCACTTCGTCCCCGGCATCGGTCCGTCCCCGGACAAGATGCTCCAGGGCCGTCTCTTCGCGTACGGCGACGCCCACCGCTACCGCGTCGGCATCAACGCCGACCACCTGCCGGTGAACCGCCCGCACGCCACCGAGGCGCGCACCCACTCCCGTGACGGCTTCCTCTACGACGGCCGCCACAAGGGCGCGAAGAACTACGAGCCGAACAGCTTCGGCGGCCCCTTCCAGACGGACCGCCCGCTGTGGCAGCCCATCGAGGTCACCGGCGGCACGGGCAACCACGCCGTCCCGGTCCACTCCGAGGACAACGACTTCGTCCAGGCCGGCGACCTGTACCGCCTGATGTCCGAGGACGAGCGGGCCCGTCTGATCGAGAACCTGTCCGGCTTCATCGCCAAGGTCTCCCGCGACGACATCGCCGAGCGCGCGATCGACAACTTCCGCCAGGCGGACGGTGACTTCGGCAAGCGGCTCGAAGCCGCGGTCCAGGCCCTTCGCGGCTGACACGACCCGCTCGCCGAGCGTTGAAGGGCCGGACCCCTCGGGGTCCGGCCCTCCGGCTTTACGCCGGTACGGTGCTGCGCCGGGCCGGGACCCAGCAGCGGATCACGTCGCGCACCGACACGATGCCGACGGGGCCGCCGTGCTCCAGCACGATCAGATGGCGGAAGCCCCCGCGGACCATTGCCTCGGCGGCCTCCTGGACGGTGGCCTGCGGGGTGCAGAACACCACGTTGTTGGTGGTGTGCGCGCCCACGGACTCCCGGTCGGGATCGTGGCCCGCGCCGATGGAGTTGAGGATGTCGCGTTCGGTCAGGATGCCGATGCCGCTGTGGTCGGGATCGAGGACGACGGCCGCGCCGACCCGTCGGCCGGACATCAGGCAGGCCGCCTGCCGGAGGGTGTGGGCAGGTCCGAGGGTGAGGATCACGGTGCTCATGGCGTCGCGGACGAGCATGAAGAGAGCCACCTCCTGGGGAGAGTCCTCCGCGCACTTAGAGAAGGTCTTCACAAGCGCACAAGCGGAGGAGTCTCAGATTCCCATGGGTACGGAGGGTCATCAAGAGGGCGCACCCGGTCGTCCGGGAGCAGGACCCGCACGGCTCAGGCGCGCGGGCGCAGAAGCCCCAGCATCTCCTCGTGCAACAGTCCGTTCGAGGCGGCCGCGTTCCCGCCGTGCACGCCCTCCACGCCGTCCAGGTCCGTGAACCGGCCGCCCGCCTCCTGGACCACGACCGCGATGGCCGCCATGTCCCACAGGTTCAGCTCAGGCTCGGCGCACAGGTCCAGCGAGCCCTCGGCGACCATCATGTACGGCCAGAAGTCGCCATAGCCGCGGGTGCGCCAGCACTGCCGGGTCAGGTCCAGGAACCCGCCGAGGCGGCCCTGCTCCTCCCAGCCGCTCAACGAGGAGTAGGCGAACGAGGCGTCACCGAGCGCGGCGACCTTCGAGACCCCGAGCGGTACGGGCGCACCGCCCAGCGCACCGCCGGCGTACGCGCCCCCGCCCTGCGCCGCCCACCAGCGGCGGCCCAGAGCCGGCGCCGAGACCACGCCGACCACCGGCCGGAAGACCCCGTCGGAGCCCTCCTCCATCAGCGAGATCAGCGTCGCCCACACGGGGACGCCGCGCACGTAGTTCTTCGTACCGTCGATCGGGTCCACGACCCAGCGGCGCGGGCCGCTGCCCTTGAGCCCGTACTCCTCGCCCAGGATGGCGTCGGCGGGCCGCGCGGCCTCGATCCCGGCCCGGACGATCTCCTCGGCGGCCCTGTCCGCCTCGCTCACCGGGGTCATGTCCGGCTTCGTCTCGACCAGCAGGTCGAGGGCGCGGAACCGCTGCATCGTGGCGGCGTCCGCCGCGTCGGCGAGTTCGAGGGCGAGGCGGAGGTCATCGTCATACTCGGGCATGCCCGAACAGTATCGGGACCGCCCACGGGCGGCGAACGGCGTCCACGGTGCGGCCCGGCGGCGCCCTTGACAGGATCTGTCGCCCCGTCAACTCTGGCGGGAGAGCCGAGCGGGGAATCGGAGCGGGGCAAGTCGAGCGGGGAGGCGCGCATGCCGGCAGCCCGGGAGTCCTTGCTGGAAGCGGCGGGAGCGGCGCTCATGGCGCGCCCCTGGCCGTCGGTGCGGATGGTCGACGTGGCCGCCACCGCCGGGGTGTCCCGGCAGACCCTCTACAACGAGTTCGGCGGCAAGGCGGGCCTGGGCCGTGCCCTGGTGCGCCGCGAGGCGGACTGGTACCTCGAAGGGGTGGACCGGGTGCTGCGCCCCCCGCCGCCGGCGCAGAGCGCCTCGCCTCGGTCGCGGAGTGGACCGTACGGGCCGCCCGCGCGCGTCCCCTCGTACGAGCCCTGCTGACGGGGTGCTGGGACGGGAACCTGCCCGTGCCGCCCGGGCAGGGGGTGCGCCCCGGCGTGCCGGCCCCGGGGCCCGGGGAGCTGGCCCGGGCCGTGCGCGACCGGGCCTCGGCCACGCTCAGCCCGGGGGAGGCGGCCCAGCACTGCGAGCTCGCCGTACGCCTGGCCCTCTCGTACGTGATAGCGCCGGGCGAGGAGCCGGGGCTCGGGGAGCTGATGCGGCTGCTGCGCCTGCTCGCCGCGCCCGCTCAGTGAGCCGAACCGGAGAGCTGGAGTCCGATGACGCCCAGGATGACCAGCGAGATCGAGACGAGTTTGAGGGTCGAGACGAGGTCGCCGAGGAAGACCATGCCGTAGATGGCCGTTCCGGCGGCTCCGATGCCCGTCCACACCGCGTAGGCCGGGCCCACGTCGAGCTTCTTCAGTGCCAGCGTCAGCAGGCCGAAGCTGCCGAGGGCGAAGCAGGCGAAGGCGATCGTCGGCCACAGGCGGGTGAAACCGTGGGAGAGCTTGAGGCAGACCGCGAAGCCGGTCTCCAGGATTCCGGCGACGACCACCAGCAGCCAGGCCATGGCCATGCCTCCCCGCGTCAGGTGACGTCGTGTCACGTGGTGCGATTATGCATTTACCAGGCCCGGCGCACGGCAAACCCCGCCGGAGGATCAGTCCCCTTCGCGACGCTCGCGGGTCTCGAGGAGCCGCCGCAGCGAGTACAGGCGCGCCGGATCCGCGTGGCCGTCCTCCACCCACTTGTCGAGCGCGCAGTCCTGCTCGTCGTGGCTGCAGGCCCGCGGGCAGTCCTCCGTACCGGGCACGAGGTCCGGGAAGGCCAGGATCACCCGGGACGGGTCCACGTGGTTCAGACCGAAGGAGCGCACGCCCGGGGTGTCGATGACCCAGCCGTCACCGCCCGGCAGCGGCAGCGCGAGCGCCGAGGTGGTGGTGTGCCGGCCGCGGCCGGTCACGGCGTTGACGTGCCCGGTGGCGCGCTGGCGCCCCTCGGCGACCAACGAGTTCACCAGGGTGGTCTTGCCGACGCCGGAGTGGCCGACGAAGGCGGTGATCCGGCCGTTCAGGCGCTCGCGCACCCGGTCGGCGGCGTCGCCCGTCGCGAGCTCCTCGCGGTTGGTCACCACGTAGTCCAGCCCGAAGGTGGAGTAGATCTCCAGGATCTTGTCCGCGGAGGTCAGGTCCGACTTCGTGAGCACCAGCAGGGGCTCCAGCCCGGCGTCGTACGCGGCCACCAGACAGCGGTCGATCATCCGAGGGCGCGGCTCCGGATCGGCCAGCGCCGTGACGATCGCCAGCTGGTCCGCGTTGGCGACGACCACGCGCTCGTACGGGTCGTCATCGTCCGCGGTGCGCCGCAGGACGGACTTGCGCTCCTCGATGCGCACGATCCGCGCGAGGGTGTCCTTCTTGCCGGTCAGATCGCCGACGATCCAGACCCGGTCACCGACCACGGCCGCCTTGCGGCCCAGCTCGCGGGCCTTCATCGCGTGGATGGTGCGGCCGTCGACCAGGCAGGTCAGCCGGCCGCGGTCGACGGTCAGGACGAAGCCCTCGGCCGCGTCCTCGTGCTTGGGCCGGATGGTGGTCCGGGGCCGGTTGCCCTTGGGGTTGGGCCGCTGGCGGATGTCGTCTTCGTCGGTGTGCTTGCCGTACCTGCGCATGACGGGGGCCCTACGCTCCCGCTACTCGCGTCGTCAGGCCGAGCATGTCGGCCCACATCCTCGGGAAGTCCGGCAGGGTCTTCGCGGTCGTCGCCACGTTCTCGATCAGCACGCCCTCCACCGCGAGGCCGATCACCGCGCCGGCGGTGGCCATCCGGTGGTCGTCGTAGGTGTGGAACACCCCGCCGTGCAGCGGACGCGGGCGGATGTGCAGGCCGTCGGCGGTCTCGGTGACGTCGCCGCCCAGCTCGTTGATCTCCTTGGTGAGCGCCGCCAGGCGGTCCGTCTCGTGCAGCCGCAGGTGCGCCACCCCGCGCAGGGTGGACGGGGAGTCGGCCAGTGCCGCGACGGCCGCGATCCCGGGGGTGAGCTCGCCGACCTCGCCCAGGTCCACGTCGATGCCGTGGATCTTGCCGCTGCCGGTGAAGACCAGGCCCGCGTCGGTCAGCTCGCAGGAGCCGCCCATCTCCGTGAAGATCCGGCGCAGTTCGTCGCCGGGCTGGGTGGTGCGGCGCGGCCAGTCGGGGATCGTGACCGTACCGCCCGTGATCAGCGCGGCGGCCAGGAACGGCTGCGCGTTCGACAGGTCCGGCTCCACGATCACGTCACGGCCCAGCAGCGCGCTCGGCGCCACCCGCCACACGTTCGGCTCACCGCCGGCCTCGGGGGTGTCGACCTGGGCGCCCGCCGCGCGCAGCATCTCCACCGTCATCCGGATGTGCGGCATCGACGGCAGCGTGGTGCCGGTGTGGCGGACCTCGACGCCCTGGTTGAAGCGCGGGCCCGACAGCAGCAGGGCCGAGACGAACTGGGAGGAGTTGGACGCGTCGATCTCGACGACACCGCCCTCCAGCGCCCCGCCGCCCTGGACGGTCAGCGGCAGCGCGCCCCGGCCGTCGTCGTCGATCCGGGCGCCGAGGGTGCGCAGGGCGCTGATGACCTGGCCCAGCGGGCGCTCGTAGGAGCGCGGGTCGCCGTCGAAGCGGATGTCGCCGGAGGCCAGGGTGGCGACGGGCGGCAGGAAGCGCATGACCGTGCCCGCGTTGCCGACGTCGACGGTGGCCGGTCCGTGCAGTGCGGCCGGGATGACCCGCCAGGCCTCGCCGCCGGCGCCGTCGCCGGAGCTGGAGGAGGCGGTCTCCTCGATGCCGACGCCGAGCGCGCGCAGGGCGTCCGACATCAGCTGGGAGTCGCGCGAGCGCAGCGGGCGGCGCACCCAGCCCGGCTCGGCGGCGAGCGCCGCGAGGACGAGGGCGCGGTTGGTGACCGACTTCGACCCGGGCACGGTGACGGTGGCGTGGACGGTGCCGTCGGCGAGCGGAGCGGGCCAGAGGGCGGGGAGCGCGGGGGTCTCGGTCATGGCCACCACTTTAGTGGCTCACCCCGGCCCCAGATCTTGATCGCCCGCTGGTCTCGGAGGTTGGACGGGGCGGTCGGCCGCGGGGGCGCGCCTCAGAGGCCGAGGAGCCAGCGTCCGCCCCCGACGAGGGAGCACAGGGTGACGGCGTGGAAGAGGAGGAGCCAGGCCACCGGGTGGACGTGGGTCAGGCGCCCCAGCTGGTCCGCGTCGGAATCCGGCGCCCCGCCGCCCCGGCGCTTGGCGCCCAGCTCGAAGACCGGCCGCACCCCGCCCAGCAGCAGGAACCACACCACCAGGTACGCGAAGACCGCCTGGACCTCGGCCGGGGCCAGCCAGGAGACCAGGACGAACGCGGCGCCCGACAGCACCACCGTCAGGGCGCCGTACGCGTTGCGGATCATCACCAGCATCGCCAGCAGCAGGGCGGTCGCCGCCCACAGCAGCAGCGTGATCCGGTGGGCCGACAGCAGCGCGGCCCCGCCCAGACCGAGCAGCGAGGGCGCCGTGTACCCGGCCGCGGCGGTCAGGATCATCCCGAGCCCGGTCGGCTTGCCGCGGCTGACGGTGACCCCGCTGGTGTCGGAGTGCAGCCGGATCCCGTCGAGGCGCCGCCCGGTCAGCAGCGCCAGCAGCCCGTGGCCGCCCTCGTGGGCGATGGTCACGGCGTTGCGCGACAGCCGCCACAGCGGGCGCGGCCCCACGGCGGCCAGGGCGACCACGCCCGTCACGATCACCAGCCACAGGGCCGGCGGGGTCTGTATGCCCGTGAGCCGGTCCCACAGGCCTGCGGCGGTGCTGTCCGGGGAGCTGTTCATGGAGTGGCGGACTCCTTGCGGTGGTGGGCGGGTGGGATGGCAGTCTGGCAGCCATGTGCGGACGGTATGCGGCGAGTCGTAGGCCCGAGGACCTGGTGGAGGCCTTCGGCATCGAGAAGTGGGAGCCCGAGGAGACCCTGGCCCCCGACTGGAACGTGGCGCCGACCAAGGAGGTCCACGTCGTCCTCGACCGCCCCGTGAAAGACGCCGCGGACCCGCGTCCGGTTCGTCAGCTGCGCACGGTGAGGTGGGGGCTCGTCCCCTCCTGGGCCAAGAACCCCGACGGCGCCGCCCGGATGATCAACGCGCGCTCCGAGACCGTGGCCGAGAAGCCCTCCTTCCGCCGCCCCTTCGCGCAGCGCCGCTGCATCGTCCCCGCCGACGGCTACTACGAGTGGGTCACCGCCCACGACGAGCGGGAGCTGGAGGTCGAGGGCAAGAAGAAGCGGGCCCGCAAGCAGCCCTACTTCGTGCTCCCCGCCGACGGCTCCGTCTTCGCCATGGCCGGCCTCTACGAGTTCTGGCGCGACCCGACGCTGCCCGCCGAGCACCCGCGGGCCTGGTGGGCGACCTGCTCGGTGATAACCGCCGAGGCCGAGACCGGACCGCTGGGCGTGGCCCCCGCCGAGGGGCCGGCCTCCCTGGCCGATATCCACCCCCGGATGCCGCTGATGCTGACCCCGGACCGCTGGGACGCCTGGCTGGACCCCGCCCGGACCGACACGGACGAACTCCAGGCCCTGCTCGCGCCGCCGCCGGGCGGCCTGATGCGCGCGTACCCGGTGTCCACCGCCGTCAGCAACGTGCGCAACAACGGTCCGGAGCTCCTCCACGAGCTGGCCGCGCCCGAGGAGGCCACGCTCTTCTAGGCCGCACCCCCGGGGTGTCCGGGCCCCGGCCCGGCTCCCGGCGCGGGCAGGATGGGCGCCATGACCACGCGTACGCGCACCCAGAGCGTCGACACCCCGGCGGGCGAGGCCCGCATCACCTGGCACCCCGTCCCCGCCCGTACGGCGGCCCGTCTCGTACTGGCCGTCAGCCACGGAGCCGGCGGCGGGATCGAGGCCCGCGACCTCCAGGCGCTGGCGGCCGCCCTGCCCGCGCACGGGGTGACCGTGGCGCTGGTCGAGCAGCCGTGGCGGGTGGCGGGGAAGAAGGTGGCCGCCGCGCCCAAGGTGCTGGACGAGGGGTGGCGGGGCCTGTGGCCGGCGCTGGCGCAGCCGGGGCCGCCCGTGGTGGCGGGCGGACGCAGCGCCGGGGCGCGGGTGGCCTGCCGGACCGCCGCCGAGCTGGGCGCGGCCGCGGTGCTGGCCCTGGCGTTCCCGCTGCACCCGCCGGGCCGCCCGGAGAAGTCCCGGGCCGCCGAGCTCACCGGGGCCGGGCGGCCCACCCTGGTGGTCCAGGGCGGCCGGGACCCGTTCGGGCGCCCGCAGGAGTTCCCGGCGCCGGCCGCGCAGGAGCCGTACGAGCTGGTGGAGGTCCCGCACGCCGATCACGGCTTCGCCGTGCCGAAGAAGGCGGACCTGACGCAGGACGAGGCCCTCGCGGTGATCACCGGGGCCGTCACCGCCTGGCTCGCCGGGCTTCCCCTGTGACCCCCGCCCCCCGGACGGGGCCCCTGCTCCCGGGCGCCCCTCGAACGGACGCGTCCGGGGACCGGGACGATCGCGCGGTGATCCGCATCACACCGCGGCCGCGCACCTGACAGAGGCCGAAGCCCCCGGCCCCGCCCGGGAATGCGGGGCCCGACCCTTCTGTTGTGCGGGATGTCAGAACGCACGGGATCAGTCGGAGGAGAGGGACCGCATGACCCAGGTCATCAGCCAGCACCGTCCGCAGGCGGCAGGCCTGGACTGGACGGTCCTGCCCGCGCCCAAGCGCCGCCCGCTTCAGGCGGCGGAGGGCCGGGATGGTCGACTATTCTCCGATTCGAGCGGGTCCGCTTTCGGAGCCGTCACGCAGTCGGAGGAGGTGGGTCCTGTCGCTGGGACCGACGAAGGCCACGCGGAGGAGACCACCCCGGAGCGCAACGCGCGCTTCGAGAGGGACGCCCTCGGCTACCTCGACCAGATGTACTCGGCCGCGCTGCGCATGACGCGCAATCCGGCCGACGCCGAGGACCTGGTCCAGGAGACGTATGCGAAGGCGTACGCGTCCTTCCACCAGTTCCGCGAGGGCACCAATCTCAAGGCGTGGCTCTACCGCATTCTGACCAACACGTTCATCAACTCCTACCGCAAGAAGCAGCGTGAACCGCAGCGCAGCGCGGCCGAGGAGATCGAGGACTGGCAGCTGGCGCGCGCCGAGTCGCACATGTCGACGGGCCTTCGCTCCGCCGAATCGCAGGCGCTCGACCACCTGCCCGATTCGGATGTGAAGGAAGCGCTCCAGGCCATTCCCGAGGAGTTCCGCATCGCGGTCTATCTTGCCGACGTAGAGGGCTTTGCGTACAAGGAGATCGCGGACATCATGGGTACACCCATCGGTACGGTCATGTCGCGACTGCACCGTGGCCGCCGTCAACTCCGCGGAATGCTGGAGGACTATGCCCGTGAGCGCGGGCTGGTCCCCGCGGGCGCGGGAGAGTCGAACGACCTGAAAGGCTCGGGCTCATGAGCTGCGGAGAGCCGCACGAGACGGATTGCTCTGAGGTCCTGGACCACCTGTACGAGTTCCTGGACCACGAGATGCCGGACAGCGATTGCACGAAGTTCGAGACGCACTTCGGCGAATGCAATCCCTGCCTGGAGAAGTACGGCCTGGAGCAGGCCGTCAAGAAGCTGGTGAAGCGCTGCTGCGGTTCGGACGACGTGCCGACCGACCTGCGCTCGAAGGTCATGGGGCGGATCGAGCTGATCCGTTCCGGCCAGGCCGTCCCCGAGCACGACGTGACCGCGGACCCCGCCACCGGCTGATCGAACAACAGCCCCTGGAAGCCGAATCGTTCACTCGAACGTGCTAATCCGGGGGTGCTCGTACGGCGCAATAGGAAAATGTGGCCCCCTGCGGAAGGGGGCCCCACTTATTCTCCCCAAACGGTGTGCACGGCCAAGGGGAGGAGAGCGCCATGCGGGTACGTCCGCCGGGGGCCCGGCCCCTCCTCCTGTGGGCCGTCGTCCTGTGCGCCGCCCTCGCGGCCTGCGCCGCGACCGCCCCGGCCCTCGCCCCGGGATCCGGTACGCCCTGGGCCGCCGTCGGGCTCCTCGCCTTCCTCTACCTCGGCTGCGAACTGCTCCGGATCTGCCCGCTGCCGGGCATCCGCGTCCCCGAGGGCATCGGCTCCTTCTTCCCCGTGCTCCTCGCCGCCGTCTTCCTGCTGCCCCCGGCCGCCGCCGCGCTCGTCGCGCTGCCCGGCGCCCTCGCCCAGGCGGTGGCCGGGCGCCCCGCCTGGATCCGGCGCGTGTGGCACGCGGCGCAGCAAGCCGTCGCCACCTGGGCCGCCGCGCGGACGTTCGGCCTGCTGGGCGGGCCGGGCGCGCTGGGCGGAAGCCGCTCCGGCGGGGCCGGGGTGGCCGGCCCGCTCGCGGACTTCCCGTACGCGCTGCTGCCCGCGGCGGCCGCTGCCTGCGCCTTCTGCCTCGTACTGGCCGCCCTCGACGGGGCCGTCCTGGCCGCGGCCGAACGCCGGCCCGTCCGCACGGCATGGCGCGGGTCGTTCACCCGCTCCCTGGTCCCGCACTGCGTGCACGGTCTCGCGGGGCTGATGATGGCCGTCCTGTGGCGCAGCCCGTACGGGCTGCCGGCCGCGCTGCTCGTCCTGCTGCCGATGTACATCTCCTGCCGGGTCTTCGCCCAGTACCACCGCGAACGGGCCGCCCACCAGGCCACGATCCGGGCGCTCGTCCAGGCCGTCGACCTCAAGGACCGCTACACGCGCGGCCACGGCGAGCGCGTCGGCCAGGCCTCCGCGATGATCGCCCGCGAGCTGGGCATGGACGCGGAGCGGCTCGAAGTCGTCCGCATCGCCGGGATCCTGCACGACGTCGGCAAGATCGGCGTCCCGACCCGGCTGCTGCGCAAGGACGGCCCGCTGACCCGGGAGGAGCGCCGGGTCATCGAGCTGCATCCCGAGTACGGGCACGAGATGGTGCGCGGC
This sequence comes from Streptomyces roseus, assembly GCF_001044425.1. GTDB lineage: Bacteria > Actinomycetota > Actinomycetes > Streptomycetales > Streptomycetaceae > Streptomyces > Streptomyces roseus. The sequence goes on from NZ_LFML01000065.1 coordinate 26,093, forward strand.
ATCGGCTTCCTGGGCGAGGCCCGGTCCGCGATCCTGCACCACCACGAGCGGGTCGACGGCTCCGGGTACCCGTACGGGCTGAGCGGCGAGCAGATCCCGGTGCCGGCCCGGGTGGTGGCGGTGGCCGACGCCTTCGACGCGATGACCTCGACCCGCTCCTACAGCCGGGCCCGGCCGGTGCCGGTGGCCCTGGCCGAGCTGGAGCGGTGCGCCGGGGCCCACTTCGACCCGGTGATGGTGCGCGCGCTGGTCGAGGCGATCGGCCGGGACGGCTGGCACCCGGTGGTCACCGCGGACGAGGACGACCTCCAGGTGATCCCGGCCGGATCCGCCCCCGGCCTGGCGGCGACGGC
>NZ_LFML01000007.1 GCF_001044425.1 Streptomyces roseus
TCGCGAGGGTCTCCAGGTTTGTCGTCACACACAAACCAACGAGACCCTCGCTTCATGCGCCCAAGGACTTCGGACTTACTCGTCTAGGCCGTACGGACCTCGGAGCGGTCGCCGCTCCAGAGCGTGTGGAACGTGCCCTCGCGGTCGGTGCGCCGGTAGGTGTGCGCCCCGAAGAAGTCGCGCTGGCCCTGCGTGAGGGCGGCCGGGAGCCGTTCCGCGCGCAGCGCGTCGTAGTACGCGAGCGACGCGGAGAAGGCCGGCACCGGGATGCCCTGTGACACGGCGGCCACCATCGCGGCCCGCCAGTCGTCCTGGGCCTCGCCGATCTCCTGCGCGAAGCCCGGGTCCGCCAGCAGGCTTGGCAGGTCCGGCTGCGCGTCGTACGCCGTACGGATCCGGTCCAGGAACGCCGCCCGGATGATGCAGCCGCCCCGCCACAGCGAGGCCACCGCGCCCAGGTCCACGCCCCAGCCGTACTCGTCGCTGCCCGCCCGGATCTGGTGGAAGCCCTGCGTGTACGAGACGATCTTGGACGCGTACAGGGCCTGCTCCACCTGGGCGGCGAAGGCGTCGGCCTCCTCCGCCGGCAGCGGCGCCGCCACCGGGCCCGCGAGCCCCCGGGCGGCCTTGCGCAGGTCCGTGTGGCCCGAAACCGCACGGGCGAAGACGGCCTCCGCGATCCCCGACACCGGAACGCCCAGGTCCAGCGCGATCTGCACGGTCCAGCGGCCGGTGCCCTTCTGCTCGGCCGCGTCGGCCACGACGTCGACGAACGGGCGCCCGGTCTCGGCGTCGACGTGGGCGAGCACCTCCGCCGTGATCTCGATCAGGTACGAGTCCAGCCGGCCGCGGTTCCATTCGCGGAAGGTTTCCGCGATCCGCGCGGGGGAGTAGCCGGCGACATCGCGCAGCAGGTGGTAGGCCTCGGCGATCAGCTGCATGTCGGCGTACTCGATGCCGTTGTGCACCATCTTGACGAAGTGTCCGGCGCCGTCGGGGCCGACGTGCGAGACGCACGGCGTACCGTCCTTGGCCTTCGCCGCGATCTTCTCCAGCATCGGACCGAGCGACTGGTACGACTCGGCGGAGCCGCCCGGCATGATGCTCGGGCCGAGCAGCGCGCCCTCCTCACCGCCGGAGATGCCCGCGCCCACGAAGTGGATGCCCTGCTCGCGCAGCTCCTTCTCGCGCCGCCGGGTGTCCTCGAAGTGGGCGTTGCCGCCGTCGATGATGACATCGCCCGGCTCCAGCAGCGGGGCGAACTCGTGGATCACGGCATCGGTCGGGTCACCGGCCTTCACCATGATGATCAGACGGCGCGGCCGCTCCAGCGCGTCCACGAACTCCTTCGCGGACTCGGCGGCGACGAAGGAACCCTCGTGCCCGAACTCCTCCACCAGGGCGGTGGTCTTCGCGACCGTGCGGTTGTGGACGGCGACGGTGAAGCCGTTGCGGGCGAAGTTCCGGGCGAGGTTGCTCCCCATCACCGCGAGCCCGGTGACGCCGATCTGGGCGGTGCTGCTCATGCATGCGCTCCTGAGTGCTTCGATGTGCGGGTGGGAGCGACGCTACAGGGGCCGGAACGGACAAAGCCGTCCCGCCATGCGAAAGAATGTCAACTTCCCCCGGCATGCGCCCTGTTGCGCCCCTTGTCATGCCCTGATACCGCCGTTAGGTTGTGCGGTTCCTGATGTCTTCAATGGGGGCTCCCATGGGTGTACGGGGCCGGCACCGCCGGTACGTGCCGAGCAGCATCAACCGCGCCTCGCTCGTCGTCACCGCCGGTGGCGCAGGGCTCGCGCTCCCTCTGATCGGCGCCGGGGCCGCCGAGGCCGCCTCGGTGGACACCTGGAACAAGGTGGCGGACTGCGAGTCCACCAACAACTGGCACGTCAACACCGGGAACGGCTACTACGGCGGCCTCCAGTTCAGCCAGAGCACGTGGCGCGCCTTCGGCGGCACCGCGTACGCCGCCCGCGCCGACCAGGCCACCAAGGAACAGCAGATCGCGGTCGCCGAGAAGGTCCTGAGGGGACAGGGCCCGCAGGCCTGGCCGGTGTGCGGGAAGCAGGCCGGGCTCTCGCGCAGCGGCCCCGCGGCCGCCGTCTCCCCGCAGGGCCACGCACAGGGCCAAGGCCACGCACAGGGCCAGGGACAGGGCAAGGGGCAGGGCCAAGGCGTGAAGGTCCAGGTCCAGGTCAAGGAGGCGAAGCCCGCAGCCGCGCCGCCCACCACGCCCCGTCCGACGGGCACCTCGGTCCTGCCCAACCCGTACGTGGTCGCGCCCGGGGACTCCCTCTCGGCGATCGCCACCAGCCAGCACGTCGAGGGCGGCTGGCAGGCGCTGTACGAGACCAACCGGACCACCGTGGGCAGCGACCCGAACCTGATCTTCCCCGGCCAGCGGCTCACCCTGCGCGTCACCGCCGCACCGGTCCCGCAGCCCCCGCCTCCCGCGCAGAACCCGGAGAAGCCGCCGCGGACCGCCGAGCCGGTCAAGCCCGTGGAGCCGAACGCGCAGCAGCCGGCGCAGAAGCCGGCCGGGAAGCCGGCGCAGAAGCCGGCCTCGAAGCCCGCCCCCGCACCCGCCTCAGCGCAGGAGCAGGCGGCCTCAGGCGGCTTCGTCGCCCCCGTGGACGCCTCCCTCGGCACCGCCTACCACGTGGCCGGTTCGTCCTGGTCCAGCGGCTACCACACCGGCGTCGACTTCCCGGTCGCCACCGGAACCTCCGTCAAGGCCGTCGGCCCCGGCTCCGTCGTCTCCGCCGGCTGGGCCGGTGCGTACGGCTACCAGGTCGTCATCCGGCACGCCGACGGCCGGTACTCCCAGTACGCCCACCTCTCGGCGCTCGGGGTCAAGGCCGGGCAGCAGGTCTCCGGCGGGCAGCGGATCGGCCGCTCCGGCTCCACCGGCAACACCACCGGGCCGCACCTCCACTTCGAGATGCGCACGTCCCCCGGCTACGGCTCCGACATCGACCCCCTGAAGTACCTCCGGGGCCGCGGCGTCAGTATCTGACGGGTCCGCGGTACGGCCCTCCGACGGCCGTGCCGCGGCTTTCGCATCTGACCCCCGTACGTGCGGCGTCGCGAACGCGAGCAGGGTCAGGCCTACCGCCGCCAGCACGCCGCTGGCCAGGGCCGCCGCCGTCCCCGCCGCACCGAACCGGAAGCCCTCGTCGAACAGCGAGATGCCGACCGCGGCCGCGACCACCGGATCGACCACGGTCAGCGTGGCCAGCGGGGCGGCCAGCCCGGCGCCCCGGTACGCGGCCTGGGAGAGCAGCAGCCCGGCCGCCGCCAGGACGACGATCGCCGCCAGATCGGGCCACATCGAGCCGAGCGCGCCCGGGGCGAAGGCGAGGCCCTCGGCCGTCTCGGCCACCGACTTCGTGAACACGGAGGCCATGCCGAAGGACGTACCGGCCGCGACCGCCAGCAGCACGCTGCGCGGCACCGGCCGGTCCGCCCGGTGCATCCGGTGCGCCGCCGCCGTCAGCGCGGCCACCCCGGCCCCGGTCCCGATCAGCAGCAGGCCCCGCTCCCCGCCCGACAGCGGCCGGTCCGCGCCGCCGGCCCCGCCGGTCAGCGCCAGCAGCCCGGCCAGCCCCACCGTGGCCAGCACCGCGCCGCGCCAGGCCGCCGCACCCGCCCGCCGGTGTACGAAGAGGGCGGCCATCGGCAGGGCGAACACGATGGTCAGCGCGCCGAGCGGCTGGACCAGGCTCAGCGGGCCGTAGGCGAGGGCCACCACGTGCAGCACCGCGCCCAGGCCGTTCAGCCCGACCGCACACCACCAGCCGGCCCGGCGCAGCGCGGCGTACGGGCGGTCGGGGGTGCCGGCCGCGACCTGTTCCTGGACGATCGCGCCGCCCGCGTACGCGAGGGCGGACACCAGGCAGAGCAGGACCGACAGCGCCAGCGCACTCATGATGTCCACAATGCCCCGTCCCGGCGGCCTATTCCTCCCCCTACGGGCGGTCACCGGGCGTACCCCGGGCATCCGCCGGACGGAGTACGGGGCCGGTGGAGGCCCCGGCCGGACGCCGCCCACCGTCACGGCCCCGTCGCGGTGCGTGAGGCGCCGGGCGACGGGTTTGGTTCCGGGCGCGTCGGATCCGTACAGTGGCGGTTTTGAGGACTTCCGCAGCAGGCGGACGCGGACGAGTGAGCAAGGAACGGCAGCGGCCATGACGGTGACCGAAGACAACCACGTGAGCGCGGACGACCACGCCTACGGGCCGGGCATCGACCCCGAGCGGCTGGCGCTCTGCCTCAGCGTCCTGGAGGAACTCGACAAGATCGACGTCGACCACCCCGACGCCATCACCGTACGCCGCGCCACCGCCGGCCTCTACCGCACGGTCAAGCAGCGCCGCCGCCAGGAGCGCCGCGCCGCGAAGACCGCCAACGACAAGGCCGTCACCGAGGCGACCGCGACCGGCTCCGCCGAGCGCATCGACGACGAGACCGAGGGCATCCTGCCCTCCTCGGTCACGGAGGCCGGCCGGATCGCCGGGATACTCCAGCGCCCGCGCTCCTGCTACATCTGCAAGACGCGGTACGTCGAAGTCGACTACTTCTACCACCAGCTCTGCCAGCCGTGCGCCGGCCACAACCGCGCCAAGCGCGAGGCCCGCGCCGACCTCACCGGCAAGCGCGCGCTCCTCACCGGCGGCCGCGCCAAGATCGGCATGTACATCGCCCTGCGCCTGCTGCGCGACGGCGCCCACACGACGATCACCACCCGCTTCCCCAAGGACGCGATCCGCCGCTTCAAGGCGATGGACGACTCGGCGGAGTGGATGCACCGCCTGGAGGTCGTCGGACTCGACCTGCGCGACCCGGGCCAGGCCGTGGCGCTCGCCGACCAGGTCGCCGCCGCCGGTCCGCTCGACATCCTGATCAACAACGCGACGCAGACCGTGCGCCGCCTGCCCACCGCGTACGCCGCGCTCGTCGAGGGGGAGAGCGCTCCGCTGCCGGCCGGTGAGCTCCCCGCCCACCACGTCATCGGCGCGTTCAACTCCGGCGCGGTCGACGGCCTGGCGGCCCTGCCCGTCGGCGTGAGCGGACTCGACGCGCAGAAGGTCGCAGACCTCGCCCTGGTCGCGGGCAACGCCAGCATCGAACGGCACCTCGACGGCACCGCCATCGACGCGGGCGGCCTGCTGCCCGACGTCGTCGACAGCAACACCTGGGTGCAGACCATCGACCAGATCAGCCCGGTCGAGCTGCTGGAAACGCAGCTGTGCAACTACACGTCGCCGTTCATCCTGATCAGCGCGCTCCGGCCGGCCATGGCGGAGGCCGCCCGCAAGGCGTCCAGCGGGCGGGCGTACGTGGTCAACGTCTCGGCGATGGAGGGCGTGTTCAGCCGCGGCTACAAGGGCGCGGGGCACCCGAACACCAACGCCGCCAAGGCCGCGATGAACATGGTGACGCGCACCAGCGGCCAGGAGATGTTCCAGACCGACGGCATCTTGATGACCTCGGTCGACACCGGCTGGATCACGGACGAGCGCCCGCACTTCGACAAGCTGCGCCTGGCCGAGGAGGGTTTCCACGCCCCGCTCGACCTGGTCGACGGCGCGGCCCGGGTCTACGACCCGGTCGTGCGCGGAGAGGCCGGCGAGGACCTCTACGGCGTCTTCCTCAAGGACTACGCGCCCGCCAACTGGTAGGCCCGCCCCTGTCGCGCCCGCGTGCCCCGGTCCCCTTCGAGGGGGCCGGGGCGCGGGCGTCTCACGGCGTGCGCTCGGACGCCCGCGCCGCCACCAGCTCCAGGACCGGACGCCAGTCCTCCATCACGCCCGCGTCGAGCCCGACGACCTTGCCCGCGTCATCCGCTTGGCGCAATGTCACCGCCGCTTGTGCGTCGGGGTCGGCCGCGAAGGCCCGGACCTCCGCCCCGTCCATGAGCCCGCCCTGCGCCCGCAGGGTCAGCGCGCTCTGCGGGGACAGCGCCCGGTCGGGCTCCACGGCCGCCAGGTAGCGCTTGGCCGGAACGTGCAGCCGTACCAGGCGGGCCACCCGTTCGCCGAGCAGCGGACGGACCGCCTGCGCCGCGTGCTCGGCGTGTCCCGCGTCGTCGCCGGGGAAGAGCAGATGGCCCAGGTCGTGTACGAGTCCGGCGACTTGGAGCTCCTTGTCGAACGGATGCGAACGGCGCAGCAGTGCCGCAGTCTGTAGCCCATGATCGTGCAGATCGACCGGGTCTCCGCTGCGGTCGGGCGTGTCCCACGCACCGCGGCACGCGAGCAGCAGCTCCATCAGCTCCTCGACGCTGCCGACCCTCGGTACCCCCGGCACTCCGGACGTCGCCGCCACCGTCGCTCCCTCCGCCGCCCGTACCCCAGCCGTGTCACCGGTGTCGAGCACACCACCCGACGCGGTCCCATCGGCGTACGACTTCCTGAATTCGCGGAGAAATCCGGCCGTCGGGCGGATTTTGCCAATCCATCGAGCGGGGGCATGCTCATATGTGTACTCTGAGTGGCACAGAACGGCCGTATCCAGGCCACGCTCCACCACGGCGCCACCGCGTCCGGAAACCCTTTATCCCTTGTGCCCGGCGCGCGGCTCGCCCGCCGGGTTGCGCAACACAAAGGAGTGCGCGGTGACAGACACGACGACGAAGTCCGACGAGACGCTGAGGACGTACCCGGCAGGCCGGCGGCGCCCCCACGCCGACGAACTCGGGAGCCTCGAAGTCTGGGCCCGGTCCGCCCCGATCCGACTGGCCGGCTACGAGGACGATCTGGCGGAGCCCCACATCCTGCCCGGCATCGACTAGTCCGACCGACACGCGCGCCCCCGAGCCGACCGGCGACGGGGGCGCGGTGCTGCGAGCGCGGCGCCGAGCCGACCGTGCGGGACGTGGCAAAGGTTCCCCCCGGCCGTACGCCGTGAGCGTCATCGCTGTCGGCGATCAAGCCTTCCGGCCGGACCCCGGCCCCGGCACGCTGGCCCGCATGAGACTACTGATGCTGGGCGGTACCGAGTTCGTCGGACGCGCGATCACCGAGGACGCCCTGGCCCGGGGCTGGGAGGTCACCGTCTTCCACCGCGGCCACCACGCACCCCCGCCGGGCACCCGCGCCCTGCACGGCGACCGCACCGCGCCCGGAGGCCTGGACGCCCTCGCGGCGGGGGAGTGGGACCTGGTCGTCGACACCTGGGGCGGCGCCCCGACCGCCGTACGCGACACCGCCCGGCTGCTCGCGGACCGGGCGGGACGGTACGCGTACGTCTCCACCCGTTCGGTGTACGCCTACCCCGCCCCCGCCGGGCTCGACGAGGACGGCCCCCTCGTGGAGGGCTCGCCCGATGCCGGCTCCGTCGGCTACCCGCAGGACAAGCGGGGCGGTGAGCTCGCCGCCGAGGCGGCCTTCGGGGAGCGCGCCCTGCTGGTGCGCGCGGGCCTGATCCTCGGCCCGTACGAGAACGTCGGCCGGCTGCCCTGGTGGCTGAACCGCGTCGCGCGCCGCGGCCCCTTCCTCGCCCCCGGCCCCCGCGACCTGCCGATCCAGTACATCGACGTGCGCGATCTGGCGCGCTGGACCCTCGACGCCGCCGAGGCCGGCCTCGGCGGCGCCTACAACCTGGTCTCCCCGCCCGGACACGCCACCATGGGCGGCTTCCTCGACGCCTGCGTAGCGGCGGCCGGGGGAGTCGCCGAACCCCGCTGGACGGACGCCGCCGCCATCGAGGCGGCCGGCATCGAGCCCTGGATCGAACTGCCCGTCTGGCTTCCGGAGGGCGAGACGTACGACCACATGTTCCGTGCCGGCGTCGGCAAGGCCCTGGCGACGGGCCTGGTCTGCCGTCCCGTCGAGGAGACCGTGGCGGACACCTGGGCCGGGCTCACCTCGATCGGCGGCGAGGCCCCCCAGCGGCCGGACCGCTCGACCAAGGGGCTCGCGCCCGAGCGGGAGGCCGCGCTACTCGGGCTCTGACCAGGAGGCTTCGGCGAGGCGGGTGGGCGGCAGGTACTCGCGCAGCAGCGTGCGGTGCCACCAGGCGCCCGTCTCGCGCAGCTCCCGCCAGGTGGTGAAGCGGTAGCGGTACAGCCGGGCCCGTACGTAGAGCGGCGGGGCGTCCGGGAAGGGGTTGTGGCGCAGCAGCCGCAGCGTGTCCCGGTCGCCCGCCAGCAGTCGCTCCACGAAGGGGCCGAACCAGTCCCGGGCGTAGCCGGGGGAGAGCGCCGCGAACCACATCAGCCAGTCCAGCCGCAGGTGGTACGGGGCGAACTGGCGCGGAATGTTGCGCAGATCGCCCGGTTTGCCCTTGACCCCGTACTCCCGCCACTGCCCGTCCTCCCGCGGCACCGGCTCCGCCGTCCCCTCGACCACCACCTCGTCCCGGATCCGGCCGACCGTGCCGAAGGCCCCGTACGTGTTGACCAGGTGCAGGGAGTCGAAGGAGCGGTTCATCACCTGGCGCCTGGAGACCATGTTGAGCACCGGGTGCCGGCTCAGCACCAGCACCAGCACGGTCACCGCGCACACCAGGACCACGAACCACAGCGGCGCCGCGCGGGCAGCGGCGGGCGGCGGCGCTCCCGTGAGCCCGGTGAAGTCGATCGCCGGCAGGGCCGCCGTGATGGTGATCCAGTTCAGCCAGGCGAAGTTGCCCGAGAGCACCAGCCACAGCTGGGTCGCAACGATGATCCCGGCCGCGTACGAGGCCACCGGCTGCGGGGTGAAGAGCAGCACCGGGACCACCAGTTGGGTCACGTGGTTGGCGGCGCACTCCACCCGGTGCAGGGGCTTGGGCAGGTGGTGGAAGAACCAGCTCAGCGGCCCCGGCATCGGCTGCGTCTCGTGGTGGTAGTAGAGGCAGGTCAGATCGCGCCAGCAGGAGTCCCCGCGCATCTTGATCAGGCCCGCGCCGAACTCCACCCGGAAGACCACCCAGCGCAGCAGCCACAGCACCAGCACCGGGGGCCCGATCCGGGCGTTGCCGAGGAAGACCGCGAGGAAGCCCACTTCCAGGAGCAGGGATTCCCAGCCGAACGAGTACCAGGTCTGGCCCACGTTCACGATCGACAGGTACAGCAGCCACAGCAGCGCCCACATCCCCATGGCGGCGCCCAGCGGAACGAGGTCCCCCGCCCCCGCGGCCAGGGCCGCGGCCACCGCCGCCCCCGCCCAGGCGCAGCCGGAGAAGAGCCGGTCCGAGTAGCGCAGTTGGAACAGGCTCGGGGCGCGCCGGAACGGCACGTACCGCACGTAGCGCGGCACGGGCAGCATGCCGTGCGCCCCGATCAGGGCGCGGAACTGAAGGGCGGCCGCGACGAAGGCGAAGAGGTACACGCCGGCGAGGGCCCGCTGGAAGACCAGCCGGCCGAGCCAGTAGCCGGGCGCCGTGAACCAGTCCACCCCTCCAGTATCGAGCGGATCAGGCCGCCGCGGCCAGCTTGCGCACGGTACGGCCGAGCCGGCGGGCGTAGCAGTGCTGGAGGAAGGGGACCACCGGGCCCGCGAGCCGGGTGTACCAGGCGGCCGGGCGGCTGAAGGCGGTCACCTCGAACCACACGGTGCCGTCCGGGTCGCGGAGCACCATGAAGGACTCCTCCCCGCACTCCGGGTGGCCGGCGAGCGTGCCGTACGCGAAGCCGATGCGCGCCGGCTCGTACGCCGTCCAGACCACCTCGCACGGGGCGCTGAGCCGCAGCGGCCCGAAGCCGATCCCGACCACCACCCGGCTCCCCGGCCGGACGGCGCCGTGGCCGGCCCGGACGAACATGCCCGAGGCCCGATGGGCGCCGAAGGTGGTGACGGCGGTTCCGGCGGCCTCGAAAGCGGCCCGCCCGGTGCCGATCCGCGTGCGGTGGTGCAGGTGGTGGTATCCGGCGGGCAGTTCCGGCCGCCGCGTCGCACCCCGGTCGGGGTAGGTGAGGGTGTCACGGCCGGTGCTGAAGAGGCGGGTCACGGCGTGGTCTCCATTCGGTCGGGGGTCAGCCGGCGCCAGGCCAGCAGGGAGCACAGGGCGAAGCCGAGGGCGTTGCCGAGACCGTGGGTCGCGGCCATCCAGGTCACGGTGGGGTGGACGAGGCCGGTGGCCTCGCCGAGCGCCCACCACAGGGCGAGCAGCATGGTGGCCACCAGCACCGCGGCCGAGGTCGCCAGCAGGGTCCCCGTGGTGCGGTCGCGGGCGCCCGGGCGGATGTCCCGCCAGGTCAGCAGGGCCACGGCCCACATCCCGCCGGTCAGCACCACCGCGCCCGCGAGCTCCGCCCAGTCGTCCACGAAGTAGCCGAGCAGGACCAGCAGGGTCCCGCCGGGGACGCTGTACGCGGCCCAGCGCGACAGGGCCGCGGCGCCGGGCGCACTCGCGCCGGCCCGGCAGACGAGCCCGGCGACCAGGGCGGCGGTGAACCCGGCGAAGTGGAAGTGCGGCACGGTCAGCGCCAGGACGTCCAGGTCGAAGCCGAACAGCCGGTACCCGGCGCGCTCGGCGACGAGGGCGGTCCCGGCCACCGACGGCGAGAGCAGTGCGGTGAGCACGGCGATCTCGGCCGGTGCGAAGGGACTGCCGCCGGCGGTCGGCGGGCTCGGGGTCCGCAGCAGCCGGGCCGGGGCGCGGGCCGCGAGCGCCAGGGTGGCGGCGGCGTACAGCGCGGCGAGTGCTGTGGCGATCGCGCCGCGCGGCAGCCAGAGGCACAGGGCTCCGGGGACGGCGAGCAGCGGCCAGATCCGGGCGGTCGCGCGCAGCCCGGCCGGGTCGATCAGGCGCAGGCCCGCGGGGATCACGTAGAGCATGCCCAGGGTGACGATCAGATGCACCAGTACCGTCACCGTGGGCTCCCCTCCGCACGCGGCCGAACGCTTTGAACGCGTTCAACTCACGGTCGTGACCTTACGAGGTTCCTTGAACATGTTCAAGACCCCGTCCCTCGTGTGCGCCGCCTCCGCCCCCGCGCGTTCGCGCCGCTCCGGTTGCGGCCCTCCCGGGGATACGGCAGACAGGAGGGAGCAACCGGGGCGAAAGGGAGATTCACGTGCACGTACCGACACCTCGTCAGGCTCCACGCCGTCATACCCCGGTCCGCGCCGCCCTCTTCACGCTCCTCGGTCTGCTCGCCGCGGCGTGCGGCGCCCCCGAGGAGCCGCAGAGCGCGGCCGGCCCGGAGAGCCAGGAAGTCCTGCTCCAGCCCGTGGGGACGGCCGGCCCCGACCCCTTCACCGCCACCTCGGCCACCGGCGAGTCCGCCCCCGCGCAGCCGCCGCTGCCCAACCCGACCGGCCAGGGCATCCGGACCGTCGGCGCGGCAACCCCCGGCCTGTACGCCGGCACCAAGCGGCTCGGCAGCTGCGACGTGGAACAGCAGCTGCGCGCCCTGACCGAGGACGACGCCAAGGCCAAGGCCTTCGCCGAGGCCGTCTCCGTCGAGACGGCGAAGCTCCCCGAGTTCCTGCGCGGGCTGACCCCCGTCGTGCTCCGCGCCGACACCCGGGTCACCAACCACGCCTTCCGCGGCGGCAAGGGCGAGGCCTTCCAGTCCGTCCTCCAGGCCGGCACCGCCGTCCTCGTCGACGACCACGGGATGCCCCGGGTCCGCTGCGCCTGCGGGAATCCGCTTCAGGCGCCGCGCGCCCCCAAGGGCTCCCCGGCGCTCAAGGGCGAGCAGTGGAGCGGCTACCAGGCCCAGCAGGTCATCGTCATCGAACCGACCCCGCACCCCGTCAAGAGCCTGGTCCTCGTCAACATCGCCGACAACACCTGGATGGAGCGCAAGACCGGCGACGACGGCGCCCAGGACGCCGTCCCGCAGCAGGTCCCCGCCTTCGACCCGGCCAACGGCATCCCCACCGGCCCCGTGACCCCGCCCGCGGCCGCCGCGCCCGAGCCGTGCGCCCCGCCCGAGACGGACGCCGGCGCCGGGACGAACAGCCTGGCCAGGACGGCCCCGCCGGCCCCGCCCAAGCCGCCGGCCGGACCCGGCGGGGTCCCGGCCCCCGAGGCCACCGACTGCGTGCCGCCCCCGGGCGAGCAGGCCGGCCCCGACCAGCAGACCCGGCCGGACCGGCCCGCGCAGCCCTCTCCTGCCGCCCCGCAGAAGCAGCGCCCCGGCCGGACCCCGTCCGCTCCGCGGTCCGACGCGCCGTCCGGCCGGCAGGGCGACGTACCTCCGGACGCCTTCGGGGACCCGGGGCTCGCACCGGAGGCCGACGGCCCGATGCCGCGGCGGCCAGACCAGGGGGATCCGTTCGCGCAGACGGACCCCTTCGCGCAGGGCGACCCCTTCGGCAGCGGAGACGACCCCTTCGCCCCGTCCGGCCAGAACGCGCCGCACGACCCCTTCGGCGCCCCGGATCAGCCACAACCGCTCGCGAACCCCGCTCGCTCCCTGGGGAGCGCCTGACGGACCCGTGTGTCATGGTGGATCGGTGCCGACCGCCGTATCGCTGCCGGACGACTGGCCCGCACACCCGGACCGGTCGCTCTCGCTGAACCGCATGGGCAGTTTCGACTGGGACCTGGAGACCGGTCTCCTGCACATGGACGCGGCGGCCCTCGGGGTGTACGACATGACGCCCGGCGAATACGACGGACGGCCCGAATCCCTCGCCGGCCGCGTCCCGCACTCCGAGGCGACGCGGCTGGACGCGCTCGTCTCCAGCGTCCTCAAGAGCGGCGACGACAGCTACGGCGCGTACTACCGGATCCGCACCCGGGACGGGGGGCTGCGCTGGACCCACACCCAGGGCCGCGTCATGCGCGGCTCCGACGGCCGCCCCTTCCGCATCATCGGCATCGTGCGCGACGCGACCGAGGAGCTCAGCCACTCGGCGGAGCGCCTCGGCCTCGACGAGGAGCGGCGCCGCCAGACCTCGGTGGTCGAGAGCACCACCGCCGCGCTCGCCCACGCCCGGACCGTGCGGGACGTCATCGACGTCATCGGCGACGCCCACGGCCTGGAACGGCTCGGCTCGATGGGCATGGTGATGGGGCTGGTCGAGGCCGGGCGGATCCACCTCGTGGCCGAAGGACCCGCCGACAGTTTCGTACCCGGCACCCGCTACACCCGGATCGACGAGCAGTACCCGATGAGCGAGGTCGTCCGCTCGCTGCAACCGCGCTTCCTCGACTCCGCGGAGGAGTTCGCCGAGGGCTATCCCGAGCTCTGGTCGAAGATCTCCTCCATGGAGATCTCGGCCGCCGCCTACCTGCCGCTGATCGCCCAGGCCCGCCCGATCGGCGCGATCGGACTGCTCTACCAGGACAAGGACGGTTTCACGCAGGACGAGCGGAACCTGCTGATCGCACTGGGCAGCAGCATCGCCCAGAGCCTCCAGCGGGCGATGCTGCTGGAGCAGGAGCACGACCTCGCGGAAGGCCTCCAGCAGGCGATGCTCCCGCGCCGGATCCCGTCGGTGCCGGGCGCGGAGATCGCCGTACGGTACCGGTCCGCCCGGATGGGCCAGGACATCGGCGGCGACTGGTACGACGTCATCCCGCTGCCCGGCGGCCGGGTCGGGGCCGTCATCGGCGACGTCCAGGGCCACGACACGCACGCGGCGGCGGTCATGGGACAGCTGCGGATCGTGCTGCGCGCGTACGCCGCCGAGGGGCACGCGCCGGGCACGGTCATGGCCCGGGCCTCCGTCTTCCTCCACGAGCTGGACACCGACCGCTTCGCGACCTGCACGTACGTCGAGGCCGACCTCTCGACGGGCGTCCTGCAGATGGTCCGCGCCGGGCACATCGACCCGCTCGTGCGCACCCGGGACGGGGACTGCGTGCGGCTCCCGGTGGAGGGCGGCATGCCGCTGAGCCTGTCGGCGGAGTTCGGCCGCCTGGAGTACCCCGTGACCACCGTCGAACTGGACCCGGGCGAGACCCTCGTCCTGTGCACGGACGGCCTCGTGGAACACCCCGGCGCCGACCTCGACGACGGGATCCGGCTCCTCACCTCGATCGTGCGCAGCGGACCGGCGGACCTCGCGCGGCTCGCCGACCGGCTGTGCGAGGTGGTCGACGAGCGCGGCGGCGACGACGACATGGCCCTGCTCCTGCTGCGCCGCCAGGCGCAGGACGTCCCGCAGGGCGGCCGCCTCCAGCAGCACGTGGCCCCCGGGGACCCGGAAGCCCTGGTCGCCGCCCGCCACATGATCGCCGCGGCGGTACGGGCGTGGGGCGCCCGGGAGCGGGCCGACGAGATCGAACTCGTCGCGGACGAGCTCATCGTCAACGCCCTCATGCACACGGAGGGGCCGGCCATCGTGACCCTCAGGGTCCTGGCGGGCCTGCAGCGGCGCCTGCGCGTCGAGGTCGAGGACCGCTCCAGCGCCCTCCCGCGCCGCCGCGAAGCGGGCGTGTCCGGGGTCTCGGGCCGCGGCCTGATGCTGGTGGACCGTTTGGCGGACGTCTGGGGAGTGGAACCCCGGGGCAGCGGCAAGTGCGTCTGGTGCGAGTTCGTGATGTCCTGAGCCGCGTCCGGGTGGCCGGGGCGCGGGTCGCGGGGGAGGGTGGTGTGTATGCCCGAGTTGCCCGAGGTCGAGGCCCTGCGGGAGTTCCTCGACGAACACCTCGCCGGGCGGGTGGTGGAGCGCGTCCTCCCGCTCGCCGTCAGCGTGCTCAAGACGTACGACCCGCCGCCGAGCGCCCTCGAAGGGCAGCGGGCCGGGACCACCGCCCGCCACGGCAAGTTCCTGGCGATCCCGATCGGCGAGCTCCACCTCGTCACCCACCTGGCCCGGGCCGGGTGGCTGCGCTGGCAGGAGGCCCTGCCCGACAAACCGCCGCGCCCGGGAAAGGGGCCGCTCGCCCTCCGCGTCGCCCTGGCCGGGGGCGGCGGCTTCGACCTCACCGAGGCCGGCACCCAAAAACGCCTCGCCGTGTACGTCGTGCGCGACCCCCGGGAGGTGCCCGGCATCGCCCGCCTCGGCCCCGACCCGCTCGCCGACGCGTTCGACCGGGACACGTTCGCCGCGCTCCTCGCCGGGGAGCGGCGCCAGATCAAGGGGGTGCTGCGCGACCAGAGCGTCATCGCGGGCATCGGGAACGCGTACAGCGACGAGATCCTGCACGCCGCGAAGGTCTCGCCCTTCAAGCTGGCCGCCTCCTTCGACGAGGAGCAGGTCACCCACCTGTACGAGGCCGTCCGGCGGACCCTGGCGGAGGCCGTCGAGCGGGCGCACGGGGTGGCCGCCGGGAACCTCAAGGCCGAGAAGAAGAGCGGGCTGCGGGTGCACGGCCGGGACGGGGAGCCGTGCCCGGTGTGCGGGGACACCATCCGCTCGGTGTCGTTCGCCGACTCCTCGCTCCAGTACTGCCCCACCTGCCAGACGGGCGGCAAGCCCCTCGCCGACCGCAGGCTCTCCCGCCTCCTCAAATGACCTGCGCCTGCGTAGACTCCGGCCCATGGCCGACCCGCCGCAGCCGCACGAGCCGCCGCCGCACGCGCCTCGGTCGCCGTCGCCGCCCCGGCGCGAGGTCGTCACGGGTGTGCCCCGCGGCATGCGCCGCCGCCCGCCCGCGCACACCCCGGCCCGCTCGGAGATCTCCGAGCAGACCACCCTGGGCGCCACCTACGTCCGGGCCCTGATGCGCAGCCAGCTCAGGGCGGGACTGGGCGCGCTGAGCGTCCTCGCGCTGCTCGTCGGGACGCTGCCGGTGCTGGTCGCGCTGTCGCGTTCGGCGTCGGGACCGCTGGTCTGGGTGACCCTCGGCCTGGTCGCGTACCCGGTGATGTGGCTGATCGCCCGGTGGTACGTCACCCGGGCCGAGCGCAACGAGGCCGATTTCACGGGCCTGGTGATGGATCCGGCAGAGGCTCCGGGCACCCATCGCGTGCCCGGCTGAGCCGTTCCGGAGTCCCGTCAGAACAGGTGCATCGCCAAGTGGCCCAGCGGGAGGCCGAGCTGCCAGGCCGGCGTCCACACCCGCGCGTTCTCGTCCAGGGCCGGCGGGGCGTCGTCGTGGACGTGCCGCCCCGGATCCAGGTTGGTGGCGAAGAGTTCGGTGCGGTCGAGCCAGCGCCAGGCGGCCCTGGCCAGTTCCAGGTCCGGGTCCTCGCCGCTCCCGCGCTCCCTGGCCTCCTCGCCCAGCGCGAGGAACCGGGTGTCCACCCAGTCGCGCCAGGGGTGCCCGTACGCCGTGAGCGACATCCACTCGTCGAGCTGCGAGACCACCCGGATCCCGGAGAGCTCGCCGGCCGCGTCCGAGAGGTAGATCGTCAGCGCGAGCGTGTCCCGCCCGGCACGGAACTCCAGGGTACTGACCGGGATCAGCCGGCCGGTGCGCAGCAGTTCGTCGGCGATGTACTCCGCGTAGAGCCACGCCATGGGCACCGCGAGCCCGCCGTCACTGGTGCCGTTCGTACCCTCGGGCTGCACCGTTCCACCCTCTCCCGCGCGTCGGACTTCCCGTCGTCAGCCATGAGCCTTCACCGAGCGACGCGCGGAACGGGGGATGTTTACCCAACTTGAACGCTCTGAGGCCGATTTCGATGCGTTTTGTGTCCGATCCGCGTGCATTCGGTTCGTTCAGGCGCCGAGGCCGTACCCGTATCCCTGCAACCCCTTCTTCAGGGCGCGCAGGGCGTAGTACGTACGGGACTTGACCGTTCCGGCCGGTATACCGAGCTCCGCCGCCGCTTCGGCCACCGAGCGGTCCTGGAAGTAGACCTGCAACAGCACCTCGCGGTGCTCCGGCCCGAGCGAGCCCACGGCCCGGCGGACGTCGATCGCCGTGACCGATCCGGCCACCGCGTCCTCGGGGGCCGGCGCCTGCTCCAGCCCCTCCGGGTCCACCTCCTGCGGCCGGGACAGCCGCGCCCGGCGGGCGTCGATCGCCAGGCGCCGGGCCACCGTGAACAACCAGGGCCGCATGGACTCGTGGGCGCTCTCCAGGACCTCGGGGTGCTGCCACGCGCGCACCAGCGTCTCCTGTACGAGGTCCTCGGCGCGCTGGGAGTCCCCGGCCGTGAGCCCGAGTAGGAAGCCGAACAGCGCCCGTCCGTGGTCGCGCTGGAGTTCGGCCAGCGCCTCGGGGTCCGTGCGCAGGAGGCTGGGGGAGAGGGGCACGGGTGGCTCCTTCCTGGGTCCGTTCGGCTCCGACGCACCCACCCTCACCTGCACGGAGCGCCCCGGGAACCGTCCGGTCGCGCCGTTGCGCCCAAGCGCCCGGGTCATCCGGTGGGCGGCAGCGCCCGGCGGTGAACGGTCGAACGGCGCGGCGAACGGCCAGCGGGGCGGGGGCCGGTGTCGTGGGAGCGCCGTGGCGCCGGCGGCCGACTGGTGACGCCCTCCCCCATGGATTACAGATGATCGGACAGTCCTACTAGTGAGAGCTGGCTGAGATGACCAAGCACACCCGGCAGGTCCTCGCGCTCCTGTCGGCTGCCTTGCTGGCCGCGGCCGCCGCGGGCTGCTCTTCCGGCAAGGACCACGGGCCCGCCCGCCTCGGCAACCTCCGGGCCCCCTCGCCGTCCACCGGCTCCGGGGCCCGATCGGCCCCCACCGGCGCCGCCAGGGGGTTCACCCTGGTCGCCTCCGGCGACGTGCTGCCGCACGATTCGGTCATCAAGCGGGCGGCGGCGGACGCGGACGGCGACGGCCACGACTTCAGGCCGATGTTCTCCCTGGTCAAGCCGGTGGTCTCGGCCGCAGACCTGGCCCTGTGCCATATGGAGACCGTGTACGGGGAGGACGGCGGCCCGTTCACCGGCTACCCGGCCTTCCAGTCCCCGCCGGAAGTGGCCGACGGCCTCAAGGACGCCGGGTACGACGGCTGCTCCACGGCCTCGAACCACACCCTGGACGCCGGGGCCGAGGGCCTGGAGCGCACCCTCGACAAGTTCGACAAGGCCGGACTGAAGCACGCCGGTTCGGCCCGTACGGCGGCCGAGGCGGCCACACCGACCATGTACACGGCGGGCTCCGCGAAGGTCGCGCACCTCGCGTACACCTACGACACCAACGGCTACCCGATGCCGGAGGGCCGGCCGTGGGCCGTCAACCTGATGGAGAAGGACAAGATCATCGCGGATGCCCGGGCCGCCCGGAAGGCGGGCGCGGACGTGGTCCTGGTCAGCGTGCACTGGGGAACCGAATGGCAGACCGAGCCGGACGAGAAGCAGCTGTCGCTCGGCAAGGAGCTGACGGCCTCGCAGAGCGGCGGGCGCCCCGACATCGACATGATCCTCGGCACCCACGCCCACATCCCGCAGGCCTACGAGAAGGTCAACGGGACCTGGATCGTCTACGGAATGGGCGACCAGGTCGCCGGTGAGATGTTCAACCACTCCGGCGCCCGCGACATGCGCGGCAACTACGGCTCGATCGGCCGCTTCACCTTCGCCCCGCCGGCCGCCGCGGGACAGCGCTGGCAGGTCACCAAGGCCGAGTTCGTCCCACAGATGACGGACCTGTCCGCCGGGAAGGTGGTCAACCTGCCCGCCGCCCTCGCCGAGGACCCGGGCGACGAGGAGTACGAGCGCGCGCAGGACGCCGTCAGCGAGGCCGTCCTCAGCCGCGGCGCGGCCAAGGACGGCCTGACGATGGCGCGCTAGGCCGGGTCTTTCGGATCATGGCGGGCCCGGGGCGTCCGGCACCGCGCCCCGCGGCCGGGGAGGACCGGTCACGGAACCACCGTGACCGGCCAGCGGCCCGCCTTGACCAGGCGCACCGCCACCGAGCCGACGATCCGGTGCCCGGCCTGCTCCGAGGCGCCGACCACCACCGCGTCCGCCTTCAGCTCGTCCGCCGCGCTCACCAGCCCCGCGTACGGGTCCCCGCGGAAGGTGTGGAACTGCCAGCGCACGTCGTAGACCCCCTTGACCCGCTCCGCCGCCTCCCGGATCTCGGTCACCAGCCCCTCGGCGATCTCCCCGGTGGTGTCGGCCACCGGCGCGCCCAGCGAGGCCCCGGCCGGCATCACCGGCTGGACGTACACCAGCGCCAGCAGCGCGTGCTGGCGCCGGGCCAGCCCCGCCGCGTACGCCGCCGCCCGCAGGGAGCTCTCCGACCCGTCCACCCCGGCGAGGATCACCTTCGGGCCGTCCGTACCGCGTTCGAATCCCGTGTTCACGTGCTCAGTCACGCCACCGAGGTTATGCGCTTCGCCGCGCGCCCCGGCGCGGGCCTCCCTACAGTGCGAACCATGAGTGCCACCATGGAGGAGACCCGGGGCACCCGGAACCGCTTCCTGAACCGGGTGCCCGACGCGTTCGCCGCGTTCTTCGGAACGCTCGGACTGCTGTGCGCCGTCTTGGCCCTCTCCCCGACACTGCGGCACCTGCTGCGGTACGTCGTGCGCTTCCTCGACGAGATCGTCGTGCCGGTCAGCGCCAACCTCGCCTACGCCGTCTTCCTCTTCCTGCTCGCCGCCGCGCTGGGCACCCGCAAGAAGGTCGCCTGGTGGATCGTCGTCACCTATCTGGCCCTGCTCATCCTGGTCGACGTCCTGATCATCGCCGACGAGTACTACTGGATCGGCGGGCCCTCGATGGCCATCGCCGTCGCCGCCCTCGTGGTCC
Source organism: Streptomyces roseus (assembly GCF_001044425.1). GTDB lineage: Bacteria > Actinomycetota > Actinomycetes > Streptomycetales > Streptomycetaceae > Streptomyces > Streptomyces roseus. Next base: position 19,490 of record NZ_LFML01000007.1, read on the forward strand.
TGATCGCCGCCCGCAAGGAGTTCTACGCCGCCTCCCGGCCCGGCGCCTTCTGGCGCGCGCTGCTCGTCCTGGGCCTCGGGCTGCTCGTCGCCGTGCTCGTCGGCTGGGGGCTGGTCGCGCTGTTCCCCGGCACCCTGCCCAAGGGGCAGTGGCTGGACTGGGCGGCGCGGCAGGTCTTCGGCGGCCTCGTCTCGCCCCGCCAGTTCGACGGCCAGCCGCCCCGCCCCCTGTACTTCTTCCTCGGCCTCTTCGGCGCCCTCGCCCTGCTGAACGCCGCCGGTACCCTGTTCCGCTCCCAGCGGCTGACGGCCGCCCTGCACGGGGACGAGGAGCCCCGCATCCGCGCGCTGCTCGGCGCCTACGGCCGCGGCGACTCCCTCGGATACTTCGCCACCCGCCGCGACAAGGCCGTCGTCTTCGCCCCGAACGGCCGGGCCGGGGTCACCTACCGCGTCGAGGCCGGAGTCTGCCTCGCCAGCGGGGACCCGGTCGGCGACCCGGCCGCCTGGAGCGCCGCCGTCGACGCCTGGCTGACCGTCGCCCGCCGCCACGGCTGGCAGCCCGCCGTCATGGGCGCCTCCGAAGAGGGGGCGACCGCGTACGCCCGTTCCGGGCTCAGCGCCCTCCAGCTCGGCGACGAGGCGATCCTGCAAGTCGCCCACTTCGACCTCGACGGCCGCGACATGCGCGTCACCCGCCAGGCCGTCAACCGCGTCAAGCGCACCGGGGCCACCACCCTCATCCGCCGCCACTCCGCCCTCAGCGAGGAGGAGATGCAGCGGATCATCGAGCGCGCCGACACCTGGCGCGACACCGAGACCGAGCGCGGGTTCTCCATGGCGCTGGACCGGCTCGGCGACCCCGCCGACGGGGACTGCCTGCTCGTCGAGGCCTTCGACGCCCAGGGCGAGCTGATCGCCCTGCTGTCCTTCGTCCCCTGGGGCAAGGACGGCATCTCCCTGGACCTGATGCGCCGGGACCGCAACGCCCCCAACGGGGTCATGGAGTTCATGGTCGCCGAGCTGTGCGCGGCGGCGCCGGGCCTCGGCGTACGCCGGATCTCCCTGAACTTCGCCGTCTTCCGCTCCGCCTTCGAGGAGGGCGGGCGGATCGGCGCCGGACCGGTGCTCAAGCTGTGGCGCAAGCTGCTGCTGTTCTTCTCCCGCTGGTGGCAGCTGGAGGCCCTGTACCGCTCGAACGTCAAGTACGGGCCCGAGTGGTACCCGCGGTTCCTCTGCTACCAGGACGCCGGCTCGCTCGCCCGGGTCAGCCTCGCCTCCGGCATCGCCGAGGGCTTCGTCTCCGTACCCAGCCTGCGCAAACTGTGGGGCAACGCGCACGCCAAGGGGCTCACCGCGCCCGCCAGCACCGAGGGGCTGCCCTCCATCGACTCCCTCGCCCTCGGCCTCGTGGGACCGGAGGCCGAGACCGCGTCGCGGGCCGAGCGGCTGCCGGAACAGGTCCGCGTCCGCCACGACAAGATGGAGCGGATCCGCGCCGCCGGCACCGACCCGTACCCCGTCGGCATCCGTCAGCGCACCCACACCGTGGCCGGACTGAAGGAAGCGCACCCCAAGCCCGCCCCCGACGCCCGCTCCGGGGAACAGGCCACGCTCGCCGGCCGGGTGATGCTCGTACGTGACCTGGGCGGCGTCGTCTTCGCCGTCCTGCGCGACTGGTCGGGGGACATGCAGCTGATGCTCACCCGCGACGAGAGCGGCCCCGCCGTACTGGACTCCTTCACCTCCCAGGTCGACTTCGGCGACCACGTGGTCGCGAGCGGAGAGATCGGCGCCAGCCGCAGCGCGGAGCCCTCCCTCGTGGTCTCCTCCTGGCAGCTCACCGGCAAGTGCCTGCGCCCCCTGCCGGACAAGCGCAAGGGCCTCGCCGACCCGGAGGCGCGCGTGCGGCGCCGCTACCTGGACCTGGTCGCGAGCCCCGAGGCGCGCGACGTCGTACGGGCCCGCTCCTCGGCCGTCCAGGCACTGCGCCAGGGGCTGCTGGACCGCGGGTACCTGGAGGTCGAGACCCCGATGCTCCAGCAGATCCACGGAGGGGCGAACGCGCGGCCCTTCCGGACCCACATCAACGCCTACGACCTCGACCTGTACCTGCGCATCGCGCCCGAGCTGTACCTGAAGCGGCTGTGCGTCGGCGGCCTGGAGAAGGTCTTCGAGATGGGCCGCACCTTCCGCAACGAGGGCGTCTCCTACAAGCACAACCCCGAGTTCACGATGTTGGAGGCCTACCAGGCGTTCGCCGACTACGACGTGATGCTCGACCTCACGCGCGAGCTGATCCAGGGCGCCGCGACCGCCGCCTTCGGCTCGCCCATCGCCCACAAGGCGGGCCCGGACGGCAAGCTGGCCGTGCACGACATCTCCGGCGTCTGGCCGGTCAAGACGATGTACGGGGCCATCGGCGAGGCGCTCGGGGAGGAGGTCGGCGCCGACACCGAGGAGCACGTGCTGCGCCGCCTCTGCGACCGGGCGGGCGTCCCGCACAAGCCCGAGGATACCCGCGGCGACGTGGTCCTGGAGATGTACGAGCGGCTGGTGGAGGAGAGGACCGAGCTGCCCACCTTCTACAAGGACTTCCCCACGGACGTCTCCCCGCTGACCCGGCAGCACCGGCGGGACCCGCGCCTGGCCGAACGCTGGGACCTCGTCGCCTTCGGGACCGAACTGGGCACCGCGTACTCCGAACTGACCGACCCGGTGGAGCAGCGGCGCCGGCTCACCGCCCAGTCGCTGCTCGCCGCGGGCGGGGACCCGGAGGCGATGGAGCTCGACAACGACTTCCTGGACGCCCTGGAGTACGCGATGCCGCCGACCGGCGGCCTGGGCATCGGCGTCGACCGGCTGGTCATGTTCCTCACCGGCCTCACGATCCGCGAGACGCTGCCGTTCCCGCTGGTGCGGCGCGGCTGAACGGGTGAGGGGGAGCGCGCGCGTACGCGCCTCTCGACATCCGCGGGGAACTCGTTGATACGTAGTAATAATGAAAAATGACGAGCCGACAGTAGGGCGACGCGTGCTCCTGCGCACCGCCGTCTTCCTCGGAGTCGCCGCTGCCTCCGGGCTGCTCACCGGCGGCGAGACCGGCGCGCCCGGCCAGAGCGCGGCGGGCGGCGCACCCGGCGCGGGCCTCGGCGGAGCGGCGGCCCCCGGCCCCGGGCCCGGCGGAGCCGCCGGACCGGGCGGAGTCCGCGCCCTGCGCCCGCAGGCGCCCGGGCAGGCCGCGTACCGGCTGAGCCCCATGACCGCCGAGGCCCCGCTGCGGCCGCCCGCCGCTCGGCCCGCGGTACGGACCCGGCCCATCCTCGAACTGCCGCCCGACGCGAGCACGGCCAGCGCCATGGTGCTCACCTTCGACGACGGGCCCGACCCGCGCTACACGCCCGCCATCCTCGACACCCTCGCCCGGTACGGGGTCCGCGCCATGTTCTTCGTCTGCGGGGAGATGGCCACCGACAACCGGGACCTGCTGCGCCGGATGACCGCCGAGGGCCACCTCATCGGCAACCACACCTGGACCCATCCGCTCATCCCCACGCTGAGCCGGCCCGCCCTCGCCTCCGAGATCGCGCGCACGAGCGAGGTCGTACAGCAGGCGGTGGGCGAGGCACCGCAGTGGTTCCGGGCTCCGTACGGGGCCTGGAACCGGGCGGCGTTCGAGATCGGGGCCGAGCTGGGCATGGAGCCGCTGGCCTGGACCGTGGACACCCTGGACTGGAAGGAGCCGGGCACCGCCACCATCGTCTCCAACGCCCTCAAGGGCGCGGCGCCCGGCGCGATCGTGCTGAACCACGACGCGGGCGGGGACCGCTCGCAGAGCGTCCAGGCGGTGGGCACCTACCTGCCCCAGCTCCTGGCGCGGGGCTACCGGATGACGCTGCCGAAGCTGCCGCCCCGCTGAGGGAGGTCCTCCCCGGCGGGGCGGCGGGCGGGCCCGCGCGGTGCGGCGGCGGTCCGCCGCCGCTCAGCGCGACTGCACCATCCGGGCGAAGACGACGACGTTGCCGTCGTAGCCCCTGGCCTTGGAGTAGCCGCCCCCGCAGGTGATCACCCGCAGCTCCGCCTGACCGTTGTCCCCGTACACCCGGGCTCCGGGGAAGGTCTCCTTCGAGAAGACCTCCACCCCGTACACCTCGAACACCGCCGTGGTGCCGTCGTACCGCTCCACCTCGATGTGGTTGCCCTTCTGCAGCGAGCCCAGGCCGTAGAAGACCGCCGGGCCGCGTTCGTTGTCGACGTGGCCCACGATCACCGCCGAGCCGCGCTGGCCCGGCGAGATGCCGTTCAGGTACCAGCCGGCCAGGTTCGGGTCCTGCGGGGGCGGGGCCTCGATCCAGCCCTGCGCGTCCAGCCCGACGGTCATCACCGGCGCGTCCACCTTGATGTTGGGGATGCGGATGCGCTGGACCGACGAGTGCCCCAGCGGCGCCACCTCCGGCCGCGCGTCGCCCTGCGGCACCGGCTGCTCGCCCTGGGCCGGCGGACTCGCCGGCACCTGCCGGGCCGGCGCCCCGACCGCCGCGGCCGCGGCCGGCTGCGGTGGTCCGTCGCCGATGTCCGCCCCGTTGCGCATCATGGCGAGGCCGCTGAGCATGACCAGTGCGAGCACGCCCCAGGGGGATCGTCTTCTCGGTGGCTGCTCGCTCTCGTCCTCGGTCATGGCTCTCCCTTCCCGACGCGGGGGTCCCGACCCGCGTTCCTGTCCCACCCCTGTACGCCCTTCCCCACGCACGCTAAGGCTGCGTGCGCAAGACGGCGATCGCTGAAGGGCGAACGGGTGGCGGCACGGCCGGAAGGGGTGCGCCCATCCAGGTATTCGTCACATAAATGCCTGACGGGTCGTGACCTGCGGATCCGTCAGCTGAGTCGCGCGCCTCTCGGCGTGTCGCTCAACCTTGCGGCCCAAAGCCGGAAATGCGCTGGTTGCGAGCCGCCCTGAGGGTTCGACGTGGGAGGCGTTCTCGTCGATCTTCCCGGGCGACCGCTCCGGGGCGCTTCCCGCTGGAGGTTCCACCATGCGTGTTCTCCGCGCCCTCACCGTGGCCGCGGCGGCTGTCGTCGCCGTCGGGCTCAGTACCCCGTTCGCCGCCGCCAACCCGTCGGACCCGTTGGGCGGGGCACCGTTCGGCGGCTCCCCCTCGGGCCAAGGCGGCAACGGGGGCAACAACGGCACCGGCGGCAATGGCGGCAATGGCGGCAACGGCGGTAACAACGGCAATGGGCCGAGCAATGTCACCGTCAACCCGTACTCCGTGCACCAGGGCTCGACGATGCAGGTCAGCGCCGCCGGCTGCCGTCACGGCGGCACGGTCTGGTCGGCCGGCAACTTTCCCCAGACGAACCTGTCGGCCGGCTCCATCGGCTTCGCCACCGTCCGCATCTTCAACCACGCGTCGCCGGGCAACCACACGCTGTCCGTCAAGTGCCACGACAACAGCCTGGTCGCCACGCACCGGTTCACGATCCTGCGGGGCAACGGCGCACAGGGCGGTGTCGGCGGCTCGTTCGGCCCGTCCACCGCCGAGACCGCCATCGGGTCCAGCCTGGTCGGCGCCGCGGCCCTGGGCGCGGGCGTGCACGTGATGCGCCGCCGCCGCCCGCTGCGCGGACGGGCCTGACGGCCGGGCCTGCCCGGCCGAACCCTTCGCAGCCCGCAGTGGCCCGGGATCGCCGATCGCCCCGATTCCTCTTCAGGACTCGGGGCGATCGGCGATCGTGCCGTACGCGAGGGGGGCGGTCAGTGGCCGCGGGTGGCGGCGCGGCGGCGCAGGACGTACGCCGTACCCCCGGCGGCCGCGAGGAAGAGCGCGGCTCCCGCGCCGAGCTCGCGGGGATCCATCCCGGCCGCGCTGCCGCCCAGACCGCCGCGGACGCCGAGGGAGGCACCCCGGGAGGCCGCCGCTGCGGCCGTGGAGGTGGAGCTGGTGGTGGGTCTGGTGGCGCCGCCGGCGATGGTGAGGTCCGCCGAACCGTTCTCCCCGTTGCAGGTGAAGGTGACCGAGTACACGGCTCCGCGCCGGGCGTCGCGGTCCACGGTCACCCGGACGGTCCGCCCGCGGGCGATGCTCACGGTGTCGAAGACCCCGGAGGAGACGGTGGCGTAGGCGGCGTTGCAGCCGGTGACGGAAAGTACCGTCTGGCCGCCCGGGGCGACCGTCGACGGGGTGATGGCGAAGCCGAACGAGGTGATGGGCTGAGCCTCGGCCGCGGTCGCGGAGGGCGCGCCGAGGGCGCCGAGCGCGAGTACGGCGCACGTGGCGCCGGCGCTCAGCAGGGCTGTGGCGTTGCTGCGTATCGCACCCATGGTTGGTCTCCGGATCTCCGAGGAGCAGCCGCGGAACGGTTTCCGCACGTGGGGGGTCGTGCGCCTCGATGTCCGACACGCTAGGTCCGGGCACGGTGACCCGCGATCAGGAACGGGCAAATGGGGCACGGGCGTAGGCCGAACCGGGGACGGGAAGCCCGTCCCCGGTTTACGGAGCGCGGCGGTCAGGCCGGTTCCGGGGCCCCGGGCCCTCGCTCCGGCCCCGCCCCCGGCCACGCCCCCCCGCGGCCCGGTGCCTCAGTCGCCGAGCGGCAGGTGCGGGAACTGTGCGAGGAAGGGTTCGGCGGTCGCCGCGATACCGCGTCCGAACGGTGCGTCGAAGTCCCAGATCAGGAACAGCAGGAAGGCGATCAGCGCACTGAACAGGCCCGCCAGCAGCAGCTCCCGGAACGAGCGGCGGATCTGCAGCGTGAAGACCAGGCCCACCGTGACCAGCGCACCGGCGATCAGCCCGAACCACACCACCCCCGGCATCGTCGCCCCGGCGCTCTGGCCGCGGGCGTTGCGCGCGTCGTCCACGACCGCCACCTGGTCCACCAGCGGCTGGTAGGCCTGCCCCTCGTGATCGGTCTGCGGTTCGTAGTCCGTGACGTCACGGCGGATGCGTTCCAGCAGCTCGGCGCTGCGGTCGGTGAGATCGCCGTGGTCGGCCATCTCCTTCCACTCGGTGTCCACCACGTACGTCACGTACGCGTCCACGTCGGAGCGGATCTTCTTGCGCACGTCGGCCGGGTAGACCTCGGAGCGGACGCTGATCTCGTGCAGCGCCTGGGCCTCCTGGCGCACGTACTCCTGGGCGGCCCCGCGGCCCTCCCAGACGCCGGCGATCGCCAGGCCCAGCACGATCGCGTAGATCACGCCGATCATCATCGTCATGTACTCGATGACGTCCGGGGTCTCGCTGGGATCGTCGTCGTCGCCGATCCGCCGTTGGTTGATGAAGGCGATGGACAGCACCACGGCGCATGCCGCCGCCATCGCGAGGGTCAGGACGAGCCATTCCGACAAGATGACTCCCAATCGGTCACGAAGTCTGGTGGAGGGGCGGATCCAGGTCGTGTCTTGCGATCAGGGCGGCCCGGGGCACCAGACGCGCCGGGCTGATCCGCCCTGATCCGAGAGACACGACTCAGCGCGGGCGCAGCGCGACGATCGCGAGCACCGCGGGAGCCGCGGTCATCAAGGTGAAGGTCACCGGGGAGATGTGGTGCTCGGGCCGCTTCACCGCCGCCGTGTGGTACGAGGGCCTGGCCACCGGCTTCTTCGGGGGCGCAGGCGGGGGCGGGGGCGGCGGTGTCACCGTGGGGGCGGGTGCCCTCACCTGGAGCGGGGGCGCCGGCACCGGCTTCGGCGCGGCCGGCGCCGGCGGCTTCGGCTTCGCCCGCGGGGGCGGCGGGGGCGGCGGCGTGGGCTTCGGGGCGGGTGGCGGCGGAGTCGGCGGGGGTGGCGGCGTCGGTGTGG
>NZ_LFML01000066.1 GCF_001044425.1 Streptomyces roseus
GCGGCGCCGGGTCTGGGGCAGGCCGAAGTCGGCGGCGTTGAGCACCCCGGCCCATGTCGAGTAGCCAGCGGCGGCCAGCAGGCGTGCGGTGTGTTCGAAGAGGGGCAGTACCGCGGGGACCTCTTCCAGGGCGATCCATTCCGGGCGCAGGTCCAAGGCGTAGCGCAGGGGCTCGACGACGAGCAGGGAGCGCGAGTCCGCGCAGCCGGTCCGCAGGGTGGCACGTGTGTCGTGCCCGCGGGCGAGGTCGTCCAAGGCCTGGTGACACAGGGGTAGATCGGTGTTGCCCGCGCGGAGACCGGCGGCGCTGAAGGTCTGGCACGGCGGGGAACCGATCAGACCGGTCACCTTCCCGCCGAGCTGTGCGGTCGGATAGGCGGCGACATCGGCGCGGATCGTGGAATGCCCGGCTGCGGCCCGGGTGGCGCAGACAGCGCCATCGATCTCGATACCGACGTCCCGCAGCCCGAGTGCGCTCAGGCCCTCGGACCAGCCACCGGGGCCAGCGAACAGATCCAGGATCAGGGGACTCGTGGTCACGATGCGGCCCCCTTCTCGTGCGCGGAGCCGTGGTTGG
>NZ_LFML01000067.1 GCF_001044425.1 Streptomyces roseus
CCGTCCCCGCCGTACCAGCCCGCCGGTGCGGCACGGCCGACCCTACGGCCGCGCGGCACCCCCGGATGTGCCGCACGCGCAAGGCTCGTTGATCTTGCGCGCAAGGGCCTCCCGGACCGCCCCGTGCCGGAACTCGGTGGGGCTCGTCCCGTACGCCTCCCGGAACGTCCGGCTGAAGACGGAGGCGTTGGTGAATCCCCAGCGTCTCGCCACGGTGTGCACGGGGGTGGTCAGGAGCCCCGGGTCCGCGAGATCGGCCCGGCACCGCTCCAGCCGGCGCCGCCGGATCCCGGCCGCCACCGTCTCGCCCCGGTCGCGGAACAGCTGCTGGAGGTGGCGCAGCGAGATGCCGTGCCGGGCGGCGACGGCGGACGGCGTCAGATCCGGATCCCCGAGGTTGTGGTGGACGAAGGCCTCGATCCGCTCCAGCAGGGCGCGGGTACGGGCTTCGGGCGAGAGCTCCTCCTGCGTGCCCAGCTGTCCGGCCAGGCAGGCGCCGACCAGGTCCTGGGCGACCGTCCCCAGCCGGTTCAGCTCCGCCGGCCCGCAGTCGGCCGCGTGCGCCGCCAGCGAGCGCATGTACTGGGCGAGGATCGCCCCCATGCCGTGGCCGCCCGCGATCCGGTGGGCCAGCAGCCGTTCGACCCGGGCGCCGCGCAGCGGCATCGCGTCGCGGGGGAAGGACAGGACGATCGCCCGGACCCGGCCCCCGTCCGCGTCCGGGACGGCGTCCGAGGCCATGGGCCGCGAGGTGTCCCAGAGCACCATGTCCCCGCTGAACAGACCCGATTCGTTGCGGTTCTGGGCGAGCGACATGGATCCCGTGGTCACGAGCCCGAGCTGGTACTGCTCGGGATCGCTGCTCCGCACGTGGGCGGCGGTGCGCAGGGAGTGCAGCGAGCTGAACTCGAACGAGGACACCTGTGCGCCGCCGAGGTCCAGGACGGACGCCTCGGCCCAGAAGTCCCGGCCGCGCTCACTGCGGATCGCCAGGGGCACGAGCTCGTGCGCGATCACGTCGGTGAACCAGTCGAGCCGCTCCGACGCCGGTACCGCGGCGGCCGACATCCTTGACCACACCCCGGAACCCCCTTTCTCCTGCTCCCTGCGGTCCCGTCCCGTCCATGACAGGGACGTGACAACGGTGGGAGCGGTTCTCGGACGGGGCGGGGGCCGGGCGGAAGGCCGCGGTGCACGGCTTCTACGAGATCGCGGGGCCGCGGGGCCGCGGCGTCACGGCGTCACGGGGTCGGGGTCGCCGCGTCTCGCCGTCCCGGTGTTACGGCGTCACCGCGAAGTGGGCCAGGATCGCGTCCGCCAGCTCGGCGTCGCCCTCGACCTTCACCCGGTCCGCCACGGAGGCCGCCCCCGCGCGCACCCGCCCGGCCGCGAGGCGTACGTACGTCTCCCAGTCCATCGTCAGCGTCACGGCCGGGCCCAGCGAGGGCGTCCCGTCCACCGTTCCGCGCCCCTGCGCGTCCACGCGTACCGTCCGCATGAACTCCACCGGCCCGTGCACGTCGATCACGACCGCCGAGTTCGCCGGCGCCCCGGCCAGCTTCGCGACCACCTTCGGCAGCCCGGCCAGCAGGAGGTCCCGCGCCACGAACGCACCCGGCGAGTCCCAGTTCCCCGGCGCGCCCAGCGCCGCGCGCAGGTCCTGCTCGTGGATCCACACGTCGAACGCCCGCAGCCGCAGCGCGTGCTCCAGGGTCACCTGGTCGCCCAGCGGCCCCCGCACCATCGTGTCCGGATCCCGCTTCTCGTTGCGCAGCTGCCGCGACCGCCGGATGATCGTGTATTCGAGCTCCGAGGTCATCTCGGGCGCGGTGTGGTGGCGCCGGACGTCGACCTGGACCTCCATGTACCGGCTGAACTCGTCGACCACGTGCCGAAGATCCCGCGCCACGGTGTGGATCGGCCGCGGATCCCCCAGCTGCTCGCATTCGATGCCGATGATGTGTGACACCACATCACGGACGGACCAGCCGGGGCAGGGGGTCGCCCGGTTCCACTCGCCCTCCGCCAGGGGGAGGACCAGCTCGGATATCGCCTCGATGGAGTGGGTCCACGCGTCGGCATAGGGCTGGAGGCTGGGATGCGGCTGGACGGTCAACGGGACCCCTCGCGTGCTGTTCAGTGGCGCGTTTTCTGGAAGCGTGTGGACTGCTTCAAAACTACGCTGCCGGTGAGCACCCCGGCAGTGCTTTCGTGTGACGATCGTAGGCCCGAGTTGACGGCTTGAATGCCAGGACGGTGGTACTGTGCGCGCCTCTCTGATCCAAATCGCGGTGTCCGACGGGGAGTCGGTCGCCGCACGCAGGGCCCGAGTGGCCGATGTCGTACGGGAGCAGTCCGGCTCGGACCTGGTCGTGCTGCCCGAACTGTGGACGGTCGGCGCCTTCGCCTACGAGCAGTTCGAGACCGAGGCCGAGCCCCTGGACGGCCCGACCTACGAGGCGATGTCGAAGGCGGCGAGCGATGCCGGGGTCTGGCTGCACGCCGGCTCGGTCGTGGAGCGCGCGGGCGACGGCTCCCTCTACAACACCGCGCTCGTCCTCTCCCCGGCCGGCGAGCTGGCCGCCACGTACCGCAAGATCCACCGCTTCGGCTTCGACCAGGGCGAGGCCGTCCTGATGTCGGCCGGGGAGTCCCTGACCACCGTGGCCCTGCCGGAGCAGGTCCTCGGCATCGCCACCTGCTACGACCTGCGCTTCCCCGAGCTGTTCCGGGGCCTGGTCGACGCCGGCGCCACCACGATGGTCGTGGCCGCGGGCTGGCCGGCCCGCCGCCGGGCCCACTGGACCCTGCTGAACCGGGCACGGGCCGTCGAGGACCAGTCGTACGTGCTCGCCTGCGGGCTGGCCGGTACGCACGCGGGCGTCGAGCAGGCCGGGCACAGCCTGGTCGTGGACCCGTGGGGCGAGGTCCTGGCCGAGGCGGGCACCGGCGAGGACGTCATCACCGTCGAGCTGGATCCGGCGAAGGTGGCCGAGACCCGCGAGCAGTTCCCGGCCCTCAAGGACCGCCGGCTGCACTGACCGTCACCCCCGGGGCCCCGCCTGCCCGTCGGGCCCGCACGCCCCGTGGGGGCCGGGCCCCTCGGGTCTGCCCGGGAGGCCCGGGGGGCGCCTCCGATTGGTGCCGGGGATCGCGGGCAGAGGGGAGGGAACGGGCGGCGCCGGACGACTCCGGTCCGCACCAAGAACGACGAGGGAAGACGAGGAGGCGGGTGCGCCGTGACGGATGAGGCAGAGGCCGTACTGGAGGCCGCCCTAGAGCCGCACGAACCCGCCGCGGAGGAGATCGAGGCCCGCCGGCGCGTGCGGGACCGGGCCACCGGAATGACCCACCACAAGGCGCGGGCCGCCCTGGAGGCCGTGCTCGCGGCCGCCGGCGACCTGGAGACCGTCGACCCCGCCGTCCGTGCCGGGGCCGCGGAATGGCAGCGCATCGCCGATCTCCTGCTCGACCACGGCGGCCCGTACACGCCGGACACCGACGCCTACGTCCAGGGCCAGCTCACGGCCCGCCATCACCATCGGGACCGGCCCCGCCCTCCCGCTCCTTCTCCGCCATCCGGATGACGCACACGGCGACCGCGATCAGCAGCGCCGCGTCCGCGTCCTCCCGGATCACGTCCACCGCGTACGTCTCGCGGATCCGGTACCACTGCCGGGAGACCAGCGCGAGCAGCTCCCCCGCGTACTCGATCTTGAACTCCCGGTCCAGGAGCCGCCCGCTCACGTCCAGTTCGGTGCCCTCGGCCAGCGTCACCAGGTAGTGGTTGCGCAGGAGCGAGAGGCGCTTGCGGCGGATCACGGCGAGCCGGCGTTCGTCGCGCTCCAGGGTCATCGCGTCGCGCAGGCTGAACAGCTTCTCCCGCAGCGTGATCAGGATGTGCCCGTCCGGGTCCTTCAGCTCCAGCGTGTCCCGGACGCGCAGTGCCTTGCCGTCGACGAGGAAGGCGTGCCTCCCGTCCTCGTCCTCGATCCAGTAGTCGTCACCGATGGTGAGCATTTTGTCCCGAACCAGGTATTTCATGCCCGGATCGATGCCCGCGATAGGTTGCGGTCATGCCTCTGCTCTATGTGACCGACCTGGCGTACCCGGCGCGCGGCCGCCGCTACTGCGACGAGGACATCCTCCTCACCTCCCGCCTGCGCGAGCACTTCCCGCTCGCCCTGTGCCACCCGCTGGACGCGGCGGCGGTCATGGCGGACTTCGACGCCGTGGTCGTCCGCAACAGCGGGCCGGTCCTGCACTACCAGGAGGCCTACGACGCCTTCCGCGCGGTCGCCCGCGCCGCCGGCACCCGCGTCTACAACCCGCTCACGGGCCGCGGCGACATGGCCGGCAAGCAGTACCTCCTCGACCTCACGGCCGCCGGCTACCCGGTGATCCCCACGATCGACGACCCCGCGGACCTCGCGCTGCTGCCGGCGGCGCCCTCGTACGCGGTCAAGCCCAAGCAGGGCGCCGACTCCATAGGCCTGACCTTCACCGCGCACCCCGGCGGCCCGGCCGGGGTGAACCTGATCCAGCCGCGCATCGACTTCGCGTACGAGGTCTCCTTCTACTTCGTCGACGACGCCTTCCAGTACGCCCTGCACGCCCCGGACCCGGCCCGCCGCTGGCAGCTGGAGCCGTACGAGGCCACGGCGGCCGACCTCGACTTCGCCCGCGCCTTCATCGAATGGAACACGCTGTCGCACGGCATCCAGCGGGTGGACGCCTGCCGCGCGCCGTCCGGCGAGCTCCTCCTCGTCGAGCTGGAGGACCTCAACCCGTACCTCTCCTTGGACCTGGTCCCCCCGGCGGCGCAGGAGGCCTTCGTCACCGCTCTGACGCGATCCCTCCACTCCTTCCTCACGGTCTGACGACGCGTCCGATGTCAGAGGCGAGTGCCACGATTCCCCCATGGACAAGCAAGCGTTCTGGAAGCTGATCGACGCCGCCCGCACCGACGCCGAGCCGCACCAGGTGGCGGCGCGCGCCTCGGAGTTGCTGGCGCGCCGCCCCGAGGGCGAGATAGCCGCCGCCCAGCAGGTGCTGTGGGACCTGCTGGCGGAGTCCTACCGCAGCCCCCTGTGGGCCGCGGCGTACGTGATCAACGGCGGCTGCTCGGACGACGGCTTCGACTACTTCCGCGGCTGGCTCCTGACCCAGGGCGAGGAGGCCTTCGCCCGCGCCCTGACCGACCCCGACTCCCTCGCGGACCACCCGGCGGTGCGGGAGGCGGCGGCGGAGGGGCTGGAGCTGTGGGACGAGGAGGCGCTGTCGATCGCCTGGACGGCCTACGAGTCGGTCACGGGCCGCGAGCTCCCGGCGGACTCGTTCACGATCAGCTACCCCGCGCTGGACCCGTCCTGGGACTTCGACTTCGACGACAGGAAGGAGACCTCGACCCGCCTCCCCCGCCTGAGCACCCTCTTCGACTGACCGCCCCGGTCCTGGCCCGGCGGACCGTCCCTACCGGAGCCGGTCGCCGGTCCTGCCGTCGAGCAGCTCGCGCAGGATGTCCAGGTGGCCGTTGTGGCGGGCCGTCTCCTCGGTGAGGTGGAGGAGGATCCAGCGCAGGTCGACGCGCAGGCCGTTGCGGACGGTTCCCGCGGCCTGCTTGTCCAGGTCGCTGCCGGCGACCAGTTCGCGGTAGCGGGCGCTCTGTTCGGCGTACTCGTCGAGCAACTGCGTGAGCGGGAAGTCGACGGCGATGCGCATCTCGCGGTCGGGGTCCTCGTCCGTCATGGGGGCGAGGTCCTCCTCGCCGAGGAAGACCACCTGGAACCAGTAGTACTCGACCCAGCGGAGGTGGTTGATCACTCCGCTCATGGTCATCAGCGGTGAACCCGGCAGGAGCGCCTTGCGCGCGTTCTCCGCGGAGACGCCGTCGCATTTGGCGCGGGCGACGTCACGTGCGTAGTCGAGGAACGTGGTGAGCTGGGTGCGCTCATCCCATGCGGGCGGCGTGTCGCTGATCGTGGTCATTCCGCGAAGCATCCCCAACCACCGAGCCCGCTGTCGAGGCATTTGCCGGCCGCACGCGGTCACACGGCCGTGCCCGGGCGTTCACGGTCGGATGGCAAGCTTGAAGGATGAACGATGCTGCCCCGGCGCCCACCCCCGCGCCCGCACCCCGCAAGCGTGCCCGTGTCCGTGCCCCCGAGCTGATCGGCAAGGGCGGCTGGATCAACACCGGCGGGAAGGACCTGAAGCTCGCCGACTTCCGAGGTCGCACATTGATCCTCGATTTTTGGACCTTTTGTTGCATCAACTGCCTGCACGTCCTCGACGAGCTGCGCGAGCTGGAGGAGAAGCACCGCGACACCGTCGTGATCATCGGCGTCCACTCGCCGAAGTTCGTGCACGAGGCCGAGCACGCGGCCGTCGTCGACGCCGTCGAGCGGTACGAGGTGCACCACCCCGTCCTCGACGACCCCGAGCTGGCCACCTGGAAGCAGTACGCCGTCCGGGCCTGGCCGACGCTCGTCGTCATCGACCCCGAGGGGTACATCGTCGCGCAGCACGCCGGCGAGGGGCACGCCCACGCCATCGCGCGGCTCGTGGAGGAGCTCGAAGCCGAGCACGAGGCCAAGGGCACGCTGCGCCGCGGGGACGGGCCGTACGTCGCGCCCGAGCCGGTGGCCACCGACCTGCGCTTCCCCGGCAAGGCGCTCCTGCTGCCGAGCGGGAACCTCCTCGTCTCGGACACGACGCGGCACCAGCTCGTGGAGCTGGCCCCCGACGGCGAGAGCGTGGTGCGGCGCATCGGCAGCGGCGAGCGCGGCTTCGGGCCGGACGCCTTCAGCGAGCCCCAGGGCCTGGCCCTGCTCCCCGACGGTTCCGTCGTCGTCGCCGACACCGTCAACCACGCGCTGCGCCGCTTCGACCCGGCGACCGGCGGGGTCGAGACCGTCGCCGGAACCGGCCGCCAGTGGTGGCAGGGCTCCCCGACCTCCGGACCGGCCCTGGAGGTGGACCTGTCCTCTCCGTGGGACGTCGCCTGGTGGCAGGGCAAAGTGTGGATCGCCATGGCGGGCGTGCACCAGCTGTGGACCTGGGACCCGCAGACCGGGACCGTCGCCGTCTCCGCCGGGACGACCAACGAGGGCCTGCACGACGGGCCGGCGCTGGAGGCCTGGCTCGCGCAGCCCTCCGGGCTCGCGGCCGCCGGGGACCGGCTGTGGATCGCCGACTCCGAGAACAGCGCCCTGCGGTACGTGGAAAGTGCGGACGAGGGGGCCGGCGGGTACGCCGTGCGGACCGCCGTCGGCACCGGCCTGTTCGACTTCGGCCACCGGGACGGCGACGCCGCCCAGGCCCTGCTCCAGCACCCGCTCGGGGTGACCGCCCTGCCGGACGGCTCGGTCGCGGTGTGCGACACGTACAACCACGCCCTGCGCCGCTTCGACCCGGCGACCGGCCAGGTCTCCACGCTCGCCACGGACCTGCGGGAGCCCAGCGACGCGCTGCTGGTCGGCGAGGACATCGTGGTCGTGGAGTCCGCCCGCCACCGGCTGACCCGGCTGCGGCTGCCGGAGGAGGCGGTACGGGTCGACGCCGTCGCGCACCGTACCCAGCGCGCCGCGACCGAGGTGGCCCCGGGCACGCTCCGGCTCGACGTGGTGTTCCAGGCGCCGGCGGGCCAGAAGCTGGACACCCGCTACGGGCCGTCGACGCGGCTGCTGGTGTCCTCGACCCCGCCGGAGCTGCTGGTGGGGGGTGACGGGACGGGGACGGACCTGTTCCGGGAGCTGGCCCTGAACCCGGAGGTCACCGAGGGCGTGCTGCACGTCTCGGCGATGGCGGCCTCCTGCGACGACGACCCGGCGAACGAGTACCCGGCCTGCCACGTGCACCAGCAGGACTGGGGCGTGCCGGTGACCGTCACGGCCGACGGCGCCACCCGGCTTCCGCTCGTCCTCGCGGGAATGGACGCGTAGCGGTACGACGGCGGCGGCGGCGACGACGCGGCGGTCGGC
>NZ_LFML01000068.1:0-53426 GCF_001044425.1 Streptomyces roseus
GTTACATTCCGAACCCGGAAGCTAAGCCTTTCAGCGCCGATGGTACTGCAGGGGGGACCCTGTGGGAGAGTAGGACGCCGCCGAACAACCCGCCCTTTTAGCTCAGTCGGTAGAGCGTCTCCATGGTAAGGAGAAGGTCAACGGTTCGATTCCGTTAAAGGGCTCCAAACAGAAAGGCCCCCGCCTCTTGGCGGGGGCCTTTTTGCGTTTCCGGGAGTCGGCTCCATCGCCGGACGGGCGGGCCGCGCCAGGACTCCCTAACATGGGCGGCAAGGGGTGAACCCCTGGGAGGCGTGATGACCGTACCCTTCGACGCGGCGCCGAAGCACCCGCAGAGCGACCCCGAAGACGTCCTCCGGCAGGTCGGAGGCTCCTGGCGCTGGGCTCTCGGCTTCGCCCTCGCGACCCTGATTCCCGGCATCCTGATCCTGGTGTGGCCCGACGAGACGCTGCACATCCTGGCCGTCATCATCGGCCTCCAGCTGCTCGTGGCGGGCGTCTTCCGGTTCGTCACCGCCTTCTCGCACGGCAACGACGGCAGCAGCAGACTGGCGGGCGTCCTGGTGGCCGTGCTGGCGCTCTTGGCCGGCGTCCTCGTCCTGCGGCATCCGATGCAGACCATCGGCGCGCTGTCGCTGATCCTCGGGATGTTCTGGCTGGTGTCCGGAGTACTCACGGCCTACACCGCGATCGCGGACCACACCCTCGTGCACCGGGGCCTGTTCTTCGGCCTGGGCGCACTCGCCACCGTCGCCGGCATCGTCGTGCTCTGCTTCCCGGTGGATTCCGCGGTCGCGCTGACGCGGCTGCTCGGGCTCTGGCTGGTCCTGCTGGGCGTGTTCGAAGTCGTGATGGCCTTCGCGCTGCGCTCCGCCACCCGCCGGCCTGCGGGCTAGTCCCCTGAGCGCAGCTGGGGGACGCGGAAGGCCAAGATCGCCATGTCGTCCGAGGCGGGCTCGGCCGCGAAGCGTTCCACCGCGCGCAGGACGCGGGCGGCGACGGCTCCGGCTGTGAGGCCCGTACAGGTGGTGAGGAGTTCCGCGAGGCCGTCGTCGCCCAGCATGCGGGTGCCCTCGCGGCGTTCCGTGACGCCGTCCGTGACGCAGAGCAGCACGTCGCCCGGATCCAGGGTGAGGGTCTGCTCGTAGAGGTCGAGGTCGTCGATCACGCCGAGCAGGGGCTGCGGGTCCGCGGCCGGGGTGACCCGGCCGTCGGGGCGCAGGCGCAGCGGCAGCGGGTGACCGGCGCAGACGACCTTCATCAGGGCGCCGCCGTCCGGCTGCGGGTGGAGTTCCCCGTACAGGAGGGTCAGGAACCGGCTGCGGGCGCCCTCGTCGAGGATGGCCGCGTTCAGCCGTTCCAGGACGGCCGGACCGCCGAGGCCCTCGCGCGCCAGCAGGCGCAGGGCGTGCCGGGCCAGGCCGGTGACGGCGGCCGCCTCGGGGCCCGTACCGCAGACGTCGCCGATGGCGAAGCCGTACGCGCCGTCGCGGATCGGGAAGACGTCGTAGAAGTCGCCGCCCACCTCGTTGCCCTCGCCGGCCGCGCGGTAGATGACCTCGACCTCCATGCCGGGGATGGCCGGGGAGCCGGGCGGCAGCAGGCTGCGCTGCAGGGAGCGGCTGATCGCCGTGCGTTCGGAGTAGAGGCGGGCGTTGTCGAGGGCGAGGGCGGCCCGGCGGGAGAGGTCCTCGGCGAGTTCGAGGATCTCCTGGCGGAAGTGCTCCTCGGAGGGCTTGCCGAGGGTCAGCATGCCGATGACGCGGTTGCGGGCCAGGAGCGGCAGGACGACGGTCTCGCCGCCGACCGCCTGGGCCGTCACCGGCCAGGGGCGGGCTCCCGCCTCACGGACCGGGTCGGGCGGGCTGACGCGGGAGAGCAGGGCCTTGAGGCCGTCGATGCGCTCCTCGTCCTCGTGCAGCACGTACGCGAGGTACGGGTCCGAGGACTGGTCGGCGATCGTGTAGACGGCGCACCAGGTGGCCAGGGTCGGGACGGTCATCTGGGCCATCAGGGCCAGGGTCTGGTCCCGGTCGAGGGTGCCGGCGAGCAGGTCGGAGGCCTCGACGAGGAAGGAGAGGGAGCCGCGTCGCAGTCGTTCCAGCTCGCCGAGGCGGGCGGATTCGACGGCGAGGGCGATGCGGTCGGCGGCGAACTGGAGGCGCAGGGCCTCGGCGTTCGAATAGCGGCCGGGCATCTCGGCGGCGACGCCGAGGGAGCCGGTGAGCCGGCCCTCGACCTTGAGCGGGACGGTGATCACCGAGCGCATGCCGGTGGCCTCCAGGAGCGGTACGGCTCCGGGGACTGCGGCGAGGTCGTCGTGGACGGCGGGCATGCGGGCGGAGCCGTACCGGTTGGTGCCGGCTTCGACGGGGACGCGGGCGAAGCGCTGGCGGGTGGAGGGGAGCCCCGTCGTCGCGCGGACTTCCAGCTCGGTCTCGTCGTCGGTGGCGAGCAGCAGGAAGGCGGAGTCGGCGTCCAGCATGTCGCGGGCGCGCTCGACGGTGCGCTGGAGGAGTCCGTCGAGGTCGTCGGGGGCGGGGGAGCCGATGAAGACCTCGAAGGGGTCCGCGGGGCGGGGCTCGGTGAGCTGGAGGCTGTCGGCGGAGGGGGCCCGCACGGGGGTCTGGAGCAGGGCCCGCTCGTCGTCGTGGACCAGCAGGCAGACGATGGACGGCTCTCCGTGGGCGTCGCGTACCCGCAGGTGGGAGGCGTACACGGGGATCACGCGGCCGTCGGCGCCGCGGATGCCGTAGCTGCCCTCCCAGCGGGACAGGCGCAGGGCCTCGGCGATGCCGGTGCCGGTGCCGGGGGTCTGGGGCCAGGCGGCGAGCTCGGCGAGGGGGCGGCCGAGGACCTTCTCGGCGGCGTAGCCGAAGACGTGCTCGGCATCCTCGTTCCAGGCGGAGATCGCGTCGGAGGCGTCGATCTGGAGGACGGCGACGCGCACGCGGCTGTCGGCCAGCGGCAGGAGGCGGTCCGGTACGACGGGTCCGGCGGAGCGGGTACCGACCGGCCGGTCCGGGAGGTCGAGCCGGAACCACACGTGCTTGTGGGTGGCGGTGTACTCGACGCCCCAGCGGGTGGCGAGGGCGGCGCAGAGCATCAGCCCGCGGCCGTTCTCGCGGTCGGGGTCGGCGTACGGGCGCTCGCCGGGGTGTTGGAGAGGAAGCTCACGTTCCGGGTACCGGTCGGCGATCTCGACCCGTACGCCGTCCCCGGAGCGCAGGCACAGGACCTCGGCCTTGGTGCCGGCGTGGACCACGGCGTTGGTGACGAGTTCGCTGGTGAGCACCACGGCGTCGTCGACGATGTCCGCGAAGCCCCATCCCTGCAGGGTGTCGCGGACGAACGCCCGGGCCGCGGCGACCGAGCGCCCGAGGGGGTCGAAGCTGGCAGCCGCCCGAGCCGTGATCACGAATCTCCTTCGACGCGGTTGGACATCGGGTGCCAGGTTACTTACCTTCGCGGTCGGCATGGTGCCCTCGTCCGGGATTCCACCCGCAGGGTGCGGCCGGTGTGCGATGGTGCCGAAGTGTTATGGCCGGGTTCGGCCAGGGTGAAACACTGGGCAGGATGGGATAGCCGGGCGTGCGACTCGCCGGGTGTCGGTGGAACAGCGGTCGACCCTTTCGGGAGGGACACGGTGGAGTCTGGCGCGGCGGTGCGGCGTACGGGAACGCGCCCGAAGGGCGGGAGGTCCCGTCGGGGCGGTACGACGGAAGTCGATACCGCGGCCCTGAACCGGCTGCTCACGGCCCTGGTGTCGATGCGGGACGGGAACTTCCGCAAGCGGCTGACGGTCTCCGGCGACGGCGTGATGGCGGAGATCGCCGCCGTCTACAACGAGGTGGCCGATCGCAACCTCCATCTGACGGGAGAGCTCTCGCGGGTGCGGCGGATGGTCGGCCGCGAGGGGAAGCTGAGCGAACGGCTGGAAACAGGCGCCTGTGAGGGCTCCTGGGCCGCCGCGATCGACGCCTCGAACCAGTTGGTCGACGATCTGGCCCGGCCGGTGTCCGAGGTGGGCCGGGTGCTGTCGGCGGTCGCCGAGGGCGATCTGGACCAGCGGATGGACCTGCGGACGCAGGCCGCGGAGGGGGCCGGGCATCCGCTGCGCGGTGAGTTCCTGAAGGTCGGGCGTACGGTCAACAACCTGGTCGACCAGCTGTCCGCGTTCACCGACGAGGTGACGCGGGTCGCGCTGGAGGTGGGTACCGAGGGCAAGCTGGGCGGTCAGGCCCAGGTCCGCGGGATGTCGGGTTCCTGGAAGGACCTGACCGACTCCGTCAACACGATGGCGTACCGGCTCACCGCCCAGGTGCGTGACATCGCTCTCGTCACGACGGCCGTGGCCAAGGGCGATCTGTCGCGCAAGGTCACGGTGCACGTGGCCGGCGAGATGCTCCAGCTGAAGAACACCGTGAACACGATGGTGGACCAGCTGTCGTCGTTCTCCTCGGAGGTGACGCGGGTAGCGCGCGAGGTGGGTACGGAGGGTGAGCTCGGCGGCCAGGCGAAGGTGCCCGGGGTCGCGGGTGTCTGGAAGGACCTGACCGACTCCGTCAACACGATGGCGGGCAACCTGACGGCCCAGGTGCGGGGGATCGCGCAGGTCACGACGGCGGTGGCCAACGGTGACCTGTCGCAGAAGGTACGGGTCAGCGCGCGCGGCGAGGTGGCGCAGCTGGCCGAAACGATCAACCAGATGACGGAGACGCTGCGGACCTTCGCGGACGAGGTCACGCGGGTGGCCAGCGAGGTCGGGGCCAAGGGCCTGCTCGGCGGTCAGGCGCAGGTGCCGGGTGCGGCGGGCACGTGGAAGGACCTCACCGATTCGGTCAACACGGTCTTCCGGAACCTGACCACGCAGGTGCGGGACATCGCGCAGGTGACGACCGCGGTGGCCAACGGCGACCTGTCGCAGAAGGTCACGGTCGACGTGGCCGGCGAGATGCTGGAGCTGAAGAACACCGTCAACACGATGGTGGACCAGCTCCAGTCCTTCGGCGCGGAAGTGACGCGGGTGGCCCGTGAGGTCGGCGTCGAGGGTGAGCTGGGCGGTCAGGCGCAGGTGCCGGGTGCGGCGGGTACGTGGAAGGACCTCACCGATTCGGTGAACACCGCCTTCCGCAACCTCACCGGCCAGGTGCGCAACATCGCGCAGGTGACGACGGCGGTGGCCAACGGCGACCTGTCGCAGAAGGTCACCGTGGACGTCTCGGGCGAGATGCTCCAGCTGAAGAACACCGTGAACACGATGGTGGACCAGCTCTCCAGCTTCGCCGACCAGGTCACGCGGATGGCCCGGGACGTGGGTACGGAGGGCCGCCTCGGCGGCCAGGCCCGCGTCGAGGGGGTGTCCGGGACGTGGAAGGAGCTCACCGACTCCGTCAACTTCATGGCCGGCAACCTGACCTCCCAGGTGCGCCAGATCGCCCAGGTGACCACCGCGGTGGCCCGCGGCGACCTGTCCCAGAAGATCGACGTGGACGCGCGCGGCGAGATCCTGGAGCTGAAGAACACCATCAACACGATGGTGGACCAGCTCTCGGCCTTCGCCGAGCAGGTGACCCGGGTGGCCCGGGACGTGGGTACGGAGGGTCGCCTCGGCGGCCAGGCGCAGGTGCCCGGTGTGGCCGGCGTATGGCGCGACCTGACCGACTCGGTGAACGGCATGGCCGGGAACCTGACCTCGCAGGTGCGCAACATCGCCCAGGTCGCGACGGCGGTGGCGCGCGGCGACCTGTCGCAGAAGATCGACGTGGACGCGCGCGGCGAGATCCTGGAGCTGAAGAACACCCTCAACACGATGGTGGACCAGCTCTCGAACTTCGCGGAGCAGGTGACCCGGGTGGCCCGCGAGGTGGGCACCGAGGGCATCCTGGGCGGTCAGGCGGAGGTGAAGGGGGTCTCCGGCACCTGGAAGGACCTCACGCAGTCCGTCAACTTCATGGCGAACAACCTGACCTCGCAGGTGCGCAACATCGCCGAGGTGACGACGGCGGTCGCGATGGGCGACCTCTCCAAGAAGATCACCGTGGACGCGAAGGGCGAGATCCTCGAACTCGTCACCACCGTCAACACGATGGTGGACCAGCTGTCCTCCTTCGCGGAGCAGGTGACGCGGGTCGCCCGTGAGGTGGGTTCCGAGGGGATCCTGGGTGGTCAGGCCCGGGTCCGCGGGGTGACGGGCATCTGGAAGGACCTGACCGACAACGTCAACCTGATGGCCAACAACCTGACCTCGCAGGTGCGCAACATCTCGCAGGTCTCGGCCGCGGTGGCCAACGGCGACCTGACGAAGAAGGTCACGGTGGAGGCGCGCGGCGAGGTCGCGCAGCTCGCCGACACGGTCAACACGATGGTGAAGACGCTGTCCTCGTTCGCGGACGAGGTCACGCGCGTGGCCCGCGAGGTGGGTACGGAGGGCCGCCTCGGCGGCCAGGCGCACGTGCCGGGTGTGTCGGGTACGTGGAAGGACCTGACCGATTCGGTGAACTTCATGGCCTCCAACCTCACCGGACAGGTGCGGCAGATCGCCATGGTCACGACCGCCATCGCCAAGGGCGACATGACCAAGAAGATCGACATCGACGCGCGCGGGGAGATCCTGGCGCTCAAGACGACGATCAACACGATGGTCGACCAGCTGTCCTCCTTTGCCGACCAGGTCACGCGGGTGGCCCGTGAGGTGGGTACCGAGGGGATCCTGGGCGGCCAGGCGCGGGTGCGGGACGTGGACGGCACCTGGCGCGACCTGACCGAGTCCGTGAACGAGATGGCGGGGAACCTGACCCGGCAGGTGCGTGCGATCGCGGCCGTGGCCACCGCGGTGACCCGCGGTGACCTCAACCTGAAGATCGACGTGGACGCGTCGGGCGAGATCCAGGTCCTCCAGGACAACATCAACACGATGATCGCGAACCTGCGCGACACCACCTTGGCCAACAAGGAGCAGGACTGGCTCAAGGGCAATCTCGCCCGGATCTCCGCCCTGATGCAGGGCCGCCGCGAGCTGGACGACGTGGCCTCGCTGATCATGAGCGAGCTGACGCCGGTGGTCTCCGCGCAGCACGGGGCGTTCTTCCTGGCGCTGCCTTCGGGCGGCACCGCGGAGTTCGGGACCGAGGGCGGTCCCGACGGTTCGTACGAGCTGCGGATGCGCGGGAGTTACGCGTACGCGGGCGGCGCGGTGCCCACCTCCTTCCGGCCGGGGGAGGGGCTGATCGGGACCGTCGCCGAGGAGAAGCGGACGATCCTGGTGGAGAACACCCCGCCGGGCTACCTGAAGATCTCCTCGGGGCTGGGGGAGGCGCCGCCGGCCCATGTGATCGTGCTGCCGGTGCTGTTCGAGGGGAAGGTGCTCGGCGTCATCGAGCTGGCGTCGTTCCAGCCCTTCACGCAGATCCAGAAGGACTTCCTGAGCCAGATCGCCGAGATGATCGGCACGAGCGTCAACACGATCAGCGTCAACTCCCGCACGGAGACGCTGCTCAAGCAGTCGCAGGAGATGACCGAGCAGCTCCGGGAGCGCTCCGACGAGCTGGAGAACCGGCAGAAGGCCCTCCAGGCCGCCAATGCCGAGCTGGAGGAGAAGGCGGAGCTGCTGGCCCAGCAGAACCGGGACATCGAGGTGAAGAACACCGAGATCGAGGAGGCACGGCAGGTCCTGGAGGAGCGTGCCGAGCAGCTCGCGGTCTCGATGCGCTACAAGTCCGAGTTCCTGGCGAACATGTCGCACGAGCTGCGCACGCCGCTCAATTCGCTGCTGATCCTGGCCAAGCTCCTCGCCGACAACGCGGACGAGAACCTGTCGCCGAAGCAGGTGGAGTTCGCGGAGACCATCCACGGGGCGGGCTCGGACCTGCTCCAGCTGATCAACGACATCCTGGACCTGTCGAAGGTCGAGGCCGGGAAGATGGACGTCTCGCCGACGCGGATCGCGCTCGTGCAGCTCGTGGACTACGTGGAGGCCACCTTCCGGCCGCTGACCGCGGAGAAGGGCCTGGACTTCTCGGTACGGGTCTCGCCGGAGCTGCCCGCGACCCTGCACACGGACGAGCAGCGGCTGCTCCAGGTGCTGCGCAACCTGCTGTCGAACGCGGTGAAGTTCACCGACACCGGGGCCGTGGAGCTGGTGATCCGGCCCGCGGGCTCCGACGTGCCGACGGCGATCCGGGAGCAGCTGCTGGAGGCCGGTTCGCTGCGAGAGGCGGACGCCGACCTGATCGCCTTCTCGGTGACGGACACCGGAATCGGGATCGCGGCGAGCAAGATGTTGGTGATCTTCGAGGCGTTCAAGCAGGCCGACGGAACGACCAGCAGGAAGTACGGCGGCACCGGGCTCGGGCTGTCCATCAGCCGGGAGATCGCCCGGCTGCTGGGCGGTGAGATCCACGCGGCCAGCGAGCCGGGCCGCGGCTCCACGTTCACGCTGTACCTGCCGCTGCACCCGAGCGAGCTGCCGCCGCAGGGGTACGCGCCGCCCACGCCCGGCGGCGGGCGCGGCGAGGTGTACCGCAGGCAGGCCGACGGGGCGCGCCCCGCGCTTCCGGCGGCCCCGGCCCCGGAGGCGCAGCCGCAGCAGGCGCAGCACGTGACGCCCGCCCCGCCGGCCGCCGAGCCGGCCGGTCAGGGGCAGGGCGGGGCCGCGCTGTTCCGGCGGCGGCGCAAGGCGCTGAGCGACCTGGAGCCGCGTACGGCGGTTCCGGGACAGCCGCACGCGCAGGGGTCCGAGGGCGACTGGGCCAACCCGGAGGAGGAACTCCCGGTGCTGCCGCGGTCGTACGACTTCCACGGCGAGAAGGTGCTCATCGTGGACGACGACGTGCGGAACGTGTTCGCGCTGACGAGCGTGCTGGAGCAGCACGGACTGGCGGTGCTGTACGCGGAGAACGGCCGCGAGGGCATCGAAGTCCTGGAGCAGCACGACGATGTGACGGTCGTACTGATGGACATCATGATGCCCGAGATGGACGGGTACGCGACGACCTCGGCGATCCGGCGGATGCCGCAGTTCGCGGGACTGCCGATCATCGCGCTGACGGCGAAGGCGATGAAGGGGGACCGGGAGAAGGCGATCGACTCCGGTGCCTCCGACTATGTCACCAAGCCGGTCGACCCCGACTATCTGCTGTCGGTCATGGAACAGTGGATGCGGGGCAAGTGATCGGCGGGCGTGCACTCTGATACCAATTGCTGACTGACTGTGGCGAAAACGGTGTGAAAGGGCGGGGGACGGGGAACCTTCTGCTCCCCCACACCGTTTCTGCTTCGTGCACAGTGACATCCTGGTGACAGGGTGTGGCGATCTCGGGACTGGGGCTACGATGACCGGCACAAGGACGGACGGCGCAAGGATGCCGTCCTCTTCTGGGGCGGGGCCCGGCGTACAGGCCGGTGCCAGGAGCCGGGGAGGCCCCATGCCGGGGCGAGGAGGACAGGGCATGGTGCAGAAGGCCAAGATCCTCCTGGTCGACGACCGGCCGGAGAATCTGCTGGCGCTGGAGGCCATCCTCTCCGCGCTCGATCAGACACTCGTCCGGGCGTCGTCGGGGGAGGAAGCGCTCAAGGCGCTGCTGACGGACGATTTCGCGGTCATCCTGCTGGATGTGCAGATGCCCGGAATGGACGGCTTCGAGACCGCCGCGCACATCAAGCGGCGCGAACGGACCCGGGACATCCCGATCATCTTCCTCACCGCGATCAACCACGGTCCGCACCACACCTTCCGCGGCTACGCCGCGGGCGCGGTGGACTACATCTCCAAGCCCTTCGACCCGTGGGTGCTGCGGGCCAAGGTCTCGGTGTTCGTGGAGCTCTACACGAAGAACTGCCAGCTGCGGGAGCAGGCGGCGCTGCTGCGGCTCCAGCTGGAGGGCGGCGGCTCGGGCGGCGAGGGCAGCAAGGAGACGGCCGGTCTGCTGGCCGAGCTCTCCGCGCGGCTCGCCGCGGTCGAGGAGCAGGCGGAGGCGCTGACCAAGCAGCTCGGCGAGGAGTCGGCCGACGCGGCGGTCGTGGCGACCGCGGCCCATCTGGAGCGCAAGCTCACCGGACTGCGGCGGGCGCTCGACGCGCTGGAGCCCGGGACCGGCGGGGGTACGCCGGTACTGCCCGCGCAGGGCTGAGCCCGACGAGGGGCGCCGGCCGGGCCGTTCGTCACAGAGCGGTGTCTGGCGGTGCGTCAAAGCACCGACACGGCGCGCGACACGAACGGGTGAAGGGGTGGGCACGCGTGTCCACCGGCGCGCGCACCGGTAACCTCAGGCCCATGGCCTCACGTACGTCCGGCAAGGGTTCCCAGAGCACAGCGGGCACCGCGAAGGGCCGCACCGGCCGGACGACGGCGCCGGCGAAGAAGGCGGCCGCCGCGCGCGGTTCCGCCGCGAAGAAGGCCGCCGCGCCCCGGCGCGCCCCCGTCCGGAAGGCGCCGCCGAAGCCCGCGCCGTCCCCCACCGGGGGCGTGGTGCGGCTGGTGCGCGCCGTGTGGCTGGGCTGCGCGCACGCGGTGGGCGCGGTGTTCCGCGGGATGGGTCAGGGGGCCAAGAACCTCGACCCCGCCCATCGCAAGGACGGCGTCGCGCTGCTGCTCCTCGCCCTCGCGCTGATCGTCGCGGCCGGTACCTGGTCGAACCTGAGCGGTCCGGTCGGGGATCTGGTCACGATGCTGGTCACCGGTGCCTTCGGACGACTGGATCTGCTCGTGCCGATCCTGCTGGGCGTCATGGCGGTCCGTTTCATCCGCCATCCCGAGCAGCCCGACGCCAACGGCCGGATCGGCGTCGGCCTTACCGCGCTCGCCATCGGCGTCCTCGGCCTCGTGCACATCGCCTGCGGGGCGCCGGGCCGCGACGAGGGCACCACCGCCATGCAGAACGCGGGCGGGCTGATCGGCTGGGCCGCCTCGAAGCCGCTGATCTTCACCATGGGCGCGCCGCTCGCCGTGCCGATGCTGGTGCTGCTGACGATCTTCGGGCTGCTGGTGGTCACGGCGACCCCGGTGAACGCGATCCCGCAGCGGCTGCGGCGGCTCGGGATCCGGCTGGGGATCATCGCCCCGAACGAGTACGACGAGGGTTACGGGGAGGGCGGCGCCGCCGAACGGCACGACCCCGAGCAGTGGCGGGCCCGGTCGGGCGGGGCCGGTGCGCGCGCGGGTGGCCCGGCGGATCCCGCCGGTTCCGGGGGTCCCGCCGACGCCGCCGAGGAGCAGGCGCTCGCCCGGCGGCGGCGCCCGCGCCGGACCCCGGCCCGGCCGGCCGCCGAGCGGGAGATGGACGCCGTCGACGTGGCCGCGGCCGCGGCCGCCGCGCTGGACGGGGTGGTCTACGGCGGAATGCCGCCCTCCCCGCTGGTGGCCGACCTGACGCAGGGCATCTCGGCGGAGTGCGAGGGGCGCGAGGGCGTGGAGATCACCGCTCCGGTGCCGCCCGCGCGGGCGGAGCGGACCAAGGCCGCGGACCCCGACCTGGCTGCGGGTGCGGGTGCCGAGCCGGCGGCCGAGCCGGCCGCAGCCCCGCACGACACCACCGCCGCGGCCTCCGGCACCCTGTCCGTCCCGGACCTGACCAAGGCCCCGCCGGCGCCCCAGGCGCTGCCGCCCCGCGCCGAGCAGCTCCAGCTGCGCGGGGACATCACGTACGCCCTCCCCTCGCTCGACCTGCTGGAGAAGGGCGGCCCCGGCAAGACCCGCAGCGCCGCCAACGACGCGGTCGTCGCCTCGCTGCGCAACGTGTTCACCGAGTTCAAGGTCGACGCGGACGTCACCGGCTTCACCCGGGGCCCGACGGTCACCCGGTACGAGGTCACGCTGGGCGCCGCCGTCAAGGTCGAGCGGATCACGGCCCTGACCAAGAACATCGCGTACGCCGTGGCCTCCCCGGACGTCCGGATCATCAGCCCGATCCCCGGCAAGTCGGCCGTCGGCATCGAGATCCCCAACACCGACCGTGAGATGGTCAACCTGGGTGACGTCCTGCGGCTGGCCGACGCGGCCGAGGACGACCACCCGATGCTGGTGGCGCTCGGAAAGGACGTCGAGGGCGGCTACGTCATGGCCAACCTCGCGAAGATGCCGCACGTGCTGGTCGCCGGCGCCACCGGCTCCGGCAAGTCCTCCTGCATCAACTGCCTCATCACCTCGGTCATGGTGCGGGCCACCCCGGAGGACGTCCGGATGGTGCTCGTGGACCCCAAGCGCGTCGAGCTGACCGCGTACGAGGGCATCCCGCACCTGATCACGCCGATCATCACCAATCCCAAGCGGGCCGCCGAGGCGCTCCAGTGGGTCGTGCGCGAGATGGACCTGCGCTACGACGACCTGGCCGCCTTCGGATACCGGCACATCGACGACTTCAACCAGGCCATCCGGGACGGCAAGATCAAACTGCCGCCGGGCAGCGAGCGGGAGCTCAGCCCGTACCCGTACCTGCTCGTGATCGTCGACGAGCTCGCCGACCTGATGATGGTGGCCCCGCGCGACGTCGAGGACTCGATCGTGCGCATCACCCAGCTGGCCCGCGCGGCCGGCATCCACCTGGTGCTCGCCACCCAGCGCCCCTCGGTGGACGTGGTCACCGGGCTGATCAAGGCGAACGTCCCCTCGCGGCTCGCCTTCGCCACCTCCTCGCTCGCCGACAGCCGGGTCATCCTCGACCAGCCGGGCGCCGAGAAGCTGATCGGCAAGGGCGACGGGCTGTTCCTGCCGATGGGCGCGAACAAGCCGGTGCGCCTCCAGGGCGCCTTCGTCACCGAGGACGAGATCGCCGGAATCGTGCAGCACTGCAAGGACCAGATGGCGCCCGTCTTCCGGGACGACGTCACCGTCGGGCAGAAGCAGAAGAAGGAGATCGACGAGGAGATCGGCGACGACCTGGACCTGCTGTGCCAGGCGGCCGAACTGGTGGTCTCCACCCAGTTCGGGTCGACCTCGATGCTCCAGCGCAAGCTGCGGGTGGGCTTCGCGAAGGCGGGCCGGCTCATGGACCTGATGGAGTCGCGGGGCGTCGTCGGTCCCAGCGAGGGGTCGAAGGCGCGCGACGTCCTGGTGAAGGCGGACGAGCTGGACGGGGTCCTCGCCGTCATCCGGGGAGAGACCCAACCGTGATTCACGGGCGGGCAACCGTTTCCCCCGGGCCCGCGTCAAGTTGAGGGAGATGGCGGCGCCGCGCCCCGCGCGGGGCCGCCACAGCACCCGGACTTCCCACACTGTTCGGTTTGCCATTCGGATGGCGTAGGAAGTCCACCCTCCGGTTGCTCCACCCTTTCGTCACCCCCCTAGACTGGACATCCAGCAGGTGGCTACACGCTCGAAAGGCGCCCTCGTGTCCATCGGCAACTCCAACTCCCCCGAAGATGAGCGTCCTTCGACCGACGACCGGTCCGAGGACCGCATCATCGAACGCAAGGCCGAAGGGCCGTCCATCGGGACGGTCCTGAAGAAGGCCCGTATCGCCGCCGGGCTCACTGTCGACGAGGTCAGTTCCACCACCCGCGTGCGCATCCCGATCGTGCACGCGATCGAAGCTGACGATTTCACGCGGTGCGGCGGCGACGTCTACGCCCGCGGCCACATCCGTACGCTCGCCCGCGCCGTCCACATCGATCCGGAACCCCTGGTCGACGCGTACGACGCGGCCCACGGCGGCCGGCCGGCCCCCACGCCCGCCGCGCCGATGTTCGACGCCGAGCGCATCCGTCCCGAGCGGCAGCGGCCCAACTGGACCGCCGCCATGGTCGCCGCCATCGTCGCCGTGATCGGCTTCGTGGGCTTCACCGCCTTCGGCGGTGGGGACGCCAAGGAGAAGCGGCCGGTGGCGGACGCCTCCGCCGCCCCCCAGGCGGCGCCCAAGCAGTCGGCCGGAAAGCCGGCCGCCCAGCCGCAGCAGCCCCCGAAGGCCGCCAAGCCGGAGCCCTCGGACAGCGCGATCGCCGCCGCGCCCAAGGACGTCGTCACGGTCGTCCTGACGGCCAACGACGGCGAGAGCTGGATCTCCGCGAAGGACCACAGCGGCCGGCTGCTGTTCGACGGGACGCTGACCCCCGGCCAGTCCAAGACGTTCACGGACAAGGAGTCCATCGACCTCGTCCTCGGTGACGCGGGGGTCGTGAAGCTCTTCGTGAACGGCAAGGAGATCAAGGGCGACTTCCAGCCGGGTCAGGTGGAACGCCTCACATACACCAAGGACGACCCCCGCCAGGGACCGGCCCAGGCAGGCTGATACAGCGCTGAATCCTTGATTCCGGGTCCCCGGGGTGCTGCGCCGCACCCCGGGGATCTTGGTTTACCGGGACTTGGGGCGGGGGGCGCCGTTTGGACAAAGTAGTCTTGAGTCCATGCCCGAACGCCGTACCGTCGCCCTTGTCACTCTTGGCTGCGCCCGTAACGAGGTGGACTCGGAGGAGCTCGCAGGCCGCTTGGCGGCGGATGGCTGGGAGCTCGTCGAGGACGCCGCCGACGCGGACGTCGCCGTCGTCAACACCTGTGGCTTCGTCGAAGCCGCCAAAAAGGACTCCGTAGACGCCCTGCTGGAAGCCAACGATCTCAAGGATCACGGCAAGACCCAGGCCGTCGTCGCCGTCGGCTGCATGGCCGAGCGCTACGGCAAGGAGCTCGCCGAGGCGCTCCCCGAAGCCGACGGCGTGCTCGGCTTCGACGACTACGCCGACATCTCCGACCGCCTCCAGACCATTCTGAACGGCGGCATCCACGCCTCCCACACCCCGCGCGACCGGCGCAAGCTGCTGCCGATCAGCCCCGCGGACCGCCAGGACAGCGCGGTCGCGCTGCCCGGCCACGCGCAGGAGCCGGTGGCCGAGGCCCCCGCCGACCTGCCGGACGGGGTCGCGCCCGCCTCCGGGCCGCGCGCGCCGCTGCGCCGCCGCCTGGACAAGAGCCCGGTCGCCTCGGTCAAGCTCGCCTCCGGCTGCGACCGCCGCTGCTCCTTCTGCGCCATCCCGTCCTTCCGCGGCTCCTTCATCTCGCGCCGCCCCAGCGACGTGCTGGGCGAGACGCGCTGGCTCGCCGAGCAGGGCGTCAAGGAGATCATGCTGGTCTCCGAGAACAACACCTCGTACGGCAAGGACCTCGGCGACATCCGCCTGCTGGAGACCCTGCTGCCCGAGCTGGCCGAGGTGGACGGCATCGAGCGCGTCCGCGTCAGCTACCTCCAGCCCGCCGAGATGCGGCCCGGCCTGATCGACGTACTGACCTCGACCCCCAAGGTCGTGCCGTACTTCGACCTCTCCTTCCAGCACTCGGCCCCCGACGTGCTGCGCTCCATGCGCCGCTTCGGTGACACCGACCGCTTCCTGGAGCTGCTGGACACCATCCGCTCCAAGGCCCCTCAGGCCGGCGTCCGGTCCAACTTCATCGTCGGCTTCCCCGGCGAGACGGAGGCCGACTTCAAGGAGCTGGAGCGCTTCCTCACCAACGCGCGGCTCGACGCGATCGGCGTGTTCGGCTACTCGGACGAGGACGGCACCGAGGCCGTCACCTACGACAACAAGCTGGACGAGGACACGATCGCCGAGCGCCTCGCGCACATGCAGCGGCTCGCCGAGGAGCTCACCTCGCAGCGCGCGGAGGAGCGCATCGGAGAGATCCTGGAGGTACTCGTCGAGTCCGTGGAAACGGTCGACGAAGAGGGCGACGGCGCCTACGGGCGCGCCGCCCACCAGGCGCCCGAGACCGACGGCCAGGTCGTCTTCACGGACAGCACGGGCCTGGTGCCCGGCCGCATCGTGCGGGCGAAGGTGGTCGGCACGCTCGGCGTGGACCTGGTGGCCGAGCCCCTGCACGACGACGAGGAGGCGGCCGGATGACCGGAGCCCCGGCATCTGCGGCGGGCGGGACCGGCCGCCGGCCCGCGCCCGGCGCGAAGCTGGGAGCCGCGGCGGTCAATCAGGCCAGCCTGTGGAACATCGCGAACATCCTGACGATGGTCCGGCTCGTCCTGGTGCCGGGCTTCGTCCTGCTGCTGCTCGCCGACGGGGGCTACGACCCCGTCTGGCGGGCGTGGGCGTGGGCGGCGTTCGCCGTCGCCATGATCACGGACATCTTCGACGGGCACCTGGCCCGTACGTACAACCTGGTCACCGACTTCGGGAAGATCGCCGACCCCATCGCCGACAAGGCGATCATGGGGTCGGCGTTGATCTGTCTCTCCTGGCTGGGCGACCTGCCCTGGTGGGTGACCGGGGTGATCCTCGGGCGGGAACTCGGGATCACGCTCATGCGTTTCTGGGTCATCAGGTACGGAGTGATTCCCGCCAGCCGGGGCGGCAAGCTCAAAACCCTGGTCCAGGGAACGGCGGTGGGGATGTACGTGCTCGCGCTGACCGGGCCGCTGGCCTCCCTGCGCTTCTGGGTGATGGCTGCCGCTGTCGTGCTGACCGTGGTCACCGGTTTGGATTACATCCGCCAGGCCGTGGTGCTGCGCCGCCTGGGTCTGGAAGCGGAGCGGGCCGCGAGGTGACATACCCGGTGGGTGAATCTCCGGAGGTCGGTGGGGCGGCTTCGGGCGCCGGGAAGCCGGCGCCGGAGACGGGGACCACCGCCGCACTGGCCGCAGAGGCGCTGCGCCTGCTTGCGGAGAGTGACCAGACCCTTGCCGTCGCGGAGTCGCTGACCGGTGGGATGGTCGCCGCGGAGCTCGCGGGCGTCGCCGGGGCCTCCCGGTCCTTCCGCGGCTCGGTCACCGCGTACGCCACCGAGCTCAAGCACCGGGTCCTGGGAGTGGACGCCGGGCTGCTGGCCGCGGAAGGCGCGGTGAACGCGCAGGTCGCGGCCGAGATGGCGGAGGGCGTCCGGCGCGTGCTGGGGGCATCGTGGGGGATCGCGACCACCGGGGTGGCCGGTCCGGACCCGCAGGACGGGCAGCCGGTGGGCACCGTTTTCATCGCCGTGGCGGGTCCGGCGGGCAGGAAAACCGTCCCGCTGAGGTTGAACGGCTCCCGTACGGAAATTCGTAGGGAGAGTGCACGGACAGTGCTCGAACTCCTCTCGAGCGAACTGCGCGAGAATGCGCGGGGGCAGGATACGGAACAGAACGGGGGGATTTGATGTTTGCAGCCCTGAGTGAACACGACATAGCTCCCCGCACGGCCGCGGCGCGAGGCGGTACGGTGGGGCGTGAAGGATGCGGCTACACGGTCAGAGGAGGGAGCCACCGATGATTCTGCTCCGTCGCCTGCTGGGTGACGTG
Organism: Streptomyces roseus; assembly: GCF_001044425.1. Lineage (GTDB taxonomy): Bacteria > Actinomycetota > Actinomycetes > Streptomycetales > Streptomycetaceae > Streptomyces > Streptomyces roseus. The sequence goes on from NZ_LFML01000068.1 coordinate 17,208, forward strand.
CTGCGTCGGCAGCGCCAGCGCCAGGGCCGTACTCTGCGCGAAGTCTCCTCGTCCGCCCGAGTTTCTCTCGGCTATCTCTCCGAGGTGGAGCGGGGGCAGAAGGAGGCATCCTCCGAGCTGCTCTCCGCGATCTGCGACGCGTTGGACGTACGGATGTCCGAGCTGATGCGCGAGGTCAGCGACGAGCTGTCGCTGGCTGAGCTGGCGCAGTCGGCCGCGGCAAGCGAACCGGTCACGGTGCCGGTCCGCCCGATGCTCAATTCCGTCTCCGTGGCCTCGGTCACGGGTGGCCCGGAGCGGGTGACCATCAAGGCGCCCGCGGAAGCGGTGAATGTCGTAGCCGCGTGAGCCCCATGCGCGAGCTGTGAAGAAATGAGCGTGGCCGGAGCCCCGGCCGGTGCACTGCGCACCGGCCGGGGCTCCGGGCCGTTCCGGGTGCGCTGATGCGCTGATGCGCGGTCGCAGGGTGTACGGGAGGATGGGGGCTCCGGCGGAGTCCGGATCGCGGCCCTGATCCCGGGAGGCAGCCGTGCGGCGTCACCTACGCATACCCCCGGTACGGGGCATACCCCCGGCGGCGGCCCTCGCGGTGGCGCTGGGCGCGCTGTGGTGGTGGGCGGTGCTGCGGCTGGCGCTGGCGCCGGGCGACTCGGGCCCGGTGGAGGGCGCCGTGGCCGTGGGTGGCTGGGGGCTGGGGCTGCTGCCGGTGCACTGCACGCCGGGGCCTGCGCGCAGGGCCCGGCGGGCGGCGGCGGAGCAGGCCGAGCCGGCCGACGGGGCCGGGGCCGGGGCCGGGCCGCCGGCGGACGTCACGGCGGAGGGTGAGCCGCTTACCAGGGCATTGACACTCCGCCGTTCGGGCGCAAGATCTGGCCCGTCATGAAGGACGAGGCGTCCGAGGCGAGGTAGAGCACCGCGCGGGCGACGTCCTCGGGCTCGCCGACCCGGCGCAGGGGGGACATCCGGACCATCGCGGCCTCGGTCTGCTCCTGGACCTCGGGGCCGTGCCGGCCGGTCATGGGGGTGCGGATCCATCCCGGGGCGACGGCGTTGACGCGGATGCCGTGGGGTCCGGCCTCGGTGGCGAGCGTCTTGGTCAGCTGGACGACGGCGGCCTTGGCCGCGCTGTAGCAGAGCAGGCCGGGCTGGGCCGCGTCCACGGCGCCGGAGGCCATCGTGACGATCGATCCGGGGCGGCCGGCCGCGATCATGGCGCGGGCGGCCTCCTGGCAGGTGCGCAGGACCCCCTTGAAGTTGACGTCCAGGACCCGGTCGAGGTCCTCGTCGGTGGTGTCCAGGACACTGCTGGTGTGCATGACCCCGGCGATGGCGGCGGTGATGTCGAGCGGCCCGGCGGCTGCCGCGGCGGCGCGCAGGGCGGCCCGGTCGGTGACGTCGAGGGCGTGGACGGTGGCGGATCCGCCGGCCTTGGCGACGAGGTCCGCCGTCTCGGCGAGGCCCTGCTCGTCGCGGTCCGCGCAGTGCACGGCGGCGCCCGCCTCGGCGAGGAGGACGGCTGTGGCGCGTCCTATGCCGCTCGCGGCGCCGGTGATCAGGGCGGTCCGGCCGGTGAGGTCGTACGGGGCTCTGGGTGTGGGCATGCCGGGACGGTACGACCGGATCTGACGGAGCGTCAACCAGGCGGAGGCGTTCCGCGGTTCGGACGGCCGGGCGGGTTCGGACGGGTCGGCGGGACCGGCCCGGACTGGCAGTGGGGGCACCAGTACGTCGGGCGGTCCTCCTGCCATACCTCGCGGACGGGGGTTCCGCAGCGCAGGCAGGGGCGGCGGGTGCGGCCGTACACGAACAGCTCCTGTCCGCGGCGGCGCAGTCCTGTGGTGTTGCGGGTCTCGCCGGCCCCGGTGTTGGCACGCAGCAGGCGGTGGGCGGCGCCGGCGAGGCGGAGCACGGTGGTCTCGGGGTCCGGGAGGTCGCCGACCGGGGTCCAGGGGGTGGCCTGGGCGAGGAAGCAGAGCTCGCACTTGAAGATGTTGCCGATGCCGGCCAGGTTCCGCTGGTCGAGGAGGGCCTCGCCGAGCGGGCGCTCGGGACTGGCGAGGAGGTTGGCCGCCGCCTTGTGCGCGTCCCAGTCCGGGCCGAGGAGGTCGGGGCCGAGGTGGCCTACGGCCCGGTCCTCCTCGGCGGTGCGCAGCAGCTCGACGACGGGGAGGCGGTAGCCGACGGCCGTCTGCCCGGTGGTGCCGAGGATGGCGCGGATCTCGTACGAGGGTCCGCCGTGCCACTTCTCGTCCGGGCCGAAGACCCGCCAGGAGCCGTCCATGCCCAGGTGGGTGTGGAGGGTGAGGCCGCCCTCGAAGCGGGCGAGGAGGTGTTTGCCGCGAGGCGTGACATCCAGGGTGGTGCGGCCGGTGAGGTCGGCGGTGGCGAAGCGGGGGACCCGCAGATCGCTGCGCGTCAGCTCGCGGCCGGCCAGGGCGGCGTGCAGCCGGGCCGCGGCGCGCCAGATGCTGTCTCCTTCGGGCATGGCGCCATTGTCGCCCCGCGGGGCCGGGGCGGGACGGCCGGAGCCCCCGCCGCGCCGTGGCGCGGGCGGGGGCTCCTGCTGCGGGGAGGGCGGGGCCCTGCTTCCCGGGCCCTACTTCCAGAAGAGGCCCTTGCCGTCGCTCAGGTTGTTGTACGGGTCGCCCCAGTACTCGGCGCCGACCACCTTCGTCTGGGCGGAGGGGGCCAGGGCGATGGCGCAGCTGGTCTGCGTCTGGCCGTTGGTGAAGCCCTTCGGCAGCGTCTCGTCCTTGCACTTCTCGAACTTGCCGATGACGGAGACGCCCTGGGCCTCGGAGCCGTCGGGGAGCAGGCCCTTCATGTGCCCCACGGAGGCGTACGAGAGGTCCACGGTGCCGATGTTCTTGACCGAGTAGCGGATGTAGTAGGGGATCATCCCCTTGACCTTGTCGCCCAGCTTGAGCGAGTCCAGGTCGGCCGGCTGGCCCTGCTCGACGGCGGTGACGGTGAGGGCGAGGGTGCCGCCCTTGGTGCTGCCGTAGCTGAACGGCACCTGCGCGGTCTCGCCGATCTTGAAGGTCTGGCCCGGCTTCGCCTGGCCCGCCGCGGGGGCCTGGCCGCCGCCGGTGGAGGGGCTGGCCGGGGTGCTCGGCTGCGCGGAGTCCTGCCCGCCCTGGCTGGGCTGGGCGGCCGGCGCGCTCGACTGCGCGGGGGCGGCCTCTTCGTTGCCGCTCTTGCAGCCGGTGAGGGTCAGGGTGCCGGCAACCGCCAGGCCGATGACGCCCGTTGCCGCTCGCCGCATGGTGTTGGTGCTCACTTTTCAGGTCCCCCATGAGTGTGATCTTTTGTCGGGGCATCGTCAGGATTGATGCCTGCGGTGATCTTGATAGTCCACAGGGGGCCGGAGTGCCAGCCGAGAAGGGCTTCGTGACGTGCTCAAGACATAAGCGGAACATAAGCGCGATGACCGGGGCCGGAATGCCGGATTCCGCCACAGGATCCCCGCACCGGGTTCACGGGCGCATGCGCAGCCCCCGGGGCGTGGCGTGGAAGCCGGCCGCCTCCAGTGACTGGCCCAGCGGGGAGGTCAGCGCGGAGGCGGCATTGATCCGTTCCACCGTGAGCGCCGGGAGCGTGCCCGCCCGGGAGGCCGCCGCGAGGGCCGCGGTGGCGGCCGCGAGCCGGGGGTCCTCCGCCGGGGGCCAGGCCAGCAGCGTCTTGCCCCCCCGCTCCAGGTACAGGACGAGCTCGCCGTCGACCAGCACCACCAGCGAGCCCGCCTTGCGGCCGGGCCTCTGCGCGGCCCCGGCCGGGGGCTCCGGCCAGGGCAGGGCCGCCCCGTACGCGTTCGCCGGATCGGCGGCCGCCAGGACCACCGCCGCCAGCGGGGGCGGGTTCCGCTCGGCCGAGCGCAGCCGGTCCACCGCGCCGTCCATCGCGAACTGGGCGGCGCCCAGGCCCTCCACCACGTAGCCGCGGCGGGCCTGACCGCTGTCCTCGAAGGCCGACAGGACCCGGTACACGGCGCTGAAACCGCCCTCCACGCCCTCGGCGGCCACCGCGCCCCGCGTGACCACCCCGTGCCGGTCCAGCAGGGTCCGGGCCAGCGCGTGCGCCCGGTGCGTGGGGTCGGGGGCCTGGGCGGGCAGCAGGGACCAGCGGCCCGAGACCGTGGGCGGACCCGGACGCGACACCTGGGCGCTCAGCGTCCCGTACCGGCCGCGCGGGACGGTGCGCCGGGCCCGGTGGGCGGTGGCACCCGCCGTGCGGCCCGAACCGAGCAGGGAGCGCAGCGGGGAGAGCGTGTCATTGGTGAGCCGCCCCGACCAGGCCAGGTCCCAGACGGCGTCGGACAGTTCGAGGTCGCTCGCCTCGGACCACTTGGCGCGCACCGACTCCGCGAGCTGGCGGAAGAACAGCCCGTACCCGCCGGAGAGGGTGTCGAGGATCGACTGGTGAAGGGGCGTCAGCTCCAGTGGGTGCGCCGGGGGCAGCAGCAGCGGGGCCGCGTCCGCCAGGTAGAGCGAGACCCAGCCGTCCTTGCCCGGCAGGGCCCCGGCGCCCGCCCAGACCACCTCCCCGCTGGTGGTGAGCTCGTCCAGCAGGGTCGGGGAGTACCCCGCGACCCGCGAGGGGAGGACCAGCCGCTCCAGCGCCGAGGCGGGCACCGGGGCGCCCTGGAGCTGCTCGATCGCCCTGGCCAGGCCGTCGATGCCGCGCAGGGAGCCGCCCAGGTGCTGCCACTGCGGCAGGAAGGTGGCCAGGGAGGTCGGCGGGACCGGCTCCAGCTCCTGGCGCAGCGCCGCCAGCGAGCGGCGGCGCAGCCTGCGCAGCACGGTCGCGTCGCACCACTCCTGGCCGATGCCGGCCGGGTGGAACTCGCCCTGCACCACCCGGCCCGCCGCCGCGAGCCGGTGCAGGGCGCCCTCGGTCACGGCCGCGCCCAGGCCGACACGGGCGGCGACGGCGGCCGTGGTGAACGGCCCGTGGGTGCGGGCGTAACGGGCCAGGAGGTCGCCGAGCGGGTCCTTGACCGGCTCGGTGAACGCCTCCGGGACCCCGACCGGGAGCGCCGTGCCCAGCGCGTCGCGCAGCCGGCCCGCGTCCTCGATCGCCGCCCAGTGGTCCGCGCCGCCGATCCGGACCACGATGGCCCGGCGGGCCCGGGCCAGGGCCTGGGGCCAGGCCGGATCGGCGCCCCGCTCGACCAGCTCGGCCGTGGTCAGCGGGCCGAGCAGGCGCAGCAGGTCCGCCACCGACTCGGCGTCCTTGGCCCGCCGGTCCTCCGTCAGCCACTGGAGCTCCCGCTCCAGCTCCTCCAGCACCTCCGCGTCGAGCAGTTCGCGCAGCTCCGCCTGGCCCAGCAGCTCCGCCAGCAGGCGTGAGTCCAGCGACAGCGCGGCCGCCCTGCGCTCGGCGAGGGGCGAGTCCCCCTCGTACAGGAACTGGGCGACGTACCCGAAGAGCAGCGAGCGGGCGAAGGGGGAGGGCTCGGGGGTGGTGACCTCGACCAGGCGGACCCTGCGCGCCTCGATGTCCCCCATCAGCTCCGTCAGGCCCGGCACGTCGAAGACGTCCTGGAGGCATTCCCGTACGGCTTCCAGCACGATCGGGAACGAACCGAACTCCGAGGCCACCTGGAGCAGCTGGGAGGCGCGCTGGCGCTGCTGCCACAGCGGGGTCCGCTTGCCGGGACTGCGGCGCGGCAGCAGCAGGGCGCGCGCCGCGCACTCGCGGAAGCGGGAGGCGAACAGGGCGGAGCCGCCGACCTGGTCGGTGACGATCCGGTTGACCTCGCCCTGGTCGAAGGCGACGTCCGCCGCGCCCAGCGGGGCCTGCTCGTCGTCGAACTCGAAGGCGCGCGAGGCCGCGGGATCGTGGTCCAGGAGATCCATGGAGAGCAGGTCCGCGTCCGGCAGACGCAGCACGATCCCGTCGTCGGCGTGCATGACCTGCGCGTCCATGCCGTACTTCTCGGCGAGGCGGGCGCCGAGGGCCAGTGCCCACGGGGCGTGCACCTGGGCGCCAAAGGGGGAGTGGACCACGACCCGCCAGTCGCCCAGCTCGTCACGGAACCGCTCCACCACGATCGTCCGGTCGTCCGGGACGTGGCCGCAGGCCTCGCGCTGCTCCGCCAGGTACGCGAGGACGTTCTCCGCGGCCCAGGCGTCGAGCCCGGCCGCCAGCAGGCGCAGCCGGGCGTCCGCCCCGGTCAGGCCGCCCAGCTCGCGCAGGAACGCGCCGACCGCACGGCCCAGTTCGAGGGGCCTGCCCAGCTGGTCGCCCTTCCAGAACGGCAGCCGGCCCGGGACCCCGGGGGCGGGGGAGACCAGGACCCGGTCCCGGGTGATGTCCTCGATCCGCCAGGAGGTGGTGCCGAGCGTGAACACGTCGCCCACGCGGGACTCGTAGACCATTTCCTCGTCGAGCTCGCCGACCCGGCCGCCGCCCTTCTTCGGGTCGGCCCCCGCGAGGAACACGCCGAACAGGCCCCGGTCGGGGATGGTGCCGCCGGAGGTGACCGCCAGGCGCTGCGCCCCCGGCCGCCCGGTGATCGTCCCCGCCACCCGGTCCCACACGACCCGCGGCCTGAGCTCCGCGAACGCGTCGGAGGGGTACCGGCCCGCCAGCATGTCCAGCACCGCCGTGAACGCCGACTCCGGCAGCGCCGCGAAAGGCGCCGCCCGCCGTACGAGGGCCAGCAGCTCGTCCAGCTGCCAGGTGTCCATCGCGGTCATCGCGACCAGCTGCTGCGCGAGCACGTCCAGCGGGTTCGAGGGGATGCGCAGGGACTCGATCGACCCGCTGCGCATCCGCTCGGTGACCACGGCCGCCTGGACCAGGTCCCCGCGGTACTTGGGGAACACGACCCCCGTCGAGACCGCCCCCACCTGGTGCCCGGCGCGGCCCACGCGCTGGAGCCCGGAGGCCACCGAGGGCGGGGACTCCACCTGCACCACGAGGTCCACCGCGCCCATGTCGATGCCCAGCTCCAGACTGGAGGTGGCGACGACGGCGGGCAGCCGGCCCGCCTTCAGATCCTCCTCCACCAGCGCCCGCTGCTCCTTGGAGACCGAGCCGTGGTGCGCCCGCGCCAGCAGCGGCGGGGCTCCCTGGGCGGCCCCCGCCTGGGCCATGATCTCGGCCGGCGGCGGCGCCCCCTCGGCGAGCTGCTCGCCGGTGGCGCGCTCGTACGCGATCTCGTTCAACCGGTTGCAGAGGCGCTCGGCGAGGCGGCGGGAGTTGACGAACACGATCGTCGAGCGGTGGGCCTGGACCAGATCCGCGATCCGCTCCTCCACGTGCGGCCAGATCGAGGGCTTGTCCCCGCCCTCCCGGCCGCCGGTGGCCGGCGGTCCTCCCCCCGTCTGCGCCGGGGGGACCCCCAACTCGCCCATGTCCTCCACGGGGACGACCACCGACAGGTCGAACTCCTTCGCCGAGGGCGGCTGGACGATCTCGGCCTTGCCGCGCGGCGCGAGGTAGCGGGCCACCTCGTCCACCGGCCGGACCGTCGCCGACAGCCCGATCCGGCGGGCGGGGCGGGGCAGCAGCTCGTCCAGCCGCTCCAGGGACAGGGCCAGGTGCGCCCCGCGCTTGGTCCCCGCTACCGCGTGCACCTCGTCCAGGATCACCGTCTCGATCCCGGCCAGCGCCTCGCGCGCCGCCGAGGTCAGCATCAGGAACAGCGACTCGGGCGTGGTGATCAGGATGTCCGGCGGCCGGGTGGCCAGCGCCCGCCGCTCGGCCGGCGGGGTGTCCCCGGAGCGGATCCCGACCCGGATCTCCGGCTCGGGCAGGCCCAGGCGGACCGACTCCTGGCGGATCCCGGTGAGCGGACTGCGCAGATTCCGCTCGACGTCGACGGCGAGGGCCTTCAGCGGGGACACGTACAGCACGCGGCAGCGCTTCTTCGGCTCGGCGGGCGGCGGGGTGGAGGCGAGCTGGTCGAGAGCGGCGAGGAAGGCCGCCAGGGTCTTGCCGGATCCGGTCGGCGCCACGACGAGCACGTCGGACCCCTCGCGGATGGCCCGCCAGGCACCCTCCTGCGCGGAGGTGGGCGAGACGAAGGCCCCCGTGAACCAGGAGCGGGTCGCGGGGGAGAACGCGTCGAGCGCGGAGCCGGCCATGCCCCCATCCTGCACCCGGCCACCGACAACGGCCCGGACCTGGGCAAACGCCCGGGCCGGGCGGGGCGCAGAATGGGGGAATGACGGACAGGGCGCAGGAGGCGGCCGGGCGGGAGTGGGCCCGGCACTGGCAGTACGCGGAACTGCCCGGCCTGGACCTGCTGCGCGCCCATTACGTACGCCACACCTTTCCGCGCCACGCCCACGACGGGTACGTCATCGCGGCCGTCACCGGCGGCGTCGAGGAGGTCGGCCTGCCCGGCGGCATCGTGCGGGCCGGGCCGGGCAGCGTGGTCCTGATCAACCCCGAGGTGGCGCACACCGCCCGCGCCGGGGTCCCGGAGGGCTGGGCGTACGCGACCCTCTACCCCTCCCGGGAGCTGATCGCCGAGGTGGCCGCGGAGATCGGCGGCCTGCGCGGGACCCCCGGGTTCACCACCGACCACGTCACCGATCCGCAGACCTCGTACGTGATCACCGAGGTGCACCGGGCCGCCGAGGAGGGCAACGCGCTCGCCGCCGACACGCTGCTGCGCGGGGCGGTCGCGCGGATGCTGACCCGGCACGCGGGGCCGCTGCCCGCCCGTACGGTCCGCGGCGCGGGCGCGGTCGACGCGGCGGCGGCCCGGGCGGTGCTCCTGGAGCGGATGGCGCGCCCGCCCTCGCTGGAACAGCTCGCCGGGGAGCTGGGAACCAGCCCGTTCGCCCTGCTGCGGGCCTTCCGGGAGCGGTACGGCATGCCGCCGCACACCTGGCTCACCGACGCCCGGGTCCGCCGGGCCCGGGCGCTGCTGGACGAGGGCACCACGCCGGCGGAGGCGGCCGTGGCCGTCGGCTTCACCGACCAGCCCCACCTGAACCGCCACTTCACCCGCATCGTGGGCGTCCCCCCGGGCGCGTACCGCCGGGAACGGTCGGGGGGCGGGTCCGCGGCGGGGCCCTGAGCCGGGCGGGACGCCGGGCCGGGCGGACGAGCCCCGCCCGGCGCCGGCCGGCGCCGTGGCGTGCAAGAACGTACAAGACCCGGTCCGGCCCGGCTGCGTACGGTCGCGGGGTGGGAGAACGACAGATGGTGAGGCAGGAGAGCCCCGGCGGGGCCGTGGAGCGGCCGCGCACGGCCGTCGTCCGCGACGCGCTCGGGGTCGGGGTGGCCGTCGGGCTGTCCGGGTTCGCGTTCGGGGTGACCGCCGCCGGGGCCGGGATCAGCGTGCTCCAGGCCTGCGCGCTGAGCCTGCTCGTGTTCACCGGGGCCTCGCAGTTCGCGCTCGTCGGAGCGCTGGCCGCGGGCGGCAACCCCTTCACCGCCGCCGCCGGGGCCTTCTTCCTCGGTACGCGCAACGCCTTCTACGGGCTGCGGCTGTCGCAGCTGCTCGCCCTGCCCCGGGCCGTGCGTCCGCTCGCCGCCCACTGGGTGATCGACGAGACCACCGCCGTGGCGCTGGCCCAGCCGGGCCGCAGGTCGGCTCGGCTCGGGTTCACCGTGACCGGGCTGAGCCTGTACCTCCTGTGGAACCTCACCACCCTGCTCGGCGCCCTCGGCGCCGAGGCCCTCGGCGACACCGCCGCGTGGGGGCTGGACGCCGCCGGGCCGGCCGTCTTCCTGGCCCTGCTCGCGCCGATGCTGAAGACCGCCACCGAGCGGGCCGTCGCCGCCCTCGCCCTCGTCCTCGGGCTGGGCCTGCTGCCCGTACTGCCCGCCGGGCTGCCGGTACTCGTCGCCGCCCTCGCCGCCCCCGCGGTCCTCTGGCTGAAGGGACGCCGCTCGTGACCGTCTGGATCGCCATCGCGCTCACCGTCGTCGGCTGCTACGCCGTCAAGCTGGCCGGGCTGCTCGTGCCCGCCGGGGTGCTGGAGCGGCCGGCGGTGCGCCGGCTCGCCGCCCTGCTGCCGGTCGCGCTGCTCGCCGCGCTCACCGCCCAGCAGACCTTCAGCACCGGCCACGCGCTCGTGCTCGACGCCCGCGCCGCCGGGTTGGCCGCCGCCGGGCTCGCCCTGCTGCTGCGGGCGCCGTTCCTGCTCGTGGTCGCCGCCGCGGTGGTCGTCACCGCGGGGGTCCGGGCCCTGGGCGGTTAGGCAGGGGGGTCGCCGGTCAGCGGGCGGCCGTACGCGCGCAGGGTCAGCAGGGCCTCCAGGGTCGCGATCGGGCGCCGCTCCAGCGAGCTGCCCGGTGCCCACGCCAGGCGCCGGACCGGCCAGCCGCCGTCCTGCTGCTGCCCGGCCGCCAGGAAGTCCAGCGAACGCCGCAGCTCCTCGTCGGTGAACCAGCCGCGCGCCAGCGACTCCGGCCGCCGGGCGACGTCGTGCGGGAACAGCTGCTCGCCCGGAGCGCAGCCGGGGTACGGCGGGTACTCGCGGCGCCGGCGCGGGTCGAGCACCACCAGCCGCTGCTCGCGTACCAGCCGTCCCAGCCGGTCGGCGGCGGCCACCGCCCGCGCCCGGTCGGGTGCGCCGTCGAGGAACGTCACGGCGCTCTGGACCTCGTACGGGTCCGTGCGGCGCAGGTTCTCGACCCGCTCCCAGCAGAAGTCGGTGGCCCGGAACAGCCATGCGTGCCAGATCCGGTTGCGGTGCAGCAGGCCGACCACCGGGCCCGTGGTCAGCAGCGCGCCCGGCGGATCGTCGTGCACCGGGTGGTACGGGGCCCCGGGATAGTCGTGCGGCGCCGGGAGGACCACCGGAAGCGCGCCGTCCGAGGTGGAGACCCGGGTCAGGTGGCGGCAGAGCCGCTCGATCCGCTGACCGGCGCAGCGGCCCAGGCCGTCCAGGATCCGCAGGGCGTGGGCGGTGTGCAGCGGATGGCTGAGCGGACCGCGCAGGTCCGGATCGAGGGCGTGGCCGTAGCCGCCGTCGGCGTTGAGGTACGAGCCGAGGGCGGTGTCCACCGCGTCGGCTTCCCCGCCGAGGAAGTGGAACGCGAACCGCCGCTGCTCCAGGACCCGGGCCGTGAGCCAGATGAACCGCTCGGCGCGGGCCAGTGGGGTCGGTGGGGCCGGTGGGGTCGGCGAGTGCGGTGGGGCCGGCGAGGAAGCGTCGTCTCCAGGCATGCGTGAAACCGTAGGGCGCGCCGCGGCGCGGGCGGGGGGCGAACGCCGCCGGTGCACTCTCCCGGGGCGGGATACTGGGGGCATGCGGTTGACGATTTTCTGGGAGCGGATGGCCGAGCACTTCGGCGCGGGCTACGCGGACTCCTTCGCGCGGGACCACGTCATGACGGAGCTCGGCGGACGCACCGTCCACCAGGCGCTGGACGCGGGCTGGGAGGCCAAGGACGTGTGGCGCGCCGTGTGCGCGGCGATGGAAGTGCCCGCCTCGCTGCGCTGACGGGGGCGTCCGTTTGCCCGTACGCGGGGCGGGTGGGACAGACTGGGCGGCGTGGCAGCCACCGATGAGACGACCGTGACGACGACCGACACGTCCCACCCGACCGACACGACCGACACGACGGACGCGTCCCGGACGTCCGGGACGAGCAACGGCACCGCCGGCGCGGGCGAGGAACCCGGGCCCGCGGGATCGGCGGCTCCTCCCGGCGGCGCCACCGCGCCGCCGGGAGGAGCCGGGGCCCGGATGCCGCGCTGGCTGCCGCGCGCCGTCGTCCTCGTACTCGCCCTCATCGCCTGCTTCCAGCTCGGCAGCTGGGCCTTCCACCAGCTGACCGGGCTGCTCGTCAACATCCTGATCGCGTTCTTCCTCGCGCTCGCCGTCGAGCCCGCGGTGTCCCGGATGGCGGCCCGCGGCATGCGGCGCGGGCTCGCCACCTTCCTGGTGTTCCTGGGCGTGTTCGCCGCCGCCGCCGGCTTCGTCGTCCTGCTCGGCTCGATGCTCGCCGGGCAGATCGTCGAGATGGCGGGGGGCTTCCCGCGCTACCTCGACTCGGTGATCGCCGCGATCAACACCACCTTCCACACCAAGCTGTCCCGGCTGGAGATCCAGGACAGCCTGCTGCACTCCGACTGGCTCCAGAAGTACGTGCAGAACAGCGCGACCGGCGTGCTCGACGTGTCCGCCACCGTGCTCGGCGGGCTCTTCCGGCTGCTGACGGTCGGGCTCTTCTCGTTCTACTTCGCCGCGGACGGGCCGCGGCTGCGGCGCGCGCTGTGCTCCGTACTGCCCCCCGCGAAGCAGTCGGAGGTGCTGCGCGCCTGGGAGATCGCCGTCGCCAAGACGGGCGGCTACCTGTACTCGCGGGGGCTGATGGCCCTGGTCTCCGGCATCGCCCACTACGTGGTCTTCGCGATCCTCGACGTGCCGTACGCGCCCGCGCTGGCGGTGTGGGTGGGGCTGGTCTCCCAGTTCATCCCCACCATCGGCACCTACCTGGCGGGCGCGCTGCCGATGCTGATCGCCTTCCCGGACTCGCCCTGGTACGCGCTGTACGTCCTCGGTTTCGTGGTGATCTACCAGCAGTTCGAGAACTACGTCCTGCAGCCGAAGCTGACCTCGAAGACGGTCGACATCCACCCGGCGGTGGCCTTCGGGTCCGTCATCGCGGGCACCGCCCTGCTGGGCGCGGTCGGGGCGCTCATCGCGATCCCGGCCGTCGCCACGCTCCAGGCCTTCCTCGGCGCGTACGTGAAGCGGTACGAGCTGACCGAGCGGGCTGCCGACGGCTCCGCTACTCCTTCCCGGCCTCGGCCTGGTCGAGGAAGGCTGCCAGGGCCTCGTTGACGGTCGCCTCGGCGGTGGCCTTGTCGACGCCGAGGCCGCTGAGCAGGCCTTCGCCGTTCTCCAGTTCGAGGAGGGCGAGGAGGATGTGCTCGGTGCCGACGTAGTTGTGGCCCAGGCGCAGGGCCTCGCGGAAGGTGAGCTCCAGGGCCTTCTTGGCGGACGCGTCGAAGGGGATGAGGGCAGGGAGCTCCGCGTCGGCGGCCGGGGGCAGGGCGGCCCGCGCAGCGGCGCGCACGTCCTGCGCGGAGACCTGCTGGGCGCGCAGGGCGAGGCAGGCGAGGCCTTCCGGCTCGGCGAGCAGGCCGAGGACGAGGTGCTCGGTGCGGATCTCGGAGTTGCCGGCGGCGCGGGTCTCGTTCTGGGCGGTGACGACGACGTTGCGGGCGCGCGGTGTGAAGCGGCCGAAGCCCTGGTTGGGGTCCATGCCGCCCTCGCCCTCCTTGCCGGCCTTGGGGACGAAGCGCTTCTGGGCGGCCTGGCGGGTGACGCCCATGCTGCGGCCGATGTCGGTCCAGGAGGCGCCGGAGCGGCGGGCCTGGTCCACGAAGTGGCCGATGAGGTGGTCCGCGACGTCGCCCAGCGACTCGGCGGCGACGACGGCGCCGCTGAGCTGCTCCAGGGTGTCGGTGTGGACCTTCTTGATGGCCTCGATGAGGTCGTCGAGGCGTACCGGGTTGGTCATGCGGACGGGTTCCACGGAAGGGTTCGTCATAGGTGCAACCCTAGGTTGACACCCCAGAGGTGTCAACCGTTGGTTGTCAGTTGGGTGCCCGGCGAGCCCGCTTGACAGGGAAATCGAACATCCATTCTGATGAGTTATCCACAGCCGAAACGGGTGTGGAAGCGCATTGTCAGTGGCAGGCGTTAGCGTCAATGGCGTGAAGCGATCGACTCAAGCAAACCGGGTGGAACCCATGGCAGGCACCGACCGCGAGAAGGCTCTCGACGCCGCGCTCGCACAGATTGAACGGCAATTCGGCAAGGGTGCGGTCATGCGCCTCGGCGACAAGCCGAACGACCCCATCGAGGTCATCCCGACCGGGTCGACCGCGCTGGACATCGCGCTCGGCGTCGGCGGGCTGCCCCGCGGCCGCGTCATCGAGGTGTACGGCCCGGAGTCCTCCGGCAAGACGACCCTGACCCTGCACGCCGTGGCCAACGCACAGAAGGCCGGCGGCACCGTCGCCTTCGTGGACGCCGAGCACGCGCTCGACCCCGAGTACGCGAAGGCCCTCGGCGTCGACACCGACAACCTCATCCTGTCGCAGCCGGACACCGGTGAGCAGGCGCTGGAGATCGTGGACATGTTGGTCCGCTCCGGCGCCCTCGACCTGATCGTCATCGACTCCGTCGCCGCGCTCGTGCCGCGCGCGGAGATCGAGGGCGAGATGGGCGACTCGCACGTCGGTCTCCAGGCCCGGCTGATGAGCCAGGCCCTCCGGAAGATCACCGGTGCGCTCAACCAGTCCAAGACCACAGCGATCTTCATCAACCAGCTCCGCGAGAAGATCGGTGTGATGTTCGGCTCGCCGGAGACCACCACCGGTGGCCGCGCGCTGAAGTTCTACGCCTCCGTGCGCCTCGACATCCGCCGTATCGAGACCCTGAAGGACGGCACCGACGCGGTCGGCAACCGGACCCGCGTCAAGGTCGTCAAGAACAAGGTCGCGCCGCCGTTCAAGCAGGCCGAGTTCGACATCCTCTACGGCCAGGGCATCAGCCGTGAGGGCGGCCTGATCGACATGGGCGTGGAGCACGGCTTCGTGCGCAAGGCCGGCGCCTGGTACACGTACGAGGGCGACCAGCTCGGCCAGGGCAAGGAGAACGCCCGCAACTTCCTGAAGGACAACCCCGATCTCGCCAACGAGATCGAGCGGAAGATCAAGGAGAAGCTGGGCGTGGGCGTGCGCAAGGACGCCGCCGCCGAGACGGCGGCCGGTGCGCCTGCCGCCGAGGCAGCGGCCGTGCCCGCCCCCGCGTCGAAGGCCAAGACGACGGCCAAGGCCGCCGTCGCCAAGAGCTGACCCGTGCGGGAGCAGGAAGGGGGCGGCGGGAGCGGCGGCCGGGAGGGCCGTCGCGGGGGCGGTCGCGCACGCCGGCGTGACGGCGGCCGGGAGGGGCTTCGTGAAGAGGACCCCGAAGGCCGTCGTGGCGGTGGGCGGGAAGACCGCCAGGAACTGCCGCCCCAGAGTCCCGAGGAGCAGGCACGGGCGATCTGCCTGCGCCTGCTCACCGGGATGCCGCGCACCCGGCGGCAGCTCGCGGACGCCCTGGAGAAGCGGGGCATCCCCGAGGAGGTGTCGCAGGAGGTCCTCTCCCGGTACGAAGAGGTCGGCCTGATCGACGACGCCGCGTTCGCCGGGGCCTGGGTCGAGTCCCGGCACCGCGGCCGCGGCCTCGCCCGCCGGGCGCTCGCGCAGGAGCTCCGTACCAAGGGGGTGCACGCCACCCTCGTCCAGGAGGCCCTGGAACAGCTGGACCCCGACCAGGAGGAGCAGACCGCCCGGGAGCTCGTGGAGCGCAAGCTCCGCACCACCCGGGGCCTGGAGCGGGACAAGCGGCTCCGGCGCCTCGCCGGGATGCTCGCCCGCAAGGGGTACCCCGAGGGCATGGCCCTGCGGGTGGTCCGGCGCGCGCTGGAGCAGGAAGGCGTGGACGAGGACGAAGACGGCCCGGGGTATGCGGGGTTCTGAGGCACGCGGGTTCTGAGGCAGGCGGGTTCTGAGGCCGGCCCCGGGCCGCGGGGCCGCCGGCAGGGCCCGGGGGGTGGGGATAGCCCCCGGGCCGAGACGCCGGGGTCCTTCACTGCCAACCAGTGGGCCCGGCGGCAGAGTTGGCCGCATGATGCTGCGTTACGCCCTCCAGACCGTCAGGGACCGCAAGGCCGGCTTCCTCGGCGCCTTCGTCGCACTGCTGTGTGCGGCCACCCTCGTCACCGCCTGCGGCACGCTCCTGGAAACCGGACTCCGCGGAAAGATCGCCACCGAGCGCTACGCGGCCACGCCGGTCGTCGTCTCCGCCGACCAGAACGTCCACCGGACCACGGTCACGGAGAAGAAGGGCAAGACCAAGACGAAGCACAAGGCCAAGCCCGTGACCGAACGGGCCTGGCTGCCCGCCGCCACCGTGGACACCGTCCGGTCCGTGCCGGGCGTCGAGCGGGTGGTGCCGGAGCTCAGCTTCCAGGCCGTCCCGCTCGTCAAGACCCCGGCCGCCGCGAAGCCCTCGTACGGGCACGCCTGGGCCTCCGCCGCGCTCATCCCCTTCACGCTCGCCGAGGGCCGCGCGCCCCAGAACGGCGGCGAGGTCGTCGTCGACCGCGAACTGGCCGCCCGCGCGGGGCTGAGGACCGGCGTCCCCCTGACCGTGCAGGCCACCGGCGAGCCCAGGACGTACACGGTGAGCGGGATCGCGCAGAGCGCCCGCGGCGACCTCGCCCGGCAGAGCGCGCTGTTCTTCGCCGACTCCGAGGCGCGGCGGCTGGCCGCCCGCGACGGACAGGTCACCGCCATCGGGGTCCTGCCGGCTCCCGGGATTGACCCGGGTGAACTGGCCGGGCGGCTCCGGCAGGCGCTCCAGGGCGCGGGCAGCGGCCAGGCCGACGGCGGGGGCAGCGGCGCGCAGGTCGCCGTGGGCGACGCCCGCGGGCCCGTGGAGTTCCTCGACGCGGCCGGCGCGCGCATCAAGCTCGTCTCCATGGGCGGGGCCATGGGCGGCACCTCGCTCCTCGTCGCGATCCTCGTGGTCGTCGGCACCTTCGCCCTCTCCGTCCAGCAGCGCTACCGCGAGCTCGCCCTGCTGCGGGCCATCGCCGCCACGCCGAAGCAGCTGCGCCGCATGATCGGCCGCGAGGCCCTGCTCGTGGGGCTGGCCGCCGGTGTCGCGGGGGCCCTCGCCGGACTCCCGCTCGCCGCCTGGCTCCACGGCCGGTTCGTCGCGAGCGGTGTCGTCCCCGCCAACCTGGAGCGCACCGCCGGTGTCTTCCCGATGTTCGCCGCCGTGGGAGCGAGCCTGCTCGGAGCCTGGGCCGCGGCCCGGATCACCGGGCGGCGGATCGCCCGGATCCGCCCGGCCGAGGCGCTCGCGGAAGCCGCCGTGGAGCGGGGGCGCCCCGCGTGGATCCGGGTCGCGGTCGGGGTGCTGCTGCTGGCCGGCGGGGCGGTGCTGGTCGCCGTACTCAGCGCGCTGCGCACCGAGCCCGCGTCGACCCCCGTGACCTTCCTCGCGGTCGTCGTCCTCGCCGCCGCGGTCTCGCTGCTCGGCCCGCTGCTGGTCCGGGGCGCGGCCGCGGTGCTCGCCGGGCCGCTGGGGCCGGCCGGCCCGGGCGGGTACCTGGCCACCGCGAACCTGCGCGGCAACGCCACCCGCATGGCGTCCGCCGTCACCCCGATCGCGCTGTTGATCGGTATGACCTGCACCGTTCTGTTCATCACGCCGACGCTCGGCGACGCCGCCCGAACCCAGGCCCGCGACGGGGTCCGGGCCGGCTGGATGCTGGCCGCGCAGGGCCCGGGGGTCACCGGCGGCGCCGCGGAGCGGATCCGACGGACCCCCGGGGTCACGGCGGCCACCGAGATCGTGCACACCTCCGTACGGGTGGGGCTGACGAAGTACGGCGCGCAGGGGGTCACCCCGACCGGGCTGACGCGGACCTGGAACCCCGGCGTGACGGCCGGGAGCCTGGACGGTTTCGGCGAGAAGAGCGTGGCGGTGAGCGAACTGGCCGCCGATCAGCTGGGGCTGAAGCCGGGAAGCCCGCTGGAGCTCGCGCTGGGGGACGGGACGCCCGTCACCGTGACCGTCTCGGCCGTGTACGCGCGGGGGCTGGGCTTCGGCGACCTGACGCTCGCGCACGATCTCGTCGCCGCACACGTGGACAACCCCCTCGCGGACAGTGTGCTGGTGGCGGCGGAGCCGGGTACGGGGCGGGAGCAGCTGGCCGCGGCGGTCGCCGGGTTCCCGGGGGTCGGGGTGGTGTCGGCACGGGACGCGGACGCGGTGCGGGCGGAGGGGCAGCCGGCGGGCGCCGAGATCAATCTGCTGGCGATGGGACTGGTCCTGGCGTTCACCGCGATCGCGGTGGTCAACACCCTCGCCATGTCGACGTCGGAGCGGCTGAGGGAGTTCGCGATGCTGAGGCTGGCGGGGGCGAAGCGGCGGCAGGTGCTGCGGATGCTGCGGATGGAGGCGGTGGCCGTGGTGCTGATCGGGACGGCGCTCGGGTCGGGGATCGCGCTGGCCGTGCTGACCGCGTTCAGCGTGGGGATGACCGGGGCGGCCGCGCCGGCGTTGCTGCCGGTGGTGTACGTGGGGGTGGTGGGCGTGGCGGGGCTGCTGGCGCTCGCTGCGACCGCCCTGCCGGGTCGGGTCGCGCTGCGCGTGCCGCCGGTCGAGGTGGCCACCTCGCGATAGCGGCCCACCGCCGCCCGTGGCCCGGGGCACCCCCGCCGAAGCGGGTGCCCCGGGCCCGGATGGCTACGAGGCGGGGGCGACGGGGAGCCCGGCGGACTTCCAGGACTGGAAGCCGCCCGTCAGGTCCGTGGCGCGGTGCAGGCCCAGGGCGTGGAGGGAGGCCGCCGCCAGGGAGGAGGCGTAACCCTCGTTGCAGATCACCACCACCCGCAGGTCGTGCGAGGTGGCTTCGGCGGCGCGGTGGGAGCCCTGCGGGTCCAGGCGCCACTCCAGTTCGTTGCGCTCCACCACCAGCGCCCCCGGGATCAGGCCGTCCCGCTCGCGCAGCGCCTGGTAGCGGATGTCCACCAGCAGTGCGTCCCCGGCCAGGAACGCTTCGTACGCCTGCGCCGGGCCGATCCGCGTGTACGTCGACCGGACCCGCTCCAGCAGGGCGTCGATGCCGACCGGGGCGCTCACTGCCAGTCCGCCGGACGCTCGACCTGCTCCAGCGTGAGCACCTGACCGGTGCGGCTGAAGCGGCGGATCAGGGGCAGCGGCGGGTAGTACGCGTGCACCGAGACCGCGTGCTCCGTCGGGGAGTCGTTGAGCACCTCGTGGACGTGGTGCTCGCCGAACGCCCGGCCCGTCCCCGGTCCCAGGCTGCGGCTGCGGTCGAGGTCCGGGGCGAGTTCCAGGCTCCGCCAGCCTTCCGAGGGGAGCCGGACCGCCAGCGAGTGCTCCGTCAGCCGGCCCCGGGCGGTGGCGAACGCGCCCTGCGACTCGGCGTGGTCGTGCCAGCCGGTGCCGGTGCCCGGCGGCCAGCCGATCACCCAGGCCTCGCTGCCGCCCGGTCCGTCGAGGCGGATCCAGGTGCGGCCCTCGGGGTCGAGGGGGAGGGAGTCGACGACCGCCGGATCGGCGGCGGTGCGCAGGGCGAAGGCGAGGAGTTCCGCCGCCGTCACCGAGGGCGCGGCGGCGCGTACGGGGGCGTGCGGAGGTGCGAGGGGCGCGGCGGATGCACTGGGGGCAAGGGGCGCAGACATGGGGGCGTGACCGTCCTGGGGGTTCGCGAAAGTGCGCGCGGAGCGCGCGAGGGAAGGCGAATCAGCAGGAAGGACGACATACGCAGCCCGCGTAGCGGAGCAGGTCCATATGGACCCTCCGCCACAGGCGTACGTCATTGCCGGTCATGTCCGCGAGTGAAGCACGTGCACCGGAGACCGGTCAATCGATCACGGCCGGATGTGTCGGGGTCGTAGGCGTCGTGGACGGCGGATCGAGCTCCGCGCGAGCGCTTTCGGGCGCCCCGCAGCGAAGCGCGTCCGCCGCCTCGTACAGCTCGGCCGGCCGTACGCCCGCGAAGGTCGCCGCCAGATGTCCGTCCGGCCTGATCAGCAGGACCGTGTGCGCGGGCGCCCCCGGGTAGCCGTCCGCGACCAGCAGTTCGGTGCGGACCGGCAGCGCGCTCACCGCCGCCGCGAGCCGCGGCATCAGCCCGGCGCCCAGCCAGTGCCGCCGGTCCCAGACCCCGGTGCCCGGGGCGACCAGGACCACCAGCGGCCGGCCCCGCCCCAGCAGGTCGCGCAGCGGCACCGTCGATCCGTCGGGCGCGGTGACGGGAACGTTGGCGACCTGGCCGCCCGGCTCCGTGTCGGTGGGCACCTCGCGTACGGCGACCGGCGGGGCGTACGTCGGCGCCGCACCCAGCGGTCCCCGGCCCAAGTGGCCGTCGGTCAGCAGCAGTTCACCGGAGCGGGTGGCACCGGGCAGGTACGTCCGCAGCCCGCCGCCCCCGCGCAGTACGGGCATCGCCTGGTCGGCGGCGCGCAGCCGGGCCGCGACCGCCGTGCGGCGCTCGTCCTCGTAGCTGTCGAGGAGGGCCTCGGAACCGCCCTGGTGCCAGGCAAGGGACAACTTCCAGGCGAGGTTCTCGGCGTCCCGCAGCCCCTCGTCGACCCCCTGCGTGCCGAGCGCGCCCAGCAGGTGGGCGGCGTCCCCGGCGAGGAAGGCGCGCCGCTCGCGCCAGCGCCGGGCCAGCCGGTGGTGCAGGGTGTGCACCCCGGTGTCGAGGAGTTCGTACGGAGGTGTCGTGCCCCCGCACCACGCGGCCAGCGTGTCCCGGATCAGGGTGACGAGCGCGTCGGGCGTGACCAGCTCCCCGCAGGCCGGGAGCAGCCAGTCCAGCCGCCACACCCCGTCGGGCAGCGGCCGGGCGGTGGTCTCCCGCGGGGGGTCGCGGTGCAGCAGGGCCTCGCCGGGCCAGGGGAGTTCGGTGCGCAGCGCGGCGACGGCGTGGCGTTCCACGGCGGTGCGGCCCGGGAAGCGGATGCCGAGCAGCTTGCGCACGGTGGAGCGGGCCCCGTCGCAGCCGACCAGGTAACTCCCGCGCCACCAGGTGGTCTCGGCGCCCCGGGTGTGGGCGGTGATCCCGCCGTCGTCCTGTTCGAGGGAGTCCAGTTTGCTGTCGGTGACCAGCTGGATCAGCGGATGCGTGCCCGCGGAGTCGCGCAGCCCGCGCGCGAGGGCGTGCTGCGGCAGGTGCAGGGGGGCCTGGCGGTCCTCGAAGGTGGTGCGCGGGGCGTCGTCGGCCCGGCCGCGGCGGCGCAGGGTGCGCCAGGCGGCGTACAGCGCCCCCTCGTCGCGCAGGGTCGTACAGCCGAGCCGGTGGACCATGGCCGAGGTGTCCTCGTGCAGGACGACCGTACGGGCGGGCCGGGGCAGGTCCTTGCCCGGCCCCTCGTCGAGCACGACGCTGGGCACGCCCGAGCCGGCCAGGGCCAGGGCCAGCGACAGTCCGACGGGTCCCGCGCCGACGACGATCACCGGGTCCATGATGCGGCTCCCGATGTCCGGTATGTGATCACAGAACGTATGCAACCCACTGGAGGTGCCTGCGTCAAGTGACACCCGGCCCCGCCAACGCCGTGTGGTGCGGCGGATGAGTTCCGCCGCACCACAGGTGTCACACAAGTGTACTGACCGGGCGTCAGCCACCCGAACCGGGGAGACCCGTCAGGGAGCCTGGCCCACGCCGGCGGCGCCGCCCGCGTCGACCTCGGCCACGTCCCCGGCGACGACCGCGCCGGAGCCCTTGTCCGACTTCCGCAGGCGCCGTTCGAGCCGGGAGGCGAAGGTGGTGAGCGCGAAGTTCACCGCGATGTAGATGAGGGCGATCACGACCATCGTCGCGATGGTGTTGCTGTAATTGGCGGAGATCTGCCGGTTCATCGACATCAGATCGGCGAAGCCCAGGATGGCGCCTCCGAGCGCGGTGTCCTTGAGGATCACCACGAGCTGGCTCACCAGCGCGGGCAGCATCGCCGTGACG
Source organism: Streptomyces roseus (assembly GCF_001044425.1). Classification (GTDB taxonomy): domain Bacteria; phylum Actinomycetota; class Actinomycetes; order Streptomycetales; family Streptomycetaceae; genus Streptomyces; species Streptomyces roseus. The sequence goes on from NZ_LFML01000068.1 coordinate 38,691, forward strand.
GCCTGCGGGAGCAGGACGTGGGTCATGGTCTGGCCCTTGCGCATGCCGATCGCCTTGGCCGCGTCGGTCTGGCCGCGGGGCAGCGAATGGATGCCCGCGCGGACGATCTCGGCGATGACCGAGGCGTTGTACAGGACCAGACCGGTCACCACCGCGTACAGCGGCCGCAGATCGGAGCTGACGGTGCCGAGCATGACGTACAGGGCCGAGCTGAAGACCATCAGCATCAGGACCGGGATGGCGCGGAAGAACTCGACGACCGTGCCGACCGGAACGCGTACCCACGCGTGGTCGGAGAGCCGGGCGATACCGAGGAGCGCGCCCAGTGGCAGCGCGATCACCATGGCGATCAGGCCGGCCTTGAGTGTCTCGCCGAGGCCGGGCAGCAAGAACGTCGTCCAGATCTGGCTGTCAGTGAGGAACGGGCTCCACTTGTCGGCGTCGAGCTGGTTCTTCTCGGCCATGAGCGACAGGGCCCACCACAGCACCAGAGCGACGAGCGCGAGGAAGACGCCCGTGTATATCCAGTTGCGGGCCTTGGCCTTGGGGCCGGGGGTGTCGTACAGAACGGAGCTCATCGCTTCACCGCCACTCGCTTGGCCACCCAGCCCAGCAGCAGGCCGGTAGGCAGGGTCAGCAGGACGAAGCCGAAGGCGAAGCCCGCGAAGACCGCGAAGAGCGCGTCGGACTCGTTCTCCAGCATTTCCTTCATCAGCAGGGCAGCCTCGGCCACGCCGATGGTCGCAGCCACCGTGGTGTTCTTGGTGAGGGCGATCAGCACGTTCGCGAGAGGTGCGATGACCGCCCGGAAGGCCTGGGGGAGCACGATCAGGGTGAGCACCTGGAAGAAGCTCAGCCCGAGGGCGCGAGCGGCCTCGGCCTGTCCCACGGGGACGGTGTTGATGCCCGAGCGCAGCGCCTCGCAGACGAACGTTCCGGTGTAGGCGATCAGTCCGAGGATCGCGAGGCGGAAGCCGATCTCCTTGGAGGTCCCGCCGGCCAGCGAGATGCCCAGGGTCTGGTCCAGCCCGAGTGAGCAGCCGAGGACGAGCAGCGTCAGCGGCGTGTTGCGCACGATATTGACGTACGAGGTGCCGAAGGCCCGCATCAGCGGAACCGGGCTGACTCGCATTCCGGCGAGCATCAGGCCCCATATGAGGGATCCGACCGCCGAGTAGAGGGTGAGCTGAACCGTCACCCAGAAGGCTCCGAGCACGTCGTACTGCCCGGAATCAAGAAAGTCGAACACGTTGCCCTGCGCTCTCCCCAGAGATGGCCGGTGAGGTGTGCCGCCGCCCGCAGCAGGCGGGCAGCGGCACCCTCACCGGAGAATCAGCTGCCTTCGGTGATCTGCGGGGCCGGCTCGGCCTTGTAGCCGGCGGGGCCGAGGTTCGCGTCCACGGCCTTCTGCCAGGAGCCGTCGTCGACCATCTTCTTGAGCGCGGCGTTGACCTTGGTCTGCAGGTCCTTGTCGCCCTTCTTCAGGCCGATGCCGTAGGGCTCGTTGCTCAGGTTCAGACCGGCGAGCTTGAACTTGCCCTTGTTCTTCTCCTGCGCGGCGTAGCCGGCGAGGATCGAGTTGTCCGTGGTCAGGGCGTCGACGGCCTTGTTCTCCAGGCCCGTCAGGCACTCGGAGTAGCCGGGGTTCTCCTTGAGGTCCGCCTCGGGCGCCAGCTTGGTCTTGACGTTCTGCGCCGAGGTGGAACCGGCCACCGAGCAGAGCTTCTTCTTGTTGAGGTCCTCGGCCTTGGTGATCGAGGTGTCGTCGGCGCGGACCAGCAGGTCCTGGTGGGCCAGGAAGTACGGGCCGGCGAAGTCGACCTTCGCCTTGCGCTTGTCGTTGATCGTGTAGGTCGCGACGACCAGCTTCACGTCACCGTTGGCGATCAGGTTCTCGCGCTCGGCGCTGACGGCCTGCTTGAACTCGATCTGGTCGGGCTGGTAGCCGAGCTCCTTGGCGACGTAGGTCGCCACGTCCACGTCGAAGCCGCTGTACTTGCCGTCCGGGGTCTTGAGGCCGAGACCCGGCTGGTCGAACTTGATGCCGATGACGATCTTGTCCTTCTTGGCGCCGGCGGACGCGCCGCCGTCACTGCTCGCCTTGTCGCTGCTGCCGCCGCAGGCGGTCGCCGTCAGGGCGAGGACCGCGGCAACGGCTGCGGCCGCACCGGCCTTGAAAACCTTCATGATGAACTTCCCTCGGATGAGACGTTGTTGGGCGACGAGCGGCGACAGGTCAGTCGCGCTGCCACGGGATCACTACCAGAGCAAGACCGTCAGTGGTGCAGGATCTTCGAAAGGAAGTCCTTCGCACGGTCACTGCGCGGATTGCTGAAGAACTGCTCGGGTGCGGCCTCTTCGACGATCTTGCCATCGGCCATGAAGACGACGCGATTGGCCGCGGACCGGGCGAAGCCCATCTCGTGCGTGACGACCACCATCGTCATGCCCTCCCGGGCGAGCTGCTGCATGACCTCCAGCACCTCGTTGATCATCTCCGGGTCGAGCGCCGAGGTCGGCTCGTCGAACAGCATCACCTTCGGGTCCATCGCCAGCGCGCGGGCGATCGCCACGCGCTGCTGCTGACCGCCGGACAGCTGCGCCGGGTACTTGTCGGCCTGCGAGCCGACACCCACCCGGTCCAGCAGGGACTTGGCCTTCTCCAGCGCGGCGGCCGAGTCCGTCTTGCGGACCTTGAGCTGACCGAGCATCACGTTCTGCAGCACCGTCTTGTGCGCGAACAGGTTGAAGGACTGGAAGACCATGCCCACATCGGCGCGCAGCCGGGCCAGTTCCCGCCCCTCCGACGGCAGTTCCTTGCCGTCGACCGTGATGGTGCCCGAGTCGATCGTCTCCAGGCGGTTGATGGTCCGGCACAGCGTGGACTTGCCCGATCCCGAAGGACCGATGACGACCACGACCTCACCGCGGGCAATGCTCAGATCGATGTCCTGAAGCACGTGCAGCGCGCCGAAGTGCTTGTTGACGTTGCTCAGTACGACCAGGTCGTCCGCGGCCGGGGCCGCATCCTGCGCGTCCTTGGTCACTGATACTCCGCTCATCGGCTTCTTGCTCCGTCCTCCTCGGTTGGGAGGACAGTAGTGACGTGGCGCGCACACCGTCACCACATCTGAGGGAGAATTGAGCATAACGAAACGGCCTCGCTCCGATACGCTCCGTGCGCACCGGGCTCTCGGGTGCGGATCGCCCGTACCGGGTGCATAACGGAAGACTCGCCGGAGCGGAACCCCCTTGACGTGGGCCTCTTCATCGGCGTGGATGCAGGGTGGCCCCACCGCGGGCCCTGATCAGGAAAACAGGAAACAGGAAAGGGGGACGCCATGAGACTGCTGCTCGTCGAGGACGACGACCACGTCGCCGCCGCCCTGTCCGCGATCCTCGCCCGGCACGGCTTCCAGGTGACCCACGCCCGCAGCGGCGAGGAGGCCCTGCAGGCCCTGCTGCCGGCCGGAGCTCCCCCCTTCGGCGTCGTCCTCCTGGACCTCGGCCTGCCCGACCAGGACGGGTACGAGGTGTGCGGCAAGATCCGCAAGCGCACCTCGACGCCCGTGATCATGGTGACGGCGCGCGCCGACGTCCGCTCGCGCATCCACGGCCTCAACATGGGCGCGGACGACTACGTCACCAAGCCGTACGACACCGGTGAACTCCTCGCACGCATCCACGCCGTCGCCCGGCGCACCGGCGCCTCCGAAGAGGCCGCCGCGACCGGGACGGGCTCCCCCGACGTGGTCCGCATCGGCCCGGTCAGCATCGAACTGCCGACCCGCCGCGTCAGCGTGGACGGAGTCGACGTGCCCCTCACCCGCAAGGAGTTCGACCTGCTCGCGCTGCTCGCCCAGCGCCCCGGGGTCGTCTTCCGGCGCGAGCAGATCATCAGTGAGGTGTGGCGCACCAGCTGGGAGGGGACCGGCCGGACCCTGGAGGTCCACGTGGCCTCGCTGCGCTCCAAGCTGCGCATGCCCGCCCTCATCGAGACCGTCCGCGGGGTGGGCTACCGGCTCGTCACCCCGGCCGCGCCCTAGGGGAGTGTCCTCGTGCGCGCCCGTCTGCTCCCCCTGCTCGTCGTCCTGATGGCGGGCGTGCTCCTCGCCCTCGGGTTCCCGCTCGCCGTGAGCCTGGCCGCGGGGCAGCAGCAGCGCGTGGTGGTCGACCGGATCGACGACAGCGCCCGATTCGCCGCCCTCGCCCAGTTCGTCATCGACGCCGAGGGTTCCGGCTCCGCCGGCGCCACCGAGCGCCTGGAGACGCTCCAGCTGGAACTCGCCCGCTACCAGCAGCTGTACGGCATCCGCGTCGGCATCTTCCTGCGCGACGACAACGCCATGGCCCGCGCCCCCGGCTGGTGGGAGCTCCCGGAGGCGGGCGAGGGCCGCCGCGCCTTCTCCGAGGCCCTCGCCGGGCGCCGCAGCCACGACCCGGCCCAGGTGTGGCCCTGGCAGACGCGCGGCAAGCTGCTCGTCGCCTCCCCGGTCGTCCTCGACGGCGACGTGGTCGCGGTCGTCGTCACCGAGTCGCCCACCGACCAGATGCGGGCCCGCATCCTGGAAGGCTGGCTGATCATCGTCGCCGGGCTCGCCGCGGCGATGCTCGTGGCCTTCGGCGCCGCCCTCGTGCTCACCCGCTGGGTGCTCAAGCCGGTGCGGACCCTCGACGCGGCCGCCCACGGCATCGCCACCGGGCGGATGAACTCCCGGGTCGCGGCGGCCGGCGGGCCCCCGGAACTCCAACGCCTGGCGCATTCGTTCAACGAGATGGCCGACAACGTGGAAGAGGTCCTGGAGCAGCAGCGGGCGTTCGTCGCCGACGCCTCCCACCAGCTGCGCAACCCGCTCGCGGCACTGCTCCTGCGGATCGAGCTGCTCGCCCTGGAACTGCCCGAGGGCAACGAGGAGATCGCCTCCGTGCGGGCCGAGGGAAAGCGCCTGACCCAGGTCCTGGACGACCTGCTGGACCTGGCGCTGGCCGAGCACACCTCCGCCGAGCTCAGCCTCACCGACATCGGCGCGCTGACCGCGGAGCGCGTCGCCTCCTGGCGCTCGTACGCCGAGGAGAAGGGCGTACGGCTCACCGAGACGGGCCGGACCGCCGTCACGGGCTGGGCCGATCCGATCGCGCTCTCCAGCGCGCTCGACGCCGTCATCGACAACGCCCTCAAGTTCACCCCGGAGGGCGAGGAGGTCGAGGTGTCGGTCGCCGCGGCCGGGTCCTTCGTGCACGTCGTCGTCGCCGACCGCGGGCCCGGTCTCACCGACGAGGAGCTGCTCCGCGTCGGCGACCGGTTCTGGCGCAGCGGCCGCCACCAGAACGTCAAGGGCTCCGGGCTCGGCCTGTCGATCTCCCGGGCGCTGCTCGCCGCGGGCGGCGGGTCCCTCGCCTACGAGAAGAACCCGCCGCACGGGCTGCGGGTGACGGTGGCCGTCCCGCGCAGCGATCCGCACTCGGCCTGAGGGCCGGGAGCCCCGACAGCGGCCCTCGGGCCGTCAGGTCCAGGGGAGCGCGGTGGCGGCCGGGACGGAGGCCACGTACAGCTCGTCCACGGACCGGACCTCGAAGCGGACCGCGGGCTCCCGCCCGGCCCGTGTGACGGCCGGGAGGTACAGGGCCGTTCCGCAGGTGCCGCCGAGGAAGCGGCGGGTGCCGTCCGGGAGCAGCCGGTGCAGTTCGTAGTGGCGGACCGGTCCGGCCGCCCGCCGCCAGGACAGCCGTACGGCGGCCGTGCCGTCCTGCTGGGCCGAGGCGTCGACGGTCAGGGCGCCCGGAGCCGCCGGGCGCCGCCGCGCGGTGTCCTCGCGTACCGACACGGCGCCGAGCCGCCAGGACACGGCCCCGCCCCCGCGTGCCGTGATCCGTACGGCGATCCCGTACGCGGTCCTGCCGCCCAGGGCCGCCAAGGCGATCCGGGAGGTGCGCCAGACGCCGGCGGCGGAGGCCTTTGCAGGGGCCTTCATCCAGGTGTACGGGACCGGCTCGCCCGGGGCGGCCGGCTCGCGCGTGGCCACGCCCACCTCGACGGTGACCGTCCCCGACTCGGTCGCGTGCACCAGTTCCAGCACCGCGGACGCGGTCAGCGGCAGCCGGGTGCAGTGCAGTCCGACGGCGGCGGGGGCGGTCAGGGAGCCGGACACGAGGAGGCTGGATCCGCCGCGCCAGGCCCGCGCGAAGTCCAGCGTGACGGAGGGCCGCGCTCCGGTGGTCTCGACGGCCCAGCGGCGGCCCGGCAGCCGGTCCTGGAGCCCGAGGTGGTTCCACGGGGTGTCGCCGGTGACCCTGCCGTCCTCGTACCAGCGCTCCCCGTGCCCGGTGTTGAAGGCGCAGGCGAAGGGCAGCGCGGTGACGGTGGACCGGTCCGCGACGGCGGTGGCGGGCGCCCGCCAGGTGCCCTCGGGGGCCGGGTGTGCGGGGTCGAGGGACTCGCCGGTCCAGAACCGCTCGTCGGCGCGGTGGAAGGCGCCGGGGGAGCGGTCGGTGAGGTGGCCCAGGGTCCACTCGGGCCGGTAGAAGCCGAAGCTGACGACGTGGGCGCGCTCGCGCGGGATGATCGCGTCCCAGCGGACGCCGGAGTCCCAGCCCTCGGACTCCACGTCCAGGGCCGCCCACAGCTCGTGACGGGAGCGGCCCAGCCGGTCGGCGAGCGCGCCGGAGGCGGCCAGGGTCTGCGGGGTCCAGCGGAAGTCGACGAACATCGTGTCCGCGACCCGGCCCGCACGGTCCTCGAAGAACTCCTGGTTGAGCGCGTTGAGGGCGCCCTGCCAGCCGACCCGGCCCGTGCTGTTCATGGCGTCGTACCAGGTGGTCCGCAGCCCGTACGGTGCGCCGGCCGCTCGCAGGGCGCGCAGGAAGGCCCGCATCCGCGCGGCGAGCGCGCTGTCCCCGCCGTCGGTCTCGGCGTTCACGAACCAGCCGTCGAACCCGTGGGTCCGCGCCACCAGTACGAGCTTCTCGGCGATCGGGAACCGGCCTTGGGAGTCCTGCCGGACGAGGTCCCGGGTCCACTGGAGGTCGCCGCCGTACACGACGGGCGGCAGGAAGACGTTGCCGAGCACCGGGACGCCGTGGCGGTGGGCGGCGTCGACGACGGGCGCGTTCGGGGCCAGCACGATGCCCTCGCCCGAGGAGCCGCCCCAGAACACCAGCTCGTCGAGGTACGCCCAGTGCGTGAGGGCGTAGTGGTCGGCGGTGGCGGAGCCCTGGGAGGGGTTGCGGGCGGTGGGCCCGAAGGAGACCAGGGAGGAGATCCGGGCCTGGCCGGCCCGGGCCCCCGCGTTCGGGGGCACCGGCGTGAAGCGGGGCGCGAGCGGCACGGACGCGGTGTTGTACGCGAGGTCCGGATCGGACTCGGGGGTCCACCGGCTGAGGGAGCGCCAGGTGATGCCGGGGCCGGGGACGCCCGGGGGGAGGGAGTCGGGGAACCAGTACGAGGCGTACGGGGCCAGGTCGGGGGCGGCCTCCGCCGCCGGGGGCCGCAGCGGGGGCGCGGCCTGTGCCTCGGTGGCGGAGCCGACGCCGCCGAGCAGCGCCGCGGCGCCCGCTCCGGCCCCGGCGGCGAGGACGCGGCGACGGGACGGCGGGGGCGAGGCCGGCCGGCGTGAGGGGCAGGCGGTGCGAGGGTCGGCGCCGTTGTCGGACTCGGACATGCGGGCTCCTCGGGGACGGTGGCGGTGGCCGTGGCGGTGACGGGCGGTCAGCGGGCGTGCGTTCGGATGACCTCGGGTACGCGCAGCACCTGCGTGATGCCGCGCGCCGACAGATGGGCGGGGTCCTCGGCCAGCTCGGCCAGGACCACCGCGGGGCGCACCCCCTGGGCCGTGAGCGAGGCCCAGGCCTCGAAGAAGGCGCCGCCCGGCGCGCACACCGAGCGCCGCGGCGCAGCCCGCGCCCCGCCGACGTCCACCGCCAGCGCGGTGGACCGTACGGCCGGGCGGTGTTCCCGGCCCCGCCACCGCGCCGCGATCCGGGCGACGGCCGCGCCGGCGGGCTTGACCCGGCGGTCGTTGGTGAGCAGGCCGAGCCCGTACTCCAGCTCGGGGAAGTCCGCGAGCTCCCGGGACACGTCGTGCGAGCACCACCAGGTCACGCCCCACAGGTCCGGGCAGTCCAGCGCGTTCGCCACGGTCGCCTCCGCGAAGGCGGCGGCGTGCTCCGGCGGGATCGACGGCGCGGGCGCCCCCACCTCCTGGAGCCACACCGGCCGGTGCGCCTCGCGCGCCCACGCCTTCGACAGTTCGACCAGGTACGCGGCGTGGTGCTCGGTGGCCGTACCGGTGCGGCCGTGGAGCTGGGCGGTGCCGTTGAACACCCAGGAGTGCACGGCCGTGGCCCCGCCCAGCCGGGCCGCCTGGTCCGGAGTGAAGGGGTGGCCGTCCCGGTACCAGGCGGCGTCGTACTCGGCGTGCACGTGGAGCCGGCCCGGCGCGCCCTTCCCGCACGCCGCGAGCATCCGCTCCAGCCAGCGGCCGGCCTGCTCCCCGGTGATCCGGTCGGGATCCGGATGGGGGCCGTCGGAGAACTGGTTGACCTCGTTGCCGACCGTCATGCCGAGGAAGTTGGGCCGGTCGGCGAGGGCGGCGGCCAGCGTGCGCAGGTACTCCTCCTGCGCGGCGACGACGTCCGGATCGGTGAAGAGGTTCCGCCGGTGCCAGGTCCCCGTCCACGCGGGCAGGAAGTCGAAGCTCGACAAGTGCCCTTGCAGGCCGTCCACGTTGACGTCGAGCCCGCGCTCGGCGGCCGCGTCGGCGAGCGCGACGAGCTGTTCGACGGCGCGCGGCCGGATGAGCGTCCGGTTCGGCTGGAACACGGGCCACAGCGGGAAGACCCGTACGTGGTCCAGTCCGAGCGCGGATATCGAGTCGAGGTCGGCCCTGACCTCGTCGAGGTCGAAGTCGAGCCAGTGGTGGAACCAGCCGCGGGAGGGGGTGTAGTTGGCGCCGAAACGGAGCGGACGAGGGGCGGGTTCGCCGGGCATGAGGCGTCCTGGAGTTCTCGGGAATTCGCCGGGTGGGGCACAACCTGCCGGGTGCGGGGAGTGAAGTCAACAGGGCCTGGGACGGCTGTACTTAAGCGCTTCAGTACCGTTGACAGAAGGGTTTCGGCCTCTCAAGCTGGTCGAACTAATGCGGTTTAGTTCCGGCATTCCGAATGCGTACGGAAATGGCCCGGGGGAAGAGCAGGCACGTCATGGCCCGCAGGCCCACCATCAAGGACATCGCCCGCCGGGCCGGAGTGTCCGAAAGCGCCGTCTCCTTCGCGCTCAACGACCGGCCCGGCGTCTCCCAGGACACCCGCGCCCGGATCCGCCGCGTCGCCGAGGAGCTGGGCTGGCAGCCCAACAGCGCCGCGCGGGCGCTGTCCGGCGAGCGCTCCGGCGCGGTCGGACTCGTCCTCGCCCGGCCCGCGCAGACCCTCGGCGTCGAGTCCTTCTTCCTCCAGTTGGTCTCCGGCATCCAGGAGGTGCTCGCCGCGGACCGGGTCGCGCTGCTCTTCCAGGTCGTGGACGGCATCGACGCCGAATGCGCCGTGTACCGCCGCTGGTGGGCCGAGCGGCGCGTGGACGGGGTCCTCGTCGTGGACGCGCGGACGCAGGACCCGCGGCCGGAGCTCCTCGCGCTGCTCGGGCTCCCGGCCGTGATCATCGGGGGGACGGCCTCAGGCGGCGCCGGCTCAGCCGAGGGCACGGGCGGCGAGGCGTCCTCGGTATGGGCCGACGACGCCCGGGCCATGGCCCAGGTCGTGGACCACCTGCACGGCCTGGGCCACCGGCGGATCACCCACATCGCCGGGCTGCCGGACCTCGCCCACACCGCCCGCCGCATCGCCTCGCTGCGCGCCGATGCGAAGGCGCGCGGGCTCGACCCGGAGCACGTGCGCTCGGTGGTCACCGACTACTCCGACACCGAGGGGGCGGCCGCCACCCGCAGGGTCCTCGCCGAGCCCGAACCGCCCACCGCGCTCGTCTACGACAACGACGTGATGGCGGTCGCCGGCCTCGCCGTAGCCGCCGAGCTGGGCATCGCGGTCCCCGGCCGGATCTCCGTGGTCGCGTGGGACGACTCGGCGCTGTGCCGGGTCCCCCACCCCCGCCTCACCGCCCTCGTGCGCGACACCGCGGGGTTCGGACGGCTCGCCGCCGAGGAGCTGCTCGCCGTGCTGGCCGGAAGCCCCCCGAGGGCCCGGGAGAGCGAGCGGCCGCGGCTGGAGCCCCGGGAGAGTACGGCCCCGCCGGCGGCCGCATACTGATCCGGACCCCTTCCTGGAGCCGCTTCCGTGACGAGTCCCACCTCCGCCCAGCCCGCACCACACGCCGCCGCCCCCGATCCGGCGGCGGGCCTGACCGTGGCCGTCGACATCGGCGGTACGAAGATCGCCGGGGCGCTGGTGCACCCCGACGGCACGATGACGGCCACCACCCGCCGGCCGACGCCGCGCGGAGCGGACGGCGACGGGGTCTTCGCCGCCGTCGCCGAGGTCGTCGCCGAGCTCGCGGGCTCCCCGCTGTGGTCCGCGGCGGTCCGCTGCGGCATCGGCAGCGCGGGCCCCGTGGACACCTCGCGCGGCACGGTGAGCCCGGTGAACATCGGGGCCTGGCGGGGCTTCCCGGTGCAGGCCCGCATCGAGGCCGAACTGGCCCGGCACGGAGCGGCCCTGCCGACCGTACTCGCTGGTGACGGCGTCGCGATGACCGCCGCCGAGCACTGGCTGGGCGCGGCCCGGGGCCATGCGAACGCCCTGTGCATGGTGGTCTCCACCGGGGTGGGCGGCGGACTGATCCTGAACGACCGGCTCCACCCGGGTCCCACGGGCAACGCGGGCCACATCGGGCACATCAGCGTGGCATTCGACGGTGAGCCGTGCGTCTGCGGGAGCCGCGGCTGCGTGGAGTCCATCGCCTCCGGTACCGCCATCGCCCGCTGGGCCCGGGCCCAGGGCTGGACCCCGGCGGATCCGCACGGGGACGCTTCAGCGGCGGGCGTGGCCGCGGCCGCCGAGGCCGGGGAGCCGGTCGCCGTGGCCGCCTTCGACCGGGCGGGGCGGGCGCTCGCCGCGGCGATCGCGGCCACCGCGACGCTCGTGGAGACGGACATCGCGGTCATCGGCGGGGGCGTCGCCACGTCGGGGGACACGCTGTTCGCGCCGATCCGCGCCCACTTGGCCGACTACGCCACGCTCTCGTTCGTGCGCGGCCTGCGGGTGGTCCCGGCGGCCCTGGGGACGCACGCGGGGCTGATCGGGGCGGCCGCGGCCGCGGCGATGCTGCTGCCGGGCACCTGACCGGGGACATCCCTCAGGGCTTGACCGAGCGGTAGTAGCGCTGGGCGCCCTCGTGCAGGTCCAGCGGGTCCGTGTAGATCGCCGTGCGCAGGTCCACCAGCTGCGCGGCGTGCACCTCGTGCCCGATGCTGTCGCGGCTGAAGATCACCGTGCGCGTGAACCGCTCGGTCAGCTCCGGGTCCGTCTCCTCGGTGGTGACCAGCAGGTTCGGCACGGCCAGGGTGGCCACCGACGAGGTGTTGCGGGCCCGCGCGTACGCGTCCTGCGGCATCACCGCCGCCCGGTAGTACCGCGCCGGGGTCCCGCTCGCCTGGAGCGAGGGCACCAGGTCGCCGAGCTGCACGAGCCGGATCTCGTACCGGTCCGCCAGATCGCGCACCGCCTGCGTCGGCAGTCCGCCGGACCAGAAGAACGCGTCGATCCGGCCGGCCTCCAGCTCCGCCGGCATGGTGTCGATGCCTATCGACACAGGGGTGATGTCCCGCGCGGGGTCCAGCTTGGCGGCCCTCAGCAGCCGCTCCGAGATCAGCCGCACCCCGGATCCCGGCTGGCCGATCGCGACCCGCTTGCCCTTCAGGTCCCGCGCCGACTGCACGCCCGACCCGGCCGGGACCACGAGCTGGACGTAGTCGTCGTAGAGGCGGGCCACACCGCGCAGCCGCTCCGCGCCCGGCTTCCCGTCCGCCCGGTACTTGGAGACGGCGTCCGCGGTGGCGATCGTGAAATCGGCCTTCCCGGTGGCCACCCGCTGGAGGTTCTCCTGCGAGCCCTCGCTGGGCTGCAGCCGCACCTTCACGCCGGGCATGTCCTGGGCGAGGGCCTGCTCCAGCAACTGGCCGTAGCGGTGGTAGACGCCGGTGCGGACCCCCGTGCTGAAGGTCAGCTCGCCCCTCAGCTCCGGCTCCCCGAAGGGCCTGAGCCACCAGGCGAGCAGCCCGAGCACCGCCAGTACGGCCACCAGCCCCCACAGGGCGGTGCGCCTGCGGATGCGGGGCGGTACGTGAGCCATGCCGCGATCCTGCCACCGGGCGGGGGCCGGTGTCACGGCCCGCCCGCGACCAGGGGGGCCGGAGGGGTTCCGGGCACCGCCTACCCTTGTCGTATGACCAGCAGCAGCGACCGGAGCACGGCAGTGGACGTCAAGGGAACATACGAGGTGCGCACCTACGGGTGCCAGATGAACGTGCACGACTCCGAGCGGCTGTCCGGTCTGCTGGAGGGCGCGGGCTACACGCGGGCGCCCGAGGGGTCCGACGGTGACGCCGACGTCGTGGTGTTCAACACCTGCGCCGTGCGGGAGAACGCCGACAACAAGCTGTACGGCAACCTCGGCCGGCTCGCCCCGATGAAGACGAAGCGCCCCGGCATGCAGATCGCCGTCGGCGGCTGCCTCGCCCAGAAGGACCGGGACACGATCGTCAAGCGGGCCCCCTGGGTCGATGTGGTCTTCGGCACGCACAACATCGGCAAGCTGCCGGTCCTGCTGGAGCGCGCCCGCGTCCGGGAAGAGGCGCAGGTCGAGATCGCCGAGTCGCTGGAGGCGTTCCCCTCCACGCTGCCGACCCGGCGCGAGTCCGCGTACGCCGCGTGGGTCTCCATCTCCGTCGGCTGCAACAACACCTGCACCTTCTGCATCGTCCCGGCCCTGCGCGGCAAGGAGGAGGACCGCCGGCCCGGCGACATCCTCGCCGAGGTGGAGGCGCTGGTCGCCGAGGGCGTATCCGAGATCACCCTGCTCGGCCAGAACGTGAACGCGTACGGGTCCGACCTGGGCGACCGCGAGGCCTTCAGCAAGCTGCTGCGCGCCTGCGGTCAGATCGAGGGGCTGGAGCGGGTCCGCTTCACCTCCCCGCACCCCCGGGACTTCACGGACGACGTCATCGCGGCGATGGCCGAGACGCCCAACGTGATGCCGCAGCTGCACATGCCGATGCAGTCCGGTTCGGACACCATCCTGCGCGCGATGCGCCGCTCGTACCGCCAGGAGCGCTTCCTCGGCATCATCGAGAAGGTCCGCGCCGCGATTCCGCACGCCGCGATCTCCACCGACATCATCGTGGGCTTCCCCGGCGAGACGGAGGAGGACTTCGAGCAGACCATGCACGCCGTCCGCGAGGCCCGCTTCGCCAACGCCTTCACCTTCCAGTACTCCAAGCGCCCCGGCACGCCGGCGGCCGACATGGAGGGGCAGATCCCCAAGGAGGTCGTCCAGGAGCGGTACATGCGCCTGGTCGCCCTCCAGGAGGAGATCTCCTGGGAGGAGAACAAGAAGCAGGTCGGCCGGACGCTGGAGGTCATGGTCGCCGAGGGCGAGGGCCGCAAGGACGGTGCGACGCACCGGCTGTCCGGGCGGGCGCCCGACAACCGCCTGGTGCACTTCACGAAGCCGGCGGACGAGGTCCGTCCCGGCGACGTGGTGACCGTGGACATCACGTACGCCGCCCCGCACCACCTCCTGGCGGAGGGCCCGACCCTGTCCGTGCGCCGCACCCGCGCGGGCGACGCCTGGGAGAAGCGCAACGCGGCCCCGGCGCAGCCGCAGGGCGTCATGCTGGGCATCCCCACCCTGGGCGTCCCGGCCCCGCTCCCCGAGGCGGCCGCGGGCTGCGCGCTGCCCGCGTCTTCCTGACGGGCCGGCAGGGACCCCGCCCGCGGGGTGCGGGGGCTAGGGTCGGATCATGCTTGTAGCCGCCGCCGTGTGTCCCGCCCCGCCCCTGCTCGTGCCCGAGGTCGCCGCGGGCGCCGCCCCCGAGCTTGCGGACGCCCGTACCGCCTGCTCGGACGCGCTCGCGGTGCTCGCCGCCTCGCGACCCGACCTGCTCGTCGTCGTCGGTGCCGCCGACGAGGACCACCGCGGGCCCTATCCCCAGGGGTCCCGCGGCAGCTTCCACGGCTTCGGCGTCGAGGCCGGCGTACAGCTCGGGGACGGCGAGGAGGGGCCGCGCCTGCTGCCGCCGTCCCTGGCCGTCGGCGCCTGGCTGCTGCGGCACGCCCGCTGGGGCGCCTCCCCCGTCGAGGGCCTCGGGGTGGGGGAGCCCCTCGAAGCCGCGCGGTGCCTGGAGGCCGGCCGGGGGCTCGCCGCGCGCGAGGAGCGCGTCGCGCTCCTCGTCATGGGCGACGGCAGCGCCTGCCGCACGCTGAAGGCCCCCGGTTACCTCGACGACCGCGCCGTCGCCTTCGACGCCGCGGCGGGCCGCGCGCTGGGCGCCGCCGACGTGGCCGCGCTCGCCGCCCTCGACACCGAGCTCGCGTACGAGCTCAAGGCCGCCGGCCGGGCGCCCTGGCAGGTGCTGGCCGGGGCCGCCGAGGGGGCGGGGCTCGACGGGCGGCTGCTGTACGAGGACGCCCCGTACGGGGTCGGCTACTTCGTGGCCGCCTGGTCCTGACGGCGGGACCCCGGGCGAACCATCGGCGGGTCCGTCGGCGGGCCCCCCGGCGGGCACGGGG
>NZ_LFML01000068.1:53755-116458 GCF_001044425.1 Streptomyces roseus
GAAGACGCCGGCGGCGGTGTCGGCCCGCCGGGGGCGTCCTTGTGCGCGATCTTGCCCAGGGCGTCCTTCGCCTTGCTCGCACCGGTCTCGATGTGACCGTGGTACTTGCCGTTGGTCTTGGAGTCCACGGCCTTGGCCACCTTGTCGAGGCTCTGGCCGATCTTCCCCTCGTGCTGCTGCGCGAGGTCTTCGACCTTCTCCCTCGCCGGCGCGAGCTTGGCCTTCAGCGTGTCCAGCAGGCCCATGGGTCACCTTCCAGTGGCGGTAGCTACGTACGGGCGCCCTCGCCGGTCTCGCTGTCCGCGGCCTGCTCCACCGACTGCTGCTTCGGGATGTCCACGCCTTCCGGCGCGGCTCCCTCCGACTCGGTCGGCGCGGCCTCGACCGCGGTCTGCGCCGTGTCGTCGGCGACCGCTTCCCCGGGCTCCGTCGTCAGGGTCGCGGCCGCGGCCTCGTCCGTTCCCGCTTCCGCGGCCTTGCGGCGAAACCGACTAAAAACGCCCATGTCTACTCCCATAACGTTACTCGTGCGGGTGAAGTTCCGCCGTGAACGGCCCGGCCTCCGCCGGGCGTGCGCCCGGGCGAACCTCGCCAGGGCAACGACCCCGCCACCGCCCCGTCACGTAACTCGATCGGGTACATGCCGCGGTGTTTGCGAGACTGGGGCGGTGAGCAACGCAGCCCCCGCTCCGCGGGTCATCGCCGTCGTCGGTCCCACCGCGGCCGGAAAGTCAGATCTGGGCGTAGCCCTGGCCCGTCGTTTCGACGGGGAAGTCGTCAACGCCGACTCCATGCAGCTGTACCGGGGGATGGACATCGGCACCGCGAAGCTGACGACCGAGGAGCGCGGCGGGGTCCCGCACCACCTCCTCGACATCTGGGACGTGACCGAGACCGCCAGCGTCGCCGAATACCAGCGCCTGGCCCGCGCCGAGATCGACAAGCTGCTCGCCCAGGGCCGTACGCCCGTCCTCGTCGGAGGATCGGGCCTGTACGTGCGCGGCGCCCTCGACGCCATGGAGTTCCCCGGCACCGACCCCGAGGTCCGGGCCCGGCTGGAGGCGGAGGTCACGCTGCGCGGCCCCGGCGCCCTGCACGCCCGCCTCGCCGCCGCCGACCCCGCCGCCGCCCAGGCGATCCTGCCCAGCAACGGCCGGCGCATCGTCCGCGCCCTGGAGGTCATCGAGATCACCGGGAAGCCCTTCACGGCGAACCTGCCCGGCCACGAGTCGGTGTACGAGACCGTGCAGATCGGCGTGGACGTCGGCAGGCCGGAGCTCGACGAGCGGATCGCGCTGCGCGTGGACCGGATGTGGGAGGCCGGGCTGGTCGAGGAGGTCCGCGCCCTGGAAGCCCGGGGCCTGCGCGACGGAGTCACCGCTTCCAGGGCGCTCGGCTACCAGCAGGTGCTGGCCGCCCTGGCCGGCGAGTGCACCGAGGACGAGGCCCGGGCGGAGACCGTACGGGCCACCAAACGCTTCGCCCGCCGCCAGGACTCCTGGTTCCGCAGGGACCCCCGTGTGCACTGGCTCAGCGGGGCGGTGGCCGACCGGGGAGAACTCGTCGGACTCGCGCAGTCGTTGGTCGAACGAGCGGTCACAGCCTGATCACGTGATGGCATCGGGACGCCCCTGGCGCCCGTTCGGAGCCCCGAGCCGTGCCATCATCAAATTCCGCGGGTGCGGTCACCGGCGGTGAACAGCGGCGTACGAGGTCCGAGTGGGGAGGGCGCGTGGCGATGGAGGCCGGCCCTCGCGACACCGGGCAGGACGACACGAGGCGGGACGCCGACCTCTGGGACGGCGATCCCGTGGTCGCCGAGCCGGACGCCCTCGGCCTGCCCGCCGATCCCGCACGGCTGACCCCCGACGGCCCGGACGCACCGGACACCGCGGAGGCGGAGGCCGCCGCGGGTCCCGAATTCGAGGTCGAGCTGCGCCCGCAGCGCCGGATGCGCATCTGGCAGATCGCCCCGATCGTGCTGCTGGCCGCCGCCGGCTCCCTGATGTTCGCCTTCCCGCTCGCCTTCGAGTTCGGCGACGGCGGAGCCGTGGTCGCCATGCTCGGCTTCCTCATCTGCTGCTGCGCGGGCGGCTGGGGCATGATGGCCGCCCGCCGCGTCGGATACACCTGGCCCGGTCTGCCGGCCCGGGGCAGCGGCCGCCGCCCCGACTGGCGGATGGCAGGCCTGTACGCCCTGATCGCGCTGGCCGTCGTGGCGCTGGCCGTGTACCGGGTCGCGCGGCTGCGCTAGGAACGGGCCGCGGCCGGTGACGGCGCCGCCGACCTGCCCGAACGCCCCGCTCGGTACCATGGGCGGGTGACGCAGACCAGCCTCTCCTTCCTCAAGGGCCACGGCACCGAGAACGACTTCGTGATCGTCCCGGACCCGGACAACGCCGTCGAGCTGCCCGCGGCCGCCGTCGCGAAGCTGTGCGACCGGCGCGCCGGCATCGGCGCGGACGGGGTGCTGCACGTGGTCCGGTCCGCCGCGCACCCCGAGGCCGCGCACCTGGCCGACGAGGCCGAGTGGTTCATGGACTACCGCAACAGCGACGGCTCCATCGCCGAGATGTGCGGCAACGGCGTCCGCGTCTTCGCCCGCTACCTCCACTACGCCGGCCACGTCGAGCCCGGCGACCTCGCCGTCGCCACCCGCGGCGGCGTCAAGCGGGTGCACCTCGACAAGAGCGGCGACGTTACGGTCTCCATGGGCCGCGCCGTCCTCCCCGAGGAACAGGTCACCGTGAGCGTCGGCGAGCGGTCCTGGCCCGCCCGCAACGTCAACATGGGGAACCCGCACGCCGTCGCGTTCGTCGACAGCCTGGACCACGCCGGAAAGCTGCTCGACCCGCCCCCGTTCAGCCCGGCCGGCGTCTACCCGACGGGTGTCAACGTGGAGTTCGTCGTCGACCGCGGCCCGCGGCACGTCGCCATGCGCGTCCACGAGCGCGGCTCCGGCGAGACCCGCTCCTGCGGCACCGGCGCCTGCGCCGTCGCCGTGGCCGCCATCCGCCGCGACGGCGCCGACCCCGCCGTCACCGGTCAGGCCGTCACGTACACCGTCGACCTCCCCGGCGGGACGCTCGTCATCACCGAACACCCCGACGGGCAGATCGAGATGACGGGACCGGCCGTCATCGTCGCCGCGGGCGAGTTCGACACGGCCTGGCTCACCGAAACGGTTTTCGGCTGAGTCTTCCCTCTAATGGGTGATCCGTTTCACGCTGAGCGAGAGGCGGACTGCGCCACGTGGTGGGGTCGGTAGCATCAGGCACCGGCCCTGAGGGCTCACCCCATGCCCGCCACCGCCGGTCGAAGCCGCCGGAGGTGCCCATGAGTGCAGAGGCCACGAACCCCGAAGCACGTCCCGAAGCGCGCCCCGAACTCCGCAGACGGGGCCGAACCCGCCTTGACCTGCGACGACTCGGACGTGCCGCCCTTCTCGGACCCACGTCCCGAGACCGGCTCCCCGATGCCATCGGCCACGTGGCCGAAGCGCACCGCGCCCACCACCCGGACGCGGACCTCTCCCTCCTGCGCCGCGCGTACGTGCTCGCGGAGTCCTCGCACCGCGGGCAGACCCGCAAGAGCGGTGAGCCGTACATCACACATCCGCTCGCCGTCACCCTGATCCTCGCCGAACTCGGCGCCGAGACCACGACCTTGACGGCCTCTCTGCTCCACGACACCGTCGAGGACACCGAAGTGACCCTCGATCAGGTCCGCGCCGAATTCGGCGACGAGGTCTGCTTCATCGTCGACGGGGTCACCAAGGTCGAGAAGATCGACTACGGTGCCGCCGCCGAGCCCGAGACCTTCCGCAAGATGCTCGTCGCCACCGGCAACGACGTCCGCGTCATGTCCATCAAACTCGCCGACCGCCTCCACAACATGCGCACCCTCGGCGTGATGCGCCCCGAGAAGCAGGAGCGCATCGCCAAGGTCACCCGCGACGTCCTCATCCCGCTCGCCGAACGGCTCGGCGTGCAGGCCCTCAAGACCGAGCTGGAAGACCTCGTCTTCGCGATCCTGCACCCCGAGGAGTACGAGCACACCCGCGCGCTGATCGCGGCCCACGCCGGGGAGCGCGACCCGCTGCCCGCCATCGCCGACTCCGTACGCGGCGTGCTGCGGGAGGCCGGCATCGCCGCCGAGGTGGTCGTACGGCCCCGCCACTTCGTCTCCGTCCACCGCATCGCCCGGGGGCGCGGCGAACTGCGCGGCTCCGACTTCGGCCGCATCCTCGTCCTCGTCGGCGAGAACGCCGACTGCTACGCCGTGCTGGGCGAGCTGCACACCTGCTTCACCCCGGTCGTCTCGGAGTTCAAGGACTTCGTCGCCGCCCCGAAGTTCAACCTCTACCAGTCGCTGCACACCGCCGTCGCCACCCCCGAGGGGCACGTGGCCGAAGTCATCGTCCGCACCCGCCAGATGCACCGGGTCGCCGAGGCCGGCGTCGTCGCCCTCGGCAACCCCTACGCCACCGCCCCGGCCGCGGAGTCCCCCGCCGACTGCGACGAGGAGCGGGCCGACCCGACCCGGCCCGGCTGGCTCTCGCGGCTCCTCGACTGGCAGCAGTCCGCGCCCGACCCCGACACCTTCTGGAGCGTGCTGCGCGCCGAGCTGGCGCAGGACCGCGAGATCACGGTGTTCCGCGAGGACGGCCGGGCCTCCGGCACCCTCAGCCTGCCCGCCGGAGCCAGCTGTATCGACGCCGCCTACGCCCAGTACGGCGAGGCGGCGCACGGCTGTATCGGCGCCCGGGTCAACGGGCGCCTCACCTCCCTCGCCTCCCCGCTCTCCGACGGGGACACCGTTCAGCTGCTGCTCGCCCAGGACGCCTCCTCGGGGCCCGCCGCCGACTGGCTGGAGCACGCGAAGACCCCGGCCGCCCGCATCGCCATCAGCAGCTGGCTCCAGGCCCACCCCGACACCGCGAAGCCCGCCGCCACCCCCGCCAGGGCGCCGCTGTCGGTGGTGGGGGCCCGGGGCGGCGGCGGCAACGCCGTGGCCGACCTCCCGGACGCCACCGTGCGGCTGGCCGGCTGCTGCACCCCCGTACCGCCGGACGCCGTCGCCGGGTTCGTCGTACGGGGCGGGGCCGTCACCGTCCACCGGATCCACTGCGCGGCGGTGGCCCAGATGCGCGCGCTGGGGCGGACCTCCGTCGCCGTGCACTGGCGGGCCACGGCGGACTGCCGGGTCACGCTGCTCGCCGAATCGTTCGGCCGCCCGCACCTGCTGGCCGATCTGACCGAGGCCATCGCCCGCGAAGGGGTCGAGGTGGTCTCCGCGACCGTGGAACCGCCCGTCGAACAGCGGGTCCGCCACACCTACACCCTGCAACTTCCCGACGCGACCGGGCTGCCCTCCCTGATGCGGGCCATGCGCGACGTGCCGGGGGTCTACGACGTGCGCCGGGCCTGATCGGCGCCACCCCCGGGGAGCCGGGCCGGGGCACCAGCCGGCGGCGCCCGCGCGGCGCCAGGTCCGGGCGCACGGCCCCGGAAGGTCCCGTTCGGGTGGAACCGTCGCGCGCCGTACGCGGTGGGGCGGCGGGCGCTGGTAAGCGGTGGGGGATGCAGCTCTCCTCCCCGCGCCTGCGCGCCGCCCTGCTCGCCGCGGCCTCCCTCACCCTCGTCGCCGCCGTGCTGCCCCCGCCGGAGCCGCTGGGCATCGGCGACACGCTGTTCCCGCAGCTCGGGAACCCCGGGTACGACGTCCTCTCGTACGACCTGTCCTTCACGTACAAGGACAACAAGAGCCCGCTCGACGCGATCACCGTCATCGACGCCCGCGCGCTGGAGCCGCTGGAGCGCATCAACCTCGACTTCACCCACGGCACGGTCGCCGCCGCCCGGGTCAACGGCGAACCGGCACGCTTCGAGAGCGCCGGCGAGGACCTCGTGCTCACCCCGGCGAGCCCGGTCGCGCCGAACGTGCCGCTCCACATCGAGATCCGGCACACCAGCGATCCGCGCGGCATCGCCGACGGCGGCTGGGTGCCCACCGACGACGGCCTGGCCATGGCCAACCAGGCCGACGCCGCCCACCGGGTCTTCCCGTGCAACGACCACCCCTCCGACAAGGCCTACTTCACCTTCCGGATCACCGCCCCGGCCGGCCTGACCGCCGTCGCCAACGGAATGCCCGCAGCCCTCCCCGCCCCCCGGGCGGCGGGCGCGACCACCTGGACGTACCGCACCCTGCACCCGATGGCCACCGAGCTCGCGCAGGTCTCGATCGGCGACTCGGCGGTCGTGGAGGCCACCGGTCCGCACGGACTGCCGCTGCGCAGCGTGGTCCCGGCCGCCGACCGCAAGCGGCTGGAGCCCTGGCTGCAGAAGACCGCGGAGCACGTCCGGTGGATGGAGGCGCGCGTCGGGGCCTACCCCTTCGAGAACTACGGGGTGCTGATCGCCAAGGCCAAGACCGGCTTCGAGCTGGAGACGCAGACCCTCTCGCTTTTCGAGAACGGCCTGTTCTCGGGGACGGGCTACCCCGCCTGGTACGTCGAGGCCGTCATGGTCCACGAGCTCGCCCACCAGTGGTTCGGCGACAGCGTCACCCCGCGCACCTGGTCCGACCTCTGGCTCAACGAGGGACACGCCACCTGGTACGAGGCCCTCTACGCGGACGGCCTCGGCAAGTACTCCATGGAGCGGCGCATGCGCGAGGCGTACCAGCGCTCCGACCAGTGGCGGGCCGCCGGCGGACCCCCGGCCGCCCCGAAGGCCGCCGCCCCCGGGGAGAAGATCGGGCTCTTCCGGCCGGCCGTCTACGACGGGGCCGCGCTGATCCTCTACGCGCTGCGGCAGGAGATCGGCGAGAAGGCCTTCGACCGGGTCGAGCGGCGATGGGTGGCCGAGAACGAGGACGGCACGGCCGGCACGGAGGACTTCGTACGCCTGGCCTCGGAGGTGGCCGGACGTGACCTGGCGCCCTTCCTCAAGCCGTGGCTGTACGCGAAGACCACCCCGGCGATGCCCGGGCACCCGGAGTGGGGCGGCCCGAAAAGCGTGTGACCCGCGGGGAACGGGCATGTCACCATCGACAGGGCCGCACGACGGAGCCGCACGCCGGGGGAATCTCCCGGCTATGCGACACGTTGGACGTGACAGAGTGGGAGCCACGCTCACACCCGGCCGCGACCATGCGTGACACGGCCGCACACGACATCGACGTAAGGATCCAATGACCTCCTCTTCTTCCCCTTCCCAGGACGCGCGGGACGCACGGGACGTGCCGGACCCGCAGAGCTTCACCGAGAGCCTTCGGGCCGACGCCCTGATGGAAGAGGACGTCGCCTGGAGCCACGAGGTCGACGGAGACCGGGACGGCGAGCAGTTCGAGCGCTCCGAGCGCGCGGCGCTGCGCCGCGTGGCCGGGCTCTCCACCGAGCTCGAAGACGTCACCGAGGTCGAGTACCGCCAGCTGCGCCTGGAGCGCGTCGTGCTGGTCGGCGTCTGGACCTCCGGAACGGTGCAGGACGCCGAGAACTCCCTCGCGGAGCTCGCGGCCCTCGCCGAGACGGCCGGCGCCCTCGTGCTCGACGGTGTGATCCAGCGCCGTGACAAGCCGGACCCGGCCACCTTCATCGGCTCGGGCAAGGCCCGCGAACTGCGCGACATCGTGATGGAGAGCGGGGCGGACACCGTCGTCTGCGACGGCGAGCTCAGCCCCGGCCAGCTCATCGCCCTCGAAGACGTCGTCAAGGTCAAGGTGGTCGACCGGACCGCCCTGATCCTCGACATCTTCGCCCAGCACGCCAAATCCCGAGAGGGCAAGGCACAGGTCGCCCTCGCGCAGATGCAGTACATGCTGCCGCGCCTGCGCGGCTGGGGCGCCTCGCTGTCCCGGCAGATGGGTGGCGGCGGCGGTGGCGGCATGGCCACCCGAGGCCCCGGTGAGACCAAGATCGAGACCGACCGGCGCCGGATCCGCGAGAAGATGGCGAAGATGCGCCGGGAGATCGCGGAGATGAAGACCGGCCGCGACATCAAGCGGCAGGAACGCCGCCGCAACAAGGTGCCCTCGGTCGCCATCGCCGGTTACACCAACGCGGGCAAGTCCTCGCTGCTCAACCGCCTCACGGGCGCGGGCGTACTGGTGGAGAACGCACTGTTCGCCACCCTCGACCCGACCGTGCGCCGGGCCGAGACCCCCTCCGGCCGGATCTACACCCTGGCCGACACGGTCGGCTTCGTCCGGCACCTGCCCCACCACCTGGTCGAGGCGTTCCGCTCCACGATGGAGGAGGTCGGCGACTCCGACCTCATCCTGCACATCGTGGACGGCTCGCACCCGGCCCCGGAGGAGCAGCTCGCGGCGGTGCGCGAGGTCATCCGCGAGGTCGGCGCGGTCAACGTGCCCGAGATCGTGGTGATCAACAAGGCCGACGCCGCGGACCCGTTCGTCCTGCAGCGCCTGCTGCGCATCGAGCGGCACTCCATCGCCGTCTCGGCGCGCACGGGGCAGGGCATCGCGGAGCTCCTCGCGCTCATCGACTCCGAGCTGCCGCGGCCCGAGGTCGAGGTCGAGGCGCTCGTGCCGTACACGCGCGGCTCGCTGGTCGCCCGGGCGCACGCCGAGGGTGAGGTGATCTCCGAGGAGCACACCCCGGAGGGCACCCTGCTGAAGGTGCGGGTCCACCAGGAACTCGCCTCGGACCTGGCGCCGTTCGTACCGGCGAAGCGGTAACGGACCGGCGGACACACGAGGAGGGCCCCCTGCGGTGCAGGGGGCCCTCCTCCGTCGTGTCAGCGGCCGGAGCTACTTGAACTTGGCGCTCACCGCGTCGAAGATCCCCTTGGCCTCGGGGCCGAGCCGGGGTCCGGCGAGCCAGCCCGCCTTGGCGGGGCCGATCGAGGTGTTCGACACCAGCGCCGGCTTGCCGTCGCTGCCCGGGGCCACCCAGCCGCCGCCGGAGGAGCCGCCGGTCATCGTGCAGCCGATGCGGTACATCACGGGGGTGCCCGCGGCCAGCGTCAGCCGGCCCGGCTTGTCGGCGCACTGGAAGGCCTTCTGGCCGTCGAACGGGGCCGCGGCCGGGTAGCCCGTCGCCGTGATGCCCGCGACCTTCGTCACCGCCGGGGCGTTGAACTCCACCGGGAGCGCCGCGCCGACCGTCTCCTCCAGGGACTTCCCGGTGCTCTTCTCCGGGGTCACGTGCAGCACCGCGAAGTCGTACGGGGCGCCCGCGCCACCGGTCGGACCGCCGTTCGCGATCCACTGGTCCGAGGTCTGGGCCCAGTCGCTCCACCACACGCCGTACGGGGCCACCTGCTCGCGCGGGGCGCCCTTGAGCTGCGCGGCGGGCTTGCCCGCGTTGTTGTAGGAGGGCACGAAGGCGATGTTGCGGTACCAGCCGCCGGACTTGCCCGCGTGCACGCAGTGGCCGGCCGTCCAGACCATGTTGGACTTGCCGGGGTGGGCCGGGTCCTTCACCACGGTCGCCGAGCAGACCATGGAGCCCTCGGGGCCGTCGAAGAACACCTTCCCGGACACGGGAACGCTGGCGTGGTACGGCGCGGTGACGGCCTTGGCCTGCACCGGCGCGGGGGTGGGGTCGGTGACGCCCTGGTCCTTGCCGGCGTCGGGGTCGACGGCCGGGGGCTGCGGGGTCTTGTCGGCCTCACGCATCCGGTCCGGGTTCCAGAGGTCCTCGATGATCGGGTTGACGTAGTCGCCCGCCTCGCGCAGCCAGTCCTCCTGCTTCCAGTTCTTCCACGCACCCCCCTTCCACTTCTCCAGGTCTATGCCGTGTTCCTTGAGCTTCTCCTTGAGCTGGTCCGGGATCTTGATCCCGTCGGCTCCGGACGGGAGGCTCGCCGCCACGGTCGGCTTGGCGTCGCCGCCGGCCTCCCCGTCGCCGGGTCCGCAGGCCGCGGCGGTCAGGGCGAGTGCCGCCGCGCACAGGATCGCGGTGACCGGTCGGTTCGGTCGCATGTCGTGAATCCCCCTGGTGATTCTGGGTGTCAGACGCGGTGCAATTGAGGTGCGTGGGGCACGCGAGGTGCGTGCCGCCGGGTACAGCACCCCACTATGCCGCTGCCGTTGGGGACGGCACAGGCCGGGGCCGCGGTTCCGCGGCCGCGGGACGCTGCGGAACGACACCGCGGAATGACGCTGCGGAGGGGCCCCGCGGAGGGGCGCCGCGAACTCCGCGCGCATGCGGGGCCAAGTCCCGGCGGGACAAGGATCTTGGGGCCACCCGTGATCCGTCGCCGTCACCGTCGTTGGTACGTACGGGGGATGGGGAGCGGCGCCCATGTTCGAGGCGCGATCCGATGGAGCAGTCCGTGCGGGAGGTCCGACAGTGGTGGCTTTGACCGAGCAGGGCGAGGCCGCCGCGCAGGTGCCGGCACAGGGGACCCGGGCGGTGGGACCCGGCGGGGTGGAGGGCATCCTGCGGCGCCAGGCCATGCGGGAGTCCGCCGCGCGGACGTACGCGCGCTCGCTGCCCATCGTCCCGGTGCGCGCCCGGGGGCTGACCATCGAGGGCGCGGACGGGCGGCGCTACCTGGACTGCCTCTCCGGGGCCGGCACCCTCGCCCTCGGACACAACCATCCCGTGGTGCTCGAAGCCGTACGGGACGTCCTCGACTCCGGAGCCCCGCTGCACGTCCTGGACCTCGCCACCCCGGTCAAGGACGCCTTCACCACGGAGCTGTTCGCCTGCCTCCCGCCGGAGCTGGCCGCCGACGCCCGCGTCCAGTTCTGCGGTCCCGCCGGGACGGACGCGGTGGAGGCCGCGCTCAAGCTGGTCCGCACCGCCACCGGCCGCTCGGGGCTGCTGGCCTTCACGGGGGCGTACCACGGGATGACCGCCGGCGCGTTGGGCGCCTCGGGCGGGGCGCCGGACGTACGGGTGACCCGGCTGCCGTTCCCCCAGGACCTCCGCTGCCCGTTCGGGGTCGGCGGTACCGAGGGGGCGCGGCTCGGGGCCCGTTGGACCGAGAGCCTGCTCGACGACCCCAAGGGCGGGGTGGCGACGCCCGCGGCGATGATCGTCGAACCGGTGCAGGGCGAGGGCGGGGTGCTCCCGGCCCCGGACGCGTGGCTGCGCCGGATGCGCGAGATCACCGAGGCCCGGGGGATCCCGCTGATCGCCGATGAGGTGCAGACGGGCGTGGGCCGCACCGGCGCCTTCTGGGGCGTCGACCACGCCGGGGTGGTGCCGGACGTGATGGTCCTGTCCAAGGCGATCGGCGGCAGCCTCCCGCTGGCGGTGATCGTGTACCGGTCGGGCCTGGACGTCTGGGCCCCGGGGGCTCACGCCGGCACGTTCCGGGGCAACCAGCTGGCGATGGCTGCCGGGACGGCCACCCTGGCGTACGTACGGGAGAACCGTCTCGCCGAGCGCGCGGGGGCCCTGGGGGAGCGGATGCTGACCGCCCTGCGCGGCCTGGCCTCCGAGCACCCCTGCATCGGGGAAGTCCGGGGCCGCGGCCTGATGATCGGCCTGGAACTCGTCGACCCGGAGACCGGGGCCACGGCGCCACTCCTCGCCGCGGCGGTGCGCCAGGAGTGCCTGGACCGCGGCCTGATCGTCGAGCTCGGCGGCCGCGACGCCGCCGTGGTCCGCCTGCTGCCCCCGCTGACCCTCACCGACGACCAGGCCGCGGCGGTCCTGGACCGCCTGTCGGACGCCATCCCGGCGGCCGCCTCCCGACGACGCCACTGACCTCGAGGATCCCTGCCATGCCCGAAGCCCCCCTCTCCACGCCGAGCAGCGCGCCCGCCGGACCGGGCGGAAGCGCCGGGACCGCCGGACCCGAGACGGGCACCGTGCCGCGCCAGGGAAGCGGCCCGCCGTGGCACCGGACCGGCACCGGCGCTCCGGACCGGACGGCCGACCCGCTGGACCATCCCGATCCGGGCGTCGCCGCGGAGGCCGCCTCCGTGGAGAACCTGCTGCGGTGCTGGGTCCGGGAGAACGGGCTCGGGCGTCCGGGCGCGGGCGTGCTGCGCATCCCCCTCCCCGCCTCCGGCACCGCCCTGCTCGCGGCCGTCCGCCACTGGTCCGCCACCGGCTGGCACCGCTTCGGCCCCGCCCGGCTCGAAGGCACGCCCGCCCACGCCCCCGCAGTGGACGCCGCCACCCTCGCCTCACTGCTCGCCCGCGAGGGCAGCTCCGACGGGCGCGGCGGCGCCGACCTCGTCGGCCGGGTCTGCGACTCGGTCCGCCGCACCGCCGAGTTCATCGCCGACCGGCGCGAACGCCCCACCCCGCCCGAACCCATCGCCGGTGACCTCTTCCTCACCGCCGAACAGTCCCTCCTCCTCGGCCACCCCCTCCAGCCGGACCCGAAGAGCCGTGAAGGACTCTCCGAGGCCGAGATCCGCCGCTACTCACCCGAACTCCACGGCTCCTTCCCCCTGCACTGGCTCGCCGTCGCCCCCAGCGCCCTCGCGACCGACTCCGCCTGGACCGAGCGCGGGCGCCCCGTCTCCGCCGCCCGGCTCCTCGGCCGGCTCGCCCCCGGGCTCCCGCTGCCCGCGGACACGACCCCCCTTCCCCTGCACCCCTGGCAGGCCCGAGACCTGCTCCAGCGCCCCGCCGTCGCCCCCCTCCGCGACGCGGGACTTCTCCACGACCTGGGCCCGTTCGGCGAGCCCTGGTATCCGACCTCTTCCGTCCGCACCGTCCACCGCCCCGGCGCCCCCGTGATGATCAAGCTCTCTCTGGGCCTGCGCATCACCAACTCCCGCCGTGAGAACCTCCGCAAGGAACTCCACCGCGGCGTCGAGGTGCACCGGCTGCTCCGCACCGGCCTCACGGAACAGTGGCAGGCGGCCCACCCCGGCTTCGACATCGTGCGCGACCCTGCCTGGATCGCCGTCGACGCCCCGGACGGCACCCCCGTACCCGGACTCGACGCCGTCCTGCGACACAACCCCTTCCGCTCCCACGACGACGCCGTCTGCATCGCCGCACTCACCTCGCCCCGCCCTTGGCCGGGCCGGACCACCATGCGCTCCCGGCTGGCCGAGACCGTCTCCCGGCTGGCCGCCGCCACCGGGCGCCCGACCGCCGCCGTCGCCGCCGAGTGGTTCCTGCGCTACCTCGACCACGTCGTCCTGCCGGTCCTGGCCTTCGACGCGCTCGCCGGCATCGCCCTCGAAGCGCACCAGCAGAACACGCTGGTCCTCCTCGACCCGGCCGGCTGGCCGGTCGGCGGCCGCTACCGCGACAACCAGGGCTACTACTTCCGCGCCTCCCGCCGCACGGAACTGGAGCGCCGGCTCCCCGGCATCGGCAGCGCCAGCGACACCTTCGTCGCCGACGCCGTCACCGACGAACGCTTCGCCTACTACCTCGGTATCAACAACGTCCTCGGCCTCATCGGCGCCTTCGGATCCCAGCAACTCGCCGACGAACGCGTCCTGCTCGCCGCCTTCCGCCGCTTCCTCGGCAAGGCCTCCGGACTCGGGCCGCTCCCCGCCCGGCTGCTCGACTCACCCACCCTGCGCTGCAAGGCGAACCTGCTCACCCGGCTCGGCGGCCTCGACGAGCTCGTCGGCCCCGTGGAGTCCCAGTCCGTGTACGTCACCATCGCCAACCCCCTTCACGATTGAGTGCCGATGCCCTCCACCGACACCTCCCCCTACGCGCCCACCGCCACTGCCACCGCTGCCGTCGACCCCGCCACCGCGGGCATCCGGATCCCGGGGCGCCGGCTCACCGCCCGGCTGCTGCCCCTGCTCGCCGAGGCCGAACTGCTCGACTCCCCGGCCGGCTGGGGTACCGCCGCCACCCCCGTCGGGCCCTTCCGCCTCGAACCCGTACGTCTGGGCCGCGACCTGGAGCTGCTGACCGGCTGGATGAACGACCCCGCGGTGGCCGCGTACTGGGAACTCGCCGGCCGCGCCGCCGTCACCGCCGCCCACGTACGCTCCCAGCTCGACGGCAACGGCCACAGCATCCCCTGCCTCGGCGTCCTCGACGGCACTCCGATGAGCTACTGGGAGATCTACCGGGCCGACCTCGACCCGCTCTCCCACCACTACCCGGCGCGCCCCCACGACACGGGTATCCACCTGCTCATCGGAGACGGCACGAACCGCGGCCGCGGTCTGGGCACCGCCCTGCTGAGGGCCGTCGCCAACCTGGTGCTCGACAACCGCCCCCGCTGCACCCGCGTCGTCGCCGAACCGGACATCCGCAACACCCCCTCCGTATCAGCCTTCCTCAACTCCGGATTCCGCTGCTCCGCGGAGATCGACCTCCCCGAGAAGCGGGCGGCGTTGATGATCCGCGAGCGAGCCCTGCGCAACCTCATCTGATCCATCCGGCCCTCCCCGTTCACGCCTCACCTTTGGAAAACTCTGCGTCGCGCAGCAAAGTTCCCGATCCCGAGGAGTCCCGTGTCGAATTTTCCCGCCGCCTCCGACTCCGCCGGCCGCCACTTCGCGGAAGCCGTTGTTCCGCAGTCCCCCCAACACCCCTGTACGCCACCCGAACTCACCACGGCGACCTGGGATCGCGTCGCACGCCGGCTCCTGGCCAAAATGCTGGCCGAATTCGCCTACGAGGAGATCGTCAGACCCCGGCGGACCCCCGCCGGGGCCACCGCCGCCGGAGACGTCTGGCAGCTGACCCTCGATGACGGCAGCAGCCTCGGCTTCCGGGCCCGCCGCCGCGCGTACGGCAGCTGGCACATCGCCCCCGACACCATCACGCTGACCCCGCCGCCCCCGTCCGCGGAGCCCCCGACCGCCTTCGGGGACCCGTACGCCTTCCTCATGCGCGCCCGCACCCTCCTCGGCCTCGACGGCTCCACCCTCGGCCACCTCGTCCGCGAGCTCAGCGCCACGCTCGCCGCCGACGCCCGCATCGAGCACACCGCGCTCACCGCCGACGTCCTCGCCGATCTCGACCACGCGGAGCTGGAAGGCCACCAGACCGGCCACCCCTGGCTCGTCCTCAACAAAGGCCGCATGGGACTGTCCGCCGCCGACACCGCCGCCTGGGCCCCCGAGGCCCGCACCCGCCAGCGGCTGCCCTGGCTCGCCGCCCACACCTCCCTCGCCGCCTACCGCGGCACGGCCGGCCTGGAAGACCCGGCCCGCCTCTACGCCCGGGAGCTCGACCCCGTCACCCGGGATGGCTTCGACCGGATCCTGCGCGCCCGCGGCCTCGACCCGCTCGGCTACCTCTACCTCCCGGTCCACCCCTGGCAGTGGGACGAGATAGTGCTGCCCCTCTTCGCCCCGGCCCTGGCCTCGGGCGCTCTGGTGCCGCTCCCCGCCGACCCCGACATGCGCGTCCCGCAGCAGTCCGTCCGTACCTTCCTCAACCTCACCCGCCCCGACCGGCACAGCGTCAAACTGCCGCTCTCCGTCTTCAACACCCTCGTCTGGCGCGGCCTGCCCTCCGACC
This sequence comes from Streptomyces roseus, assembly GCF_001044425.1. Lineage (GTDB taxonomy): Bacteria > Actinomycetota > Actinomycetes > Streptomycetales > Streptomycetaceae > Streptomyces > Streptomyces roseus. The sequence goes on from NZ_LFML01000068.1 coordinate 69,144, forward strand.
AGTCAGTCGCCGCCCCCGCCGTCACCGCCTGGATCCGCTCGCTCCACGACGCCGACCCGTTCCTCCGCGACGAATGCGGCGTGGTCCTCCTCGGCGAGGTCGCGTCGGTCACCGTGCGCCACCCCGTCTACGACGAGCTCCCCGAGGCCCCGTACCAGTACAAGGAGCTCCTCGGAGCGATCTGGCGCGAGCCGCTCACCAGCCGGCTCGCCCCGGGCGAGCGGGCCCGTACGCTCGCCTCCCTCCTCCACGTGGACCCGCGCGGACGCTCCTTCACCGCCGAGCTCGTCGCCCGGTCCGGGCTCACCCCGGGCCGATGGCTCCAGCGGCTTTTCGCCGCCCTGCTGCCGCCCCTGCTGCACTTCCTCTACCGCTACGGCACCGTGTTTTCCCCGCACGGCGAGAACACCACCGTGATCTTCGACGAGTACGAGGTGCCGGTCCGGCTCGCCCTCAAGGACTTCGTGGGCGAGGTCAACATCTGCCGAGAGCTGCTGCCGGAGCTCTCCGGCGTACCCGCAGAGGTGCGCGCCGCACTGCGGGACAAACCCGCGGCCTTCCTGCCCCAGTACATCCACTCCGGTCTCTTCGTCGGGGTCTTCCGCTACCTCTCCGTCCTGTGCGAGGACCGCCTCGGCGTCCCCGAGGAGGAGTTCTGGTCGCTCGTACGGGCGGAGATCCTGCGCCACCACGCACGCTTCCCCGAGCTCGAGGAGCGCCACACGCTCTTCGACCTGCTCGCCGAGCGCATCGGGCGGCTCTGCCTCAACCGCAACCGGCTGTACCAGGACGGTTACCGCGACCGCCCCGACCGCCCGAAGGCGGTGGAGTACGGCACCGTGCCCAACCCCTTGTATCGGCCATGAATCACGGTCGTGGCGGTCACTGTCGGTGGCGCCCCGTAGGGTTGTCATTGCTATGACGAAGCCCTCCCTCCCCGACCTGCTGCACGCCGCCGTCTCCGCCGTCGGCGGTACGGAGCGGCCCGGCCAGGTGGCCATGGCCGAAGCCGTCGCCGAAGCGATCGACGACAACACGCACCGGCTGATCCAGGCCGGTACCGGCACCGGAAAGTCCCTCGGCTACCTGGTGCCGGCCCTCGCGCACGGCGAGCGCGTGGTCGTGGCCACCGCCACCCTCGCCCTCCAGCGGCAGCTGGTCGAGCGCGATCTGCCCCGGACCGTGGACGCGCTGCATCCGCAGCTCCGCCGCCGCCCGCAGTTCGCCATGCTCAAGGGCCGCTCCAACTACCTGTGCCTGCACCGGCTGCACGAGGGCGCGCCGCAGGACGAGGAGGAGGGCCTCTTCGACCAGTTCGAGGCGGCCGCTCCCACCAGCAAGCTCGGCCAGGACCTGCTGCGACTGCGCGACTGGTCAGACGAGACGGAGACGGGTGACCGGGACGATCTGACCCCCGGCGTCTCCGACAAGGCCTGGGCGCAGATCTCCGTCTCCTCCCGGGAGTGCCTCGGGGCGACGAAGTGCGCATACGGAGCCGAGTGCTTCGCAGAGGCCGCCCGCGAGCGGGCCAAGCTGGCCGACGTGGTCGTCACCAACCACGCCCTGCTGGCCATCGACGCCATCGAGGGCGCCCCGGTGCTTCCGCAGCACGAGGTGCTGATCGTGGACGAGGCGCACGAGCTGGTCTCCCGGGTGACCGGCGTCGCCACCGGCGAGCTCACCCCAGGCCAGGTCAACCGCGCCGTGAAGCGCGCGGCCAAGCTGGTCGACGAGAAGACCGCGGACTCGCTCCAGACCGCATCCGAGTCGTTCGAGCGGGTCATGGAGCTGGCCCTGCCAGGCCGGCTGGAGCAGCTCCCCGAGGACCTCGGGTACGCGCTGGCGGCCCTGCGGGACGCCGCGCGCAATGTCATCTCGGCGATGGGCGCGACCCGCGACAAGTCCGTCCACGACGAGGACGCCGTCCGCAAGCAGGCCCTGGCCGCGGTGGAGAGCGTCCACGGCGTGGCCGAGCGGATCCTGCTCGGCTCCGAGTACGACGTGCTCTGGTACGAGCGGCACGACCGCTTCGGAGCCACCCTGCGCGTTGCCCCGCTGTCGGTGTCCGGCCTCCTGCGCGAGAAGCTGTTCGAGGACCGCTCGGTGGTCCTGACCTCGGCGACCCTCAAGCTGGGCGGGGATTTCAACGGGGTCGCGGCCTCGCTGGGCCTGTCCGCGGAGGGGGTCGAGGGGGAGGACGCCCCGGTCTGGAAGGGCCTGGACGTCGGCTCGCCGTTCGACTATCCGAAGCAGGGCATCCTCTACGTCGCGAAGCACCTGGCCACGCCCGGTCGGGAGGGCACCCGCGGCGACATGATGGACGAGCTCGCCGAGCTGATCGAGGCGGCCGGCGGGCGCACGCTCGGCCTGTTCTCCTCCATGCGGGGTGCGAAGGCGGCAGCCGAGGAGCTGCGCGGCCGCCTCGACCACCCGATCCTGCTCCAGGGCGAGGAGACGCTGGGCGAGCTGATCAAGGCGTTCGCGGCGGACCCGAAGACCTGCCTGTTCGGGACGCTGTCGCTCTGGCAGGGCGTGGATGTGCCCGGCCCCAGCTGCCAGCTCGTGATCATGGACCGCATCCCGTTCCCGCGCCCGGACGATCCGCTGATGAGCGCCCGGCAGAAGTCGGTCGAGGAGCACGGCGGCAACGGCTTCATGGCCGTCGCGGCCACGCACGCGGCGCTGCTGATGGCCCAGGGTGCCGGCCGGCTCGTACGGGCCTCCGGCGACCGGGGCGTCGTCGCGGTCCTGGACCCCCGGCTGGCCACGGCCCGGTACGGGAGTTTCCTGCGGGCCACGCTGCCGGACTTCTGGTACACCACGGACCGCAATCAGGTCCGCCGGTCGCTGGCCGCCATCGACGCCGCCGCTCAGGCGGACGGCAAGTAGTTGCGTCGGCCGCTCGCTGCGGCCGGCTGCGCGCAGAACAAAACAACCCCCGGGACCGGCGCAGTGGGTCCCGGGGGTTGGCTAGGAAGGGGCGCGGGGTCAGACGCGGCGCAGTACCGCGACGACCTTGCCGAGGATGGTCGCCTCGTCGCCGGGGATGGGCTGGTAGGCGGCGTTGTGCGGGAGCAGCCAGACGTGGCCGTCCTCGCGCTTGAAGCGCTTGACGGTGGCCTCGCCTTCGAGCATCGCGGCCACGATGTCGCCGTTCTCGGCGACCGGCTGGCGGCGGACCGTGACCCAGTCGCCGTCACAGATGGCGGCCTCGATCATCGAGTCGCCGACGACCTTCAGCACGAAGAGCTCACCGTCGCCGACGAGCTGGCGGGGGAGCGGGAACACGTCCTCCACCGACTCCTCGGCGAGGATCGGGCCGCCGGCCGCGATCCGACCGACCAGCGGCACGTACGAGGCGGCGGGCTTGCCGGTGGTGTCCGTCGGCTGCGAGCTGGGCTGGTCCGAGCCCCGGACCTCGTACGCCCGGGGGCGGTGCGGGTCGCGGCGCAGGAAGCCCTTGCGCTCCAGGGCCATCAGCTGGTGGGCCACCGACGACGTGCTGGACAGGCCGACCGCCTGGCCGATCTCCCGCATCGACGGCGGGTAGCCGCGCCGCTGCACCGAGTCGCGGATGACCTCGATGACCCGGCGCTGCCGGTCCGTGAGTCCGGAGCTGTCGGCGCGGATGCCCGGAGGTCGCCCTGGCAGCGAGCGCGCGGGGCGCGCGGGCTCCGTCTCCGGGTTCAGACTTGCGTCGTTCATGGCATGCACCGGCTCGAGTCGGCTCTGGGAGCGGTTCTGGGCAGTGATGGTGGCACTGTCTGCGGTGGTGGTCACGTCGGCGGCCCCTCTCGAAATGTTCTCCCTAGCTGGACAACGGTAGTTGCTTTCGAAAGGTTGCGCCAAACACACGTTCGAGTGAAAAATCGCGGATCGTCCGTGCTGGGCATATCAAGGGGTGTATAGACGATCGGTCCGGCGAACGCGGGTTCGGTCCGGCGTCCGGTGATTACGGTACCCTTCCCGATCGGATCGCCGCCTTCCGGTCCCGCGCCCAGTGTGGCACCGGAAACGGCCTCGTCGGGGCACCGCGCGGGGCGACACGCGGAGCGAAGTAAATCCACCACAACCCAAGATCTAGTGGTTGGATGAGCGCTGCCGCCCAGAAGTTGTGGTCCCCGGGTCCTCCGGGGTCCGTGGGATCGCATATGCTGGTGGCTGCTTCACGAGCCCCCGACCTGGACCCGTTCCGGTCGTTCAGGGGCGCCGCGAGGTGATCCAGTCGTGCCAAGAGGGAGGGTGAGGGAACCATGCACTGCCCCTTCTGCAGGCACCCCGACAGCCGCGTAGTCGACAGCCGCACCACGGACGACGGCACGTCGATCCGCCGGCGCCGTCAGTGCCCCGACTGCTCCCGTCGCTTCACGACGGTGGAGACGGCCTCGCTGATGGTGATCAAGCGCAGCGGGGTGACCGAACCCTTCAGCCGTACCAAGGTCATCTCCGGCGTGCGCAAGGCGTGCCAGGGACGGCCGGTCACCGAGGACGCCCTCGCCAAGCTCGGCCAGCGGGTCGAGGAGGCGCTGCGCGCCACCGGGAGCGCCGAGCTGACCACCCACGACGTGGGTCTGGCCATACTCGGCCCGTTGCAGGAGCTCGATCTGGTCGCGTACCTGCGGTTCGCGTCCGTTTACAAGGCGTTCGACACCCTCGAAGACTTCGAGACCGCCATCGCGGAACTCCGCGTGCCGCGGCCTCACCCCCAAGAGTGCGAGCCCGGTCGGACCCCCGCGGTCCCCGTGCCCGCCTCCGCCGCCGACTGACCGGGCGGCCGCAGCGCGGTGCGGCCGCGGCCCGGGACGGTCAGGCGAGGAAACGTAGATACAAGACAGGCAGTGCCGCGGAATAACGCTGGCACTTTAGGGCGTTTTTGCCCGCATATGGGAGGAAGCGGCATGACAGAGACGGCGAGCGGCTCGGCACGAGGTTCCCGGAACAAGGGGACCAAGACCGCCAAGAGCGGCCTGCGGATCGAGCGCATCCACACCACCCCCGGCGTGCACCCGTACGACGAGGTGAGCTGGGAGCGCCGTGACGTCGTCATGACGAACTGGCGCGACGGCTCGGTGAACTTCGAGCAGCGCGGCGTCGAGTTCCCCGACTTCTGGTCGGTCAACGCGGTCAACATCGTCACCAGCAAGTACTTCCGCGGTGCGGTGGGCACCCCGCAGCGCGAGACCGGTCTCAAGCAGCTCATCGACCGCATCGTGAAGACCTACACGAAGGCCGGCGAGGAGTACGACTACTTCGCGTCCCCGGCCGACGCGGAGATCTTCGAGCACGAGCTGACCTACGCCCTCCTGCACCAGATCTTCAGCTTCAACTCCCCGGTGTGGTTCAACGTCGGCACGCCCCAGCCGCAGCAGGTCTCCGCCTGTTTCATCCTTGCCGTCGACGACTCCATGGAGTCGATCCTCGACTGGTACAAGGAAGAGGGCATGATCTTCAAGGGCGGCTCCGGCGCCGGCCTGAACCTCTCCCGCATCCGCTCCTCCAAGGAGCTCCTCTCCTCCGGCGGCAACGCCTCCGGTCCGGTCTCCTTCATGCGCGGCGCCGACGCGTCCGCCGGAACGATCAAGTCGGGCGGCGCCACCCGCCGCGCGGCCAAGATGGTCGTCCTGGACGTGGACCACCCGGACGTCGAGGACTTCATCGCCACCAAGGTGAAGGAAGAGGAGAAGATCCGCGCCCTGCGCGACGCGGGCTTCGACATGGACCTGGGCGGTGACGACATCACGTCCGTCCAGTACCAGAACGCCAACAACTCCGTCCGTGTGAACGACGAGTTCATGACGGCCGTCGAGAACGGCACCGAGTTCGGCCTGCGCGCCCGCATGACCGGCGAGGTCATCGAGAAGGTCGACGCCAAGGCCCTCTTCCGCAAGCTGGCCGAGGCCGCGTGGGCCTGCGCCGACCCGGGCATCCAGTACGACGGTGTGATCAACAACTGGCACACCTGCCCCGAGTCCGGCCGCATCACCGCGTCCAACCCGTGCAGCGAGTACATGCACCTGGACAACACGTCCTGCAACCTCGCCTCGCTGAACCTGATGAAGTTCCTCAACGACGACGGCAAGGGCAACCAGTCCTTCGACGCCGAGCGCTTCGCCAAGGTCGTCGAGCTCGTCATCACCGCGATGGACATCTCGATCTGCTTCGCGGACTTCCCGACGCAGAAGATCGGCGAGAACACCCGCGCCTTCCGCCAGCTCGGCATCGGCTACGCCAACCTGGGTGCCCTGCTGATGGCGACCGGCCACGCGTACGACTCGGACGGCGGCCGCACCCTCGCCGCGTCGATCACCTCGCTGATGACCGGCACCGCGTACAAGCGCTCCGCCGAGCTGGCCGCCATCGTCGGCCCGTACGACGGCTACGCCCGCAACGCCGAGGCGCACAAGCGCGTCATGAAGCAGCACGCCGACGCCAACGCCGTCGCGCCGCGCACCGAGGACCTGGACAACTCGATCTGGGCCGCGGCCACCGAGGCCTGGCAGGACGTCCTGCGCCTCGGCGAGAAGAACGGCTTCCGCAACTCCCAGGCGTCCGTCCTCGCGCCGACCGGCACCATCGGTCTCGCGATGTCCTGCGACACCACCGGTGTCGAGCCGGACCTGGCCCTGGTCAAGTTCAAGAAGCTCGTCGGCGGCGGCTCGATGCAGATCGTCAACGGCACCGTCCCGCAGGCCCTGCGCCGCCTGGGCTACCAGGAGGAGCAGATCGAGGCGATCGTCGCCCACATCGCCGAGCACGGCGTGGTCGTCGACGCCCCCGGTCTGAAGACCGAGCACTACGAGGTCTTCGACTGCGCGATGGGCGAGCGCTCCATCTCCGCGATGGGCCACGTCCGCATGATGGCCGCGATCCAGCCCTGGATCTCCGGCGCGATCTCGAAGACGGTCAACATGCCGGAGACGGCGACCGTCGAGGAGATCGAGGAGATCTACTTCGAGGCGTGGAAGATGGGCGTCAAGGCGCTCGCGATCTACCGCGACAACTGCAAGGTCGGCCAGCCCCTCTCCGCGAAGAAGAAGGAAGAGGAGAAGGAGGAGGTCACCGCCAAGGCGGAGGACACCATCCGCGCGGCCGTCGAGAAGGTCATCGAGTACCGCCCCGTCCGCAAGCGCCTCCCCAAGGGCCGCCCGGGCATCACCACCTCCTTCACGGTGGGCGGCGCCGAGGGCTACATGACCGCCAACTCCTACCCGGACGACGGCCTGGGCGAGGTCTTCCTGAAGATGTCCAAGCAGGGCTCGACCCTCGCGGGCATGATGGACGCCTTCTCGATCGCCGTCTCGGTCGGTCTGCAGTACGGCGTCCCGCTGGAGACGTACGTCTCGAAGTTCACGAACATGCGCTTCGAGCCGGCCGGCATGACGGACGACCCGGACGTGCGGATGGCGCAGTCGATCGTCGACTACATCTTCCGCCGCCTGGCGCTGGACTTCCTGCCCTTCGAGACCCGCTCGGCCCTCGGCATCCACACCGCCGAGGAGCGCCAGCGTCACCTGGACACCGGTTCGTACGAGCCGCTGGAGGAGGACCTCGACACGGAGTCCCTCGCCCAGTCGGCCCCGCTGGCCGCCGTCCCGGCGCCCCCCAAGCCGGTCGCGGTCGCCGGGGTCCAGGCCCCGAAGACGGCGCACTCCAGCGCCGAACTGGTCGAGATGCAGCTCGGCGTCTCCGCCGACGCCCCGCTCTGCTTCTCCTGCGGTACGAAGATGCAGCGCGCCGGCTCCTGCTACATCTGCGAGGGCTGCGGCTCCACCAGCGGCTGCAGCTGACACGGCTGAGCACCGCTCGCTGAGCGGCTGACGAAGCGGGGACGGGCACGTCGTGCCGGTCCCCGCTTCGGCGTATCCCGACGGGAGCGACGACGCCGGCCGGTCCTGGCCGGGGCGGGGTTGGTGCGCGGGGTGGTCGAGGAGATCATGGTGCGGGCGGACGAGCGCCGCCGGGGATGTGCCGGGAGCCGGGACGGCGCCTGGGGCGGACGGGAGACGGGGGAGACATGTGGAGCGGTGAACTGCTGGATCTGGACGCCTATCTGGCGCGGATCGGATACGACGGACCGGTCGGGGAGGACGGGGAACTCCGGCCGGACCTCGCGACGTTGTACGCAGTGCACCGGGCCCACACCGGTGCCATCGCCTTCGAGAACCTGGACGTGCTGCTCGGCCGCCCCGTCGAGCTGGACGTCAAGGCTCTGGAGGAGAAGCTCGTGCACGGCCGCCGCGGCGGCTACTGCTACGAGCAGAACTCGCTGCTGGCCGCTGCTCTGGAGCGGATCGGCTTCGAGGTCTCCGGGCGCGGCGCCCGCAACCGCACCCGGGGGGACACCCTGCTCGCGGTGACGCACGCCGTCCTCGTCGTCACCGTCGAGGGTGAACCCTGGCTGTGCGACGCCGGGTTCGGGCACCAGGGGCCGCGCGAGCCCGTCCCGCTGGCGCGGCCCGGTGCCGAAGTGATGCAGGGGGAGTGGACGTACGCCGTCCGCGAGGAGGAAGAGGGCATCCTCGCGCTGTCCATCCTGCGCGAGGGCGCCTGGCGGGACCTGTACGCGTTCTCCCCGCAGCGCTACCACCCCGTCGACTACGTCCTGCTGAACCACTACAGCTCCACCCACCCCCGCTCCGTCTTCGTCGGGCGGGTGATCGTCCAGCACCCGGGCGACTCCGTCCGCCACCCCGTCCGCCGGGCGCTCGTGGGGCGGGAGCTCACCCGTCTCCACGCCGACGGGCGGGTCGAGCGGCGCTCCGCCGACCCCGGTGAGCTCCTCGCGCTGCTCGACCGGGAGTTCGGGCTTCGGCTGTCCGGGCGGGATGCGGAGGAACTGGTGCGGATCAACCGCGCTGGGGACTGACCGGGGCCGCGCCGGGCCCGTACGATGGCGCGGTGCTGGTCAAGTGGATTCGCTGCACGGTGACGGACCGACGCGGGTTCGAGCGTGGGCAGCGCAAATGGGCGGGGCTGCCTGGCGAGCCGGGATTCCGGGGACAGGGCGGCGGATGGAGCCGGGGGCGGCAGGGGGTCGCGCATGTCTTCGCGTTCTGGGAGAGCCGTTCGTTCTACGACTCGTTCATGGCCCGCTCGCACGACCGGCTGGCCGCGTCCCAGACCGGGACCTACACGAACGCGCGGGTCACGCTCTTCGACCACCGCTTCGACGTGAAGACCGGCTTCGAGCCGCGCTTCACCGACGCGGACGTCGTGCGGGTCGCCCACACCCGGGTGCGGGAGGGGCGGGTGGACCACTTCGCCCTCATGCAGGAGAAGGTGTGGAATCCGGCCATGGCCGGCTCACCCGGAATGATTCGGGGCCTGTTCGGGGAGGCGCCGGGCCGGGAGTTCCTGGTCCTGTCGATGTGGCATGCCGCCGCCGAGCACGGCAAGTACCGCCAGGAGCGGGTCGAGCGGCTCTCGCTGCGCGCCCAGACCGAGGCCGACGTGGAGGCCCTCACCGGAGACGTCGTCGACCTCGAACCCTCCTGGACGGTATGACCGTACGACGATCGGCGGGCCCACCGGCGAGCCCGGGTGCCCGGCCCGCCGGCCGCCGCATAGGGTCGGGGGATGGCACGACCACGGCGCATCGTCCTTGTCCGGCACGGGGAATCGGAGGGCAATGCCGACGACACGGTGTACGAACGGGAGCCCGACCACGCCCTTCGGCTGACCGCCCGGGGCCGCGAGCAGGCCGCGGAGGCCGGAGTACGGCTGCGCGAGCTGTTCGGGGACGAGGCCATCAGTGCGTACGTCTCCCCGTACCGCCGGACCCTCCAGACCTTCCGGGAGCTGCGGCTGGACCCGGCGCGGGTGCGGATGCGCGAGGAGCCGAGGCTGCGGGAGCAGGACTGGGGGAACTGGCAGGACCGGGACGACGTACGCCTGCAGAAGGCCTACCGCGACGCGTACGGGCACTTCTTCTACCGCTTCGCGCAGGGCGAGTCCGGTGCGGACGTCTACGACCGGGTCGGATCGTTCCTGGAGAGCCTGTACCGCAGTTTCGAGGCGCCGGACCACCCGCCGAACGTGCTGCTGGTGACGCACGGGCTGACCATGCGGCTGTTCTGCATGCGGTGGTTCCACTGGTCGGTGGCCGAGTTCGAGGCGCTGTCCAACCCCGGGAACGGTGAATACCGGGTGCTCCTGCCGGGGCCGGACGGGCGCTACCGTATGGACCGCCCGTTTGAGAGGTGGACCACACCGGAGCCTTATGACCTGGACGGCTAAAGTGGCGCGGGATGACCGCTGACTCCGCTTCCGAACGGCGCTACGCACGCGCCCTGGCCAGCCTACGCGGGCTGGCCCTGGGTGACGCCCTGGGCTCCCAGTACTTCGTCCCCGTGAACTACCCCCTCCTCAAGCGCCGCGAGCTGCCCGCCGGCACCGGCACCTGGCAGTGGACCGACGACACCGAGATGGCCTGCTCGGTGGTGGCCGTCCTCGCCGCGCACGGGCGCATCGACCAGGACGCCCTGGCGAGCTCCTTCGCCCACCACCACGACTTCGACCGCGGCTACGGGCCCGCCGTCAACCGGATGCTCCGCCTCATCCGGGAGGGCGAGGACTGGCGCACGCTGGCCGCCGAGCTGTTCAACGGGCAGGGCTCGTGGGGCAACGGCGCGGCGATGCGGATCGCTCCGCTGGGCGCCTGGTACGCCGATGATCCGGAGCAGGCCACGCACCAGGCGGAGATCTCCGCCTACACCACGCACCAGCACCGCGAGGCGGTCTGCGGGGCGATGGCCGTGGCGGCGGCGGCCGCGCTGGCGGCGGATCCGGCGGGTCCGCCGAAGGCCGGCGAACTGCTGGACGGGGTGATCGCGCTGGTGCCGCGCAGCGCGGTGGGGGCGGGGCTGCGGCGGGCGCGCGACATGCTGGACTACGGCGATGCGACCACCGTCGCGGCGGTGCTGGGCTGCGGGCGGCGGACGAGCGCGCACGACACGGTGCCCTTCGCCCTGTGGTCGGCGGCGCGGTCGCTGGACGACTACGAGCGGGCGTTCTGGACTACCGCGCAGGTGGGCGGGGACGTGGACACGACCTGCGCCATCGTGGGCGGGGTACTGGGGGCACGGGGCGACGCGGCGCTGCCGGCCGCCTGGCTGTCCCGTACGGAGGCCCTGCCGGCCTGGCTGCCGGAGACGGCCGCGCACTAGGGGTGTCCGCAGCGTTCAGCCTGCCCCGTGTCGCCCCGGCTCCGCGAGGCAGGGGCCGTTGCGATTGTCACGGTCCTGCCACAGGGGCCTTCCCCGTGGGCTGAACTCGCATGTCACGGGCCTAACCTGTCCGCTCCGCCGCCGCCGTCGTGACGACGCGGGCGGCCGACAGGGGAGGGGAACCCGATGCCGGACCACACCGAAGGCGAGCCCGACAGCGTGAGCGGGGGCTCACCCGCCGATCCCGCACCGCCGGCTCCGCCGCGCACGGAACCGGGCGCGGCCGGGACCGGAGAAGGGGCCGGCGGAGCGCACCTGGCGGGGCGGGCCGGGGCGCCGACGTCCGGCCTCGCCCCGGCGCAGGCGGCGGGTGCGGTCCGCGGCGGAGCGCCGGACGGCTGGGATCCCAAGGCCTGGCAGGCCTACCAGGTGCGCCGGCAGCGGGCCGCCTCCGGTGCCTGGTCCGTCCTGCCGCCCGCCTGGGTCGAGGCCGTCCGGCCGGCTCCGGCCGCGCCCGTGTCCACCGCCGTGCTCCTCGCCGCCATGGCAGCCGGCCTCGCCTCGGGCCTGTTCCTCGGCGACGGGCTGGGACTCGGACTGCTGATGGCCGCCGTGCCCGCCGTCATCGGCGCCTACCTCGCCGCCCGCACGGCCCGGCGCCGCGCGCGGGCCTGGAGCGTGACCTGGGCCCTGGGGTGCGTCGCACTCCTCGGGATACCCGCGCTGCGCGACGCCGACTGGCCCTCCGCCCTCGCGCTGCTCGCCGCCGTCCTGCTCGGCGCGCTGGCCCTGCACGGCAGCCGCACCTGGCCCGGTGTCCTGCTCAGCCCGTTCGGCTTCGTCGACTCCGGCGTGCTCGGGATCCGCTGGGCCTGGAGCGGACTGCGCTCGCGCGGGAGCGGGGTCGACCGCGCCCGCTGGCTGCCGGTGGTCAAGGCCACTGCCGTGGCCCTCGTCCTGCTGGTGCTCTTCGGCACCCTGTTCGCCTCCGCCGACGCCGCCTTCGCCGACCTGCTGGACGGGCTCACCCCCGAGATCTCCCTCGGCGACGGCCCCGTGCGCGTCCTGCTGTTCCTGCTCGGAGTCGTCCTCGCGCTCGCCGCCGCCCGCGCCGCCGCCGCGCCCTCGCGCTGGGACCGGGTCCGGATCGCGTCCGGAAAACCGCGCTCCCGCATCGAATGGGCGCTTCCGCTCATCGTGCTCGACCTGCTCTTCGCCGGCTTCAACGCCGTCCAGCTCGCGGTCCTGTTCGGCGGCTACGACAAGGTCCTGGAGAGCACCGGGCTCACCTACGCCGAGTACGCCCGCCAGGGCTTCTGGCAACTGCTCTGGGCCACCCTGCTCACCCTCGCCGTGATCGCGCTCGCCCTGCGCTGGGCCCCGCGCGCCGGGGCCGGCGACCGCCGGTTCGTCCGCGTGGTCCTCGGCACGCTGTGCGCGCTGACCCTGGTCGTGGTCGCCTCCGCGCTGCGCCGTATGGACTTGTACGTGGACGCGTACGGGCTGACGCGGCTGCGCGTGTCGGTGGCCGCGATGGAGCTCTGGCTCGGGCTGGTCATCGTACTGATCATGGCCGCAGGGGCCTTCGGTGCCCGTCTGCTGCCGCGCGCGGTCGCGGCGAGCATGGCCGCCGCCGTTCTCGCCTTCGGGCTGCTGTCCCCGGACGGAATGGTCGCCGAGACGAACGTGGCCCGCTTCGAGCAGTCCGGCAAGCTGGACCTGGCCTATTTCCAGGACCTGTCGGCGGACGCCGTGCCCGCGCTGGACCGGCTGCCCGAACCCCGCCGCTCCTGCGCCCTGCGCGGGATCAACGACGACCTGTCGAGGCGCGGCCCGGTCCCCTGGTACGCGGTCAGCCTGGGCGAATACCGGGCCCGGCAGATCCTGCGCGAGCGCCCGGTGACGGCCCCCTATGAGGTGTGCCGGAGCCTGGGCACCTTCCACAGCCGCATCGAGTAGCGGCCGCGGGACGCCCGAGACGTTCGAGCTGTCGGTGCGGACGAAGATCGGCCAGGCCAGCGATGCCGGTGGGGGAGGCGGCGCTGACCATCAGGGCCGCGCCCGGTCGCCCTTCGGCCGCGGGCGCGGCCCGGGACTCGAACGGCCCGTCCTCGATGAGCCGTTGGAACAGCGGAGCACCGGCGGCTGGAACTGCGCTCACCCCCGATCGGAGAGATCGCAGACTGCGGATCGGTCCGGGACTATCTCCTCCGGTTGTGTCATTCACGAATGCGACCACGGGCGCGCGGGCCGGTTTCGCGACGTGGTCCGGGCCGGGCTGCACGAGCCCACCCCCTGCTTCATCACGGAACTTTTCCGGCTTGTGACAGAGGGGTGGGGCGTGCGCGCCGACATGGAGGATCCGCTCGTTACCGACGCCATTGTGGCCGTGATGATGTACCGCGCGAAGGTGTGCGGAAGCGAATGGGCGGATAGGGGCATCACGGAACTGACCGATCAGGTGACGGTGCCGCTGCTCACGGCGTGAGGCGCCGTACGGACTCCACCCGGGGCGGGGTGTGCAGGCGGCGCGGGGCGGCGTACCCTTGCTGGCGCCATGCCGTACGAAGCACCCACCCACACCGTCGAACGCTCCCTCCGTGCAACCACCGGCGCCAAGGTCATCGCCGGGGTAGACGAAGTCGGACGAGGGGCCTGGGCCGGTCCCGTCACCGTGTGCGCGGCGATCACCGGTCTGCGCCGGCCGCCCGCCGGTCTCACCGACTCCAAACTGCTCACCCAGAAACGACGCGACGCGCTCCTCGGCGTCCTGGAGGACTGGGTCACCGCCTACGCCCTCGGGCACGCCTCCCCGGAGGAGATCGACGCGCTCGGGATGACGGCCGCCCTGCGGCTCGCCGCGGAGCGCGCCCTGGAGGCGCTGCCCGTGCGGCCCGACGCGGTGATCCTCGACGGCAAGCACGACTATCTCGGCGTGCCCTGGCGGGTCCGTACGGTGATCAAGGGTGACCAGTCCTGCGTCGCCGTCGCCGCGGCCTCGGTGATCGCCAAGGTCAGGCGCGACCGGATGATGGCCGAGCTCGGCCGACAGGGCGGTGGATGCGCGGAGTTCGCCTTCGGGGACAACGCCGGATACCCCTCGCCGGTGCACCGGGCCGCACTGGAAGAGCTGGGACCCACCCCGTACCACCGGCTCTCGTGGTCGTACCTCGACGGGCTGCCCCGGTGGCGGCACCTCAAGAAGGTGCGGCGCAGCGAGGAAGCGACGGAGCTGGAAAACGGAGGCCAACTCGGCTTCGATTTCTGATCGCACCCACGTGCCACCGGCCGGTACGTTTCGTACCGGTGTTTGATAGACATCAACTCCTGCCTCTCACCCCCGAGGAGCCTCAGATTCACGAGAGTGCCCAGGGTCCCCGCGTCACGCCGGCCGCGAGCCGCACCGCGCAGACCCCTCGCCCCGTACCTGGTCCGCGTCCCGCCGCCGTTCCGCGGCCCGGGCGCCCCGGTCCCTCCCCCGCGGCGGCGAGCCGTACGGGCGGGGCTCCCCGGCCCGCACCGCCCGCGCAGCGAGCGCCGCAGGCCACCCCCGGACCCGCAGCCCCCACCGCACCGTCCGTCTCCGCGGCCGTGCCCCAGGTCCAGCTGATCCCGGCCTCCGCCGAGGGTGCGCTGGACGCGGCCGAAGAGGCCGTCGACCTGCTGCTCGACACCGGGCGCGCGCCGGGTGACGTCCTGGTGCTCACCACCGGCGACCCGCACCCGTGGGCCGCGCACGAGCTGTCCTTCGGCGAGGCCGCGTACTGGGCCCTGCACGACGCCGGGGACGACGTCTTCTACGCGGACGCGGCGCAGGCCGGGCGTGCCGCGGGCCGTCCCGTCGTGGTCTTCGCGGTCAACGGCGGACCGGCGGGCGCCACCGCCGCCGCCCTGCCGACCGCGCTCGCGCGGGCCGGCACGCTGCTGATCGTGTGCGGCGACCCGCAGCAGGTCAACTCCGTTCTGGGCACGGGCGTCTGACGCCCCGTGTCCGGCGCGGGCGAGGGGCGGGGCCGGCCGGACCGGCCCCGCTGAAGCCCGATGCCTGACCAGCCGTACGCCCGATCCAGGGTGTACGGCCGTGAGGGCTTCCCGCGTACGGGAACTATGCGCGGGCGGGCTCCGGCGCACCGGAGGGGAGCCGGCGTACGAGGAGCCCTCAGCGCGCGGCGGTACGGCGCCGGATGACCTCGCCGGCGCCGCCGCCGGTGCGCAGGCTCACCGCGGGGAAGTCGGCCACCGCGTCGCCGAGGCGCTCGGGTCGCGAGTGGGAGCCGGGATGCCGGCCGCCCCGGCCCTCGCCCAGCACCTGCCAGCCGCCGCGGGTCAGCGTGATGTACGCGCCGCAGCGCAGCCCGTGCAGGGTGCAGGCGTCCCGCAGCCCCCACATCCAGGCGCCGTCCTCCTCGGTCCACCGCTCGTCACCCTCGCGGCAGTACAGCAGCACGGCGGTCCGCACCGGGCTCCGGCGCCGCAGGTCGTGCGGGATGACCCGGCGCAGGGCGGCGAGCAGGGCGTTGCGGTACTCCCAGCCGTCGGCCGAGGACGATCCCTGCGCGAAGGAGGCGCTCGCGACGAGTCGCTCCTCGGGGCCGAGCACGGCGATCACCGCCGTCGAGGGCACCGGAGCGTGCCGGGAGTGCAGCCCGCTGACGACCTCGCGCGGGTCGCGCAGCAAGGGGACGCCGGCCGCCGTCCACTCGGCGGGTTCCAGCCGTCTGCCGTGCCGGCTGGCGATGCCGGCCGCCGTGGTCAGTGACGACGTCGAAGGCGGGGCGAATCCGAAGGTCACGGTCCTCCCTTCGGGTACACGCCCGCGGACGGGCACAGCTGTCGAGCGGGCGCGCCGCTGCGAGGCCCGGAAGAGCGCCGTCGAGCCGAGCGGGGGCAGCCCAATTCTCGCGTGGCCCGCGAGCATGCGGCAACGAGCAATTGGCGCCGCCGACCGGAATTCGCCGGTATGCCGTTCATATCCTTGCCCCGTCGAGCCGAAGATGACGCATCCGACTCCGGCCGAAGCGCCGGCACCAGCGGAAACACCCCTTCGGACATGAGGTCGAGGCCGGGTGGAGCGGGTGTCCGACCCGTGGACGGTCCGCGACGACCTTCTCACGGTGGGTGAATTGGCCGATTGTCCGTGCCATCCGGTTGCATGGGGGCATGGACAACCTGGAGCTCCGCACCGAAGCCGATGCCATCCTCGCTGAGCTCGTCGGCGCCCCCGGGAGCGGGGCGAGGCTGCGGGAGGACCAGTGGCAGGCCGTGGCCGCCCTGGTGCAGGAGCGTCGGCGGGCCCTGGTGGTGCAGCGCACCGGCTGGGGCAAGTCGGCGGTGTACTTCGTCGCCACCGCGCTGCTGCGCAGGCGCGGATCCGGCCCCACGGTGATCATCTCGCCGCTGCTGGCACTGATGCGCAACCAGGTCGAGGCGGCGGCGCGGGCGGGGATCCGGGCGCGCACCATCAACTCGGCCAACCCGGAGGAGTGGGACGCGATCTACGGGGAGGTCGAGCGCGGCGAGACCGACGTGCTCCTCGTCAGCCCCGAACGCCTCAATTCCGTGGACTTCCGCGAGCAGGTGCTGCCCAAGCTGGCGGCGACGACCGGTCTGCTCGTGGTCGACGAGGCCCACTGCATCTCCGACTGGGGCCACGACTTCCGCCCCGACTACCGCCGGCTGCGGGCCATGCTCGCCGAGCTCGCCCCCGGCGTCCCGGTCCTGGCCACCACCGCGACCGCCAACGCCCGCGTCACCGCGGACGTGGCGGAGCAGCTGGGCACGGGGGCCGGCGAGGCCCTGGTGCTGCGCGGCCCGCTCGACCGGGAGAGCCTGCGCCTGGGCGTGGTCGAGCTGCCGGACGCGGCGCACCGGCTGGCCTGGCTCGCCGAGCACCTGGACGAGCTGCCCGGCTCGGGGATCATCTACACGCTGACCGTGGCCGCGGCCGAGGAAGCCGCCACGTTCCTGCGCCAGCGCGGATTCCCGGTGGCCTCGTACACGGGCAAGACGGAGAACGCCGACCGGTTGCAGGCCGAGGACGACCTCCAGGCGAACCGGGTCAAGGCGCTCGTCGCGACCTCGGCGCTGGGCATGGGCTTCGACAAGCCCGATCTCGGCTTCGTGATCCACCTCGGCTCCCCGTCCTCCCCGATCGCCTACTACCAGCAGGTCGGCCGCGCCGGGCGCGGGGTCGAGCACGCCGAGGTCCTGCTGCTGCCGGGCAAGGAGGACGAGGCCATCTGGCGCTACTTCGCCGACACCGCCTTCCCGCCGGAGGCCCAGGTACGCCAGACCCTGGCGGCCCTCGCCGACGCCGGGCGGCCGCTGTCCGTCCCCGCGCTGGAGGCGGCGGTGGAGCTGCGGCGCACGCGGCTGGAGACGATGCTCAAGGTGCTCGACGTCGACGGGGCCGTCAAGCGGGTCAAGGGCGGGTGGAGTTCCACCGGCCGGGAGTGGACGTACGACTCCGAGCGGTACGCCTGGGTCGCCCGCCAGCGCGCCGCCGAGCAGCAGGCCATGCGCGACTACGTGAGCACCTCCGGGTGCCGGATGGAGTTCCTGCGCCGCCAGCTGGACGACGAGGGCGCGGCCGCGTGCGGCCGGTGCGACAACTGCGCGGGCGCCTGGGCCGACTCCTCCGTGTCGGCCGAGACCCTGACCGGCGCGACGAAGGAACTGGAGCGCCCGGGGGTGGAGGTGGAGCCGCGCCGGATGTGGCCCACCGGCATGGCCGCGCTCGGTGTCAGCCTCAAGGGACGCATCCCGGCCGGGGAGCAGTGCTCCACCGGGCGGGCCCTCGGCAGGCTCTCCGACATCGGCTGGGGCAACCGGCTGCGCCCGCTGCTCGCCGAGAACGCCCCCGACGGGCCGGTCCCCGACGACGTGCTGAACGCCGCCGTGGCCGTCCTCGCCGACTGGGCCCGCTCGGCGGGCGGCTGGGCCCCCGGGGTGGCGGACGCCTCCGCCCGGCCGGTGGGCGTCGTCGCCGTGCCCTCCCTCACCCGGCCGCAGCTCGTGGGTTCCCTGGCGCAGGGGATCGCGCGCATCGGCCGCCTCCCGTACCTGGGCACCCTGACGTACACCGGGGCGGACGGCGCGCACGCGGCGCGGCGCAGCAACTCGGCCCAGCGCCTGCGGGCCCTGGCCGGTGCCTTCGCCGTCTCCGGGGAGCTGACCGCGGCTCTGGCGCAGTCGCCCGGGCCCGTCCTCCTCGTGGACGACTTCTCCGACTCCGGCTGGACCCTGGCGGTCGCCGCCCGCCTGATCCGCCAGGCGGGGGGCGGACCGGTCCTTCCACTGATCCTGGCGACGGCCGGCTGACCTCACCAGCGGGTACGAACGAGACGGGTTCTGTGGTCATGGACCCATGGAACCCGGTGGCTGCGGCGTCCCGTCAAGGGGCGCCCCGGGCCTGTGGATGTTGAAGGTTCAAGAGTTATCCACAGGGCTTTCGGGATCCGACCGTCCGCGGGACCGTCGGGGCATGACGAACGACCGCGAACCACGCATCCCGTCCGACCGGCCCGCCACCAGCGCGTCCGGACCCGCCCATGCCCCCCGGATCACCCTGCGCAGCCCGGCCGAACTCGCCGACGCGCTGCCGTACATGCTCGGCTTCCACCCGACCGACTCACTCGTCATGGTCACCGTGCACGGAGAGGGCGGCCGCTTCGGCGGCCGGCTCCGCGTCGGCATCCCGTCAGCCCCGGCGGAATGGGAGGACACCGCCCGGCAGGTCGCCGAATGCCTGGTTCGGGGCAGCGAGCGGCGCGAAGCCAAACCGGACGGCATCGTCGTCTTCCTCTGCCAGGACCCGGCGGACGGCGAGAGCGCGCAGCGGGTGATGACCCGGCTGCGACCGCTGGCCCAGCGCGTCCGGCTGGCATGCGGCGCGCTCGACGTGCCCGTGATGGAGGCACTGTGCATTTCCGGCGGCCGGTACTGGTCCTACTGCTGCCCCGACGAGCGGTGCTGCCCCGCCGAGGGCAGCCCGCTGGCCGCGACCGGCACCTCGGTGATGGCGGCGACGGCCACCTTCGCCGGACTCCAGGTCAGGGGCTCGCTCCGGGAGATCGAGGGTCGCATGACGCCACTGCGCGGGGGAGCGGCGGCCGAGATGGAGCGGGCCCTGGACCGGGGGGCCGCCACCCTCGTGCCGAAGATCCTCGACGGGGCCACCCGCGAGGAGGTGGGCGCGGAGACGGTCACGCTGGCCCGGGCCCTGATGCGGCGGATGACCCTCGCCCCGCCCGTCGAGGGCGGGCCGGGAGCCGACGACTGGGACGACGCGCTGCTCGGGCACGACGAGGCCGCCACCGTGATCCTCGGCCTCCAGGACCGGGAGATCCGGGATGTCGCCGCCGAGTGGATGGAGGGCGAGGACGCGGCCCCCGCCCTGCGGCTGTGGCGGGCGCTGGCCCGTCGCTGCGTCGGGGCCTACGGCGAGCACGCGGCGGCCCCGCTCACGCTCGCGGGCTGGGTGTCGTGGTCCACCGGGGACGAGCCGACGGCCCGGATCGCCCTCGGGCTTGCCCTGCGCGCCGACGCCGACTACCGCTTCGCGCAGCTGCTCCACCACGCCTGCAACGAGGGCATCGACCCAGAGGGGCTGCGGGCCTGCCTCAGGGAGGAACGCCGGCGGCGGGAACCCCGTCGACGGCGTGCCGCCGCCACGACCCGTCCGCCGGGCCGCCGCACCCAGCCCCGCCGGGAGCCCCGGCCCACCGCGGGGAGCGACCAGTGAGCCGGGACCGCGAGCGCGACCGCGGCCCCGGCACGGGCCGGGGCGCCGGGAGGTGCTCGGGGTGGTTCCGGGGCGCCGCCGCGAGTGCCCTGCGGCTGAGGCGGCGTCACCGGCACGGCCCAGTACGGGCGCAGCCGCCACCGGGGCCCGTGACCCGGGCGGGGGCGGGGGCGTTCAGCTGGAGGGTGGCGGGGGCCCGGCCGCGCCGCCACCCAGCGACACAGGCCGGAGCGCAGACAGCCCAGACAAGGCGACCCATGGCTCCCTCCGTACCGCCCGCCCCCAGGACCGAGTTGCCGCCCGCGCACGGCGCCGTCATCTGCGTCGCCGCGCCCTGCCTGGTCATCTCGCCGGAGCACGGCCAGCTGACCGGGCGGGGGATCGACGGGATCTACCGCTCCGGGCGCCGACTGCTCTCGCGGTGCGTGCTCCGGGTCGGGGGTCGGGATCCGGTCGCCGTCCAGGGGCGCAGCCTCGGCTCCGATCGGGCCGCCTTCACCGCGACCGTCCGTACCGGGGCGGAGCCGGGGCCCGACCCCGACATCGGCGTGGAGCGGGTGCGGCACGCGGACGGCACCGAGCGGATCACCGTGCGCAGCTTCACGACCAGGCCGCTGCGGCTGCCCGTGGAGCTGCTCCTCGGCACCGACTTGGCGGAGCTGGCCGCCGTGGCCGCCGGCCGGGCCGGGCCCGAACTGCCTGCCGGGGTGCACGCCGCAGGGCTGCGCTGGAGCAGCGGGGAGGCCCAGGCCGTCACCGCCGCCGAGCCGGCGCCCGACGACGCTCTGGCCTCGGCGGGACTGCTGCGCTGGCAGCTGGAACTCGGGCCGGGCGAGTCCCGCACCATCGAGCTGCGGACCGTGCAGGACCGCGTGTCCCGGGCCCCGGCCGGGCAGGTGGCCAATCCGCTGGCCGCAGCCCGGGCCGAAGGGGACGACCCGCGGGTCGAGGCCTGGTTCCGCCGCAGCGTCGAGGACCTCGGAGCCCTGCTGATGCGGGATCCGCAGGAGCCCGCCGACGCCTTCGTCGCCGCCGGAGTGCCGTGGCGGCTCGGGCTGGCTCCGGCGGAATCCCTCTGGGCGGCCCGGATGGCGCTGCCGCTCGGGACCGGCCTCGCCGCGGCCACGCTGCGCACCCTCGGGCGGACTCAGACCCGCGGTCGGGGGCCCGACGCCGGGAAGATCCCCGGTCCCCTGCGCGGGGCGGGGCCGCAGCTGCCGCCCGGGTGCACGGGCACCGAGGCGACCCTCGCCTTCCCGGCAGTGCTCGCCGAGGCCCGGCGCTGGGGGATGCCCGAGGAGGAGGTGGCCCGGCTCCTCCCCGCGGCCGAGCGGTGCCTGCAATGGCTGCGCGGCGCCCTGGGGCCGGACGGCCTCCTGGCCGATCCCGATCCCGGGCCCCGGCGCTTGGAGACCCAGGCCCACGCCCACCGGGCCGCGCTGCTCGGAGCGGACCTGCTCGACGGGTGCGGACGGCCCGGCGCCGAGGAGTGGCGGGAGTGGGCGGCAGCACTGCGCAAGCGGTTCGGGGACGGGTTCTGGATCGACGGTCCGGACGGCGGGCGGCCCGCCGCGGCCCTGCACCCCGACGGGCGGCCGCTGCCCCGGCTGACGGGGGCCGCCGCCCACCTTCTGGACACCGGACTGCTCGGCGGCGGCCGGCTCGCCCCCGGGCTGCTGGGCAGGGTCCGCGCCGAGCAGCTCGCCCGCCTGCTCGGCGCCCCCGCCATGGACTCCGGCTGGGGGCTGCGGAGCATGGCGAACCGGGAGCCGGGTCACAACCCCTTCGGCCACCGCTCCGGAGCGGTGCGGGCACACGAGAGCGCCGTCGCGGTCGCCGGCCTCGCCCAGGCGGGCTTCGAGAACGAAGCCGCCGGGCTGCTGAGGGGCCTGCTGGACGCGGCGGACAGCTTCGGGTACCGGCTGCCGGAGATGTACGCCGCCGAGCAGCGCACCGCGGGCAGCGCGCCGCTTCCGCATCCGGCGGCCTGCCGCCCCGCCGCGGTGGCCGCGGCCGCCGGAGTGCATGCGCTGACCGCGCTCGCCGGACTGCGTCCCGACGCTCCCGCGGGCACGGTCGCCGTCGTGCCGCTGCCCGGGGCTCCGCTCGGCGCCCTGCGCTTCTGTGACCTGCGGGTCGCGGGGGAACCGTTCGCCGTCCGGATCAGCCGGCTCGGCCTCGGCATGGTGGAGGAGGCGGCCGATGCGCTCCAACTCGGCGGGTAGCCGGGCAGTCGTGGCTGCCGTGGTCACCAAAGCTCTGTTTATCGTCAGGCAGACGACTATGATCGCGGCATGTCGCCCTACGACCCGTCGGCCTATCCGCCCTTCGCTGTCACTGTCGACCTGGTCGTGCTCACCGTGCGGCGCCACGCGCTCTGTGCGCTCGTCGTCCGGCGGGGTGAGCAGCCGTTCCAGGGACGCTGGGCCCTGCCCGGCGGCTTCGTCCGCGGCGACGAGGACCTGGCCGCGGCCGCGGCCCGCGAGCTCGCCGAGGAAACCGGCCTGTGCGCCCACGACCCGGCCGAGCCGGGCGCGGACAACGGCGCCCACCTCGAACAGCTGGCCACCTACGGCGATCCGAAGCGCGATCCGCGCATGCGCGTCGTCAGCGTCGCGCACCTGGTCCTGGCTCCGGACCTGCCCGCGCCCCGGGCCGGCGGCGACGCCAACAGCGCCCGCTGGGCCCCCGTCGACGAACTCCTGGCCGCCTCGGACCAGGAGGCCGCGGGGCTCGCCTTCGACCACGCCCGGATCCTCGCCGACGGCGTGGAGCGGGCCCGCTCCAAGATCGAGTACTCCTCGCTGGCCACGGCCTTCTGCCCGCCCGCGTTCACCGTCGGCGAGCTGCGCCGGGTCTACGAGGCCGTGTGGGGCGTGGCCCTCGACCCCCGCAACTTCCACCGCAAGGTCACCGGGACCCCCGGGTTCCTGGTGCCGGCCGGGGGGACGACGACCCGTCAGGGCGGCAGGCCCGCCCAGCTGTTCCGGGCCGGCGGAGCGAACCTGCTCAACCCGCCGATGCTGCGCCCCGAAGTCTGACGCGTCGACACGGACGCGACCGCGTCCCAGCTACCCCGAAAATCGGACATATCGCGTTATCTTGCTTGCGGTACTCACATTGCCGCAGAGCGGTCTCACCCCCCGCGAGAGAAGCGATGCTCCAGGCCATCGGACTCACCAGCACACCCCGCCGAGACCTCCCACCCCTGGTGGACGACCTCACCCTAGAGGCCCGCCCGGGAACCGTGACCGCGCTCCTCGGCGAACCGGGCTCGGGCAAGACCACCGCACTGCGGCTCATGCTCGAACTCGAACCGGGCCGCGGTGTCACCTACTTCCGCGGCCGCCCGCTGCACCGGATCCCGCATCCCGGCCGTGAGGTCGGCGTGCTGCTCGGGGACGTGCCCGGCAACCCCTCGCGGACCGTCCTGAGCCAGCTGCGGATGCTGTGCGCCGCTGCCGGGGTGCCGGCCTCCCGGGCCGACACCATGCTGGAGGTCATCGGCATCGCGGGCCTGCGCGACCAGCGGCTCGGCTCCCTCTCGCTCGGCATGGAACGCCGGGTCGCACTGGCCGCCGCCCTGCTCGCCGACCCGTGCACCCTGCTCCTCGACGAGCCCGCCGTCGGACTCTCCCCCCGCGAACGCGGCTGGCTCCACGGGCTGCTGCGCGGGCACGCCTCCCTCGGCGGCGCGGTGCTCTTCACGACCGACGACGCCAAGGAAGCCGCCGGCAACGCCGACCGGGTCGTCAGCATCAGGGCGGGCCGGCTCATCGCCGACCAGGACGCGGCCGAATTCGCCCGGACCCGGCTGCGACCGCGGGTTGCCGTACGTAGCCCCCACGCCGCCCGGCTGGCCGACGTACTCGGCCGGGAGGCGCGGGCCGCCCAGCGCGCGGTGGAGATCGTCGAGGAGAGCGGCAGCCGCCTGTCGGTGTACGGCAGCAGCTGTGCTGAGGTGGGGGAGGCGGCGTTCCGGCACGGCGTGCTGGTCCACCAGCTCGCCGACGAAACCGGGGACGCCGGCGCGCCCTGCCCGCCCGTACCGCCGGTGCCCCAAGCGCGCACCGAGCCGGATGGCGCCGCCGCTCAGGCGCACGCGACCGCCGCCGCTCAGGCGCATGCGGCCGCCGCCACCCAGGCGCACGCGACCGCCGCCACCCAGGCGCATGCGGCCGCCGCCGCGCGCAGCATGCGGCCGGCCTCCGCGGTGCGTCGGGTGGGCGGACCGTTGCGGCCACTGCGCTACGAGCTGCGCCGCGTCTTCGGCACCGCCACGCCGCTGCTCACGGCGGCCGCCGTCGTCGCCGTCTCCGTGGTCACCGCCCTGGTACTGGCCCGGGTCGGCGGGACCCCGCAGAACCGGTTGCTCGCCGCCTGGCCGAAGCAGCTGCCCCTGCCCCCCGCCGCCCTCGGCGCCGGGCTGCTCGGCGCCCTGGCCTTCGGCGAGGAGTACCGCTACCCCGCTCTCGCCGCCGACCGGGGCACCGTGCCGCGCCGCATGGGCCTGCTCGCCGCCAAGCTGGCGGTCGGCGCCGCCCTCGCCCTGGTCTTCGGCGCCCTCGCGGTCACCGCCGACGCCGCCGCCCTGAAGCTCGTCTTCGACCGCGGCCCGCTGCGCGCGCCCGCGCAATGGGCTGCTCCCGCCGTGAGTTGGGCCGGGCTGCTCATCGGCTGCGCCTGGGCCGGCGTCCTGGCCTCCGGCGTCTTCCGGTCCGCGGTCGCGGGCCTGGCCGCCGTGCTCGCCGTACCAGTCCTCGTAGTCCCGCTCGTCCGCAAGGCGCTGGACGGGCCGTCCGCCTACGCGGCGAGCGGGCTCGCGGCCCGGCTGCGCGGTCTGGCCTGGGCGCAGTGGCCCCCCGAGGCCGACCGCCTGGTCCTGGGCGCCCTGCGGGTGCTGGCCCAACCCGTCGGGACGGCCCTGCTGTTGTCGCTGATGGTCCTGTTGTGCGCCTATGGGTTCACAGGACTGCGCAGTCGCGTCCGTTGGTAAAGGACCGATGGTGATCGCCGCCGTACCGGAGAAAGTCCGAAGGCGACCGATCGCGTCCACATCACATGAACCGGACCACAACTCCCCGCAAAGAGCCCGGTTCTTTACGATAAGTCGTCAATTGCGTAGGTGGCACCGATCACCCTTTCGTGTGCTTTTCACCAAAGACCTCAAGGCTCATCCGGGCACGGCCGACAAAGGATTCGTGAGTACCCTTGCGCAGACCATGATGACCGCCGCCCGCCACGCCGACTCCGGCCTCGCCGGCCCGGGCGAACTCGACCGCTACCCCTACGCGGAGGCCTCCGGGACCGACCGCGTCGCAGCGCCCCACTGGGACGGCGCCGACGTCGAGTTGAGTCGGGTCGGCCGCCGCGCGGCAGGCAGCCGCGGCCGCGGACTGCACGGCCAACTCGTCCAGCAGCTCGGCCAGATGATCGTCTCCGGAGACCTCGGCGCAGACCGGCCCCTGGTCCCCGAGGAGATCGGCCAGCGCTTCGAGGTCTCCCGCACGGTGGTCCGTGAGTCGCTGCGCGTGCTGGAGGCCAAGGGCCTCGTCAGCGCACGCCCCAACGTCGGTACCCGCGTCCGGCCGGTCGCCGACTGGAACCTGCTCGACCCCGACATCATCGAGTGGCGGGCCTTCGGCCCCCAGCGCGACGACCAGCGCCGCGAGCTGGGCGAGCTCCGCTGGACCATCGAGCCCCTCGCGGCCCGCCTCGCCGCCGGCCACGGCCGCCCGGACCTCCAGCAGCGCCTCGCCGACATGGTCGAGATCATGGGCCACGCCCTCGGTCAGGGCGACGCGATCACCTTCACGCGCGCCGACAACGAGTTCCACGCGCTGCTCATCCAGGTCGCGGGCAACCGCATGCTGGAGCACCTCTCCGGCATCGTCTCCTCCGCGCTCCAGGTCTCCGGCAGCCCCATCATCGCCTGCGACCGTCCGAGCGAGACCTGCGTCGCGCACCACGCCCGCATCGTCGAGGCCCTCGCCGCCGGCGACGCGACGGGCGCCGAGACCGCCATGCGCCAGCTGCTGATGGTCCACCCGGAGGTCGAGCGCGTGGTCCCCGCCCCGCGCGAGCACTGAGGCGAGGACGGGCGGCGGGGCGGGCGCCGGGGCGGTCGGGCGGCCGGGGTGTGACTCGGGCCACGAAGATTGGGGCGTAACACTCCGCGAGGTCGAACGATGACCTAGAGAGGTGATGGCCGACGGAGGGAAGACAGCAGCCCTTGCGGGTGCTGTGCAGCTCCCCGGCCCCTGCCCGCGCCCCCGGCCCATCCCCAGTCGGTGGTCGTCGGCTCCGGTCCAGCACCATCCGGCCGGGGTCGGAAGCCGTTTCCATCGTTCCGAGAGGTTGTTCGTGTCGGCCAGCACATCCCGTACGCTCCCGCCGGAGATCGCCGATTCCGAGTCTGTGATGGCGCTCATCGAGCGGGGCAAGGCCGAGGGGCAGATCGCCGGCGATGACGTGCGTCGGGCCTTCGAGGCTGACCAGATTCCTGCGACCCAGTGGAAGAATGTTCTGCGCAGCCTCAACCAGATCCTCGAGGAAGAGGGTGTGACGCTGATGGTCAGTGCCGCGGAGTCGCCCAAGCGCACCACCCGTAAGAGCGTCGCAGCGAAGACCCCGGCCAAGCGGACGGCCACGAAGACCGTCGCGGCGAAGACGACGGCCGCGCAACCCGTCGCCGCCGCGGCACCCGAGGCCGAGACGATGGATCCGGAGGCCGTGGACGCTCCCGCGGAGGAGCCCGGAACCGAGCCCGCCGCGAAGAAGACCGCGGCGAAGAAGACGGCGGCCAAGAAGGCCGCCCCCGCCAAGAAGACCGCGGCGAAGAAGACGGCGGCGAAGAAGACCGCCGGCAAGAAGGACGCCGACGAGGCCGGCGAGGAGGAGTCCTCCGAGGAGGGCCCCGGCGCGGTCAAAGCGGAGGGCGAAGAGGAAGAGGACGGCGGCGAGAGCAAGGGCTTCGTCATCTCGGACGACGAGGATGACGCCCCCGCCCAGCAGGTCGCCGTCGCCGGCGCCACCGCCGACCCGGTCAAGGACTACCTCAAGCAGATCGGCAAGGTCCCCCTCCTCAACGCCGAGCAGGAGGTCGAGCTCGCCAAGCGCATCGAGGCGGGCCTCTTCGCCGAGGACAAGCTGGCCAATTCCGACAAGCTGGCGCCCAAGCTCAAGCGCGAGCTGGAGATCATCGCCGAGGACGGCCGCCGCGCCAAGAACCACCTGCTGGAGGCCAACCTCCGCCTCGTGGTCTCCCTGGCCAAGCGCTACACCGGCCGCGGCATGCTCTTCCTGGACCTGATCCAGGAGGGCAACCTGGGCCTGATCCGTGCGGTCGAGAAGTTCGACTACACCAAGGGCTACAAGTTCTCCACGTACGCGACCTGGTGGATCCGGCAGGCCATCACGCGCGCCATGGCCGACCAGGCCCGCACCATCCGCATCCCGGTGCACATGGTCGAGGTCATCAACAAGCTGGCGCGCGTGCAGCGCCAGATGCTCCAGGACCTGGGCCGCGAGCCCACCCCGGAGGAGCTGGCCAAGGAACTCGACATGACCCCCGAGAAGGTCATCGAGGTCCAGAAGTACGGCCGCGAGCCGATCTCCCTGCACACCCCGCTCGGCGAGGACGGCGACAGCGAGTTCGGCGACCTCATCGAGGACTCCGAGGCGGTCGTCCCGGCCGACGCCGTGAGCTTCACGCTGCTCCAGGAGCAGCTGCACTCGGTGCTCGACACCCTCAGCGAGCGCGAGGCGGGCGTGGTCTCGATGCGCTTCGGCCTCACCGACGGCCAGCCGAAGACCCTCGACGAGATCGGCAAGGTCTACGGCGTCACGCGCGAGCGGATCCGCCAGATCGAATCCAAGACGATGTCGAAGCTGCGCCACCCCTCCCGCTCCCAGGTCCTGCGCGACTACCTGGACTGACAGCCGCACCGGCCGGACCGGGGACCGCGGGCCGAGGGCTCGGTGGAGGTGGCCGTGCGCGGGTGCGCACGGCCACTTGGCGTCCCACTCTGGGTGGAGTCATGCACACTCAGAGTCAGGAGGCCTCATGCGTCGTCCCTTTTCCCGTGCTCTGGCGGGCGCGCTGACCCTGGTGGCGGGAGCGGCCGCGGCGCCGCTGGCCCAAGCGCCGCACGCAGCCGCGGACAGCGTGGTGATCGGCGGGAGGCCGGTGAGGGCGGCCGACAGCCCGTGGGTGGTGGCCCTCGCCAGCCGTGACCGGTTCGGGGGTACGCGGGGCGGCCAGTTCTGCGGGGGCGTCATCGTGGGCCCGACCAAGGTGCTGACCGCGGCCCACTGCCTGGGCCGACAGGTGCTGGGCGGCTCGATCGAGTCCGTCCGCGACTTCCGGGTGATCACCGGGCGCACGGAGCTGCGCGCGGCCGAGGGCCGTGAGATCCCGGTCAGCTCGGCCCGGGTGAACCCTGCGTACGACGTCCGCAGCAATGCCGGGGACCTGGCAGTACTGGAGCTGGCCGAGGCCGTGCCCGCCGGCTACGTGCTCCCCCTGGCCGGCGCGGGGCATCCCGGCTACGCGGCGGGCGGCGAGGCGGTCGTGTACGGCTGGGGCGATACGAGCGGCTTCGGCGACTACGCGTACGCGCTGCGCGCCGCACGCGTGACGGTGCTGGCCGACGACGTCTGCCGACGTGCCTACCCGGGGGACGCCGAGGGGCAGTACCGGCCCGAATCCATGGTGTGCGCGGGCCACCGCGACGGGGGCCGGGACGCCTGCCAGGGGGACAGCGGCGGGCCGCTGGGCGCCCAGGGCAAGCTCATCGGGCTGGTGTCATGGGGGCGGGGCTGCGGGCGCCCCGACAGCCCGGGGGTGTACACGAAGATCGCGCCGCTCACCGGCTTCGTGGCGGCCGCCCAGGCGGCTCCGCGGCGAGGCGACGGCCAAGACGTAGCGTGGGGTGGCCAGAGGGGCTCCGGACCGGCCGCACGGCCCGTACAGGGGTATGTGGCCGGAGAGCTCCGGGGTGCCGCGGGCCCTCCGGCCGGAGAGCGGCGGACCGGAGGCCGCCAGCCGCTCCGGGCCGGTCGCACCGAGCGTAGCCACACGTAACCGGAGGTAGCCGGACATGAGGACGGGCGGCATCCCCTGGGTCTCAGGGGTGCCGCCCGTCGACCGGCCTGGCCGGTCCTGGCTCGTCGGATGCGAGGTACAGGCCTTGTGTCAGCGGTCCTCGGTGTCGGCATTCGCCGTCGGAGCGGACGTGAGCCGCTCGGTCTCATCCTGTATGTCCGCGGCGATCTTCTTGAGTTCCGGCTCGAACTTACGCCCGTGGTGGGCGCAGAACAGCAGTTCACCGCCGCTCAGCAGGACGACGCGCAGATATGCCTGGGCGCCGCAACGGTCGCATCGGTCAGCGGCCGTCAGCGGGGTCGCGGGTGTCAGAACAGTAGTCACGTCGCCTCTTCTCTAGCTCGACGAGCTGTCGTACCAGGGTCAACATCCAACCAGGCCGAAAACGTTCCCGCTCGCGGCTTTTCCTCGAAACTTCCTTCCGAAGCTGGCCGGCTGCTGCCGGTTGGCGGCGAAGGAGCCGTATTGCGTTGCTTTACGGTTTCGCGTTGTCAGTCGTTCGCTTGTTGCAGTTCCGTCCTCCCCGGCTGAGTGCCGGGTTGTTCATGAGGACGTGCCCGAACACTAAATGGTTCATGCCTGGAAGGGAACGTGATGTTTGCTTCACCCGCCCGGGGGATCGAACACCCGTGCGGTCCTGCACTAGGCTGATGAAGGCGCGAGGGTGGCGTTGCATCGGCTCTACCAGGCCTCGGTACCCTTCGACGGGCAACCGAGCCACCCTGCGCCCGACAGGGCCAGAAAAAGAAATTCAGCGAGGAGCGAACTGCGTGACCGCCGACACGTCCGTGCCTTCCAGCGCGCTGCTGTCCGGAGCAGACCGGGACGGCTCCAACTACACCGCGCGGCACCTGCTCGTCCTCGAAGGCCTCGAGGCCGTCCGCAAGCGCCCCGGCATGTATATCGGTTCCACCGACTCCCGAGGCCTCATGCACTGCCTCTGGGAGATCATCGACAACGCCGTCGACGAGGCCCTGGGGGGCTACTGCGACCACATCGAGGTGATCCTCCACGAGGACTCCTCGGTCGAGGTCCGCGACAACGGCCGCGGCATCCCCGTCGACGTCGAGCCCAAGACCGGGCTGTCCGGTGTCGAGGTCGTCATGACCAAGCTGCACGCGGGCGGCAAGTTCGGCGGCGGCTCGTACGCGGCCTCCGGCGGCCTGCACGGCGTCGGCGCCTCCGTGGTCAACGCCCTCTCCGCCCGGCTCGACGTGGAGGTGGACCGCAACAGCTCCACCCACGCGATCAGCTTCCGCCGCGGCGTCCCGGGCATGTTCACCGAGCAGGGCCCCGACAGCCCGTTCGACCCCGCCAACGGCCTGCGCAAGGCCAAGCGCGTCGCCAAGGGCAAGACCGGCACCCGGATCCGCTACTGGGCCGACCGGCAGATCTTCCTGAAGGACGCCAAGCTCTCGCTGGAGACGCTCTACCAGCGCGCCCGCCAGACCGCCTTCCTCGTCCCCGGCCTGACCCTCGTCGTCCGCGACGAGCGCGCCATCGACGGGGCCGGCAAGACGGAGGAGACCTTCCGCTTCGACGGGGGCATCAGCGAGTTCTGCGACTACCTCGCGCAGGACAAGGCCGTCTGCGACGTGCTGCGCCTGAGCGGCCAGGGCACCTTCAAGGAGACCGTCCCCGTCCTTGACGAGCGCGGCCACATGACCCCCACCGAGGTCACCCGCGAACTCGGCGTGGACATCGCCCTGCGCTGGGGCACCGGGTACGAGACGCAGGTCAAGTCCTTCGTCAACATCATCGCCACGCCCAAGGGCGGCACCCACATCACCGGCTTCGAGCGCTCGGTCGCCAAGACGGTGAACGAGGTGCTCCGCTCGGCGAAGCTGCTGCGCGTCGCCGAGGACGACGTGGTCAAGGACGACGCGATGGAGGGCATGACGGCGGTCGTCACCGTCCGGCTGGCCGAGCCGCAGTTCGAGGGCCAGACCAAGGAGGTGCTCGGCACCTCGGCGGCCGCCCGGATCGTCGCGGCCGTGGTCGCCAAGGAGCTCAAGGCCTTCCTGACCAGCACGAAGCGTGACGACAAGCAGCAGGCGCGCGCCGTGATGGAGAAGATCGTCGCGGCGGCCCGGACCCGGATCGCGGCCCGCCAGCACAAGGAGGCACAGCGCCGCAAGACCGCGCTGGAGACCTCCTCGCTGCCGGCCAAGCTGGCCGACTGCCGCAGCGACGACGTGGAGCGCAGCGAGCTCTTCATCGTCGAGGGCGACTCCGCCCTCGGTACGGCCAAGCTGGCGCGGAACTCGGAATTCCAGGCGCTCCTGCCGATCCGCGGCAAGATCTTGAACGTCCAGAAGTCCTCGGTCTCGGACATGCTCAAGAACGCCGAGTGCGGCGCGATCATCCAGGTCATAGGGGCGGGCTCGGGGCGGACCTTCGACATCGACGCCGCGCGGTACGGCAAGATCGTCCTGCTCGTCGACGCCGATGTCGACGGCGCGCACATCCGCTGCCTGCTGCTCACGCTCTTCCAGCGGTACATGCGCCCGATGGTCGAGGCGGGCCGGGTGTTCGCCGCGGTGCCGCCCCTGCACCGGATCGAGCTCGTCCAGCCCAAGAAGGGCCAGGACAAGTACGTCTACACGTATTCGGACAACGAGCTGCGCCAGACCCTGCTCGAATTCCAGCGCAAGAACGTCCGGTACAAGGATTCGATCCAGCGCTACAAGGGTCTCGGCGAGATGGACGCGGACCAGCTGGCGGAAACGACCATGGACCCCCGCTTCCGCACGCTGCGCCGCATCAACATCGGCGACCTGGACTCCGCCGAGCAGGTCTTCGACCTGCTCATGGGCAACGAGGTGGCGCCGCGCAAGGAGTTCATCACGAGCTCCGCGGCCACCTTGGACCGCTCGCGCATCGACGCCTGACCGGAGCGCACACCGGCGTCACCGCACACCGGTGCTCTTCACTCCATCACCTGTTGGAGTGAAGAGCACCGGGACACCAGTCCGGAAAACGTCCATACCGCACATCCTTGTGAGCACGCGGCCAATGCGGCAGCGGACAAGGAGAGTTCGGTGGACAAGCACGAAGGTCCCGATGCCGGAACGATCCGGCTCGACGACCCCTGGTACGACGCGCTCGCCGTCGGCTGGGGGGAGGGCGAGGGCGGGGAGCCGCCGCCCCCGCGACCGGCCGCCGGTGGCCGGGCCGCGCCCGGGGCGTCCGACATCTACCTCGAAGTGCAGCGCAGCGCCGCCTTCCAGGAGGTCCGCAGCCGCTACCGCGGATTCGTCGTCCCCGCGACCGCCGGATTCCTCCTCTGGTACGTCGCCTATGTGGTCGCCGCGACCACGGCCCCCGGCATCATGGCCCGGCCCGTGTTCGGAGCCGTCAACGTGGCCCTGCTGGCCGGCCTCGGCCAGTTCCTCAGCACCTTCCTGCTGACCTGGGCGTACTCCCGGCACGCGCGGCTGCGCCGGGACCGGGCCGCGCTCGACCTGCGCTGGACGGTCTTCGAGCAGGAACGCGACCAGGAGCGGAACCGGAACCGGAACCAGAGCCGGGGGACCGGCCGGTGACCACAGAACACCAGACGCTCGCCCTGATCCTGTTCAGCCTCTTCATCGCGGTCACCCTGGGCATCACCACCTGGGTCAGCCGCAACCGGCACGGCTCGGCCGAGGAGTTCTACGTCGGCGGGAGGCTTTTCTCCCCCATGGAGAACGGATTCGCCATCGCCGGCGACTACATGTCCGCCGCCTCCTTCCTCGGCATCTCCGGCCTGATCGCCCTCTTCGGCTACGACGGGCTGCTGTACTCGGTGGGCTTCCTCGTCGCCTGGCTCGTCGTGCTCTTCCTCGTCGCCGAACTGGTCCGCAACTGCGGGCGCTTCACCCTCGCCGACGTGGTCGCGGCCCGGATGAGCGAGCGGCCGGTACGGATCGCCGCCGGCGCCTCCTCCGTCACCGTCTCGGTGCTGTACCTCGTCGCGCAGATGGTGGGCGCGGGCAGCCTCGTCGGCCTGCTGCTCGGCGATTCGGGCACCGCCGCCCGCACGCTGACCGTGATCGGGGTCGGCGCGCTCATGGTGGTCTACGTGTCCTTCGGCGGCATGCGGGCCACCACCTGGATCCAGATCGTGAAGGCCGTGCTGCTCATGGGCGGGGCCGTCACCCTCACCGTGCTCGTCCTGCTGCGCTTCCACGGGGACTTCGACCAGCTGCTCACCAGCGCCGCCGAGCGCAGCGGGCACGGGCGCCGGTTCCTGAGCCCGGGGCTCAAGTACGGGGCCGACTGGACCTCTCGCTTCGACTTCATGAGCCTCGGTCTGGCCCTGGTCCTCGGGACGGCCGGGCTGCCGCACATCCTGTCGCGCTTCTACACGGTCCCCACGGCGCGGGCGGCCCGCAGGTCGGTGGTCTGGGCGATCGCGCTGATCGGCGGCTTCTACCTGATGACCATCGTGCTGGGGTTCGGGGCGGCCGCTCTGGTGGGACCGGACGAGGTGCGGGCCTCCAACGCCTCGGGGAACACGGCGGTTCCGCTGCTCGCGGCCTTCCTGGGCGGCGGGGCCGGGACGACCGGGGGAGCGGTGCTGTTCGCGTTCGTCGCGGCGATCGCCTTCGCCACGATCCTGGCCGTGGTCGCCGGGATCACGCTGGCCTCCTCGGCCTCGGTGGCGCACGACCTGTACGCCTCGCTCAAGCGCCGCCATGCGCGCCAGCGCAGCGAGGTCGCCGTGGCCAGGGTCGCGGCCGTCGGCATCGGGGCGGTGGCGATCGCCCTGGGGCTGCTCGCCCAGGACCTGAACGTGGCGTTCCTGGTGGGGCTGGCCTTCGCGGTGGCGGCCTCGGCCAACCTGCCGGTGCTGCTGTACTCGCTGTTCTGGAGGGGTTTCACGACGCGGGGCGCGGTCTGGTCGGTGTACGGCGGGCTCGTTCCGGCGGTCGTGCTGGTCGTCCTGTCGCCGGTGGTCTCCGGCAGCCCGGAATCCCTCTTCCCGGGTGTGAGCTTCCAGTTCTTCCCGCTGCAGAACCCCGGTCTGGTCTCGATCCCGCTGGGCTTCCTGGCGGGCTGGCTGGGCACCGTGACCTCGGCCGAGGAGCCGGGCGAGGCGAAGTACGCGGAGACGGAGGTCCGTTCGCTGACCGGAGCAGGGGCGGTCTGAGCACGGCTCCCGTTCCGGCGCCGCATGACGCGATCACGCGCCCTCGGACGGGAGCCAGGAGTAGCGGTGTTCCGGCCGGCCCGTCTCGCCGTAGCGGAGGGCCAGGCTGACCCGGCCGGTGCGCTCCAGGAGTTTGAGGTAACGCTGGGCGGTCTGGCGGCTGATGCCGGCGCGCTCGGCGATCCGCTGGGTGGAGAGCGGGCCCTCGGCGGAGCGCAGGACCTGGCGGACCAACTCGGCTGTGGTGGCGGAGTGGCCCTTGGGCAGCTCGTTCGGGGAGCCGGCGGCGGCGAGCGCGCCGAAGATCCGGTCCACCTCGTCCTGTTCGGCCTCGCCGCCCGTCTCCAGGGTGCGTCGCAGGGCCCCGTACGCCTCCAGGCGGGTGCGCAGGCCCGCGAAGGTGAACGGCTTGACCAGGTACTGGAGGGCGCCGAGGCGCATGGCGTTCTGGACGGTGGCCAGGTCGCGGGCGGCCGTGACCATGATCACGTCGGTGCGGTGGCCGAGCTGGCGCAACCGGCGGACGAGGTCCAGGCCGTTCTCGTCCGGGAGGTAGTGGTCGAGGAGGATCAGGTCCACGGGGTGGGCGTCGAGACGGGCCAGCGCCTCGGCCGCCGAATGGGCCTGGGCGACGACGCGGAAGCCGGGAACCTTGGCCACGTACGCCGCGTTGATCCGGGTAACACGCATGTCGTCGTCGACGACCAATACGTGCATGTCGTGGCTGTCACGGATTCCGTGGTTCGGGGTTCCGGTCATCGCAGGGCCTCCGGGAGCACGACGGAGAACTCCGCCCCTCCGTCCGCTGTCTCGCCGGCCCGGGCCGTGCCGCCCTGGCGCTCCGCGAGGCGGCGTACGAGCGCGAGACCGAGCCCGCGCTCGCGGTGGGCCTTGGGCTGCTTGGTGGACCAGCCCTCGGTGAAGATCTCCTCGCGGCGGGCGGCAGGGATGCCGGGGCCGCTGTCGCGCACCCGCAGGATCGCCGTACGGCCTTCGGCGTGCAGCTCGACCTCGACCAGGGGTGCCGCGGAGCCGGCCGCCGCGTCCAGGGCGTTGTCCACCAGGTTGCCCGTGATGGTGACCAGCCCGCCCGGGTCGACGAGGCCGTCGGGCAGGAAGGTGGCGTCGGCGAGCCGCAGCGGGACGCCGCGTTCGGCCGCGACGGTCGCCTTGCCCACCAGGAGGGCGGCCAGCAGCGGATCGTGGACCTTCTCGGTGACCTGTTCGGCGGTGCTGCGCTGCACTCCGACGACCTCGGTGACGAACTCCATCGCCTCCTCGTGCAGGCCCAGCTCCAGCAGGCCGAGGAGGGTGTGGAGGCGGTTGGCGTGTTCGTGGTCCTGCGCGCGCAGGGCGTCGATCAGGCCCTTGGTGGAGTCGAGTTCGCGGCCGAGGTGTTCCAGCTCGGTGCGGTCGCGCAGGGTGGCGACGGCGCCGCCGTCCTCGGTGGGCATCCGGTTGGCGACCAGTACCCGGGGGCCCTGGACGGTCAGCAGGTCGCGGCCGGTGACGCGGCCGGCGAGTACGTCCGTGGTGCGGCCTGCGCCCAGTACGTCGTCCAGCGGGCGCCCGGCGACGGTGGCGGCCGCGTCGGGGGCGAGGCCCAGCAGCCGGGCGGCCTCGTCGTTGACCAGCCGGACCCGGCCGTCGCCGTCGAGGGCGATCACGCCCTCGCGGATGGAGTGCAGCATCGCCTCGCGCTCGGCGAGGAGCCCGGCGATGTCGGAGAAGGCCAGATCGCGTGTCTGGCGCTGGATACGGCGGGAGAGCAGGTAGGCGGCGAGCGCGCCGGCCGCGAGGGCTCCGCCCGCGTAGGCGAGCAGACCCGGGATGGCGCTGAGCAGCCGGTCGTGGACGCTGTCGTAGGCGATGCCGACGGAGACGGCGCCGACGATCTCCCCGTCGGCGGCGATGAGCGGGACCTTGCCGCGGGCGGAGCGGCCCAATGTGCCCTCGTCGATCTCCATCACCTCGCGGCCCGCCAGGACGTCGCTCGGGTCGGTGGAGACGTGCAGTCCGATCCGGTCGGCGCCGGGGTGCGAGCGCCGGATGCCGTCCAGGTCCATGACCACCACGTACTCGGCGCCCGTGGCGCGGCGGATCCGCTCGGCCGCGACCTGGACCGGGCTGTCGGCGCTCGGCCCGGAATCGAGGAGGTCGGCGGCCAGGGACGGGTCCGCCGCCGCGCTCTGGGCGATGGCCAAGGCGCGCCGCATGGCCTGGTCGTCGAGCTGCGCGCCGAGCGGGGCCAGGAAGAGCCCGGTGGCCAGCACGACGACCCCGGCGGCGATGGCCAGCTGGGTGAGCAGGATCTGCGAGACGGCCCGTCTGGGCAGCCCGAGGCGCCGAGCGCTCATGTGGAGGAACCGCATGACCAGCAACGGTAGGTCGCCTCCGGCCGAAGCGGAATTTCCCATGTGCACGCAAATGGCTTGCGTGATTTGCGTCCAGCTTGCGCAAGTGATGACGGCATAAAAGTGCGGTCAGAGCGGTGGACGACTCGGCAAAGCTCTGCAACTCTCGCACAGCACGACGCAAATTCCTGTCTCACCTGGTTCAGAAAAATCATGCCGAGGAACGAGGACATATGAGAAGGCTCCACTGGAGAGGACGGGCGCTGGCCGCCCTGACCGCCACGGCCCTGCTGACACTGGGATGGCCGGCCCTGACCGCCGAAGCCGCCGGCGGCCCGGCCATCGCCGCGGGTCGCCCCGCCGCGGCGAGCAGCAGCAGCGGCGCCTACACGGCCGCCAACGCCACCGACGGCGACCAGTCCACGTATTGGGAGAGCATGGCCTGGGAGGGCGCCGGAGGCGCCGTCCCGCAATGGGTGCAGACCGATCTCGGCGTCACCACCCGCGTCGACCAAGTGGTGCTCAAGCTGCCCGCGGCCTGGGAGAGCCGCAATGAGACCCTGTCCGTCCAGGGCAGCGCCGACGGCACCGCCTTCACCACCCTGGTGAGCTCGGCGACGTACACCTTCGGCCAGGGCAGCGGGAACACCGTCACCATCACCTTCCCGGCCTCCCAGACCCGGTACGTCCGGATCGAGGTCACGGCGAACACCGGCTGGCAGGCCGCCCAGCTCTCCGAGCTGGAGGTGCGCGCCGCCGGTGAGTCTTCGGCCAACCTGGCCCTCGGCAAGACCCTGACCGCCAGCAGCAGCACCCAGACCTACCTCCCGCCCAACGCCAACGACGGCAGCCCGGCCAGCTACTGGGAGAGCGCCAACAACGCCCTGCCCCAATGGCTCCAGGCCGACCTCGGCGCCTCCGTCCGCGTGGACCGCGTGGTGCTGCGCCTGCCCGGCGGCTGGGGAGCCCGCACCCAGACCCTGAAGCTCCAGGGCAGCGCCAACGGCACCGATTTCACCGACCTGACCGCCTCCAAGGCGTACGCCTTCGACCCGGCGAGCGCCAACACGGTGACCATCCCCTTCGACGCCACCACCACCCGCCACCTGCGGGTCCTCATCTCGGCCAACTCCGTACAGCCCGGCGGACAGATATCCGAGCTGGAGATCTACGGCCCGCGCACGGGCGACACCCAGCCCCCGACGGCCCCCGCCGAACTCGCCTACACCGAGCCCGCCACCGGCCAGATCAGGCTCACCTGGAAGGCCGCCACCGACGACACCGCCGTCACCGGCTACGACGTGTACGCGAACAACCAGCTGCGCACCAGCGTGGCCGGCGACGTCACCACCTACACCGACACCCAGCCCACCGGTACGAGCGTCACCTACCGGGTCCGGGCCAGGGACGCCGCCGGCAACCAGTCGCCCGACAGCAACAGCGTGACCCGGGCCGCGGACACCGGGGACACCCAGGCACCCACCGCCCCCGCCGCCCTGACCCTCACCCAGCCGGCCGCCGACCAGGTCAAGCTGGCCTGGCAGGCCTCCACCGACAACGTCGGCGTCACCGGCTACGAGGTGTACGCGAACAACGTGCTGCGCACGACGGTCGCCGGCAGCGCCACCACGTACACCGACACCCAGCCGGCCGACGCCACCGTCAGCTACTTCGTCCGGGCCAAGGACGCGGCGGGCAACCGTTCCGGCGACAGCAACACCGTGACCCGCAACGGCACCGGAGGCGGCGGGTCCAACCTGGCCGTCGGCAAGCCGATCACCGCGTCCTCCGTGATCCACACCTTCGTCGCGGAGAACGCCAACGACAACAGCACCTCCACCTACTGGGAGAGCGCGGCCGGGGCCTACCCCAGCACCCTCACGGTCAAGCTCGGCGCCAACGCCGACGTCGACCGCCTGGTCCTCAAGCTCAACCCGGACAGCAGCTGGGGCGCACGCACCCAGAACATCCAGGTCCTCGGCCGGGAGCAGAGCGCCCCGGGCGCCACGAACCTGGTCGCGGCCAAGGACTACGTGTTCGACCCGGCGTCCGGCGCCAACACCGTCACCGTCCCGCTGCACGCCCGCGTCGCGGACGTGCAGCTCCGCTTCACCGCCAACACCGGCGCCACGGGCGGCCAGATCGCCGAGTTCCAGGTCATCGGCGTCCCCGCGCCCAACCCCGACCTTCAGGTCACGGGCCTGAGCGCGGCCCCCGCGGCACCGGTCGAATCGGACTCCGTCACGCTGTCCGCCACCGTCCGCAACAGCGGCCCGGCCCCGGCCGCCGCCACCACCGTCACCTTCAAGCTCGGCGGCAGCCCGGTGGGCACGGCGAACGTACCCGCTCTCGCCGCCGGGGCCACGGCCACCGTCACCGCCGGCATCGGCGCGCGCGACGCCGGCACCTACCCGCTGAGCGCGGTCGTCGACGAGGCGAACACGGTCATCGAGCAGAACGACAGCAACAACACCTTCACCGGCTCCCCCCTGGTCGTCCGCCCGGTCGACAGCTCCGACCTGGTGGCCTCCGCGGTGAGCTGGTCACCGAGCGCCCCGTCCGCGGGTCAGCCCGTCGCCTTCACCGTCACCGTCCGCAACCAGGGCACCATCGCGGCCGCCTCCGGCGCGCACGCGATCACCCTCACCCTCCAGGACGCGTCGGGCTCAGCAGTCCGTACGCTCACGGGGTCCTTCAGCGGGGCCCTGGCCCCCGGCGCCTCGACCGCCCCGATCGCGCTCGGCAGCTGGCCGGCCGCCAACGGCAAGTACACGCTCAAGGCGGTGCTCGCCGACGACGCCAACGAACTCCCGCTCAAGCGCGCGAACAACACCTCCACCAAACCCCTCTTCGTCGGCCGCGGGGCGAACATGCCCTTCGACATGTACGAGGCGGAGGACGCCGCGGTCGGCGGCGGAGCCACCGTCGTCGGCCCCAACCGCACCATCGGCGACATCGCGGGCGAGGCCTCCGGCCGCAAGGCCGTCCGTCTCGACGCGACGGGCGAGTACGTCGAGTTCACCACCCGGGCCGCCACCAACACCCTGGTCACCCGCTTCTCCATCCCGGATGCCCCGGGCGGCGGCGGCATCGACTCCACCATCGACGTCTACGTCAACGGCACCTTCAAGAAGGCCCTGCCGCTGACCTCGAAGTACGCCTGGCTGTACGGGGCCGAGGCCGCCCCGGGCAACTCCCCGGGCTCCGGAGCCCCGCGGCACATCTACGACGAGGCCAACCTGCTGCTGGGCGAGACCGTCCCGGCGGGCAGCAGGATCCGCCTCCAGAAGGACGCGGCCAACACCACCAGCTACGCGATCGACTTCGTCAGCCTGGAGCAGGCCGCCGTCACGCCGAACCCGGACCCGGCGACGTACACCGTGCCCGCCGGCTTCACCCACCAGGACGTGCAGAACGCCCTGGACAAGGTCCGCATGGACACCACCGGCAAGCTGGTCGGCGTCTACCTGCCGCCGGGCGACTACGAGACGGCCGCCAAGTTCCAGGTGTACGGCAAGGCGGTCCAGGTACTCGGCGCCGGACCCTGGTTCACCCGCTTCCACGCCCCGGCCGGACAGGACAACACCGACAACGGCTGGCGTGCGGAAGCCAGCGCGAAGGGCTCGTCCTTCGCGGGATTCGCCTCCTTCGGCAACTACACCTCGCGCATCGACGGCCCCGGCAAGGTGTTCGACTTCTCCAACGTCACCGACATCACCATCGACAACGTCTGGAACGAGCACACGGTGTGCCTCTACTGGGGCGCCAACACCGACCGCATCACGATCAAGAACACCCGGATCCGCGACACGTTCGCCGACGGCATCAACATGACGAACGGCAGCACGGACAACCTCGTGTCCAACAACGAGGCACGGTCCACGGGCGACGACAGCTTCGCCCTGTTCTCCGCGATCGACGCGGGCGGCGCGGACATGAAGAACAACCTGTACGAGAACCTGACCACGATCCTGACCTGGCGCGCGGCCGGAGTGGCCGTCTACGGCGGCTACAACAACACCTTCCGCAACATCCACATCGCCGACACCCTCGTCTACTCGGGCGTCACCGTCAGCTCGCTGGACTTCGGGTACCCGATGAACGGCTTCGGCACCGATCCGACGACCTTCGAGAACGTCTCGATCGTCCGCTCCGGCGGCCATTTCTGGGGCGCGCAGACCTTCCCCGGGATCTGGCTGTTCTCGGCCTCGAAGGTGTTCCAGGGCATCAGGATCAACAACGTCGACATCGTCGATCCCACGTACAGCGGCATCATGTTCCAGACGCAGTACATCGGCGGCCGGCCGGTCAACCCGATCAAGGACACCATCCTGAAGGACATCACCATCACCGGGGCGAAGAAGAGCGGCGACGCCTTCGACGCCAAGTCCGGTTTCGGACTCTGGGCGAACGAGATGCCCGAGGACGGGCAGGGCCCGGCGGTCGGTGAGGTCACCATCCACAACCTGAAGACGAGCGACAACGCCGTGGACGTACGGAACACGACCTCGACGTTCAGGATCAACCAACAGCCGTAGCCCCGGAGGGCGCGAAGGAGTGATGGCGGGTGGTGGGGCGGCTCGGGGGTGACCTCGGGGCCGCCCCACCGCTCCGCAAGCGACTTGCATTTCTTGCGCTAGTCTTGCGCGCATGACGCGACGACTTGCTCAAGTGGCGAAGAAGGTGGGAGTCAGCGAGGCAACGGTCAGCCGGGTGCTCAACGGCAAGCCGGGCGTCTCGGAGGCCACCCGCCAGTCCGTGCTCACCGCCCTCGACGTCCTAGGGTACGAGCGGCCCACGCAGCTGCGCGGTGAGCGCGCCCGACTGGTCGGCCTGGTGCTGCCGGAGCTGCAGAATCCGATCTTCCCCGCGTTCGCCGAGGTCATCGGCGGAGCGCTCGCGCAGCAGGGGCTGACCCCGGTGCTCTGCACGCAGACCACCGGCGGGGTCTCCGAGGCCGACTACGTCGAACTCCTCCTCCAGCAGCAGGTCTCCGGCGTCGTCTTCGCAGGCGGTCTCTTCGCCCAGGCCGACGCCGCGCACGGGCACTACCGGCTGCTGTCCGACCGCAAGGTCCCCGTGGTGCTCATCAACGCCTCCATAGAGGACCTCGGCTTCCCCTGCGTGGCCTGCGACGACGCCGTCGCCGTGGAGCAGGCCTGGCGCCACCTGGCCTCCCTGGGGCACGAGCGCATCGGGCTGGTGCTGGGCCCGCCCGACCACATCCCCTCCCTGCGCAAGCTGACGGCCGCCCAGGCGGTCGCCGCCGCGGCCGGCGCCGAGCTGCCCCCGGCCCACGTGGAGCGGGCCCTGTTCTCGCTGGAGGGGGGCCATGCGGCCGCCTCCCGGCTGCTCGACCGCGGGGTCACCGGCATCATCTGCGCCAGCGACCCGCTCGCCCTCGGAGCCGTCCGGGCGGCCCGCCGCCGGGGGCTCGGCGTGCCCGGGAACGTCTCCGTGGTCGGCTACGACGACTCGGCGTTCATGAACTGCACGGAGCCCCCGCTGACCACCGTCCGCCAGCCCATCGAGGCCATGGGCCGGGCCGCCGTCGAGCTGCTGACCGCGCAGATCCAGGGTGCGGCCGTACAGCCCGGAGAGCTGCTCTTCGAGCCCGAGCTGGTGGTCCGCGGCTCCACCGCGCAGGCCCCGCGCGCGTAGCCCGTACCGGCTCCGCACGCACGGGGCAGGGCTCCGGAACGTCACCAGGACGCTCCGGAGCCCTTTTCGCGTTCCGGGTCCGGCAACGCAATGTCAATCTCTTTCGAAATCTGCGCGAGATATTGCGCACATCTGTGGGTGGTGGTTGAGTGTGCCGCGCTCGCCCCACGCCTCCTGCCCGATGCTCGAAGGGGACCACCGATGAGATCCAGCCTCCTCCGCAACACCGCGGCCGCCCTTGTCTGCGCCCTCGCCGTCACCGCCCTCGCGGGCTGCGGTACGAGCAGCAGCGGCGACGGCACGTCAGCGCAGCCGAGCGGTGGTTCCGCCGACGCCACCACCCCGCTCGACCCGAAGGCGAAGGTCACCCTCTCCATCGACTGCATGCCGCCCGCGGCCAAGGCGGCCGAACTCAAGGAGTGGAAGGAGGACGTGGCGGAGTTCAACAAGAGGTACCCGAACGTCACGATCGACGGCCGCTCCACCCCCGGCCAGTGCCTGGAGCCCCCGCGCTTCACCGCGATGCTCAAGGCAAAGTCCCAGCCGGACGTGTTCTACGCCTACTTCACCGACCTCCAGCAGGTGCTCGACAACGACGGGGCCGAGGACATCTCCGCCTACGTCACCCCGCAGTCGGTGCCCGCGCTCGACGACATCGACAAGAACGTCCTGGGCGTCCTGAAGCGGGACGGCAAGCTCTACGGCCTGCCGACCAGCAACTACACGATGGGCCTGCTGGTCAACCGAAAGCTCTTCCAGCAGGCCGGGCTGAACCCCGACACCCCGCCTCGCACCTGGGAAGAGGTCAGGGCGGCCGCCAAGCGGATCGCGGCGCTCGGCAACGGCACCGCCGGCTACGGCGAGTACAGCGTCGAGAACACCGGCGGCTGGCACTACACGGCCGCGATGTACGGCCTCGGCGGGGACATCGTCGGCGCCGACGGCAAGGCCGCCTTCAACAACCCCACCGGAAGGCAGATCGCCGCCAACCTCCACGCCATGCGCTGGGAGGACGACAGCATGGGCAAGACCCAGCTGCTCAAGTGGGGCGACCTGCAGAAGCAGATGGCCTCGGACAAACTCGGCATGTTCCTCGCGGCGCCCGACGACATCACGTACATGGTCCAGCAGCTCGGCGCCAAGTACGAGAACTTCGGCATGGGCCCGCTCCCCGGCGGCGCGGCCACCCTGGCCGGCGGCAACGGGTACATGATCAAGAAGGGCAGCTCGTCCGACAAGATCAAGGCCGCCGTGGCCTGGCTGGACTTCAAGACCCTCGCGGTCGGCAAGGGCCAGTTCCGGTACGACCGCTCCAAGGCCGACGGCCTGCCGGTCGGACTCCCGCAGCCCGCCTTCTTCACCGGCGCGAGCAAGGCGAAGGACGACGAGCTGAAGGCCGCGAGCGCCACCATGCCCGTGGCCAACTTCAAGGCCTTCCTGGACAACCCGGTACCCGGCAAGGCGGAGCCGCAGAAGGCCCAGGAGGTCTACAAGATCCTCGACAAGGTGATGTCCGGGATCCTCACCGACAAG
Organism: Streptomyces roseus; assembly: GCF_001044425.1. GTDB lineage: Bacteria > Actinomycetota > Actinomycetes > Streptomycetales > Streptomycetaceae > Streptomyces > Streptomyces roseus. The sequence goes on from NZ_LFML01000068.1 coordinate 112,840, forward strand.
AACGCCGACGCCGCGCAGCTCCTGGCCGAGGCGGAGAAAGCCGTCAACCAGCTGCTGGCGAACCGGTAGGAGCGGGCGGGATGCCGGCCACCGCCGCGGAGGACTTCCGCCGGGCGTTCAAGCGGAACCTCACGGCCCACGGGTTCCTGATCGGCGCCGTCCTCTGCTTCTCCTTCTTCTCCTGGTACCCCATGGTCAGGGAGTTCCTGCTGGCCTTCCAGAAAACGGAGGCCGGCACCACCCGATGGGTCGGCTGGGACAACTTCCGTCACGTCTTCCAGGACCCGGGCTTCTGGCAGGCCTGGCGCAACACCCTGCTCTTCACCGCACTCGCCCTGGTCCTCGGCTTCCTGCTGCCCTTCCTGGTCGCCGTCGTCCTCAACGAGTTCCGGCACGCGCAGGGCTACCTGCGCCTGCTGGTCTACCTGCCCGTGATGATGCCGCCGGTGGCCTCGGTCCTGCTGTTCAAGTACTTCTACGACCCCGGATACGGCCTGTTCAACCGGGCCCTGGGTGTCCTCCACCTGCCGGCGCAGGACTGGCTGCAATCCGGCGACACCGCCATGCTGTCGGTGGTCATCGCGTCGACCTGGATGAACATGGGCAGCGCGACCCTGATCTACCTCGCCGCCCTCCAGGGCGTCCCGGGCGAGCTGTACGAGGCCGCCGAGCTCGACGGCGCCGGACTGCTGCGCAAGATCTGGCACGTCACCGTTCCGCAGACCAAGCTCGTCCTCTCGCTCATGCTGCTGATGCAGATCATCGCGACGATGCAGGTGTTCACCGAACCCTTCCTGCTGACCGGCGGCGCCGGCCCCGAGGGCTCGACCACCACCGTCGTCGTCCTCATCTACCAGTACGCCTTCAACTTCAACCAGTACGGCGGCGCCGCGGCCCTCGGTCTGTGCCTGCTCGTCCTGCTCTCCGGCTTCTCCGCCCTGTACGTCCGCCTCAGCCGCGACAACGAGAGCTGACAGGAGCCCGCCCATGGCAGAGCGCACCCTGATATCCCCCGCCCAACTGAGCCGCACCCGGGGGAAGGTCCTCTACTGGACCGTCCTCGCCGTGGTCGTCGTCGGCTTCACCCTCGTCTTCCTCGGCCCCCTCTACTGGATGGTGACCAACGGCCTCAAGAGCACCGAGGAGTTCGCCCGCGTCCCGCCCACCCTCGTGCCGCACTCCGTGCACACCGCCAACTACACGGCCGCCTGGAAGGTCATGGACCTCGCCAAGCTGCTGTTCAACACCCTCTACTACGCCTTCGGGGCCCTCGCCTTCCAGCTCGTCCTCGACGTCGGCGCCGCCTACTCGCTGTCCAGGCTGCGGCCGGTCCTCGGCAAGGCCGTCCTCGGCATGATGCTGGCGACCCTCATGATCCCGGCCGCCGTCCTCGTCGTACCGCAGTACCTCACGGTCCTCGACGTCCCGCTCATCCAGCGGAACCTGCTCAACTCGCCCTGGGTCATCTGGCTGCCGTCCGTCACCAACGCGTTCAGCATCTTCCTGCTCAAACGGTTCTTCGACTCCATCCCGCAGGAAATCCTCGACGCCGCCTCCATCGACGGGGCGAGCGCCCTGCGCACCCTGCGCTCCGTGGTCCTGCCGATGTCCCGGCCCGTCCTCGGCGTCGTGTCCATCTTCGCGGTCGTCGGCGTCTGGAAGGACTTCCTCTGGCCGATGCTGACCCTCCCCGACCCGGCGCTGCAGACCCTCAACGTCGGCATCTACTCCCTGTCCACCGGAGTGCCCGAGAACCACCTGATCGCCGCCCTCGCCATGGCCTGCGCGCCCACGCTCCTCATCTTCCTGGTCTTCCAGCGCAACATCATGGGCGGCCTGACGGCGGGCTCCCTCAAGGGCTGACCGGCCGCCCCCCCCATGAAAGGAGTCCCCGTGGCTGACCTCCCCCTGCCCGCCGACGCCGCCGACTGGTGGCGCTCGGCCGCCATCTACCAGGTGTACGTCCGCAGCTTCGCCGACGGCGACGGGGACGGCACCGGCGATCTCGCGGGCGTCCGGGCCCGCCTCCCGTACCTCGCCGAACTGGGCGTGGACGCGCTGTGGTTCACCCCCTGGTACCTCTCCCCGCTCGCCGACGGAGGCTACGACGTCGCCGACTACCGCACCATCGACCCCGCCTTCGGCACCCTCGCCGAGGCCGAGAAGCTCATCGCCGAGGCCCGCGCGCTGGGACTGCGGACCATCGTCGACATCGTCCCCAACCACGTCTCGGACCAGCACGCCTGGTTCCGGGCCGCCCTCGCCGCCGGCCCCGGCAGCCCCGAACGCGAGCTCTTCCACTTCCGGCCAGGCCGCGGCGAGAGGGGCGAACTGCCGCCGGGGGACTGGCCCTCGCAGTTCAACGGCGCCGCGACCTGGACCCGGGTACCGGACGGCGAGTGGTACCTGCACCTGTTCACCCCGCAGCAGCCCGACCTCAACTGGGCCCACCCGGCCGTGCGCCGGGAGCACGAGGAGGTGCTGCGCTTCTGGTTCCAACGCGGGGTGGCCGGCGTACGGATCGACTCCGCCGCCCTGCTCGCCAAGGACCCGGCCCTGCCCGACCTGGCCGGCCGCCCGCCCGAGCCCTGGCCGCCCGGCACCGGCGAGGTCCACCCGTACATCGACCGCGACGACCTGCACGACATCTACCGCTCCTGGCGCGCGATCGCCGACACCTACGGGGCCGTGTTCGTCGGCGAGGTCTGGCTGCCCGACTCCGAGCGCTTCGCCCGCTACCTGCGCCCCGACGAGCTGCACACCGCCTTCAACTTCTCCTTCCTCAGCTGCCCCTGGGACGCCGGCCGGCTGCGCACCTCCATCGAGGAGACCCTCGCCGAGCACGCGCCGGTCGGCGCCCCGGCGACCTGGGTGCTCTGCAACCACGACGTGACCCGTACCGTCACCCGCTACGGGCGCGCCGACACCGGCTTCGACTTCGCCGCCAAGGCCTTCGGCACCCCGTCCGACCCGGCCCTCGGCACCCGGCGGGCGCGCGCCGCGGCCCTGCTGACGCTCGCCCTGCCCGGCGCCGTGTACATCTACCAGGGGGAGGAACTGGGCCTGCCGGAGGCGGACGTACCGGTCGACCGGATCCAGGACCCGATGCACTTCCGCTCCGGCGGCACCGACCCGGGGCGCGACGGGTGCCGGGTGCCGCTGCCGTGGACCGCCGAGCCCTGGCGCGACCCGTGGCTGCCGCAGCCCGCGGACTGGGGCACGTACGCCGCGGACCGCCAGGGCGGGGACCCCGACTCGATGCTCAGCCTCTACCGGACGGCCCTCGGACTGCGCCGCGCGGCCGGCGGCTTCGGGGGCGGCTCGCTCGCGTGGCTGCCCGCGGCGCCCGGGGTGCTGGCCTTCGCCCGGCCGGACGGGCTGGTCTGCGTGGTCAACCTGTCCCCGGCGCCGGTCCCGCTGCCCGCGCACACGAGTCTCTTGCTGAGCAGTGCCGCCCTGGGCGGGGGCGGACTGCTCCCGCAGGACACGGCGGTCTGGCTGCGGACCTGACCCCCGGCCGGACCGCCGCCACCCCGGGCACCCACCGGCCCCCCGCCGCAGGCGCTACGGCAGGGGCTGCGGCGGGCGGGGCCCCTGGTACTGGCCGCTCGGGCGCATC
>NZ_LFML01000068.1:116770-224370 GCF_001044425.1 Streptomyces roseus
CCTGGTACTCCTCCAACGCGTGCGCCATCCAGCCCGCGGTCCGGGACACGGCGAACACCGTCTCCCCGGCCTCGGCGGGCATCCCGCAGGACACCGTGAGCACCGCCAGCGCCAGGTCCACATTGGCGTGCAGCCCGCCCCGCCGGGCCGCCGCCGTCGCGACGACCTCGCGGGCGGCCGCCAGCGCGGGACCGGCCTGCGGCACCCCCTCCAAGCGGGCGAACAGCGCCGCGGCCCGCGGGTCCTCACCCTCGTACAGGCGGTGCCCGAGCCCCGGAACCCGCCGGCCCGCCCGCAGGTGGTCCGCGACCACGGGTGCGGCCCCGCCCCGCTCCAGCGCCTCCGCCAGCATCCGGTGCGCGAGCCGTCCGGCGGCGCCGTGCAGCGGGCCTTCCAGTACGCCGAGGCCGGCCGAGACCGCCGCGTACGGATGGGCCCGCGCGGACGCGGCCACCCGTACGGCCAGGGTGGAGGCGGCCAGATCGTGGTCGATGAGCAGGGTGAGGGCCAGGTCCAGCACGGCCAGCGCGTCCGGGTCCGGCTCCCGCGCCGTCAGCCGGCTCCACAGCTGCCGGGCCAGCCGCCCGTCCCCGCGCCAGCCGGCCGCGCCCACCTCGGGCAGTGCGCCGACCAGCGTCGGGACCAGGCAGCGCGCGGAGCCCAGTACGGCCTCCTCGGACAGGTCGAAGCGCAGCGGATCCGTCACCGCGGCGGCGGCCGTCGCCACCCGGAGCCGGTCGATCGGACCGCTGTGCTCGGGCAGCGCGGCCACCGCGCGCCGGGCGGCGGCCAGCGCCTCGGGGGGAGCCGTGAACCGTGCGCCGCGCGGCAGGGTCCCGGTCCAGAGCCACTCGGCGACTTCCTCGTAGCGGTACCTGGACGCCAGATCGACGGCGTCCACGCCCCGGAAGTAGTACCGGTCGGGCTCGATGAGCGTGAGCGAGGTGCGTACGGACAGCTCCCCACCCGGGGGCGCCGCCGCCTCGCGCCGACTGCGCAGGGCCAGGGCCTCCACCTCGCGCGCGTCGAAGCTGCTGCCACGGCCGACCGGATCGCGGCGGCTGGTGAGCTGGCCGCGGCTGACGTACGCGTACACCGTCGCGGGCTTCACCCCCAGCAGTTCCGCCGCCTGCCGGGTGCTGATCCGGCGCTCGCCGTCCGCCTGGTCGTCCGCCTGGTCGTTCATGAGGCCCACCCTACATATATTGATTCAATCAATATTGACAATGATTCAATCCATGATGGATGGTCGATCCATGAACACCACCGTCGAAGTACCCCGCGGTCTCGCGGGAGTCGTGGTCACCGAGACCGAACTCGGTGACGTCCGAGGCCGCGAGGGCTTCTACCACTACCGCCAGTACTCGGCCGTCGAGCTCGCCGCGAGCCGCACCTTCGAGGACGTGTGGCACCTGATGTTCCGCGGCTCCCTCCCGGCCGACGCCGCCGAGCGAGCCGCCTTCGCCGCCGAGATCGCCCCGCTGCGCCGACTGCCCGACGCGGTGCGCGACGCGCTGCCCGCCCTGGCCCGGGCCACCGCGCTCTCCGGCCCCCTCGCCGGGCTGCGGACCGCACTCTCCCTGCTCGGCGCCTCCGCCGGGTTCCGCCCGGTGTACGACATCGACCCCGGGCGGCGGGCCGCCGACGCGCTGGCCGCCTGCGCCGCCGTACCGACCCTGCTCACGGCCCTGCACCGGCTGGGACAGGGCCTGGAGCCGGTCGAGCCGCGCGCGGACCTCCCGTACGCCGCCAACTACCTGTACATGCTCACCGGCCGGGAACCCGACCCCGTCAAGGCGCGGGCCGTCGAGCAGTACCTGATCTCGACCATCGACCACGGCTTCAACGCCTCGACCTTCACCGCGCGCGTGATCGCCTCCACCGGCGCGGACGTCGCCGCCGCCCTCACCGGGGCGATCGGCGCCCTCTCCGGCCCGCTGCACGGCGGCGCGCCCAGCCGGGCCCTGGACACCCTGGACGCCATCGGCACGGCGGAGCGCATCGAGCCGTGGATCCGCGAGCGGGTGCTCGCCGGGGACCGGATCATGGGCTTCGGCCACCCCGTCTACCGCACCGAGGACCCGCGTTCGCGCATGCTGCGGGAGATCGCCCTCGGGTTCGGCGGCCCCCTCGTGGACTTCGCCGTGGAAGTGGAGCGCCGCGTCGAGCAGATCCTCGCCGAGCTCAAGCCGGGGCGGGAGCTGCACACCAACGTGGAGTTCTACGCCGGAGTGGTCATGGAGCTGTGTGGGCTGCCGCGCGAGATGTTCACCCCGACCTTCTGTGCGGCGCGCGTGGTCGGCTGGAGCGCGAACATCCTCGAACAGGCCGCCGATTCGAAGATCATCCGTCCGGCCGCGCGGTACGCGGGCCCGACCCCGCCCGAGCCGGTTCCGGCGCTCGGCTGACTACGATCGGCCGTGTGAACAGCAGTCAGCCCGCGCAGCAGTCCGATCAGCCGCCCGTCCGGCCGCCCGTCCAGCCCATTCCCGTCATCGTGCTGTCCGGATTCCTCGGATCCGGCAAGACGACGCTGCTCAACCACCTCCTCGGCAACCGGGGAGGCACCCGGATCGGGGTCGTCGTCAACGACTTCGGCTCGATCGAGATCGACGCGATGGCCGTGGCGGGCCAGGTCGGCGACTCCATGGTCTCGCTCGGCGGCGGCTGCCTGTGCTGCGCGGTCGACGGCAGCGAGCTGGACGCCTACCTGGAGAAGCTCTCCGCACCCGTCCACCGCATCGACGTGATCGTCATCGAGGCGAGCGGGCTGGCCGAGCCCCAGGAGATGATCCGGATGCTGGTGGCCAGCGAGAACCCGGCGATCCGGTACGGCGGGCTGGTCCAGGTCGTGGACGCGGCGGAGTTCGACGCGACCCGGGCCAAGCACCCCGAGACCGACCGCCACCTGGCCGTCGCGGACCTGGTGGTGCTGAACAAGACCGACCGGGCGGAGCCGGCCGCCCTCACCCGGATCGCATGCGAGCTGGCCGCGCTCTGCCCCGGCACACCGGTGGTGGCCGCCGACCACGGCCGGATCGATCCGGAGCTGCTCTTCGACCGGCGCCCGTGGACCGAGACCCGGGGCCAGCTGTCCTTCGAGGACCTGATCTCCCAGGCCAGGGAGTCCGGCGCAGGGGAGGAGGACTCCGGTCACGAGGACCACACCGGGCACGCCCACACGCTCTACGACAGCACGGAGTTCGTATCCGAGCAGGCCCTGAACCCGCGCCGGTTCATCGACTTCCTCGACCGCCGCCCCGCCGGGCTGTACCGGATCAAGGGCTACGTCCACTTCGGCGTCCCCGGCCACGAGGAGCGCTACGAGGTCCACGCCGTCGGCCGCTTCCTGCGCTTCGTGCCGGGCCCCTGGGGCCGGGGCGAGCCGCGCCGGAGCCAACTGGTCCTGATCGGCGCCGGTACGGACGGCCCCGCGCTCCTCGGCGAGCTGGAGGCCTGCCGCGAACCGGCCCCCCAGCACGCGCCGCCGGAGAGCATGTGGGGCGTCCTGCGCTACGTCGACCGCCCGGCGCGTCCGGCCGACGAACCCGAACCGGAGCCGCATGAGTTCGTCGCCGACCCGGAGGAGCCGTAGCGGCGGTCAGGCGACATCGACCCCGTAATCGCCCAGCAGGGACTCCAGCCCGCCGCGGTAGCCCTTGCCGCCGATCACGAAGTCCCAGTCGCCGTTGGGGCGGCGGCGGAACGAGCCGAGTACCAGCGCGGTCTCCCCGGCCCGCCCGTCGGAGACCTCCAGCCGGCCGAGTTCCTCGCCGCTCGCCGACAGCAGGCGGATGTGGGCGTCCGTGAACCCGGCCAGGTCGGCGTGCGGATCGGCGTCCGGGTCGATCGCCGCCACCAGGACCAGCCGGTCGGCGGCCGCGGGCAGGGCGTCGAAGCAGACCTCCAGAGCCGCCTTGTCCGGCTCCGCGTGCGCGCGTGCGCGCACCGAACCGTCGGGGGTCCGGGGGTTGTTGTAGAAGACGAAGTGCTCCTCGCTCAAAACCCGGTTGCCCGTGCAGACGAGGGCGCACACGTCCAGCGCGACCGAGCCCGACCAGGACATGCCGAGCACGTTGTGGTCGCCCGCGGGAGCTGCCGGCTCGGGCGCGCGCTGCGCCGGGGCGCCGCCGCCGAGCCGTCCGCGCAGCCCGTACTGGTGCAACAGCTCGACGAGATCCGCCCCGGGAACCAACTCCAGCGGCTTGCCGTTGGCGAAGGTGTACGACCCGGGCCCGAAGGACGCGGTGGTGACGAGCACCCCCTTGTTCGCCCCCTTGTCCTGGACCGTGCCGTACAGATCACGCACGGCCGTCGGCGGCACCGTGTTCCGGTAGCGCTTGACCTGTACCACGATCCGCCCGCCCCGGATCGGTGCCGGGTCCAGTGCCTCCACGTCCACCCCGCCGTCGCCCGAGCGCTGCGTGGTCACCGCCTCCATGCCCATCGCCCGGAACAGCTCGGCGACGAGGTTCTCGAAGGCGATCGGATCCATCGCGAAGAGGTCCGGCTCGTCCTCGTCCGAGCCGGCCGCCCTCCCGCCGTGGCTGACGACCCCGCCGCCGACCTCGTCGGGCCGCCGCCCGGGGCGCACCGCCGTCAGCTGGTCGGGTCGCCCCGACAGCAGGCCGCCCAGCCCCGACACCAGACAGTCCACGGCGCTGACCTGCTCCAGGCGCAGCCCCGCGAAGGCGCTGCGCTGCGCCGGCACGGTCGCCAGGACCACCCGTGCCTCCCGGCCCGTCGCCGGATCGTGGGCGTCCACGAACCCGTTGACCACCACCGAGTCGAGTACGCCGAACTCGTCCGCCGCGTACAGCTCGCGCACGACCAGCAGCATGGACTGCGCCAGCAGGTCCCGGTAGAGGCCCCGACGCTCCGTCACCGGGCGGGGCTTGATCTTGTCCTGGTCCGTGCTGGGCAGGTACTGCACCGCCCTGGCCTCCGGCACCACCGCGAATCCGGGGAGCTCCCAGTCCAGCACCAGCTGGCGCGCCGCCGGGTCGTAGGCGGCCGCCACCTGCCGGGGCAGCGCCTCGGGCCAGGCCGCGGAGGCGTACAGGGCCGCCGAGAAGTACTCCACCGCCGCCTCGGCATCGCCCCCGCGCAGGGCTGCGGCCAGCTCGGTGAGCCCGCTGTTGTGCGCCCGTACCCCGGCGAGCTGCTCGGCGGCCCACCGGTCGTACTGCTGCCGGTACGCGTCCAGTTGGCGCCGGCGCTGCGCCTCCGCGGCGCTCGCCGCCTGCCAGGCCTCGGTGTACCGGGCGTGGGCCTCCCGCTCCGCCTGCGCCCGGTGGCCGGATCCGAGCGTCCAGCCGCTGCTCTGCTGCTGGAACTGCTCGATGTGCGGCATGGGCACCGGATGCGCCAGGGCGCCGGGGTTGAAGGGCTCCAGCTCCTCGGACCGGGCCAGGGCCGAGATCCGGAACGCGGGCCCACGGCAGCCCGCCACCAGCAGCCCCTTGAGGGCCTCCACCTCGGCCTCGATCCGAGCGGTCCGCCGCAGGGCCTCGCCCTCGCGGAACTGGCGGTGGCTGCGGTTCGCGTCCCGCTCCTGGGTCCGCTGCCGGTCCCGTTCGTACGCCACCAGCCGGCGCTCCGCCTCCCGCTGCTGGATCACCTGCGTCTGCTGCTGCCGGCGCTGGGCCTCGGCCCAGTCCCCGATCAATCCGCCCGGCCGACGACTCATCAGCTCTGTACTCCCCCCACCAACACCCAGAGGGAAAACACTAGTCGGCATTCGGGTGGTACGTCCCCCCGGTCGCACCACCCGAATGCCGCAGTACGTCCTACAGCGCGCCCCCCGCCAGAGCGGCGACGACCGCGGGCAGCGCGGTCCCCGAACCGTCTCGGCGCGGGTCCACGGCCGGGAGCTCGGCCGGGCTGCCGTTCGCCCCGGCCGCACGCACCGGCGCGTTGCCGGCCCAGGCCAGCACCAGCAGGTCCTCGCCCTTCAGGAACCGCTGGCAGCGCACGCCGCCGGTGGCCCGGCCCTTGCGCGGGTACTGGTCGAACGGCGTGAGCTTCCCGGAGAGCATCGAGTCGTCCAGCGTCCCGTGCGAGCCCGCCACCGTGAACACCACGGCGTCGCGCGCCGGGTCCACCGCCGAGAAGTGGATCACCTTGGCGTTCTCGGAGAGCTTGATGCCCGCCATGCCACCCGCCGGGCGCCCCTGCGGGCGCACCTGGCCCGCCGGATAGCGCAGCAGCTGGGCGTCGTCGGTGAGGAAGACCAGATCCTCCTCGCCCGTGCGCAGTTCGACCGCGCCGACGATCCGGTCGCCCTCCTTGAGGGTGATGACCTCCAGCTCGTCCTTGTTCGCCGGGTAGTCCGGCACGACCCGCTTGACCACGCCCTGCTCGGTGCCGAGCGCCAGGCCCTGGGAGGACTCGTCCAGCGAGGTCAGGCAGATCACCTTCTCGTCCGCCTCCAGCCCGGAGAGGAACTCCGAGACCGGCGCCCCGCCCGCCAGGTTCGGCGCGGCGTGGGTGTCCGGCAGCTGCGGCAGGTCGATCACCGCGAGCCGCAGGAGCCGCCCGTACGAGGTGACCACGCCCACGTCGGCCCGGGCCGACGCGGCGACCTGCGAGACGATCAGGTCGTGCTTCGCGCGGGCGCCGCCCTCCTCCTCCGGCAGCGGGTCGCCGTTGGCCGTGCGCGCCAGCAGGCCCGTCGAGGACAGCAGGACCCGGCACGGGTCGTCCGCCACCTCCAGCGGGACCGCGGCGACCGCCGTGCCCGCCGACTCCAGCAGGACCGTACGGCGCTCGGTGCCGAACTTCTTGGCGACCGCGGCCAGTTCCGTGGAGACCAGCTTGCGCAGCTCCGTGTCGGAGTCCAGGATCCCGGTCAGCTCGTCGATCTCGCCCGTCAGCCGGTCGCGCTCGGACTCCAGCTCGATCCGGTCGAAGCGCGTCAGGCGGCGCAGCGGGGTGTCCAGGATGTACTGCGTCTGGATCTCGCTCAGCGAGAAGCGCTCGATGAGCCGCTCCTTCGCCTGCGCCGAGTTGTCGCTGTCCCGGATGATCCGGATGACCTCGTCGATGTCGACCAGGGCCACGAGCAGGCCCTCGACCAGGTGCAGCCGGTCGCGCCGCTTGCCGCGGCGGAACTCGCTGCGGCGGCGCACGACCTCGAAGCGGTGGTCGAGGTAGACCTCCAGCAGCTCCTTGAGGCCCAGGGTCAGCGGCTGGCCGTCGACCAGCGCGACGTTGTTGATGCCGAAGGACTCCTCCATCGGCGTCAGCTTGTACAGCTGCTCCAGGACGGCCTCCGGGTGGAAGCCGTTCTTGATCTCGATGACCAGGCGCAGGCCGTGCGAGCGGTCGGTGAGGTCCTTGACGTCCGCGATGCCCTGGAGCTTCTTGGAGCCGACCAGGTCCTTGATCTTCGCGATGACCTTCTCGGGGCCGACCGTGAAGGGCAGTTCCGTGACGACCAGGCCCTTGCGGCGCGCCGTCACGTTCTCCACGGCCACCGTGGCGCGGATCTTGAACGTCCCGCGGCCGTTCTCGTAGGCGTCCTTGATCCCCGAGAGGCCCACGATCCGGCCGCCCGTGGGCAGGTCCGGACCCGGTACGAAGCGCATCAGCGCCTCCAGGTCCGCCTGCGGGTAGCGGATCAGGTGGCGGGCGGCCGCGATGACCTCGCCCAGGTTGTGCGGGGGCATGTTGGTGGCCATGCCGACCGCGATCCCGGACGCGCCGTTGACCAGCAGATTCGGGTACGCCGCGGGCAGCGCGACCGGTTCCCGCTCCTGGCCGTCGTAGTTGGCGGTGAAGTCGACGGTGTCCTCGTCGATCGACTCCGTCATCAGCGACGTGGCGTCCGCCATCTTGCACTCGGTGTAACGCATCGCGGCCGGCGGGTCGTCGTTGCCGAGCGAACCGAAGTTGCCGTGGCCGTCGACCAGCGGCAGCCGCATCGAGAAGGGCTGGGCCATGCGCACGAGGGCGTCGTAGATCGACGCGTCACCGTGCGGGTGCAGCTTGCCCATGACCTCGCCGACGACGCGGGCGCACTTCACGTAGCCGCGGTCGGGGCGCAGGCCCATCTCGTTCATCTGGTAGACGATGCGCCGGTGTACCGGCTTCATGCCGTCCCGGGCGTCGGGCAGGGCGCGGGAGTAGATCACCGAGTACGCGTACTCGAGGAAGGAGCCCTGCATTTCGTCGACGACGTCGATGTCGAGGATCTTCTCCTCGAAATCCTCCGGCGGCGGGGTCTTCGTGCTGCGGCGGGCCATCGCTGCGCGGCTCCTTAACCAAGAAAGAAAGTGTGCTGGGGGTCTGGCGGGTGGCTGGCTGTCTGATCGGCGTGGACGGGGTTGTCGCGGACCATTGTGGCCCGAGGCACCGACAACGCCGACTCCGACCCTGGGGTCACCCCCGGACGGAGGCGCGGGTGAGTGTCAGCGGGAACTTCTCCGGTGCCCGACGCGCTTGCATACAGTGGCAGGTCTGACGGAAAACTCTGCATCGCGATCGAAGGGACCACATGCCCATGGGTCACACGGCCACAGCCCAGGCCGGCTCCGGCGGCCTGACAGCGACCGAGCACCGGCTGGCCAACGGCCTGCGCGTGGTGCTCTCGGAGGATCACCTGACCCCGGTCGCCGCGGTCTGCCTCTGGTACGACGTCGGCTCGCGCCACGAAGTCAAGGGACGGACCGGCCTGGCTCACCTCTTCGAGCACCTGATGTTCCAGGGCTCGGCGAGCGTACCCGGCAACGGGCACTTCGAGCTGGTCCAGGGGGCCGGCGGTTCGCTCAACGGCACCACCAGCTTCGAGCGCACCAACTACTTCGAGACGATGCCGACCCACCAGCTGGAGCTCGCGCTCTGGCTGGAAGCCGACCGCATGGGCTCGCTGCTGGCCGCCCTGGACGAGGAGTCCATGGAGAACCAGCGCGACGTCGTCAAGAACGAGCGCCGCCAGCGGTACGACAACGTCCCGTACGGCACGGCCTTCGAGAAGCTGACCGCCCTCGCCTACCCCGAGGGCCACCCGTACCACCACACCCCGATCGGCTCCATGGCCGACCTGGACGCGGCCTCCCTGGAGGACGCCCGCGCCTTCTTCCGCACGTACTACGCACCCAACAACGCGGTGCTGTCGGTCGTCGGCGACATCGACCCCGAGCAGACGCTCGCCTGGGTCGAGAAGTACTTCGGCACCATCCCCGGGCACGACGGCAAGCAGCCGCCGCGCGACGGCACGCTGCCCGAGATCATGGGCGGCCAGCTGCGCGAGGAGATCGTCGAGGAGGTCCCGGCCCGCGCGCTGATGGCCGCCTACCGGCTCCCGCACGATGGCACCCGCGAGTGCGACGCCGCCGACGTGGCGCTGACCGTGCTGGGCGGCGGCGAGTCCTCCCGGCTCCACAACCGCCTCGTACGCCGGGACCAGACGGCGGTCGCCGCCGGCTTCGGCATGCTGCGGCTCGCCGGCGCCCCCTCCCTGGGCTGGCTGGACGTGAAGACCTCCAGCGGCGTCGAGGTGCCCGCCATCGAGGCGGCCGTCGACGAGGAGCTCGCGCGGTTCGCCGCCGAGGGCCCCACGGCCGAGGAGATGGAGCGTGCCCAGGCACAGCTGGAGCGGGAGTGGCTGGACCGGCTCAGCACGGTGGCCGGGCGCGCCGACGAACTGTGCCGCTACGCGGTGCTGTTCGGCGACCCGCAGCTGGCGCTGACCGCCGTCGGGCGCGTCCTCGACATCACCGCCGAGGAGGTGCAGGCCGTGGCCGCGGCCCGACTGCGCCCCGACAACCGCGCGGTGCTGGTGTACGAGCCGCTCCCGGCAGAAGCCGGCGAGAACGGTGAGAGCGACGAGAACGAAGGGGCGGAGCAGTGAGCGACACCGCAGCCGTCACGATGACCTTCCACCCGCAGCCCCAGCCCGGCCAGGCCCGGCCGTGGGCCTTCCCGGCCCCCGAGCGCGGCGCGCTGCCCAACGGCCTGACCGTGCTGCGCTGCCACCGGCCCGGCCAGCAGGTCGTCGCGGTCGAGGTCAACCTCGCCGCCCCGCTGGACGCCGAGCCCGAGGGCTTGGACGGCGTGGCGACCATCATGGCCCGCGCGCTGTCCGAGGGCACCGACAAGCGCTCCGCCGAGGAGTTCGCGGCCGAGCTGGAGCGCTGCGGCGCCACTCTCGACGCGCACGCCGACCACCCGGGCCTGCGGGTCTCCCTGGAGGTCCCGGCCTCCCGCCTGCACAAGGCGCTCGGCCTGCTCGCCGAGGCGCTGCGCGCCCCGGCCTTCGCCGACAGCGAGGTCGACCGGCTGGTGCGCAACCGGCTCGACGAGATCCCGCACGAGCTGGCCAACCCGCAGCGCCGGGCCGCCAAGGAGCTCTCCCGGCAGCTCTTCCCGCCGACCCTGCGGATGTCCCGGCCGCGCCAGGGCACCGAGGAGACGGTCGCCCGGATCGACTCGGCGGCCGTACGCGCCTTCTACGAGGCCCACGTACGCCCCGCCACCGCCACCGCGGTGGTCGTCGGCGACCTGACCGGCATCGACCTGGACGACGTCCTGGGGGAGACCCTGGGCGCCTGGACCGGCGACTGTGCCGAGCCGCTCCCGGTCCCGCCGGTCACCGCCGACGACACCGGCCGCGTGGTCATCGTGGACCGGCCCGGCGCGGTCCAGACGCAGCTGCTCATCGGCCGCATCGGGCCGGACCGGCACGAGCGGGTCTGGCCGGCGCAGGTGCTCGGCACGTACTGCCTGGGCGGCACCCTCACCTCGCGCCTGGACAAGGTGCTGCGCGAGGAGAAGGGGTACACGTACGGCGTGCGCGCCTTCGGCCAGGTGCTGCGCTCCACGGCCGACGGCAAGGGCGCCTCGATGCTCGCCATCAGCGGCTCGGTGGACACCCCCAACACCGGTCCGGCGCTCGACGACCTCTGGAAGGTGCTCCGCACCCTCGCGGAGGGCGGCCTGACCGACGCCGAACGGGACGTGGCGGTGCAGAACTTGGTGGGAGTGGCCCCGCTGAAGTTCGAGACGGCCGCGGCCGTCGCCGGCACGCTCGCCGACCAGGTCGAGCAGGAGCTCCCGGACGACTACCAGGCGCGGTTGTACGCGCAGCTGGCCCAAACGGGCACGGTGGAGGCGACGTCGGCCGTCTTGGCCGCCTTCCCGGTGGACCGCCTGGTCACGGTCCTGGTGGGCGACGCCGCGCAGATCGAGGAGCCGGTACGGGCACTGGGCATCGGCGAGGTCACCGTCGTCACCAACTGACCTGCATTCCAAGGGGCTCCGGCGGCTTGTCCGCCGGGGCCCCTTTTGTCTATTTCGTGGAGAGGCTACTCGTATGGGGTGTGGCGTATGCAACAAAAACGCGCGCCTGTTTGGCGATTGACTGATGATCCGCCTAGCGTCAGCCGTGCTGTCCGTCAGTTGTACCCGCCGCATCCGCGGCACCGGGCAGCGATCGCCGAGTCCCCGTCAGGCGCGAGCCTGGGGAGCCGGGGACCCACATGCGTCCCTGGGGTGAATCGGACCGCCTCGCAAGAGGGGGCCCGTAGGAGACCTTCCTGCTCCGAACCCGTCAGCTAACCCGGTAGGCGAGAGGGAAGGAAAGGATCAACCTCTTCATGGCGTTTGGCAGTCGTGCCGCCGGTAAGCACCGTGGTTCCAGTCGTCTGAGCCGCAAGACCGCCGGTTACGCCGGCATCGCCGCCCTCGCCACCACCGGTGTCGTCGGCTCCCTCGCAGGCCCGGCGTTCGCCGCGTCGGACAAGGCCCCCTCCATGGAGGACACCGGCCTGAACGCGGTCGTGACCGCCGAGGACCTCCAGGGCCAGATCGAGGCCCAGGCCGACGCCCAGGAGCACGCGGCCGAGGCCGCGGCCCTCAAGGCGAAGGCGGAAGCAGAGGCCAAGGCCCGCGCCGCAGAGGCCAAGCAGAAGGCCGAGGAGAAGGCGAAGGCCGAGCGGGAGGCCGCCGAGCGCGCCGCCCGCGAGGAGGAGCGCAAGCGCCTCAACACCTTCGTGGTCCCCGTCGAGGACTCCTACGTCAGCACCCAGTGGCACGCGGGCGGCGGCATGTGGTCCTCCGGCAGCCACACCGGCATCGACTTCCATGCCGCGTCCGGCACCACCGTGCACGCGGTCGGCACCGGCACCGTGGTCGAGGCGGGCTGGGGCGGCGCGTACGGCAACAACGTCGTCATCAAGCACGCCGACGGCACGTACACGCAGTACGGCCACATGTCCTCGCTGAGCGTCTCCGTCGGCGACCAGGTCAGCGCCGGCCAGCAGATCGGCCTGTCCGGCTCCACCGGCAACTCCAGCGGCCCGCACCTGCACTTCGAGGCCCGTACCGGCGCCCAGTACGGCTCGGACATCGACCCGGTCGCGTACCTGCGCAGCCACGGCGTCGACGTCTGACCCGCACCACCCCGCACTCACCGAAGGCCCCGGCTCCCCGAGCCGGGGCCTTCGTGCTGGCTGTAAACACCCGCTATTTCCGCTCGCGCTCGGAATTTATCGCCCGGTGCAATAGAGTCCCCGTAAGGTGGTCGGTCGGCAGTCGGAAATAGGCGGAGGTCCGGACTTGCGAATTCCTGCGCACGCGGTATGCACGGCAATCCGCGAAGACATCGTCTCCGGGGTCTTCGAACCGGGCGCCCGGCTGACCGAGGAACTGCTGGCCCGCCGGTACGGGGTCTCCCGCGTCCCCGTCCGTGAGGCGCTGCGGACCCTGGAGTCGGAGGGCTTCGTCACCACCCGGCGGCACGCGGGCGCCTGCGTCGCCGAACCCACCGAGCAGGAGGCGGCCGACCTCCTGGAGCTGCGGCTGGTGCTGGAGCCGCTGGCGGCCGCGCGCGCGGCCCGGCGGCGCACCGAGGGCCACCTCAGGGTGCTCCGCGGGCTGGTCAGGCTGGGCCAGGAGCGGGCCCGGCGCGGCCAGGGCGAGGACCTGCGGTCCCTGGGCGGCTGGTTCCACGAGACCCTGGCCCAGGCCTCCGGCAGCCCCGGGCTGATCGTGCTGCTCACGCAGATGCGCCACAAGGTCGCCTGGATGTACGCCGTGGAGGCGCCGGCCCGGCCCGTGGACTCCTGGGCGGAGCACGGCGCGATCGTGGACGCGGTCGCGCGCGGGGACGCCGAACGGGCCCGCGCGCTGACGGCGATGCACGCGGACCGCGCCGCCGGGGCGCACCGGCTGCGCGTGAGGACTTCGCAACATGCCGTAAACACGGCGGGCGGTCGGCATTAACAATAGGCGGGTATCAAAGAGTGGGACCCGCGATTTAATTCACGCCGTTCATGCTCTCACCCTGCTCGCCGGGTTAATTCCCGAATACGGAAGAGGCGCGAAACGCGGAAGCCGCGGCCACCGGAATATCGGTGGTGGCCGCGGCTCCTGCGTGTGCCCGGGGTGAACCCGAAGGGTCAGACGGTCTCGGGGAGCTCTTCCAGACCCTCGGCGACCAGCTTCGCGAGGCGGTCCAGCGCCGCCTCGGCGCCCTCGGCGTCGGACGCGAGGACGATCTCCTCGCCGCCCTGCGCGCCCAGGCCCAGCACCGCGAGCATGGACGCGGCGTTGACGGGGTTCCCGTCGGCCTTCGCGATGGTCACCGGGACGCCGGAAGCGGTCGTCGCGCGGACGAAGATCGAGGCGGGACGAGCGTGCAGGCCCTCGGCCCAGCCGACGTTGACGCGGCGCTCTGCCATGGTGATGCCCTTCAGGTTCTTACGGTTGTCTAGACCAGTCTCTCACGACGCTCCTCATGCTCGGACCGACCTTCGGCCCGAATCCACCGCCGTTCGACCTACCCCAGCTTGCACTGGTTTGCCCGTGCTTGCCGCGTGCGCCGCGCAGGAGCCGTTCGGCCGGTCCTGGCCTTAAGATCGCCGCATGACCACCGCGTCGGACCCCTCGTACCCGGCCCACTGGGAAGCGGACGTCGTCCTGCGCGACGGCGGCACCGCCCGGATCCGGCCGATCACCACGGAGGACGCGGGCCGGCTGGTCAGCTTCTACGAGCAGGTCTCCGACGAGTCGAAGTACTACCGTTTCTTCGCGCCCTACCCCCGGCTCTCCGCCCGCGACGTGCACCGCTTCACCCACCACGACTACGTGGACCGGGTCGGGCTCGCGGCGACCGTCGGCGAGGAGTTCATCGGCACCGTCCGCTACGACCGGATCGGCCCCGACGGCCGGCCCGCCTCCGCACCCGCCGACGAGGCCGAGGTCGCCTTCCTCGTCCAGGACGCCCACCAGGGCCGCGGGGTCGCCTCCGCGCTGCTCGAACACATCGGCGCGGTCGCCCGCGAGCGGGACATCCGCCGGTTCGCCGCCGAGGTGCTGCCCGCCAACAACAAGATGATCAAGGTGTTCAAGGACGCCGGGTACGAGCAGAAGCGCAGCTTCGAGGACGGCTCCGTCCACCTCACCCTCGACCTCGAACCCACCGCCGAGTCCCTGGCCGTGCAGCGCGCCCGCGAGCAGCGCGCCGAGGCCCGCTCCGTGCAGCGGCTGCTGACCCCCCGCTCGGTGGCCGTCATCGGCGTCAGCCGCTCCGGCGGTGGCGTCGGCGCGGCGGCCCTGCGCAACCTGCGCGACAGCGGCTTCCGCGGCCACCTCTACGCCGTGAACGAGGCCGCCACCACCGATCTGCTGGACGGCGTACGGGCCTACCGCGCGCTCGGCGCCGTCGGGGCCCCCGTCGACCTCGCGGTGATCGCGGTCCCCGCCGAGCGCGTCCCCGAGGCCGTGGCCGCCTGCGGCGAGCACGGGGTGCAGGGGCTCGTGGTGCTGTCCGCCGGGTACGGGGAGAGCGGCGCCGCCGGCCTCGACCGCCAGCGCGAACTGGTGCGCCAGGTGCGCTCGTACGGGATGCGGCTGATCGGACCCAACGCGTACGGCGTGATCAACACCGCCCCCGAGGTCGGGCTCAACGCCTCCCTGACCCCGGCGCCCGCCCCGGCCCGCGGCCGCATCGGGCTGTTCACCCAGTCCGGGGCCATCGGCATCTCGCTGCTCTCCGCGCTGCTGCGGCGGGGCGAGGGGCTGTCGTCCTTCGTCTCGGCGGGCAACCGGGCGGACGTCTCCGGGAACGACATCCTCCAGTACTGGTACGAGGACGAGGCCACCGACGTGGCGCTGATGTACCTCGAAACCCTGGGCAACCCGCGGAAGTTCACCCGCCTCGCGCGGCGCACGGCGGCCGTGAAGCCGGTGGTCGTCGCGCGGGGCGGCCGCCACACCCCCGCGGGCCACGTGGTCCCCGGGACCAGACTGCCGGAGGCCACCGTCTCCGCCCTGCTGCGCCAGGCCGGGGTGATCCGGGTCGGCACGGTGACGGAGCTGGTGGACGTCGGACTGCTGCTGGCCTCGCAGCCGCTGCCGGCCGGGCCGCGCGTGGCGATCCTCGGGAACTCCGAGTCGCTCGGAGTCCTCTCGTACGACGCCTGCCTCGCGCAGGGGCTGCGGCCCGGAGCCCCGCAGGACCTGACGACCGCGGCGACGGCGGCGGACTTCCGCACGGCACTGGGCGAGGCCCTCGGCTCCGCCGAGAGCGACGCGGTGATCGTCACCGTGATCCCGTGGGTGAACGAGCAGGAGCCGCAGGACGACCTGGCGGGCGCCCTGCGCGACGCGGTCGCCGCGCACCCCGGCAAGCCGGTGGCGGTGGTCCACGTGGAGTTGGCCGAGCTCGTCGACGCCCTGTCCCCGGCCGGGGCGCTGGCTCCGCGCACGCGCCCCACCGACGAGGACGAGGGCGGATACGCCAGACCGGACGTGCGGATCCCGGCGTACCCGGCCGCCGAGCGCGCCGTACGCGCGGTCGCCGAGGCCGTCCGCTACGGCCAGTGGCGCCGGGCCGTCGCCGACACCGGACAGGTCCCCGAGTACGAGGACATCGACGAGGCCGGGGCCGCCGCCCGGCTCGCCGCCCTCCTCGCCGACTTCGGCGCGGGGCAAGGCTCCGATGAGGGCGCCGGCGCGGGCGTCCTCACCCTCACCGAGCCCGACGCCGCCGCGCTCCTCGCCCACTACGGGATCAGGGTCCTGCCCACCCTGCCCGCGCCCTCCGCCGACGCCGCCGTCCGGGCCGCCCGGAGCCTGGGCTACCCCGTCGCCCTCAAGACCACCGCCCCGCACCTGCGCCACCGCGCGGACCTGGGCGGCGTACGCCTCGACCTCGCGACCGAGGCCGACCTGCGCCGCTCGTACGAGGAGCTGACCGGCCTCCTCGGCACCCCCGGCGAACTGCTCCCCGTGGTCCAGGCCATGGTGCCGCGCGGGGTCGACACCGTCGTGCGGTCCGTCATCGACCCGGCCGCCGGAGCCGTCCTCTCCTTCGGGCTCGCCGGCGTCGCCTCGGAGCTGCTCGGCGACACCGCCCACCGCCTCGTCCCCGCCACCGACCGGGACGCCGCCGGGCTGATCCGGTCCATCCGGACCGCGCCCCTCCTCTTCGGCTGGCGCGGCAGCGACCCCGTCGACACCGCCGCCCTCGAAGAGCTCCTGCTGCGGCTGTCCCGGCTCGTCGACGCCCACCCCGAGGTGGTCGGCGTCACGCTCGAACCCGTGGTCGTCGCCACCGAGGGCCTCTCGGTACTCGGCGCCACCGTCCGGGTCGCCCACCCGCCGGCCCGCACCGACCTCGGCCCCCGCACGCTCCCGAGCTACTGACCGGCACCGCAACCTCGGGAAGACGCGTCCGCGCGCGCCCGGGGTGCCCCGTACGGGCCTTAGGATGGACCCCATGGCGAAATCCGGTACGACGACCCAGGGGCTGCGCACGGCGATCGAGCGCAGCGGCTACTACCCGGCCCTCGTGGCCGAGGCCGTGGAGGCCGCGGTGGGCGGCGAGCCGATCTCGTCGTACCTGGTCCACCAGGAGACGACCTTCGACTCCAACGAGGTGCGCCGGCACGTCACGGTCCTGGTCCTGACGGGCAACCGCTTCATCGTGAGCCACACCGACGAGCAGGCCGCCGACGCCGGGTCCCCGTCCCCGTACGCGACCACCTCCACCGAGTCCGTCAAGATCGGCGCGATCTCCTCCGTCGTGCTCAGCCGCGTCGTCGCCAACCCCGAGTCGTACACCCCGGGCACCCTGCCCCGCGAGGTCGTCCTGACCATCGGCTGGGGCGCGGTCTCCCGGATCGACCTGGAGCCCGCCGCCTGCGGCGACCCGAACTGCGACTCCGACCACGGCTACACCGGCAACTCCACCGCCGACGACCTCAGCCTGCGCGTCAGCGAGGCCGGCGACGGCCCGGAGGCGGTCCGCCAGACCCTCGTCTTCGCGCAGGCGCTCAGTGAGGCAACGGCAGCCACGTCCACCTCCGCCCGCTGATGTCCCATTTCGCACCGTCGAACTGGGACGAGCCGGAGCTGCTGGACCTCACCGGCGCCCCCGTCCCGGAGTACGGCACCGGCTCGCTCGCCGACCTGCTGCCGACCCTAGTGGCCGGCCAGGGCGTTCCCGGGTTCACCGCCTCGATCCCCGAGCTCACCCCGGCCGACCGGAACTGCGTGTTCCTCGTCGACGGCATGGGCTGGGAGCAGATCAAGGCCCACCCGGACGAGGCCCCGTACCTGAACTCCCTCCTCGGCACCTCGCGCGGCGGCACCGGGCGCCCGATCACCGCGGGCTTCCCCGCGACCACCGCCACCTCGCTGGCCTCCGTCGGCACCGGCCTGCCGCCCGCCCGGCACGGCCTGCCCGGTTACACCGTGCGCAACCCGGCCACCGGCGAGCTGATGAACCAGCTCCGCTGGCACCCGTGGACCCCGCCGAAGCCCTGGCAGCCGTACCCGACCGTCTTCCAGCTGGCCGACAAGGCGGGGGTGGCCACGGCCCAGGTGTCCTCGCCCGCCTTCCAGACCACCCCGCTCACCAAGGTCGCGCTGAGCGGCGGCACCTTCCTCGGCCGGATGACCGGCGAGGAGCGGATGGACCTCGCGGGCGAGCGCCTCGCCGCGGGCGACCGCTCGCTGGTGTACACGTACTACAGCGAGCTCGACGGAGCCGGCCACCGGCACGGCGTGAACTCCGACGCCTGGCGCGGCCAGCTGATGTACGTCGACCGGCTCGTGCAGCGGCTCGCCGGACAACTCCCGCCGCGCACCGCGCTGTACGTGACCGCCGACCACGGCATGGTGGACATCCCCTTCGACGAGGACTCCCGGATCGACTACGACGAGGACTGGGAGCTGGGCGCGGGCGTGGCCCTGCTCGGCGGCGAGGGCCGGGCCCGGCACGTGTACGCAGTCCCCGGCGCCGAGGCCGACGTCCTGACCGTGTGGCGCGAGGTGCTGGGCGACCGGTTCTGGATCGCGAGCCGCGAAGAGGCCCTGGAGCTGGGCTGGTTCGGCCCGCCGGGGGAGTGCGACGAGCGCGTCCTCGGCCGGATCGGCGACGTGGTCGCCGCCGCGCAGGCCGATGCCGCGATCACCGCGTCCGTGAACGAACCCAACGAATCGGCGCTCGCCGGGATGCACGGCTCCATGACGGCGGCGGAGCAGCTGGTTCCGCTGCTCGAAATCCGCACCTGAGACGACCGACCCGCACACCTCCCCCGCCCGCCCCGTACGCCGCTCCCGCCGACCACGACTCGAAAGGCCCCGTTCCCTCCATGCCCGAATTGGTGTTTTTCTCCGGCACGATGGACTGCGGGAAGAGTACGTTGGCGCTCCAGATCGCCCACAACCGCGACGCGCGGGGCCTGGTGGGCGTGATCTTCACCCGTGACGACCGGGCGGGCGAGGGCAAGCTCTCCTCCCGCCTGGGCCTGGTCACGGAGGCGATCGAGGCGCCGGAGGGCATGGACCTGTACGGCTACCTGGTCGCGCAGCTGTCCCAGGGCGGCAAGGCGGACTACGTGATCGTGGACGAGGCGCAGTTCCTCGCGCCCGACCAGATCGACCAGCTGGCCCGCATCGTCGACGACCTCGGCCTGGACGTCTTCGCCTTCGGCATCACCACGGACTTCCGCACGAAGCTCTTCCCCGGCTCGCAGCGGCTGATCGAACTGGCGGACCGCCTGGAGCAGCTCCAGGTGGAGGCTCTGTGCTGGTGCGGCGCCCGCGCCACGCACAACGCCCGTACGGTGGGCGGCGCCATGGTGGTGGAGGGCGCCCAGGTGGTGGTCGGCGACGTGAACCGCCCGGCGGAGGAGATCGGCTACGAGGTCCTCTGCCGCCGCCACCACCGCAAGCGCATGACGAGCGCCGCGGCCCGCGCGGGCGCCCTGTCCCCGGACGTCCTCCCCGTCAACCACGACGCCTGACGGCGCACACGGGGAGGCCGGCCCTTCGGAGGTACGGGCCGGCGGCGCGCCGGCCCGCGTCCCCGCCTTCTCCCTGGGGCGTCGCCGTGGTCGGCCGCGTCCAGGCCCCCTGGCGGTCAGCGGCCGGGTGCGGGGCGGGATTGGACGAGTGTGAAGACCGCGCCCTCCGGGTCGGTGACCGTGGAGACCCTGCCGGTCAGGCCCTCGCGGGGCGGCTGGATGACGCGGCCGCCGAGCCGCTGCACCCGGGCGGCGGCCGTGTCCACGTCCTCGACCTCGAAGTACGTCATCCAGTGCGGGCCCCGGTCGTGCGG
The DNA here is from genome assembly GCF_001044425.1 of Streptomyces roseus. Lineage (GTDB taxonomy): Bacteria > Actinomycetota > Actinomycetes > Streptomycetales > Streptomycetaceae > Streptomyces > Streptomyces roseus. Next base: position 136,341 of record NZ_LFML01000068.1, read on the forward strand.
GAGCGAGCGGCCGACCCCGTGCACGGCGGCGACCGGACGCCCGTCCAGCAGCAGCGTCACGTAGTCGAACTCCGAGGCGGCCGCGGCGTGCGTCTCGGCCTCGTGGCCGAAGACGTGCTGGTAGAACTTGCCCACGGTCGAGGTGTCCTGTGTGACCAGCTCGGCCCAGACCGGGGTGCCGGGGACGCCCGACACCCGGGTCCCGATGTGCTCCTCGGCCTGCCAGATCCCGAAGATCGCCCCCAGCGGGTCGGAGCAGATCGCCAGCCGCCCCTCGCCGCCCGCGTCCAGGGGCCCCACCGCGACCGTGCCGCCGCAGGAGCGGATCGTCTCGGCCGTCGAGTCCGCGTCGTCGGTGGCGAAGTAGGTGGTCCAGGCCACCGGAAGGTCCCGGTCCGGGGGCATCTCGCCGATGCCGGTCACCTCTTGGCCGTCGAGGAGGGCGCGGACGTACGGGCCGAACGGCTGGGGGCCGGGCTCGTACTCCCAGCGGAACAGGTCGGTGTAGAAGGCCTCGGTGGTCCCCAGGCCGTGCACCATCAGACTCGACCAGCACGGGGTGCCGGGCGGGCGCCGCGTTTCTTCCGGTTCCTCGGTCATGTCAGCCGTCTCCTCCGTGTCGCTCATCCCGGACCAGATGCTTCCACTACGGCGGGTCCGGCGCGCCTCGACCGGCCGGGTTTCGCCGTTGCGGGCAGAGATGACCGAATCGATGCGGCCTGTCGGTCCGAGGCTTGTCACACGGGCCGCGGAGCGGGGAGGAAGATGGGCCGCATGACTGAGAATCCCGCACCCTCCGCGATCGTTTCCGCCGCCGAACTGATGGCCGAGTTGGCCGGTTCCCGGCCGCCCGTGCTGCTCGACGTCCGCTGGCAGCTGGGCGGTCCGAACCTGCGCTCCGCGTACGACGCCGGTCACCTGCCGGGGGCCGTGTACGTGGACCTCGACCGCGAACTGGCAGGTCCGCCGGGATCGGGCGGCCGCCACCCGCTGCCGCAGACGGAGGAGTTCGGGGCCGTCATGCGCCGGGCCGGGGTCTCGGCCGACGCGCCGGTGGTCGTGTACGACGGGGGTCAGGGCTGGGCCGCCGCCCGGGCGTGGTGGCTGTTGCGCTGGACGGGTCACACGGACGTGCGGGTGCTGGACGGCGGGCTGGCCGCGTGGACGGCGGCGGGCGGTCCGGTAACGGAGGATGCCGTCACCGTTACGGAGGGCGATTTCAAGCCAAACCCGGGAGCGGTGGGGCTGTTGGACGCGGACGCGGCGGCGGCGCTCGCGCGCGACGGCATCCTGCTGGACGCGCGGGCGGGGGAGCGGTACCGGGGCGAGATCGAGCCGATCGACCGGGTCGGCGGGCACATTCCGGGCGCGGTGTCGGCGCCGACGACCGAGAACGTGGACGCGGACGGGAAGTTCCTCGCGGCGGACGCCCTGCGGGCGCGCTTCACCGGGCTGGGCGTCTCGGGTGCGGCGCCGGTCGGCGTGTACTGCGGTTCCGGGGTCTCGGGGGCGCACGAGGTGCTGGCGCTGGAGGTGGCGGGGATCTCGGCGGCCCTGTACGCGGGCAGCTGGTCGGAATGGTCCGCGGACCCGGCGCGGCCCGTGGCCACCGGTCCGGACCCGCAGTAGGGGCGGGGACTCCGGCCCCTCCTGCGGGTCCGCAGTCCCGGCTCGTGCCTCCGGCCCCGCGCCTCCGACGGCGGCGGGGCCGGCGGCCGGGGCCAGGGGCGGCTGCTCCGTTACTCCTGCTTCTTGCGGCGCGTGCCGAAGACGATCTCGTCCCAGCTCGGGACCGCCGCGCGGCGGCCGGGTCGGACGCCGTCGGCCTCCGCCTGCCGGTCCGTCGTGCCCGTCAGCCGCTCCCGGTGGCCCGCCACCGTACGCGGCATCAGGACGTCCGCGTACGCGGCGCCGGCGCCGGCCGAGGCCGCCGGGGGCTCCTCCGCCTCCGGCTGCTCCTCCGCCTCGGGCTCGGGGCGCTCGGGGACCACCAGGTCGCCGCGGAAGCTGGGCACGGCTTCCAGCAGACTCGTCAGCGTGTCCCGTTCCTCCTCAGGCTCGGGCGCGGGCGCCGCGCTGGGGGCGGCTCGCTCCAACTGCCGGTCCAGGGCGCGGTCCAGCGGCCGGTCCCGCGGCAGTCGCGCGATCCTCGGTACGAACGGGAAGCTGGGCTCCGGCGTCGCCGGGAGGTCGTCGGCCTCGCCGATCAGCGAGCGGGCCTCGTCGTCCACGGCCACGACCAGCCGGCGCGGCGGGTCGTACGTCCAGCTCGCCGAGTGCGGTTCGCCCGCGACCCGGTAGACGAGGAGGACCTCCCAGGTGCCGTCGTCGCGGCGCCAGGAGTCCCACTGCACGGACTCCTTCTCGGCGCCGCGCAGCGTCAGCCGCTCCTGCACGGCCTCGCCGAGCTGGGGTCCGGTGTTCTCGCCGGGGCGGCGCACGGGCGTCTTGCGGGCCCGCTCGGCCATGAACGCGCGCTCGGCGAGCACCGGGCCCTCGAAGCGGCGTACGCGGTCGACGGGGATGCCCGCGAGCTGGGCGACCTCCTCGGCGGAGGCACCGGCTCGTATGCGCGCCTGGATGTCACGGGGGCGGAGGTGGCTCTCCACCTCGATCTCGATCTGGTTCAGGCGCGCGCGGTCGTTGCGCACGGCAGCCCGCAGCCGCTCGTCGATCGGAAGCGTGTACTCCGTGCTGTCCGCAGCCTTGAGCACCAGTCGTGTGCCGTCATTGGAGACGGCCACGACACGCAGTTCGGGCATGGGGACCTCCCGGGTGGTGCCTGCCGACGTCACGTGCGTCGCTGCTTCCGCTAGTCGAGTGTGGCCTGCCCGGGTGCAGCCTGCCACAACCTTGCCGAGTTCAACCGGCGTGTCGGGCATGCGCCCTTGATCGCCGTTATGGCACGGTTACCTGTTGGGCACGCACAGTGACCGAACGGTTACTGTGCGCATCAGGAATGCGTGCAATGCCGCGGCATCACCGGTCTCGAGTGCCGTTTCTCCATCAGTCGGCCCCCTCTCCCGAGTCCGGACATCCGTGAGGAAGGACGGCCCCCGGGCTCGCCACAGTACTCCATTCGGGCCACCTGGGTGGACCGCCGCGCCGCCGAACTTGTCGCGGGCGGCGGGAGTTGTGCTGCCCTGAATCGGGCGGGACCTGCGCCCGCACCCGAATTCGCGTGTCCTGCTTCACAGAATCCCCCGAAACGGAACTAATCGTTTCGCTCGGCGGTCAGTAACTGCTGAGAGCGGTGAAGCGTGAGACGTCGCGAGAGGCAGCACACACAGGGGATGAGGATGGGTCAGAAGGCCGTGCCGGAGGGCGAACCGGGTTCCGCTCCGAGCGGGTCGGGCGGGTCGGGCGGGTCGGGCGGCGCGAGCGGCGCCGGCGGTGCCGACGGCGGCGAGAAGAAGAACCTCGATCTGAGCGTGGCCCAGATCGCGGGCTCCTCCCTCGCCACCGTCGCGGCCGCCCTGCTCGCCTCGCAACTGGGCGTCTACGGGACCATCCTCGGCGCCGGCGTGGTGAGCGTGGTCGCCACCGCAGGCGGCCCCGTCATCCAGCACTTCTTCAAGCGCACCGGCGACCAGCTCCGCGAGAGCGCCATCCGCCCCAGGGCCCGTCAGGTCCCGTCGCCCGGCGGGGAGAAGGCGCCCGACGGCACCCTGACGCTCCGCGCCGCGGCGCCCTCGGGGGAGTTCGGCGAGGCCACCGTGCACGGCACCCGCGTACGGGGCTGGAAGCGGACCGCGGTGGCCTCGGGCGCCGCCTTCGCCATCGCGCTCGGCGGGCTCGGGGCGTACGAGGCCTTCTCCGGCACGGCGATCAGCCAGGGCGGCGGAACCATCTGGTCCGGCGGAACGCGCAAGGCGGCCGACGAGGAGCCGGCCGGCCCCGGCAAGGAGCCCGGCACCGGCGGCAGGGGCGGGGCGACCCCGGGATCCGGGAGTTCCCCGAGCCCTTCGGCCCCGCACGGCGACCGGGGCCCGGACCGGCCGCCCAGCACCGGCCCCGCCTCCCCGGACCCCTCAGGCTCCAGCGGCTCCTCGGGCTCCTCGGGCTCCGGTGACCCGGCGCCGAGCCCGAACCCGCCGAGCCCGAGCCCGAAGCCCACCCCCACCCCGACTCCGAAGCCCACCCCCACACCGGCCCCGAGCGACAAGGGGCGGCAGCAGGCTCCCTGAGCCCGGGCGGGCCGTGTCTACTCGCCCAGCACCCGGCGCAGGTAGTCGTTGCCGAACAGCCGGTCCGGGTCCAGCCGGTCGCGCAGTGCGGTGAACTCGCCGAAGCGCGGGTAGACGCCGGCGAAGTACTCCGCGTCCCGCGTGTGCACCTTGCCCCAGTGCGGCCGCCCGCCGTGCGCGGTGAAGATCCGCTCGGCAGCCGTGAAGTAGGCCTGGTACGGGGTGCCCTTGTACATGTGCACCGCGATGTAAGCGGTCTCGCGCCCCGAGGCCGTCGACAGCGCGATGTCGTCCGCCGGAGCCGTCCGCACCTCCACCGGGAAGCTGACGCGCAGCGAGGAGCGGTCCACCATCGACTTGAGCTCGCGCAGCGCCCCCACCACCTGTTCGCGCGGGAGCGCGTACTCCATCTCCACGAAGCGCACCCGGCGCGGGCTGGTGAACACCTTGTACGGGATGTCCGTGTAGGTGCGCGCCGACAGGGCGCGGCTGGCGATCCGGGCGATGGAGGGGATGGTCGCCGGGACGGCGCGGCCGAGGGAGTTGACGGCCTGGAAGACGCCGTTGGACAGCAGCTCGTCCTCGACCCAGGCGCTCACGGCTCCGGGCGGGGCGGCGGGGCCCTGGCTGCGGTTGTTGCGCTTGGTGTTGCAGTTGCCGGTGTGCGGGAACCAGTAGAACTCGAAGTGCTCGTTCTCCGTGAAGTGCTGCTCGAACTCCGCGGTCACCCGGTCGAAGCCCATGGGCTCCTCACGGGCGGTCAGGAAGAAGACCGGCTCCACGGCGAAGGTGATCGCGGTGACGATGCCGAGGGCGCCGATGCCGATGCGGGCGGCCGCGAAGACGTCCGGGTTCTCCTTCTCGGAGCACGTGAGCAGCCGCCCGTCGGCCGTCACCAGCTCCAGGCCGCGGATCTGGGCCGCGATGGAGGCGGAGTCGCGGCCGGTGCCGTGGGTTCCGGTGCTGGTGGCCCCGGAGACCGTCTGCTCCATGATGTCGCCCATGTTGGTGAGCGAGAGGCCCTCCCGCGCCAGGGCCAGGTTCAGGTCCTTGAGCACCGTCCCCGCGGCCACCGTCACGGTGCCGGCGGCCCGGTCGATCTGCCGGATCCCGGCCAGCGCCTGCGGACGTACGAGAACGCCGTCGGTCGCGGCGGCCGCCGTGAAGGAGTGGCCGGTGCCGACCGCCTTCACCCTCAGCCCGTCCTCGGCGGCCCGGCGCACCGCCTCCTGAAGCTCCCCGACCGAGGCCGGGGTCACCACCCGGGCGGGGGTGGCCGTGACCGTGCCCGCCCAGTTATGCCACGCGATCGCCTTGCTGGTGCGTCCTGCTGTCGCCGTCCCCATCGGTTGCTGGCTCCTCCCCTTGCGCCGGCTTCGTCAGCCGGCGGTATCCCGCGAACGCAACCGCCGCCGCGGCCACCCCCGACGAGATGGAGACGACGTACCCGCTGCGCGCCCCGGAGGCGTCGATGACCAGTCCGGTCACCGACGAGCCGACCGCGACGCCGACCGCGAGGCCGGTGCTGATCCAGGTCATGCCCTCGGTCAGCTTCGCGCGTGGTACGTGCGCCTCGATCAGGGCCATCGTGGTGATCATCGTGGGAGCGATGGCGAGGCCCGAGACGAAGAGCGCCACGGCCAGAAACGGAAGGTTCCCGGCCAGTAGGAGGGGGATCATACTCACGGCCATCGCACATACGCCCAGTACCCAACGGCGTTCGGTCTTGCCCTTGAGGTGGAGGAGGCCGAAGACGATGCCCGCCAGGCAGGATCCGAACGCCCAGACGGCCAGGATGAAGCTGGCGGCGGACTTGTGGCCCTGCTCCCCGGCGAAGGCCAGCGTGGACACGTCGATGGACCCGAAGATCGCGCCGGTCGCCACGAACGTCGCGGTCAGGACCTGGAGTCCGGGGGAGCGCAGGGCGGAGGTGCGGTCCCCGTGCTCCTCGCGCGGGTGCGGCTCGGGCTCGGTGGAGCGCTGCGCGGTCAGGAGCCAGACGCCGACGAGCAGGCACAGGGCGGCGATCAGCGGGCCGGCCTCGGGGAACCAGGTGGTGGACAGGCCGATGGCGATGATCGGGCCGAAGATGAAGCAGACCTCGTCGACGACGGACTCGAAGGAGTAGGCGGTGTGCAGTTCACGCGGGGAGTCCCGGTAGATCACGGTCCACCGGGCACGGACCATCGAGCCCACGCTCGGCACGCAGCCGGCGACGCCCGCGCAGACGAACAGGGTCCAGTCCGGCCACCCGTTGGCGGCGGCCGCGAGCAGGACGGCGACCGAGGCCACGCAGACGAGGGTGGCGGGGCGGAGCACCCGCCGCTGTCCGTACTGGTCCACCAGGCGGGAGACCTGGGGGCCGATGAACGCGGCGGCCAGGGCGAGGGTGCCGGTGAGGGCGCTCGCCATCGCGTAGCGGCCGGTGATCTCGGAGATCATCGTCAGGATGCCGACGCCGACCATGGATATGGGCAGGCGGCCGATGAGGCCCGCGGCGCTGAACCCCAGGGTGCCGGGGGCCGCGAAGATCGCGCGGTAGGGACTGGGCAAGGTGCCCTCCGTAAGGGACGTCATTGGCCCATACAGGTTACGACCGCCGACAAGGCACCCGCACGGGGAGAATCCGGACCGGAACCGGGCCAGGGCAAGGCAAAGGGCCAGGGCCGGGATCAAGACCCAGGGCCAGGACCGGATCCGAAGAGAACTTAGGGTCACCTTACCCAGCTTGGGCCGGGGCGCGCCGCCGGGCCGCTTCCCGGCCGGGGACGCCGGGTGGCAGGATTCGGACCATGTCAGACCAGCTCCGCGCCGCCGCCTCGACCCCGGCCGAAGGCCTCGCCGCCCCCTACGACGCCCTCCTGCTCCTCTCCTTCGGCGGTCCCGAAGGGCCCGACGACGTCGTGCCGTTCCTGGAGAACGTCACGCGCGGGCGCGGCATCCCGCGCGAGCGGCTCAAGGAGGTCGGGCAGCACTACTTCGGCTTCGGCGGGGTCAGCCCGATCAACGGGCAGAACCGCGAGCTGCTGGACGCCCTGCGCAAGGACTTCGCCGAGCACGGGCTGGACCTGCCCGTGTACTGGGGCAACCGGAACTGGGCCCCCTACCTCGACGACGTGATGCGGGAGATGGCCGCCGACGGGCGCCGCCGCATCGCGGTGCTCGCCACCAGCGCGTACGCCTCGTACTCGGGCTGCCGGCAGTACCGCGAGAACCTTGCGGACGCGCTGGCGGCGCTGGCCGCCGACGGCGTCGCCGAACTGCCCCGGGTCGACAAGCTGCGGCACTACTTCAACCACCCCGGCTTCGTGCAGCCGATGGTCGACGGGGTGCTCGCCGCGCTGGAGTCACTGCCGCAGGAGGTGCGCTCCGGCGCGCACCTCGCCTTCACCACCCATTCGATCCCCACCGCCTCCGCCGACACCTCGGGCCCGGTCGAGGAGCACACCGCCGACGGCGAGGGCGGGGCGTACGTCAAGCAGCACCTGGACGTCGCCCGGGTGATCGCGGACGCGGTACGGGCCCGGACGGGCACGGAGCTGCCCTGGGAGCTCGTCTACCAGTCGCGCAGCGGCGCACCGCACATCCCGTGGCTGGAGCCGGACATCTGCGACCACCTGGAGTCGCTGCACGGGGCCGGGGCGCCCGCCGTGGTGATGGTGCCGATCGGGTTCGTCTCGGACCACATGGAGGTCCTGTACGACCTCGACACGGAGGCGACGGCCAAGGCCGCCGAACTCGGGCTGCCGATCGCCCGGTCCGCGACCGTCGGGGCCGACCCGCGGTTCGCGGCGGCGGTCCGCGAGCTGGTGCTGGAGCGCGCCGCCGCGGAGCGGGGCGAGCCGGTGGAGCGGTGCGCGCTGGGGCTGCTCGGGCCCAGCCACGACCTGTGCGCGGTGGGCTGCTGCCCGGCGCGCGGGCCCCGGCCGGCGGCCGCGGGCGCCGACAGTCCGTACGCCTAGGAAAGGGCGAGCGTGATCCCCGAAGAGCTGAAGGCCGAACTGCTGGACGTGGCGCTGGACGCCGCCCGGCAGGCCGGCGAACTGCTGCGCGACGGACGGCCGGCCGATCTCGCGGTGGCGGCGACCAAGAGCAGCCCGATCGATGTGGTGACCGAGATGGACATCGCGGCGGAGAAACTGATCACCGGGATCCTCGCGCGGCGCCGGCCCGGGGACGGGCTGCTGGGCGAGGAGGGCGCGGACGTTCCCGGGACCAGCGGGGTGCGGTGGGTCGTGGACCCGCTGGACGGCACGGTGAACTACCTCTACGGGCTGCCGAGCTGGAGCGTGTCCATCGCCGCCGAGTACGGGGGCCGGACGGTGGCCGGGGTCGTGGAGGCCCCGATGCGGCGCGAGACGTACCGGGCGGTGCTCGGCGGCGGGGCCTGGCTGGACGGGGTCCGCCTCGCCTGCCGGCCGGCGGCGCCGCTGGACCAGGCGCTGGTCGGGACCGGCTTCGCCTACCTCCAGGCGCGCAAGGAGCAGCAGGCGGAGGTGGCCCGGCGGGTGATCCCCCGGGTCCGGGACATCCGGCGCGGCGGATCGGCGGCGCTCGACCTCAGCGACGTGGCCGCCGGGCGGCTGGACGCGTACTACGAGCGCGGGCTGAACCCCTGGGACCTGGCCGCGGGCGAGCTGATCGCCCGGGAGGCCGGGGCGCTCACGGGCGGGCGGCCCGGGCAGCCCGCCTCGGGGGAGCTCGCACTGGCCGCCACCCCCGCCGTGTTCGCCTCGCTCCAGCCGCTGTTGGAGGAGGCCGGGGCCTGGCACGACTGACCGGCGCCGCCGCCCCGGCATGAGGGGACCCCGGCATGAGGGAACCCCGGCTGCCGCGATGCGGCCGCCGGGGTTCTGGCTGGACTGAGGTCGTCAGCAGACGGAGACGGGAACGCCGTGCTCTGCGGCGAGGCGCTGGAGATCTTCCAGTTCCGCCTGTTCCACTTCCACGAGGAAGTCGTCGCCCGTTGCGCGTGCCTGGTCGAGGTCCGACTGCGTGGCCCGGATGCGCTGCAGGAGACCCGCGCTGAATGCGTCCATGGTGGGTTCGCCCCCTCTTCGTGGGTCGGCGGCGGCACGTGGCAGTCCGCCGTCAGGGAGTGGTTGGGGTGTGGTGACGTCCTCCCCGGCACCCTGGGCCCAGAAACCTCGGGAGGCGAGGGAATCCTCACGTCCGGCCCCCGCGGGCCCCGGAGGGGCGCCTTACAGCCGGTTTACGGCTGAAACGGGCAGGATGGACGACGCAATACACGTGTGCCCTCAGGGCTCGATGGAAGGAAACGACGTGCGCGTACTCGTCGTCGAGGACGAGCAGCTGCTCGCCGATGCGGTGGCCACCGGGCTGCGCCGGGAGGCCATGGCCGTGGACGTCGTGTACGACGGCGCCGCGGCCCTGGAGCGCGTCGGGGTGAACGACTACGACGTGGTCGTGCTCGACCGGGACCTCCCGCTCGTGCACGGCGATGACGTCTGCCGCAAGATCGTCGAGCTCGGCATGCCCACGCGCGTGCTGATGCTCACGGCGTCCGGCGACGTGAGCGACCGGGTGGAGGGCCTGGAACTGGGCGCGGACGACTACCTGCCCAAGCCGTTCGCGTTCAGCGAGCTGACCGCCCGCGTGCGCGCCCTGGGCCGGCGCACCACCGTGGCCCTGCCCCCCGTACTGGAGCGCGCGGGCATCAAGCTGGACCCGAACCGGCGCGAGGTGTTCCGTGAGGGCAGGGAGGTGCAGCTGGCGCCCAAGGAGTTCGCGGTGCTGGAGGTCCTCATGCGGAGCGAGGGGACCGTCGTCTCCGCCGAGCAGCTGCTGGAGAAGGCATGGGACGAGAACACCGACCCCTTCACGAACGTGGTGCGGGTGACGGTCATGACCCTGCGGCGCAAGCTGGGGGAGCCGCCGGTCATCGTGACCGTGCCCGGCTCCGGCTACCGGATCTGACGCGGGTGGCGGCGACCCCGGCACCGCCAACGGTGCCGCCGAGACCGACCTGGGACCCCGGCCAGCCCGAGGGTCCCTTCCCTTGGCTGCGGCCGACCATCCGCATACGCCTCACGCTGCTGTACGGCGGGATGTTCCTGATCGCCGGCATCCTGCTGCTGTCGATCATCTACCTGCTGGCGGCGCAGGCGCTTCGGGAGGGCAACGGCCTGCCGTTCAAGATCGTGGGTGGCACGGACATCCAGGTCACCAGCACGTGCCCTGGCGTGGTCGGCAAGGGCCAGATGTACGACCAGTTCAACGCCGCGATCAACACCTGCATCCTTGAGCAGCGCCGGCACGCGCTGGACGAGCTGCTCAGCCGGTCGCTCATGGCCCTGCTCGGTCTCAGCATCATCGCGTTCGCCTTCGGCTACGCGATGGCCGGCCGGGTGCTCTTGCCGCTCGGCAAGATCACCCGGACCGCCCGCCGGGTGGTCGGCTCCGACCTGACCCGCCGGATCGAGCTGGACGGGCCGGACGACGAGCTCAAGGAGCTCGCCGACACCTTCGACGAGATGCTCGACCGGCTGGAGCGCGCCTTCACCGCGCAGCAGCGGTTCGTCGCGAACGCCTCGCACGAGCTGCGCACACCCCTGGCGATCAACCGGACGCTGCTGGAGGTGCACCTGTCGGACCCGGGTGCGCCGGTGGAGCTCCAGCAGCTGGGCAAGACGCTGCTGGCCACCAACGAGCGCAGCGAGCAGCTGGTGGAGGGCCTGTTGCTGCTGGCCCGCAGCGACAACCAGATAGTGGAGCGCAAACCCGTGGACCTGGCGGAGGTCGCCTCGCGCGCCATCGACCAGGCGCGCGGCGAGGCCGCCGTGAAGGGCGTCGAGATCCGCGGCGAGCGTGCGCTCGCCGTGGTGCAGGGCAACGGCGTCCTGCTGGAGCGGATCGCGCTCAACCTGGTGCAGAACGCCGTCCGGTACAACGTGCCGGAGGGCGGCTGGGTGGAGGTCACCACCGAGTCCCAGCACGGTCAGGCGATCCTCATCGTCTCGAACACGGGTCCCGTGGTTCCCGCGTACGAGGTGGACAACCTCTTCGAGCCCTTCAGGCGGCTGCGTACGGAGCGAACGGGCAGTGACAAGGGTGTGGGGCTCGGCCTGTCGATCGCGCGCTCCGTGGCCCGCGCTCACGGCGGACGCATCTCGGCGGCGCCGCGCGAGGGGGGTGGCCTCGTGATGCGTGTCACTTTGCCCCTGTGAGTCCCCGGCCGCCTGTTCGCTGTTGGCTGAATGCCGAGGGGGTGGCCGAGGTGGCGCCTGTGTGATCGATCACATTGGCGAGTGTCGGGTCATGCGCGTTCAGTGACCCCCGAGGAGGCCGGAAAGCCCGGGAAGTCCGGGTTTCCCGCCCCTCGAACAGCGGGAAATACACGGGGTGGCGTTTGTGCAAGACGCCCCCCGGACCGTGTACGGTCCCGGTCGTCATCCCAGCCAATCGCTCCTTCAGGTGGGCGGCTGGGTGTCGATTGAGTAACAGACCTTGATGTGAGGCAAAATCTCCGCCTCAGGTCGGGCACAAGTCCGGCCTCTCGCGCGTTACGTGCGCTGAGACACCGCTAAATCCCAGAGGGGGAGAGCGAACAATGGCAACGGACTACGACACCCCACGCAAGACCGACGACGACGTCGACAACGACAGCATCGAAGAGCTGAAGGCCCGGCGCAACGAGAAGTCGTCTTCGAGCGTCGATGTCGACGACTTCGACGCGGCGGAGGGCATGGAGCTCCCCGGCGCAGACCTCTCCAACGAGGAACTGGCCGTCCGGGTGCTGCCCAAGCAGGCCGATGAGTTCACCTGCATGAGCTGCTTCCTGGTGCACCACCGCAGCCAGCTGGCCCGCGAGAAGAACGGCCAGCCGATCTGCCGCGACTGCGACTGAGAGGCGTCGGCCGTGACCGGCTCGACACCGTTTCGGAAGCGCCGCTTCCGTAAAGCTGGTGATCCGGCGGAGACGCAAGAGGTGGCCACGGGTCCGGAAACGGACCCAGCGGCCTCGGGCGTACCCGCCGTGTCGTCCGGCACCGCCGCGGCGGTGCCGTCGGCCGCAGAGTCCGACGAGGGAGCCCGGCGCAGGTCCGGGACTCGTCGGCTGCAAGCCGTCACGAGCGGTGTGCGCAAGGGCGGCGAACATGTCAGGGCCGCCGTCCTGCACATCACGGACCGCGTCATCGAGAACGCACCGCGCGTTCCGGTTCGGGACCTCGCGACCCTGCGCGCGCAGTTCCCGGGCCTCGGTCCCGATCAGCTTGCCGACAAGCTGATCGCGGGCGCCGCGTACGGCACCTCCACCGTCGGCGCGGGCATCGGAGCCGCGGCCATGCTGCCGGTACCGCCCGCCATGCCCGCCGAACTCGCCGCGGAGATCACCGGGGTCGCCGCCATCGAGCTCAAGCTCGTCGCCGAACTCCACGAGGTGTACGGCCAGCGGCCACCGGGGAACCTCAAGGACCGCAGCTTCGCCTACCTGACCGCGTGGACGGAAGAGCGCGGGGTGGACCTGACCAAGCCGACGACGCTGAACGTCGCGCTCGGCGGCCAGATGAAGCGCGAACTGCGCCAACAGATCATGAAGCGGACGTTCCGCAACCTGCCGAACCTGCTGCCGTTCATGGTGGGCGCCACCGTCGGCGCGGTCATGAACCACCGCGACACCCGCAAACTCGCCGAGAAGGTCCGTGCCGACCTGCGGAGCCGGGCCGTGGCGTGGGACTCGCTCCCGCAGCTCCCGCCCCTTGAGCAGCCCTCCCAGCCCCTTCCCGAGGCCACCAGGGCGGCACTCGAAGGCGCCGACGAGGACTGGCCCCCGGCCTGACCCGCGCGCGACCCCCGCCGGGCCCCCGCCGATCAGCCCCTGGCCGCCCGGATCGCCGCCACCAGCGCCTGCGGCTCGCGCGTGGAGACGTACGCGTACGGGGTCGGGTCCTGCGGGTCGGTGATCGGAACGCGCACCGCAGTCGGCACGTAGCTGCGCAGCAGCATGAACGCGCGCGCGTCCGCCTTGTGCGTGCGCCAGGCGAGCGCCTCCTGCGCGTCCAGCACCTCGGGCTCGCCCAACGCCGCCACCGGGATCCGTGCCTCGCCCGCCGCCAGCGCACCGTTGACCACGCGCACGCGCGCGGAGCCGTACGAACTCACCAGCATCCCCGCCAGCGCGGTGCCCCCGACGAGCCCGGCCAGCAGCGGCAGCGTCCCCAGCGGCAGCAGCATCAGCGCGCACGCCAGGCCGATCAGTACGGCGATGGCCCACCAGGAGCGGGGGGCGGTCAGACGTTCGTCGTGGTGCGCGGGGGAGAGCTGCATGGAGTCAAGCCTGCCACGGGGCGACCGGTGGGCAGCGGCGCGGGTAAGGTCTGCGCCTGTGAGTGGACGAAACACAGCGTTGACGCCCCCGGACGATGCAGCCGCACCGGTCCGGCACCCCGACGCCCCCGCGCCCGGCGAGCCGCTCGGCGCGCACTACGGGCACTGCTTCGGCTGCGGCGAGGGCCAGCCCCACGGACTCCACCTGGAGGCCCGTGCCGGGGAGGGCGTCCGCGTCAGCGCCGAGTTCACCGTCAAGCCCGCGCACCAGGGCGCCCCCGGCCTCGCCCATGGCGGCGTGCTCGCCACCGCGCTCGACGAGACGCTGGGCTCCCTGAACTGGCTGCTGCGCGTCATCGCGGTGACGGGCCGGCTGGAGACCGACTTCGTGCGGCCGGTGCCCGTGGGCACCGTGCTGTACCTGGAGGCCGAGGTGACCGCCGTCGCCGGGCGCAAGATCTACTCCACCGCGGTCGGCCGGATAGGCGGGCCCCAGGGCCCGGTCGCCGTGCGCGCGGACGCGCTCTTCATCGAGGTGAAGGTCGACCACTTCATCGACAACGGTCGGCCCGAGGAGATCCGGGCGGCGATGTCCGACCCGGACCAGGTCAGGCGCACGCGCGCCTTCGAGGTGAACCCCTGATGTCTGAGAACAACCACCCGCCCGTCGACGTGCTGATCAAGCGGGTCGACCCCGAGGTGCCCCTGCCCGCGTACGGCCACCCCGGCGACGCCGGCTGCGACCTGGTGACCACCGAGGCGGCCGTGCTGGAGCCCGGGGAGCGGGCCGTACTGCCCACGGGGGTGTCCATCGCCCTGCCCGACGGGTACGCGGCGTTCGTGCACCCGCGCTCGGGCCTTGCCGCGCGCTGCGGGCTCGCGCTCGTGAATGCCCCCGGGACGGTGGATGCCGGGTACCGTGGGGAGATCAAGGTGATCGTGGTCAATCTCGACCCGCGCGAGAGCGTCCGGTTCGAGCGCTTCGACCGCATTGCCCAGCTGGTTGTCCAGAGGGTCGAGAAGGTGCGCTTCCACGAGGTGGCGGAACTTCCCGGCTCGGCGCGGGCCGAGGGGGGTTTCGGCTCCACCGGCGGTCATGCGGCCGTGGCCGGATCCGGCGCTGGTCAGCAGGGTGGGAATGGCTACGCTTCGGTCGTATCCGACCGGGAAGGACAGTGACGTGTTCGGACGTCGCAAGAAGAACGACTCCGCCAAGGACGGCGGCGCGGCCGAGCAGGTCGTGGACGGCGTGGCGGGCGATGAGCAGGACGGCGGCGAGGAGCTCGGCACCGAGTCCGCGCCCCGCAGGGTGAACCTGCCGCCGGCCCCGCGGCCCGACGGCCCGTGGGACGTCTCCGAGGTGCCCGGCGCACCCGAGGAGGGTCGCGTGGACCTCGGCGGCATTCTCGTACCGGGTGTCGAGGGCATGGAGCTGCGCGTCGAGGTGGCCGGTGACGCGATCGTCGCCGCGACGGTCGTCCTCGGCGACAGCGCCGTACAGCTGCAGGCCTTCGCGGCGCCCAAGAAGGAAGGCATCTGGGGCGAGGTCCGCGAGGAGATCGCCACGGGCATCACCCAGCAGGGCGGCATCATCGACGAGGTCGAGGGTCCGCTGGGCTGGGAGCTGCGCGCCCAGGTGCCCGTACCGATGCCCGACGGCCAGACCGGTGCCCAGCTGGTCCGCTTCGTCGGCGTCGACGGCCCGCGCTGGTTCCTGCGCGGCGTCATCTCCGGCCAGGGCGCCGTGCGCCCCGAGTCGGCGGGCGTGCTGGAGCAGATCTTCCGCGAGACCGTCATCGTGCGCGGCGACGGCCCGATGGCTCCGCGCGACCCGATCGTGCTGAAGCTGCCGAACGACGCCCAGATGGTGCCGGACGGCGTGCAGACCGACGACCAGGAGGGCTCGCGCTTCTCCGGCGGCATGGGTCAGCTGGAACAGGGTCCGACGATCACCGAGGTCCGCTGACCGACGCCGAGCGGGCACCGACCGACCGTTTCCGGCCGCGGGCCGTACTCCTTCGGGGGTACGGCCCGCTGCCGTACCCCGGCGGCGTCAGGGATCCGTATGGATGGCCGGGCAGCGGGGAAAAGGTGCGTGATCGGCACAAACGTCCCGGAGAATGGGCCCATGGGACGCGGCAAGCTACGGATCTACCTCGGCGCGGCACCCGGTGTGGGCAAGACGTACGCGATGCTGTCCGAGGCCCACCGCCGGGTGGAGCGGGGCTCCGACTGCGCCGTCGGCTTCGTCGAGCACCACGGGCGGCCGCGGACCGAGGTGATGCTGCACGGGCTGGAACAGATCCCGCGCCGGCAGCTCCCGTACCGGGGCGCCCAGTTCACCGAGATGGACGTGGACGCCGTACTGGCGCGCCGGCCCGCGGTCGCGCTGGTGGACGAGCTCGCCCACACCAACGTCCCCGGCTCGCGCAACGCCAAGCGCTGGCAGGACGTGGAGGAGCTGCTGCGGGCGGGCATCGACGTGGTGTCCACCGTCAACATCCAGCACCTGGAGTCGCTCGGCGACGTGGTGGAGTCCATCACCGGGGTGCGGCAGCGGGAGACCGTGCCGGACGAGGTGGTGCGGCGGGCCGATCAGATCGAGCTCGTCGACATGTCCCCGCAGGCGCTGCGCCGGCGGATGGCGCACGGGAACATCTACCAGCCCGACAAGGTCGACGCGGCCCTGTCCAACTACTTCCGGCCCGGCAACCTCACCGCCCTGCGCGAGCTGGCGCTGCTGTGGGTCGCCGACCGGGCCGACGAATACCTCCAGCAGTACCGGGGCGAGCACGGCATCCGCTCGACCTGGCAGGCCCGCGAGCGGATCGTCGTCGGGCTGACGGGCGGCCCCGAGGGCCGCACCCTCATCCGCCGCGCCTCCCGGATGGCCGCCAAGGGCTCGGGCAGCGAGATCCTCGCCGTCTACATCGCCCGCAGCGACGGGCTGACCGCGGCCTCACCGAAGGAGCTCGCGCTCCAGCGGACGCTGGTCGAAGATCTTGGCGGAACGTTTCACCACGTCATCGGCGACAACATTCCCGACGCGCTGCTCGCCTTCGCCCGAGGGGTCAACGCCACCCAGATCGTGCTCGGCTCCAGCCGCCGCAAGGCCTGGCAGTACGTGTTCGGCCCCGGCGTCGGGGCCACGGTGGCCCGCGACTCGGGCCCCGACCTCGACGTGCACATCGTCACGCACGAGGAGGTCGCCCGGGGCCGCGGCCTGCCGGTGGTCCGCTCCGCGGCCCGGCTCGGCCGCCCCCGGATCGTCGCCGGCTGGATCGTCGGGATCCTCCTGCCCGCCTTGCTGGCCGTCCTGCTCACGCACGTGAGCGCCGATCCCGGCCTCGCCAACGAGATGCTGCTCTTCCTCTCGCTGACCGTGGCCGCCGCCCTGCTCGGCGGGCTCTGGCCGGCGCTGGCCTCCGCCGCGTTCGGCTCGCTCCTGCTGAACTACTTCTTCGCCCCGCCCGTCCACCGGTTCACCGTCTCCGACCCGAAGAACATCGTGGCCATCGCCGTCTTCTTCGGGGTGGCGGTCTCCGTGGCCTCCGTGGTCGACCTCGCCGCCCGGCGCACCCACCAGGCCGCCCGGCTGCGCGCCGAGTCCGAGATCCTCTCCTTCCTGGCCGGCAGCGTGCTCCGCGGCGAGACCACGCTGGACGCGCTGCTGGAGCGCGTGCGCGAGACCTTCGCCATGGAGTCCGTGGCCCTGCTGGAGCGCACGAGCGACGTCGACCCCTGGCGGCGGGCGGGCAGCGTCGGCCCGCATCCGGTCGGCCGCCCCGAGGAGGCCGATGTGGACATGCCCATCGGGGACGACATGGCGCTGGCCCTCTCCGGCCGCGTGCTGCCCGCCGAGGACCGGCGCGTGCTCGGCGCCTTCGCCGCGCAGGCCGCCGTGGTCCTGGACCGGCAGCGGCTGGTCGGGGAGGCCGAGGAGGCCCGCCGGCTGGCGGAGGGCAACCGGATCCGGACCGCGCTGCTGGCCGCCGTCAGCCATGACCTCCGTACGCCGCTGGCCTCCATCAAGGCCTCCGTGTCCTCCCTGCGCTCCGACGACGTGGACTGGTCGCAGGAGGACCGGGCCGAGCTCCTCGAAGGCATCGAGGACGGCGCCGACCGGCTCGACCACCTCGTGGGCAACCTGCTCGACATGTCCCGGCTGCAGACCGGCACCGTGACCCCGCTGATCCGGGAGATCGACCTCGACGAGGTCGTTCCGATGGCGCTGGGCGGCGTACCGGAGGACAGCGTGCTCCTGGACGTTCCGGAGACCCTGCCCATGGTGGCGGTGGACCCCGGGCTGCTGGAGCGGAGCGTTGCCAACGTGGTGGAGAACGCCGTCAAGTACAGCCCGACCGGCCAGCGGGTGCTGGTCCGGGCGAGCCACCTGGGCGACCGGGTCGAGGTACGCGTCGTGGACCGGGGGCCGGGAGTGCCCGACGAGGCCAAGGACCGGATATTCGCCCCCTTCCAGCGGCACGGGGACGCTCCGCGCGGCGCCGGGGTCGGCCTCGGCCTCGCGGTGGCCCGCGGCTTCGCCGAGGCGATGGACGGAACCCTCGCCGCCGAGGACACCCCCGGCGGCGGACTGACCATGGTGCTGACCCTGCGCGCGGCGACGCGCGACAGCGGACCGGAGCGCGCCGCGCCGGACGGCAGCGGACCGGAGCGCGCCGCGCCGGACGGCAGCGGACCGGAACGCGCCGCGCCGGACGACGGCGTACCCGTCGGCGCCGACGACGGCCTATCCTCCGGCGGCGCCGATCCCGACCCAGCCGATCCCGACCCCGTACGACAGAAAGCAGGACCTCAATGACCCGGGTGCTCGTGGTGGACGACGAGCCGCAGATCGTCCGAGCCCTCGTGATCAACCTGAAGGCGCGCAAGTACGAGGTCGACGCCGCGGCGGACGGGGCCCAGGCCCTGGAGCTCGCGGCCGCCCGCCACCCCGACGTGGTCGTCCTCGACCTGGGCCTGCCCGACATGGACGGCGTCGAGGTGATCAAGGGCCTGCGCGGCTGGACCCGGGTGCCGATCCTGGTCCTCTCGGCCCGGCACAGCTCCGACGAGAAGGTCGAGGCCCTGGACGCCGGGGCCGACGACTACGTCACCAAGCCGTTCGGCATGGACGAGCTGCTGGCGCGGCTGCGCGCGGCCGTCCGCCGGGCCGAGCCGGCAGCCGGCTCCGGTGAGGACGAGGTGATCGTGGAGACCGACGGCTTCACGGTGGACCTGGCCGCCAAGAAGGCCGTGCGCGAGGGACGCGACGTACGGCTCACGCCCACCGAGTGGCACCTCCTGGAGGTGCTGGTCCGCAACGGCGGCAAGCTGGTCAGCCAGAGGCAGCTCCTCCAGGAGGTCTGGGGTCCCTCGTACGGCACCGAGACCAACTACCTGCGGGTCTACATGGCCCAGCTGCGGCGCAAGCTGGAGGCGGACCCCTCCCATCCGCGGCACTTCATCACCGAACCGGGCATGGGATACCGCTTCGAGCGGTAGCGGCGGCGCCGGTACGCTTCCTGTATGAGTGCTGAACCGCGTCCCGAGAAGTCCGTCAAGCCGGTCAGGCCGGCGGGCCGGTTCCGGAGGATGATAGAGCGGCTGTCCACCTCGCAGGAGGACCTGCATTCGGCGGAGCTGCAGGAGGACGCAGAAGCCGCCGGGTGCACGCGGATCTGCGACTGCCACGACCGCCAGATAGTCAAGGTGACGGGAACGCTGCGCACCGTCACCCTCCGCCCCCGCGCCGGGGTGCCCGCCCTGGAGGCGGAGCTCTTCGACGGCTCCGCGGCATTGGACGTGGTCTGGCTCGGGCGTCGCTCGATCGTGGGAATCGAACCGGGGCGGCGCATGATCGCCTCGGGGCGGATCTCGATGAGCCACGGCCGCCGGGTCCTCTTCAACCCGAAGTACGAACTCCGACCGCTCGGACAGGAGCAGTAGCCGGTGACGTCACTCGACAAACCGATCACCCCGGATCCCGCGGGCGAACCGTCCGCGGACCAGAAGGCCGTGACGCAGGCGGCGCTCTTCGACGCGTTCGGAGGCGTCCGCGGCACCGTGGAGACGATGCTCCCCGGGCTCCTCTTCGTGATGATCTATACGGTCAACAAGGACGTGAAGATGTCCGCGATCGCGGCGGGGGCGGTCGCCGTCCTGCTCGTGATCGTGCGCCTGCTGCGCAAGGACACCGTCAAGCACGCGTTCAGCGGGGTCTTCGGCGTGGGCGTCGGCGTGGCCTTCGCCCTGTTCACGGGCACCGCGAAGGGCTTCTACCTGCCCGGCATGATCTACGGCGCCGGGCTGGGCGTGGCCTTCACGCTCTCCGCGCTCGTGGGATTCCCGCTGCTGGGCGTGATCCTGGGACCGGTCTTCAAGGAGAACCTGTCCTGGCGGACGCGCAATCCCGGGCGGAAGAAGGCGTACACCAAGGCCAGCCTGGCCTGGGGGCTCATCTTCCTCGCGAAGTACGCGATCCTCTTCCCGCTGTACTGGTGGGGTGACGCGACCCAGCTGGGCTGGGTGCTGATCGCGCTGAAGCTGCCGCCGATGGTGCTCGCGGTGTACTTCACGTGGGTCTTCCTGGCCAAGGCCCCGCCCCCGATCGACGTGATCGCGGAGTGGGAGGCCGAGGAGGCCGCGGAGAAGGCCCGCAAGGCCGGGACCCCGTAGGGCCGGCGGGGCCGTGCACGAGGGAGGGGCGGGCAGCCGACCGGCTGCCCGCCCCTCCCTCGTGCGTACGGGCCCCGTCAGTGACGGGCCTGGAGGAGGTCCTCCAGCTGCTCCTCACGGGCCTGGGCGGCCACGAAGAGGAGTTCGTCGCCGGGCTCCAGGGTCTCCTCGGCGTGCGGGGTGAGGACCCGGTTGCCGCGGATGATCGTGACCAGCGAGGTGTCCTCGGGCCAGCTGATCTCGCTGATCTGGGTGCCGGCGACCGAGGAGTCGGCGGGCAGGGTCAGCTCGACGAGGTTGGCGTCGCCGTGGCTGAAGCGCAGCAGCCGTACCAGGTCGCCGACGCTGACGGCCTCCTCGACCAGGGCCGACATCAGGCGCGGAGTGGAGACCGCCACGTCCACGCCCCAGGACTCGTTGAAGAGCCACTCGTTCTTCGGGTTGTTGACCCGCGCCACGACCCGGGGCACCCCGTACTCGGTCTTGGCCAGCAGGGAGACGACCAGGTTGACCTTGTCGTCGCCCGTGGCGGCGATGACGACGTTGCAGCGCTGCAACGCGGCCTCGTCGAGCGAGGTGATCTCGCAGGCGTCGGCCAGCAGCCACTCGGCCTGCGGCACCCGCTCCACGGAGATGGCGGTCGGCGCCTTGTCGACGAGGAGCACCTCGTGCCCGTTCTCCAGCAGCTCACCCGCGATGGAGCGGCCCACCGCGCCGGCTCCGGCGATCGCGACCCTCATGCGTGTGCCTCCTCGGGGCCCTCGGCGAAGGACGCCTCGACCTTGTCGATCTCGTCCGTACGCATCATCACGTGGACGAGGTCGCCCTCCTGCAGCACCGTCTGGGAGGTCGGCAGCATCGCCTCGCCCAGTCGGGTGAGGAACGCCACGCGGACGCCGGTCTCCTCCTGGAGCTTGCTCACCTTGTGCCCGATCCAGGCGGCGGAGGTGTGCACCTCGGCGAGCTGGACCCCGCCGCTCGGGTCGCGCCACAGCGGCTCGGCCCCGGACGGCAGCAGCCGGCGCAGCATCTGGTCGGCGGTCCACCGCACGGTCGCGACGGTCGGGATGCCCAGGCGCTGGTAGACCTCGGCGCGCTTGGGGTCGTAGATGCGGGCGGCGACGTTCTCGACACCGAACATCTCGCGCGCCACGCGGGCGGCGATGATGTTGGAATTGTCACCACTGCTGACCGCGGCGAAGGCGCCCGCTTCCTCGATCCCGGCCTCGCGCAGCGTGTCCTGGTCGAAGCCGACCCCGGTGACGCGGCGCCCGCCGAATCCGGCTCCCAGCCGGCGGAATGCGGTGGGGTCCTGGTCGACGACAGCGACCGTATGCCCCTGCTGTTCCAAGGTCTGCGCGAGGGCGGAGCCCACTCTTCCGCAGCCCATAATGACGATGTGCACGGCCGTCCTTCCGGCTGTCAGCGCTCGCTGGTTCCCAGCCTCATTGCATGCTCTGGCTTCACAGGGTCTCAGACCACGGCCCAAGCTACACACGGGCGGTCCCCCATGTGGCCTTTGCCGTCCACGCAGGGTCTCAATGCGGGTGTCATTGCCCTGTAACAGGGGTGTGGGGTTCGTCAGGCCGATTTCGAACGCTTACGATCCTCTGCGTGTCCAAACTGACCGACGTGCCCAAACGGATCCTGATCGGCCGGGCGCTGCGCAGCGACCGCCTCGGGGAAACGCTCCTCCCCAAGCGGATCGCCCTGCCCGTGTTCGCATCCGACCCGCTCTCCTCGGTGGCATATGCCCCTGGCGAGGTCCTGCTGGTCCTGTCGATCGCCGGCGTCTCGGCCTACCACTTCAGCCCCTGGATCGCCCTCGCGGTCGTCGTGCTGATGTTCACCGTGGTCGCCTCCTACCGCCAGAACGTCCACGCGTACCCGAGCGGCGGCGGCGACTACGAGGTCGCCAACACCAACCTCGGGCCGAAGGCCGGACTCACCGTCGCGAGCGCGCTGCTCGTCGACTATGTCCTGACCGTCGCCGTGTCGATCTCCTCCGGCGTCGAGAACCTCGGCTCCGCCGTGGACTTCGTCATCGAGCACAAGGTGCTCTCCGCGGTGATCATGATTCTGCTGCTCACGCTGATGAATCTGCGCGGCGTGAAGGAATCCGGGAAGCTCTTCGCCATTCCGACGTACGTGTTCGTCGGAGCCGTCTTCGTGATGATCGCCTGGGGCGCCTGGCGCGGCCTCGTCGCGGGCGACACCATGCAGGCCCCGACGGCCCATTTGGAGATCAAGGCCGAGCACCAGGGGCTGGCCGGCTTCGCGCTGGTCTTCCTGCTGCTGAGAGCTTTCTCCTCCGGCTGTGCCGCGCTGACCGGCGTCGAGGCGATCAGCAACGGCGTCCCCGCCTTCCGCAAGCCCAAGAGCAAGAACGCCGCCTCCACGCTCGCCCTGATGGGCGCCCTGGCGGTCACCATGTTCTGCGGGATCATCGGCCTGGCCATGGCCACCAACGTGCGGATGGCCGAGGCCCCCGCGACGAACCTGCTGGACAACGGCGTCCCCGTCGGCCCCGACTTCGTCCAGCACCCGGTGATCTCCCAGGTGGCCGAGGCCGTCTTCGGCAACGGCAGCTTCCTGTTCATCGTGCTGGCGACCGCCACCGCGCTCGTCCTGTTCCTGGCCGCGAACACCGCGTACAACGGCTTCCCGCTGCTCGGCTCGATCCTCGCGCAGGACCGCTACCTGCCGCGTCAGCTGCACACCCGCGGTGACCGGCTCGCCTTCTCGAACGGCATCGTGCTGCTCGCCGGCGCGGCCATCCTGCTCGTGTGGATCTACGACGCCGACTCCACCAAGCTGATCCAGCTCTACATCGTCGGCGTGTTCGTCTCCTTCACGCTCAGCCAGATCGGCATGGTCCGGCACTGGAACCGCCACCTGCGGACCGAGAAGGACCAGGCCGCACGGCGCCGGATGCACCGCTCCCGGGCCATCAACACCTTCGGCGCGCTCTTCACCGGCCTGGTGCTGGTCGTCGTCCTCGCCACCAAGTTCACGCACGGCGCCTGGGTCGCCCTGCTGGGCATGGTGATCTTCTACGGCACGATGACCGCGATCCGCAAGCACTACGACCGCGTCGCCGCCGAGATCGCCGCCGCCGAGGGCCCCAGCGACGACAGCGTGCGGCCCTCCCGGGTCCACTCCATCGTCCTGGTCTCCAAGGTGCACAAGCCCACCCTGCGCGCCCTGGCCTTCGCCAAGCTGACCCGCTCCGACACCCTGGAGGCGCTCAGCATCAGCGTCGACCCGGCCGAGACGAAGGCGCTGAAGGAGGAGTGGGAGCGGCGCGGGATCAACGTACCGCTCAAGATCCTCGACTCCCCGTACCGCGAGATCACCCGCCCCGTGGTCGAGTACGTGAAGGGCCTGCGCAGCGAGAACCCGCGCGACGCCGTCAGCGTGTACATCCCGGAGTACGTCGTCGGGCGCTGGTACGAGCACCTGCTGCACAACCAGAGCGCGCTGCGGCTCAAGGGTCGCCTGCTGTTCACCCCCGGCGTCATGGTCACCTCGGTGCCCTACCAGCTGGAGTCCTCGGAGCTCGCGAAGCGGCGGGCGAAGAAGCGCCAGGAGTGGAACGCCCCGGGTGCGGTGCGCCGCGGACCGGTGGACACCCCGCGGTCGAAGGACCGCGCGGGCAAGTAGCTGCCGGGGGCACGTGGTGCCCTGGGGGCTTGGCAAACGGCCGGACGAGATCCACGTAAACTGGTGGGTCGGTCGTCCGGCCGTTCCCATTTTATGTTTTGGAGTCTCCCCACCATGACCGAGCAGAACGAGAAGCAGTCCTTGGTCGGGGAGGAGTACGAGGTCGAGGTCGGCCCCGTCGCGCACGGCGGCCACTGCATCGCCCGGACGTCCGACGGCCGTGTCCTCTTCGTCCGCCACACCCTGCCCGGCGAGAAGGTCATCGCGCGCGTGACGGAAGGCGAGGCGGACTCCCGCTTCCTGCGCGCCGACGCGATCACGGTCGTGGAGGCGTCCAAGGACCGGGTCGAGGCCCCGTGCCCGTAC
Source organism: Streptomyces roseus (assembly GCF_001044425.1). GTDB lineage: Bacteria > Actinomycetota > Actinomycetes > Streptomycetales > Streptomycetaceae > Streptomyces > Streptomyces roseus. The sequence continues at coordinate 160,523 of NZ_LFML01000068.1, forward strand.
GCCGGCCCCGGCAAGTGCGGCGGCTGCGACTGGCAGCACGCCAAGCCGGGCGCCCAGCGCCGGCTCAAGGGCGAGGTCGTCGCCGAGCAGCTGCTGCGGCTCGCCGGGCTCACCCCGGAGGAGGCCGGCTGGGACGGTACGGTCATGCCGGCCGAGGGCGACAAGCTGCCCGCGGGCCAGGTCCCGCAGTGGCGCACCCGCGTCCAGTACGCCATCGACGAGACCGGCCGCGCGGGCCTACGCAAGCACCGCTCGCACGACATCGAGCCGGTCGACCACTGCATGATCGCGGCGCCGGGCGTCAGCGAGTTGGGCATCGAGAAGCAGGACTGGCCCCAGATGGCCACGGTCGAGGCGATCGCCGCGACCGGCTCCCAGGACCGCCAGGTCGTCCTCACCCCGCGCCCGGGCGGCCGCCTCCCGCTCGTGGAGCTCGACAAGCCGGTCTCGGTCCTGCGGGTCGAGGAGAAGGACGGCGGGGTCCACCGGGTCCACGGCCGCCCCTTCGTCCGGGAGCGCGCGGACGGCCGTACGTACCGCGTCGGCATGGGCGGCTTCTGGCAGGTCCACCCGCAGGCCGCCGACACCCTGATCAAGGCCGTCATGCAGGGCCTGATGCCGCGCAAGGGCGAGATGGCCCTCGACCTCTACTGCGGCGTGGGCATCTTCGCGGGGGCCCTCGCCGAACGCCTGGGCGAGACGGGCGCGGTGCTCGGCATCGAGTCGACGAAGCGCGCGGTCGAGGACGCCAGGCACAACCTGGCGGACTTCCCCCGGGTCCGCATCGAGCAGGGCAAGGTGGAGTCGGTCCTCCCGAAGACCGGGATCACCGAGTGCGACCTGGTCGTCCTGGACCCCCCGCGGGCGGGCGCGGGCAAGCAGACGGTCCGCCATGTGGCGGGCCTGAACGCCCGCCGCATCGCGTACGTGGCCTGCGACCCGGCGGCCCTGGCCCGCGACCTGGCGTACTTCAAGGAAGCCGGCTACAAGCCCCGCACCCTCCGCGCCTTCGACCTCTTCCCGATGACCCACCACGTGGAGTGCGTGGCGATCCTGGAGCCGATCCGCGAAGACGCCTGACCGGGGTCTTCTGCAGACGCGTCGGCCTCGTCGTGTCCGCAGAAGGCTTATGAGGAGGACCCGGTGTGGAAGCGCACCGGGCCTTCCAGGCTGCTGCGTGCTCCGTCGAAATCGGCGAGGTGCGCCGAGTCGGTTGCCGCCGCGAGTCTGTGGGGCAATCGGCTGAGAACTTGTGGCCGCGCACCGCCCGGGGGTCGACGTCGGGCGACACCAAAGCCGCACCTCCGTTAACGTGGTCGGCGATCGACGGCAGCGTCGCTGCGTGTCGAGTTCGCGCGGTAGCCGGCCCACGTCCACCAGCGCACATCCCTGCCCAGACGAGTGATCAGGGACGCGCCAGGGTGCGCCACGTCCGGCGCATCCGCCTCTCGCCATTCGGCGAGGCATGCGTCCGCACGCCGGGTCAGAGAGACCGGGGGCTGTGCTTTCAGCTCGGTCGTGCAGGCGCCGCCGGGGGTGATGACGAGGAGAGCGATCTCGCGGACGTGTCCTGTTCGCGGTGAGGGCGAAGCAACCAGGCACGCCACGGATCCGGGAGCTTCTCCCGGATGGGCTCCAAACCGCGGTGTTCGTGATCGTATTTGGACTCGGTGTAGCCACGTGTGATCCGGCCATGATGGCCATGGTTTCGGCCGACGGCCGTGGCGGCGTACCTGGACGTCGCGACGTTCCTTAAGATCACCGGAACCGAAATGCGGCCCGACGGGCTTCCGACGAGGACATGCCCCCACCCGCACGAGTCACTCGTGCCCTGGGGGAACCACCACGTGTCCATGCTTTTGCTGAAGTTGTCGGCACAAGATCTGCTCACGCTGAACGCTCGCCGCCGTATGGTCCCGCACCTTGCCGCCCGATGGCGGCATTTCCGGGGAGCCGACGCTTCGCTGTCCGAGCGGTCCGCATGGGCGGAGAGCCTGGTGAGCCTTGCGAACGACCTCGTTGCGGCAGGGCGCGGGAACGTGGAGATGATCGTCGAATGCGCCGCGACGATCGACGAGGGTGACCGGCCCGGTGATCCCCGGCTCATCGACGTCGTCCTGGTGGGCCGGCATCCGGAGCGGAGCGGGCCGTCCGTGCAGTTGGTCGAGTTGAAGCGCTGGTCGATGGTGACGCGGGTGGAACGGGCCACCGCGGAGCTTGTCCACGTGACGGGAATGGGCGAGAAGAAGCACCCGGCTCTTCAATTGCGCGAGTACTACAGGGCGTTCACGAGCGAACGCGGACCCTTCGGGAACGTCGACTTCGCGTGCGGTGGTTTCGCCTACCTGCACAACGCCACGGAGGATTCGGTGCGCCCCCTGATCGACGTGGATGCACCGGTGGGCGCCTACGCACATGTCTACACGCGTGACCGGCGGGAGCAGTTGCTGTCCGCCCTCCGCCGGCACTTCGCGGAAGACGGTGCCATGTCCCAAGCGGAGACCATGCTGCAGAGGATGGGGCTGCGTAACACGCCCCTGCTCGACGCGATGATCGAGTCCCGCGGAGACGACACCGTATTCACCCTGCGGGGAGCGCAGAAAGAGGTCGCTGATCAAGTCCTGGAGGCTGCCGCGAAGGTACTCCCGGATCCCGAACGTCCTGCCCTCGTCCCGGACGAACGGCGCGTGGTCTTCCTGGTGACCGGTGGAGCCGGTACGGGCAAGAGCGCGATCGGCCTCCAGATCAAAGCGGAACTGGAGGCGCAGGGGCGGACGGTCAAGTACGCCAGCGGTAGCAGGGCCTTCAACGGAGCACTTCAGGAGCACGTCGGTTACGGAGACCGGGAGTTCAGGGAGTCCTTCACCTACTTCAGTAGCTTCGTCACTCCGCCGGACCCGCCGCTGGACGTGTTGATCTGCGATGAGGCGCACCGTCTGCGCGATCGGTCCACGAACCGGTTCTGGAAGCCGGAGGACTGGGGCACCGGCCCGCAGGTCGACGAGCTTCTGGCGGCTGCCCGGCTCACCGTCTTCTTCCTCGACGAGGGCCAGTCGGTCCGGCCGAACGAGGTCGGCACCGCAGCCCTCATCGAGGACGCGGCCAGGAGGCACGACGCCCGACTCGTCCCGAGCAATCTCCGGGAGCAGTTCCGGTGTGGCGGCAGCGACGAGTACATCCGGTGGGTACGGGCGATGCTCGGAGTCTCTGGCGAGCCCGTCGAGCAGTGGCGGCCGGACGGGCTGATGCACATCGAAGTGGCGGACACTCCCGAGGAGCTCGAACGGATCATCCGTACCGAAGCGCTGGCGGGCGCGTCCGGACGGATCGTCGCGGGCTACTGCTGGCCCTGGACGAAACCGCTCGGCAAAGAACGCCGACTCGAGGCCGATGTACGGATCGGTGACTGGCACCGTCCGTGGAACGCCGACAGTGACAGCTATTGCGCCGGAGGTCAGGCGCCTCCGGCGAAGACCTGGTCCGTCGATGCGAACGGGCTCGGACAGATCGGCTGCGTGTACACGGCGCAAGGTCTCGAATGGGACTGGTGCGGGGTGATCATGGGCGAGGACATGGTGCGCCGTGGAGACAAGTGGGTCTTTCGCCGGGGCAAAGAGTGCAAGGAAGAGGGCTCGAAGATCAAGCGGGTGGGTCTGCCCGGCTCGTTCGACCCCAAGGTGCGACCGGGCAGCGTTGACGAGGAGGAATTCGGCCGACTGATCCGCCACGCCTACCACGTGCTGATGACCAGGGCCAGCCGCGCAACGGTCCTCTACTCCACCGATGCCGAGACGCGTGCCTACCTCAAGGAACTCGTCGGTGAAGTCGAGATCCACGACTTGCGTCCCACCTGGGCGAACCTGCCACCGGAGGCCCGCAAGCCGCATCTTCCGAGGCCGCGCCGAGGAGCGGGCGGTCGAAGCAAGCGGAAGCGGAAGGCGAAGGAGACGAAGGGCCCGGACCTGAAGCTGTTCTGACGCACAACGCCGAGGAAGTGGGTGGCGGGCTCTCCGGGCCCGTCACCCGCCTGCGTCAGAAGAGCAGGCTCGCAACCGCGGCCAGAGCCGCCACCAGAAGGTTGGAGACGACTCCCGCAGCGATGTCGATCAGGATCTCGCGGATCCGCTCACGACGCGCAGACTTGTACTCGACCGAGGTCATGGCCACTCCAGAGCAGTGAGATGCGGAATGGCAGGGGGACGCCCTACCGGGTATCCACGCCCACGTCAGGTGTCGCCACCTGACGGGCACAACCATTCAGCATTCGCCACCTGTTGGAGCCGGCCCATGCACCACCGCCTCGTACCCTCCGGGAAGGTGCGCAGCCCAATGATGTTAACCCCTTCGGGATCATCGGGCTGTGGGAATCAGTGAGCGAAGCTTCGCGCGGGTCTCGGCGTCCGTCGAGTAGACGACCGTTCCGATCATGCCGCGGGTCAGGAGCACCTTATAGGTGTTGCGGATGAGGCGGTCGACATCATCATCCGGTGTCGCCTTGGTGAAGGAAGGGTCCTTCGAGGCGGTACGGTCGGCCACCCAGCGGTCGGTCCGCCAGACCAGGTCGGGGCCTATGATCACGCCCGACCAGTCGTACTCGAAGCCCTGGGCGGTGTAGACGCAGCCGACCTGGCCGAACCCCGCGGGTTCGGTCGCCCAGAGCGGAGCCGGCGGTGCGCCCAGAAAGGATCGGTCGCCGTACAGGTTCCACGGCCTCGACCAATTGCCGATGACCACGTCCGGGGGGAGTGACGTCATCGACGGAGTGATCTTCGTGGTCCACTTCCAGCAGTAGCCGGCGGAGAGCCGGGCGCCGTACCCAAGCGCACGTTTGCCGCCGAGGAACTCCTCCAGCTCCTGCGGGCTGTCCACTGTCAGCAGCTCCAGCTTGCCGTCGGGCTCCCATTCGATCGGTCCCTCGCCCTCCAGGCCCAGGAGACCGGTCACCCAACGCAAGTAGGCGTCGCTGCCTCCACACCGGAACTGGCTGTCCAGCTTCACCAGCGTGAAGTCCACTCCTTGTTCGGCCGCAGCCTGGCTGATCTGCTCGACCGTTCCCATCTCGCCGGGACGCACCACCTGGTGCTGGTCGAGGAGGAAAACCGGTACCCGTGCCGCGTCGATAAGCTCCGCCACCTGGGGGCGTCCCGTGCGCAGGGAGGCCTTCGTGTAGCGGTTGGCGGAGGTCTTGCGGAGCCGGTGTGCCTCGTCGCACACGAGCACCTCGATGCCGTTGGGCTCGGCCTCCATGAAGCTGTTGAAGTAACGGAACAGGCGCTGGACCTCGGGCTTGCGGGTGCCCGCAACCTTGCGCATGGTCTTCGTGAACGATTGCGATCCGGTGGCGTGGAGGGCCGATACTCCGCGCCGGTACAGGTCGCCGAGTACGGACAGGGCGATCACGCTCTTGCCCGATCCGGGGCCGCCGGTCACGACGACCACCTGCTTGCGGTTGGAGCGGTGCGCCCTGCGCACCGCCGCCATCACCGTCTCGTAGGCGACCCGCTGTTCGTCCAGCAGGACGAACTGCTCCCGGTCGCGGACCTCGTTGGCGGCCACGGTCATCAGCTGTTTGGACGGCCGCACCCTGGCCTGCAGGAGATCGTCGGCGGCGGCTGCGCCAGGCTTTGCGGCCAGCTTCGAACGCAGGAAATCGAGGAACGCACCGCGCTGATCAGCGGTGAACATGCGGCCGCGGCGGTCCTCCTCGACTTCGCGCAGCCCGGAGACCCTGACCTCGGCTGCGTTGTGGAGGAAAGCCACTCCGGCGACGGAGTCGGGGCTCTGTTCGAGGGCCCCGTTGAACGAGACCAGGTAGTCGCAGTAGCCCCGTACCTGTTCGATGGGGTTCAGTACGGGCTCGCGGTAGGAGGGCACGCTGCACCGCAGCGGATCGTCGTCCACAGGCTGGGCCTCGGTCCACTGCTTGAGTTCCACGACGACGTACGATGGTTCGCCGGAAACCGGATGCACACCGGCCAGTACCACGTCCGCGCGCTTGCTCGTCAGCGGCAGCCCGTACTCCAGCAGCATCTCGACCTCACCGAGACCCGCTTCCACCAGAGCGTGGGTGAGGGCGGGAATGCTGCGCTCCCAGGAGCGAACCTCCGCAGCGTGCGGCTTGTGGCCGTGCCGGTGAAGGAAGTTCTCGCTGAGTAGCTCCGCCAGCCGGCTCTCAAGGCGAGTGCGGTTGGCCAAGGACGCGGCGGACTCACGGAACAGCAAGAAATCGCCCCCAGGCAGCACGGAGTAGCTCGTGCGGGTGGGGGCGTGTCCTTCGGTGCCACGTGAAGTGGAGCGGAAGCCCGGCGGGCCGCTGAGATTGTCTTCGTCATCCTATGGCAGTGCGTGGATCATGCAGTCAGGCGGCGAATCACGATCCGAGGCTAGGGGGCGTCGGGACCGTTCGCTGAACGTGCCGGGCGCAACAGCGGTACAGCCGTTTCTCCGGAAGCTCGAATGATGGCCGAAAGGGCACCCTTTCCTCGTTCGTCGCGAATGCTCACCCTGGTGCCGGAGGGGTAGCTCGCGGGCAGCGCCAAAGGGGGAAGCCGCCATGACCGGGCCGCTGTACGTTCCTGTCCTACCGACCCGGCCGCATGCGGTCGCCGCCTACTCTCGACTCCAGCCGGCCGCCCAGAATGCACTGGCGCCCGTTTGAAACCTGCCGCCGCGCCCAGGACTGTCGCCGGCGGAGCTCGCCGCGCAGGTCCGTAGGGGATCTGGCCGCGGTGTCCAGGGTCCAGCGATACCGTCCTGCGTGGCTGGATGCCCCCTTCGCCGGCACGGAGGAGTTGCCCGTACTCGCAAAGCTGTTGCCCGAAGCTGGCTCCTTCGGGCCGTTGCGCCCGGTGACCGGGCCGGGAAGGCCCGAGGCACAGCAGGCCGTGGCACTGGAGACGGCCCGGGCGGCCGGTGACGGGCTGGGGGTACGCGTTCGGGTTCTGGGGGAGTGGGACAGCCGTACCAGCGACGATGTTCGCCACCTGCTCCAGCGGTCCGACCCGGTAGTCCGGGTGGATCTCCTCTTGGACCTGGGCGCCGTTCGCGCCGACAGGCCCGACGCGGGCAAAGAGGCACTGCGCGCCTTGGATTCTCTCGTCCCGCTCGCTCCCTGGCGAACTGCCGCTGTCCTCGGCGGCGGATTCCCCCACGTCTCAGCCGACATGCTGGACCACGGATTGTGCGAAGTGCCCCGAACGGATTGGCGCATATGGCACGAGATAGGTGTCAGCGGTCGTTCGTACCGCGAACTGCTCAGCTACCGTGACTACGGGATCCAGCCCGCCGAAGCCATCAGCCGGGCCCCTCGCTCAGGTGGTGGACCGTCCTGGGGCTTCTTGCGCTACACGCTCGACGGGAGCTTCGTGCTCGGCAGGATGCTTGCCTCGGGCAACACCCGGACCGCGCGCAACCGTGCAATCGCCCATGAGTACCTCGCACATCCGGGCTTCCGGGGCGCGGCTGCCAGCGGCGGCGAGAGCTGGTTGCGTGACTGCGCGCAGGGTCTCGGCCGAGGGGGAACGGGGAACTTCAGTACCTGGCTGCGGGTCGGGAACTTACAGCACATGACCTATGCCGTGAGGCAGCTGTGACTGCATGGATCCCCGCCGACGTGCAGGACCGATCCGCTCCCGGCGGCCCCCGTGGGTGCGGCCGAGGAGCATCAACAGACCGCGCAGCATGGCGGAGATCGGGGGATGTGCTCCGAGGATGGCTCTGCGCATTGGCGGCGCCATGACCGGAGAGCGCGGCCGTCTCTCCCCCCGCCCGCGGACCGTGGCCCGGGTCGTGCGGAGCTACAGGCCGTGTTGGTCGAGCAGCGCCGTCAGATTGCGCTTGCGTTTCTGGGCTGTGCGGAGGGTGGTCATGTAGATGGCGAACTCGTCCTCCGTGTCCAGAGCGCGGTGGCAGGCGCGGGCGCTGAGGAGTAGCTCCGTCAGGCGCTCGTACGTGGCGTCGCCGGTGCGGGTGAGGAGCGGGCCGATCAGTCGGAGGTAGACGGCCAGGGCGTCTGCGGGGCGTTCGTTCCGGGTGCGCTCCGCGAGGATGAGCCATTGGGTGTCGTCGGCGTGGCCTTCGCCGGCCGCGTCCCAGCCCGCGTCGAGGTCGCCGTCGTCCAGCAAGGCGTCGACCAGGGCAGAGCGGGGACGCCCGAGGCCCTTGTGGGACCGGGCATCCGCGCGGAGCGCGTCCAGTGCCCGAGTCCGCTCGGTCTCTTCCCAGCCTCCGACCGCGCGGGCTGCCGTACGCAGCTGCTGGTACGCGGTGAGGGAGCGGCGGCGCAGGAGCACCTCACGACGGATGCGCACGACATCGGCCGGGCGGCCGGCCCGGATGTGGCGCTCGCACGCGAAGTCCACCAGGCGCGGATCCGGGCCGTGGCCGGGATCCGCCTCACGCAGGCCGCGTTCCGCCCAGTCCAGGGCTTCGGCCGGGCGGCCCGCTCGCTCCAGCTCCTGGGCGATCAGCAGGTGGGTGGCGCCCGACGGGTCCAGGTCCGCGGCGTGGAGGGCGATCAGCGCGTCCACGCTGCCCTCCATGCGCAGCAGTTGGTCCATGAGGTCTTTCGCGGCCCAGTGCTCGGGGTTCTCGCGTAGGGCTGCCGCGGCGCGTTCGTGCGCACGTGACAGGCCCGCCGCCTTCAGGACGTCCGCGTATTCGGGCAGGAGGATGCCCGTGGCGTCGCTCAGGTCGCTCAGGAGATGGTCCACCAGCCAGTCGGCGGTCTGGTCCGGATCCGGGTGGGCTGCGAGGCAGGCCTCGAGGTGGGCTGCGGCCAGTCCGTCCGCCACATCGCCGACGACCCCGCCCGAGTCGTCGATTTCCCCGTACGTCCGGGCGAGCGCTTCGATCGCGGACCGTGACAGCCCTACGGCTTCCGTCGCCCTCCCGGTCTCCGTCAGCGTGCGCACTACGGATACCGCCTCCGCGGCCTGGAGCCCGTAGGCACGGGCGTCCGCGTACTCGACGCAGCCGTACCGGGCGAAGGGCCGCGTGTCGAGCAGAGCCAGGATGCGCTCCCGTACGGCGCCGGGATCGTCGCCGGCGGCAGCTGCCCGCAGTTCCAGCCGCCGGCGCAGGTGACGGTCGGCCGCGATCTGCTCCCTTACCAGAGACAGGAGTTCGTCCCGGGTTCGGGTCTCCAGCCAGGTGGTGAACTGTCGGCCGCGGGATGCGGCGGCAGCACGATGCTTCGGTACCGACTCCGCTTGCTCCAGGACGGCCAGACCCACGGCCACGCAATGCTTGCAGAAGTTGCCTTCCTGCCCGTAGGGGCAGTCGCACCACCCGGTGAGGCCGTTCTCGTGCTCCGTCAGCTCGACCCCGTAGACGTCGGTGCCGTCGACGGTGGCGGTAATCGTCCTCTCCCCGATCTCCAGAGCGGACACACTCGACAGGTATCCGAGGCCGCGCTCGAACGACCGGGCCCCGGCCAGTCGCCGCAGATCGTCCCGTCCGAATCCCAGTGTGTTGCTCATGGCTCCCATTCAAATCGCAGTCCGGTCCGTGCCTCAACGGCCCGAGGCAGACCATGTCCCCTTCGCCGGCGCCGGCGCCGACGTCCGGGAGCGGGGTCAGCGGTCGACCGGGAGGCCCGTGGGTTCCTTGATGCGCTTCATGATGATCTGGGAGTTGACCTCGGTGATGCCCGTGAGGGCCGTCAGCTTTTCGATCCAGAGGCGTTCGTACGCGCGCAGGTCCGCCACCGCGATGCGCAGCAGGCAGCCGGGGCTGCCGAAGAGGCGGTAGGCCTCGATGACGTCGGGGATGTCCTGGAGAGCGGCCTCGAAGGCCTCGACCGCCTCCCGGTCGCGGCGCACCTCCACCGAGACGAGGACCTCGAAGCCCCGGTCGACCGCTTCCGGGGCGATCACCGCGCGGTAGCCCTGGATCACCCCGTCCTGTTCGAGCTGGCGTACCCGCCGCATGCAGGGGGAGGGGGTCAAGCCGACGCGCTGGGCCAGCTCCTGGTTGCTGAGGCGGCCGTCGGCCTGTAGCTCGCGCAAGATTTCTCGGTCGATCGCGTCCATGGAGCAATTATCCACCAGGGGCAAGCGGTGCGCCGAGTGGAAGACGCAATCACATTGCGTCCATATCGCTCTATCATTGCTGCTTTGGGTACGTGTGTGCGACCTGTGGACGAGTGAACGGAAGGGTGGCCATGGGACGGATCGTCGTCATCAGCACCGGCGGCACGATAGCCAGCCGCTGGCAGGGTGCCGGCTTCGCGGCCGACGCCGACGGGCGTGAGGTCATGGCCACCGCGCCGCTGCCCGAGGACATCACCATCGAGGTGGTGGACCTGTTCAGCGTGAACAGCCCCCGGCTCACCACCGCCCACCAGCTCACCCTGCTCCGCACCGTGCACGAGGTGCTCGCCGATCCGGGCGTGGACGGCATCGTCGTCACGCACGGCACCGACACCCTGGAGGAGTCGGCGTTCCTCGTCGACCTGCACCACCACGACCCGCGCACCGTGGTCTTCACCGGCGCGCAGCGGCCCATGGGCACCGCGGACGGGGACGGCCCCGGCAACCTGTACGACGCGCTGCTCACCGCCGCGAGCACGCGCGGGCTCGGCGTGCTGATCGCCTTCGGCGGGCGCGTGCACGCGGCCCGCGGCACGGTCAAGACGCAGGCGGTGGCGCTGGACGCGTTCGCCGACCCCTCGAAGGAACTGCTCGGGAAGATCGGCTTCGGCAAGGTCACGATGCTGCGCGCCCCGCAGCGCCCCGAGCCGCTCCCGCTGCCGGCGATGCCGGAGGTGCCGCCGCGGGTGGACGTCGTCATGCACCACGCCGACGGGGACCCGGTGCTCCTGAACGCGGCGGTCGCGGCGGGCGCCCGGGGGCTCGTGCTGGTCGGTACGGGGGCCGGGAACGCGACCCCCGAGATCGTGGACGCGGTACGGGACGCCATCGCGCGCGGCGTGCTGGTCGCGCTGACCACACGGGTTCCCGCCGGGCCGGTGACGGAGATCTACACGCACGGCGGCGCGGTGGACCTGGTGGCGGCGGGAGCCGTCGCGACCGGCACCCTGCGCGCCCCGCAGGCGCGGATCGCCGTGCTGTCGGCGCTGCTCGCCTCCGAGGACGAGGCGGAACGCGTCCGCATCCTGCGGCGCAGCGTGTCCTCGGACGGACCGGCGCTCGTCACCGCCTGAGGCCGGTGCTCGCGGGGGCGGCTCCGCCGCCCCCGCCGCTCAGCCGCCCCCCCGCTCAGCCGCCGCCGGTGCCGAACGCCGCCAGGATGCGGTCCGCCGCCGAGGTGGGCGTGACCGTGCCCGCACGGATCGCCGCCTCCAGGCCGGGTGACAGCTTGCGTACCGCCGGGTTGCCGCGCAGCCGGTCCAAGAGCTCGTCGCGCACCATCGACCAGGTCCATTCCACCTGCTGCTGCGCCCGCTTGGCCGCCAGACGGCCTCCCGCGTCCAGCAGACGGCGGTGCTGCTCCAGGCGGTTCCACACCTCGTCCAGACCCGCCGACTCCCGCGCGCTGCACGTGAGGACCGGCGGGGTCCAGGCCGCGTCCGCCGGGTGCATCAGGCGCAGCGCGCCCGACAGCTCCCGCGCCGCCGCCTTCGCGTCGCGCTCGTGGGGCCCGTCCGCCTTGTTCACCGCGAGGACGTCCGCCAGCTCCAGCACGCCCTTCTTGATGCCCTGGAGCTGGTCGCCCGTACGGGCCAGGGAGAGCAGGAGGAAGGAGTCCACCATGCCGGCGACCGTCGTCTCCGACTGGCCCACGCCCACCGTCTCGACGAGGACCACGTCGTAGCCCGCCGCCTCCATCACGATCATGGATTCGCGGGTCGCCTTCGCCACCCCGCCCAGCGTGCCGGCCGAGGGGGAGGGGCGTACGAACGCCGCCGGGTCCACCGACAGGCGTTCCATCCTCGTCTTGTCGCCGAGGATGGAGCCGCCCGTGCGCGTGGAGGAAGGGTCCACCGCGAGGACCGCCACCCGGTGGCCCAGCCCGGTCAGCATCGTGCCGAACGCGTCGATGAACGTGGACTTGCCGACCCCCGGCACCCCGCTGATCCCGATCCGGCGCGCCCGCCCCGTGTGCGGGAGCAGCTCCGTCAGCAGTTGCTGCGCCAGCGCGCGGTGGGCGGGCAGGGTGGACTCGACGAGGGTGATGGCGCGCGCGACGAACGCGCGCTTCCCGCCGAGCACCCCCTTCGCGTAGGCCTCGATCTCGATCTTCGGAGGCATCCGCCGCGCCTACAGCTCGTGGCCCAGATCCGCGGCCAGCCGCGTCACCAGGTCGTGGGCCGCGTCCGGGATCACCGTGCCGGGCGGGAACACCGCCGCCGCGCCCATCTCCAGCAGCGTCGGTACGTCGGCCGGCGGGATCACCCCGCCCACCACGATCATGATGTCCTCGCGGCCCTCCTCCGCCAACTGCTCGCGCAGCGCCGGTACGAGGGTCAGGTGACCGGCCGCCAGCGAGGACACGCCCACCACGTGGACGTCCGCCTCGACGGCCTGGCGGGCCACCTCCGCCGGGGTCTGGAACAGCGGGCCGACGTCCACGTCGAAGCCCAGGTCGGCGAAGGCGGTGGCGATCACCTTCTGGCCGCGGTCGTGCCCGTCCTGGCCCATCTTGGCGACCAGGACGCGCGGACGACGGCCCTCCGCCTCCTCGAAGCGGTCGACCAGTGCGCGCGTGCGCTCCACGTTCGGGGACTCCCCTGCCTCGGTGCGGTACACACCCGAGATCGTACGGATCTGGCTCGCGTGCCGCCCGTACACCTTCTCCAGCGCGTCCGAGATCTCGCCCACGGTCGCCTTCGCGCGCGCCGCGTCCACCGCCAGCGCGAGCAGGTTGCCGTCGCCGCGCCCGGCCGCGTTCGTCAGCGCCCGCAGGGTGTCCTGCGTGACCGCCTCGTCGCGCTCCTCGCGCAGCCGGCGCAGCTTCTCGATCTGCTGCGTGCGCACCGAGGAGTTGTCGACCTTGAGCACGTCGATCTGCTCGTCGTTCTCCACCCGGTACTTGTTCACGCCGATCACCGGCTGGCGCCCCGAGTCGATCCGCGCCTGCGTACGGGCGGCGGCCTCCTCCACGCGCAGCTTCGGGATGCCCGCGTCGATGGCCTGCGCCATGCCGCCGGCCGCCTCGACCTCCTGGATGTGCTGCCAGGCCCGGCGCGCGAGGTCGTACGTCAGCTTCTCGACGTACGCGCTGCCGCCCCACGGGTCGATCGACCGGCAGGTCCCCGACTCCTGCTGGAGCAGGAGCTGGGTGTTGCGGGCGATGCGCGCCGAGAAGTCCGTCGGCAGCGCGAGCGCCTCGTCGAGGGCGTTGGTGTGCAGCGACTGGGTGTGGCCCTGGGTCGCCGCCATCGCCTCGATGCAGGTGCGCGTCACGTTGTTGAAGACGTCCTGGGCGGTCAGCGACCAGCCCGAGGTCTGCGAATGGGTGCGCAGCGAGAGCGACTTGGCGTTCTGAGGGTCGAACTGCTTGACGAGCCGCGCCCACAGCAGGCGGGCGGCGCGCAGCTTCGCGACCTCCATGAAGAAGTTCATGCCGATCGCCCAGAAGAACGACAGGCGCGGCGCGAAGGCGTCCACGTTCAGCCCGACCGCCTGCCCCGCCCGCAGGTACTCCACGCCGTCCGCGAGGGTGTACGCCAGCTCCAGGTCGGCCGTGGCGCCGGCCTCCTGGATGTGGTAGCCGGAGATCGAGATGGAGTTGTACCTCGGCATGTTCTGCGAGGTGAAGGCGAAGATGTCCGAGATGATCCGCATCGAGGGCTTCGGCGGATAGATGTAGGTGTTGCGGACCATGAACTCCTTGAGGATGTCGTTCTGGATGGTCCCGGCGAGCTTGTCGGGGGAGACGCCCTGCTCCTCCGCCGCCACGATGTAGAGGGCGAGGACCGGCAGCACGGCGCCGTTCATCGTCATCGACACCGTCATCTTGTCCAGCGGGATGCCGTCGAAGAGCTGCCGCATGTCGTAGATCGAGTCGATCGCCACGCCCGCCATGCCGACGTCGCCCGTGACGCGCGGGTGGTCGCTGTCGTAGCCGCGGTGCGTGGGCAGGTCGAAGGCGATCGACAGGCCCTTCTGGCCGGCCGCGAGGTTGCGCCGGTAGAAGGCGTTCGACTCCTCGGCCGTCGAGAAGCCCGCGTACTGGCGGATCGTCCAGGGCTGGTTGACGTACATGGTCGGGTACGGCCCGCGCAGGTACGGGGCCACGCCCGGGTAGGTCCGCAGGAAGTCGAGGCCCTCCAGGTCCCGGCCCGTGTACAGCGGCTTCACGCCGATGCCCTCGGGGGTCTCCCACAGCAGGTCTCCGGCGGCGGTCCCGGTGGACTCCTTGACCGCCGCGCGCCACTGGTCCTCGGACCCGGCCGCGGCGGCGCCGCCGCCCAGCGCGAGGGTGGAGAAATCGGGGATGCTCACAGGGAGACTCCCATCCGGTCGAGTACGGAGGACAGTACGGCGACCGCGTCGCAGCCCGCGAAGACGTACTCGTCCACGGCGCCGGCCGAGGTGCCGGGCTTGCCCGCGAGGAACACGGTCGTCGCGCCGGCCGAGCGCAGGGCCGCGGCCACCGCCTCGGCCTGCTCCTCGTACAGCGGATCGCTGGAGCACAGCACGGCCATGCCGTCCGCGCCGCTCGCCGCGTAGGCCCCGGCGGCCGTCGCCGGGTCCACCGACACCGGGTCGTGGACCGGGGTGATGCCGCCCGCCTGGAACAGGTTCGCGGCGAAGGTGGCGCGCGCGGTGTGCGCCGCCGCGGGTCCCAGTGCGGCGAGGAAGATCCGCGGGCGGTTCCCGGTCGCGGCCAGGTGCGCGTCGCTGCGGGCGCGCAGCGCCTCGTACGCCTCGTCGCGCCGGACGCGGGGGAGCCCGCCGGTGGGGCCCGGCGGGGCGGGCTCGCGGTCGAGGGGCTTCTCCGAGAGCAGCGGGAACTCGCTGACGCCCGTGATGGGCTCACGGCGCTTGGCGAGCTTCTTGGAGCGCTCGGCCCAGGTGGCGGCGAGCCGGTCGGCGACCAGCCCGGAGCGCAGGGCGGCGGCCAGGCCGCCGGCCTTCTCGATCGTCTGGAAGAACTCCCAGGCGGCCTCGGCCAGTTCGCCGGTCAGCTGCTCCACGTAGTACGAGCCGCCGGCCGGGTCGATGACGCGGGCCAGGTGCGACTCCTCCAGGAGGATGGTGGAGGTGTTGCGGGCGATGCGGCGCGCGAAGGCGTCCGGCAGGCCGATCTCGTGGTCGAAGGGGAGCACGGTGACGCAGTCCGCTCCGCCGACGCCCGCCGCCATGCAGGCGACGGTGGTGCGCAGCATGTTCACCCACGGGTCGCGACGGGTCATCATCACCGGCGAGGTGACGGCGTGCTGGCGCTGGGCGCCGGCCTCGGGGGCGCCGCAGGCCTCGGCGATGCGCGCCCACAGGCGGCGCGCGGCGCGGAACTTCGCGATGGTGAGGAACTGGTCCGCGGTCGCGGCGTAGCGGAATTCGAGCTGGCCGAGGGCGGCGTGGAGGCCGAGGCCTCCGGCGGGGGCGGTGTCGCCTTCCGCGCCGGCGCCGGAGGCCTCGGCCTCCGTCAGGGCGCGCAGGTAGGCGACACCGGTCGCCAGGGACAGGCCGAGTTCCTCGGCGGCCGAGCCGCCGGCCTCGTGGTACGGCAGCGCGTCGACGGTGAGCGCGCGGACGCCGGGCCAGTGCGCGGCGGCCTCCCGGGCGAGGCCGACCGCGTCGGCGAGGTCCACGGCCTCACCCGTACGGGCCTCGTGGCCCAGGGGGTCGGCGCCCAGGCTCGCGCGGGCGGCCTCGGGGGCCACCTGCCGGTCGGCGTACAGGCGCAGCAAGGCGCGGGCGGCGTCGGCGTATTCGGCTCCGGCGTCGAGGGAGACGGGGGCCAGGTCGAGGTAGACGCCGTCGAGGGCGCGGGGCAGCGCGTCGACGGGGAGGCCGCCGCAGCCTTCGCCCACGGCCAGCCAGAGGGAGGTGACCCCGTTCTCGAGGTCGGTGAGGACGGCCTCGTTCACGCGAACGGGGTCGCTCCCCACGTACCGCTGACGTACGTCCCAGCCGCCGGCCGCCCCGCCGGCGGGGGTCGCGCCCCGTACGAACGGCGCGAACCCGGGGAACCCGGTCTCGTCTGCCGCCTCGGGCGCGGTGTACAGCGGGCGGGTGGTGAGCCCGTCCTCTAGCTTCGTGGACAACGCGTCTTCTGCGGCTTCGCCGGATACGTCCTTGCCGGACTTGCGTAGAACGCCCTCTACCAGGCGCTGCCACTGCTCATGCGTCGCGTCAGGGAACTCGGCGGCCAAGGAGAGCCCGTCATCAGGCAGGACCGTCATGGCTCGAATGCTAGGGGGGCCGCCTCGGGAACGACTATAACCACCGGATGTGATCTCCCCCTCTCATGTGAGACGGGGAGGGTCACGAAAGAGCACCCCGGGACAGGTGTGCGCGCCGGGGCGTCCGGTGCCGGGCTGCGGCCGGGGCGCCGCCCGGGGGCTGTCGGGCCGTGGTCGGGCCGTTGCCGGGCCGTTCCCGTGCCGTTGCCGGGCCGCTCTCGGGCCGCTCTCGGGCCGGTGCCGTCGGGTGCGTGGCGGTCGCGTTGCGAGGGCGTGAAATCCGGCCACGGTTTTCAGCCGTCCGGGGGTGTGGGAACCGGTCGTCGCGGCGGCCGATAGGGCAGGTCAGGGGTGGGGCTCCGAGGCGCTCGGGGGTCCCCGTCCGGGTTTGTTTCGGGGTGTGGGGCGGGGCTTGACCCGTCCGGGGGTGGCTGACACGCTCCGAGCCATGTCCGCGTTCGAGCTTTCCGCCCCGCGGCTCCACACCCCCGGCCCCTGTACCGCGCCGGGTGCGTGTCCGGGCCGCTGTCAGGCCCCCCGCCGCGCCTGAGCCCCGCCCAGGGCCCCATCGACGACCGCTCGCCATCCGAGCCGGTCCTCGGCCGCGTAACGGCCGCGTGCCGGCCCGCGTGCCGGCCGTCCCCGTCCCGACGTCCGTTCGGCCCGAGGACCGTGGCCCGCGGACCGTGACCCCGGCCCTCGGCACCCGTCCGGCCCGCGGTCGCACCCCGTCCCCCCGGCCCGCACGCGGGCCGGGACCCTCCCGTCGCTCCGCCCGACCAGCCCGTGCCGGACCCGCCTTCGGCATGCCCTGAACGCACCCAAGGAGTTCCCATGACCACCGCCACCCGCACCCAGCCCCTCGTCACCCGGATCGGCGGCCGGATCGGCGCCGAGATCGGGGGCGTGCGGCTCGGGGGTGAGCTTCAGCCGGAGGCCGTCGCCGAGATCCGGGCCGCCCTCCTCGCCCACAAGGTCGTCTTCTTCCGCGACCAGGACCACCTCGACGAGGCCGGCCACGAAGCCTTCGCCCAGCTGCTCGGCACGCCCGTCGCCCACCCCACCGTGCCCTCCGCCGACGGCCGCTACGCCCTCGGGATCGACTCCCACCACGGCGCCCGCGCCAACCAGTGGCACACCGACGTCACCTTCGTCCCCGCCTACCCCGCCTTCTCCATCCTCCGCGCCGTCACCATCCCCCCGTACGGCGGCAACACGCTGTGGGCCAACACCGCCGCCGCCTACGCCCACCTCCCCGAGCCGCTGCGCGCCCTCGCCGACGGCCTGCGCGCCGTCCACACCAACGAGTACGACTACGCCGCCCTCAAGCCCGACGCGCTCCCCGAGGCCCTCGCCCAGTACCGCGAGGTGTTCACGTCCACGAAGTTCCGCACCGAGCACCCCGTCGTCCGCGTCCACCCCGAGACCGGCGAACGCAGCCTGCTCCTCGGCAACTTCGTCCAGCGGATCGAGGGCCTGACCGGTCAGGACTCCCGTGCGCTGGTCGACCTCTTCCAGTCGCACATCGAGCGCCCCGAGAACACCGTCCGCTGGCAGTGGCGGGCCGGTGACGTCGCGATCTGGGACAACCGCGCCACCCAGCACTACGGCGTCGACGACTCCGACGACCACGAGCGCACCCTGCGCCGGGTGACGGTCGACGGCGACGTGCCCGTCGGCCCGGACGGGGTGCCGTCCCGCCTGA
Organism: Streptomyces roseus; assembly: GCF_001044425.1. Classification (GTDB taxonomy): domain Bacteria; phylum Actinomycetota; class Actinomycetes; order Streptomycetales; family Streptomycetaceae; genus Streptomyces; species Streptomyces roseus. The sequence goes on from NZ_LFML01000068.1 coordinate 178,543, forward strand.
TCAGCCCCGAGACCGTCCCCGACCCGTCCTTCGGCATCCCGTCGGGCGCTTCCACCGCCTGACCCGCAGTCCGTACCAAGCCCAGGAGGCACCGTGCCCACCCTGCTCGCCCTCACCGGCAGCCCCTCCCCGCACTCCCGTACCGCCGTCGTCGCCGACCACGTGCTGCGCCGGCTCGCCCACGCCGGGTTCGACACCGCCCACCTCGCCGTACGGGAGCTCCCCGCCGCCGATCTCCTCTCCGCCCGCCGCGGCGAACCGGAGATCCGCCGGGCCCTCGAAGCGGTGGCGGAGGCCGACGGGATCATCGTCGCCACCCCGGTCTACAAGGCCTCGTACACCGGCCTGCTCAAGGCCTTCCTCGACCTGCTCCCGCAGGACGGGCTGGCCGGCAAGACGGTCCTGCCGATCGCCACCGGCGGCAGCCTCGCCCACGTCCTGACCCTCGACTACGCCCTGCGCCCGGTGCTCGCGGCGCTCGGAGCGCGGCACGTCACCGCCGGCCGGTTCGTCCTGGACTCCTCCGTCGAGCGCGGGACCGGCCCCGGCCGGCTGCGGCCCGAGGCGGAGCTGGACCTCTTCCAGGCCGTCGACGAGTTCGCCGGGGCGCTCAGCGCCCAGACCTCCGCGGCCGCCCTCGCCACCACCGCCCCGTAGCGGCCCCGAAACCACCGATTCCCGAACAAGGACCACCTCCATGCCCGCAGCCCTCGCCTCCACCACTTCCCGACGCCAGTTCCTCACCCTGCTCGGCATCTCGGCGGCCGCGGTGAGCTGCGGCACGGCCACCGCAACCGGCGGATCCGGCGGATCCGGCAAGCAGGTCACGACCCTCAAGTACCAGGGAGCCGTCGGCGCGGTCCTGCTCCCCGAGCTGGCCGCGGACCTCGGCTACCTGGAGGGCCTGACCCTCGACTGGGTCGGCAACACCATCAGCGGCCCCCAGGACATCCAGTCCGCGGCCACCGGCCAGACCCACTTCGGCGGAGCCTTCAACGGCGCGATCGTCAAACTCGCCGCGAGCAAGGCCCAGATCCAGTCCGTCATCTCCTACTACGGCTCCGACAAGGACACCTACCTCGGCTACTACGTCCTGGAGGACAGCCCGATCCGCTCGCCCCGCGACCTGATCGGCAAGAAGGTCGGCATGAACACCCTGGGCGCCCACGCCCAGGCGCTGCTGGAGATCTACCTGGAACGCGGCGGCATCTCCAGGGCCGACGCGGCGAAGGTCGAGTCCCTCGTGGTCCCGCCCGTCAACACCGAGCAGGCCCTGCGCCAGAAGCAGATCGAGGTCGGGGTGCTCAGCGGGGTCCTGCGCGACAAGGCCCTCGCCTCCGGCGGCATCCGCCCGCTGTTCAAGGACCACGAGCTGCTGGGCGCCTTCAGCGCCGGGTCGTACGTGATGACCCGGCGGTTCATCAAGGAGAACCCCGACACCGTACGGACCTTCACGACCGGCGTGGCCAAGGCCATCGAGTGGTCCCGGACGACCCCGCGCGAGGAGGTCATCGCCCGGATGACCGCGATCGTCAAGAAGCGGGGCCGCAACGAGGACACCTCCACGCTCCAGTACTGGCGCTCGTACGGCGTGGCCGAGACCGGCGGCCGGATCGCGGACAAGGAGTTCCAGCTGTGGATCGACTGGCTCGGTGAGCGCGGCGAGGTCAAGAAGGGCCAGCTCAAGGCCTCCGACCTGTACACGAACGAGTTCAACGGCCAGGGGAAGGGCTGAGCGCCGTGGCGAAGATCGTGTTCGAGTCCGTGACCAAGACCTTCCCGGGCAAGCAGGCGAAGGGCAGGAGGGCCGGGGCCCCCGGCGGGGGCGCCTTCACCGCCCTCGACGGCGTGGACCTGGAGATCCGGGCCGGGGAGTTCGTGGTGGTCGTGGGCCCCAGCGGCTGCGGCAAATCCACCCTCCTCGACCTGCTGGGCGGCCTGGCCCGGCCCACCTCCGGCCGGATCCTCCTCGACGGGGAGCCGGTCACCGGGCCCGGCCTGGACCGGGGCATCGTCTTCCAGCAGTACGCCCTGCTGCCCTGGCGCACCGCGCTCGGCAACATCGAGTTCGGACTGGAGGCGACCGGCGTTCCGCGCCGTGAACGAAAGGAGCGGGCCCGGGAGTTCCTGGACCTCGTCGGCCTCGCCGGATTCGAGGACCGCCACCCGCACGAACTGTCGGGGGGCATGCGCCAGCGCGTGGCGATCGCCCGTTCCCTCGCGTACGACCCGGACGTCCTGCTGATGGACGAGCCGTTCGCCGCGCTCGACGCGCAGACCCGCGAATCCCTCCAGGACGAGCTGCGCCGCATCTGGCAGCGCACCGGCAAGACCGTCGTCTTCATCACGCACGGGATCGAGGAGGCCGTGTACCTCGGGCAGCGGGTGGCCGTGATGACCTCCCGGCCCGGCCGGATCAAGGAGACCGTCCCCGTCTCCTTCGGCGACCGGGCCACCGGCGCCGGCGGGGAAGAGCTGCGCTCCAGCCCCGAATTCGCGCGCTACCGCCACGAGATCTGGACCCTGCTCCACGACGAGGTGGCCCGCGCCCGCCAACTGGAGAAGGAGGAGGCCACCGTATGAGCACCGGAACCGATACGAAGAGCACCGTGGTCGAGGCGGAAGCCGATCGGGCGGACGGGGGGCGCCCGCCCGCGCCGGCGCCCGTACGGGAGCCCGCGCCCGTACGCGAATCCGCGCCCGTACGGGAGGCCGCGCCCGTACGCGAATCCGCGCCCGTACGTGAACCCGCTCCGGCCCCGCCCGCTCCGGCTGCCCCTGCTGCCCCTGCCGTCCTGCGCGCCGTCGCCCGGTGGCTGCGCGCGGCGGCCCTGCGCTCGGCGGCGATCGTCGCCCTGCTCGCGCTCTGGGAGGCGGCGCCCCGGCTCGGACTGGTGGACTCCACCTTCCTCCCGCCGGTCAGCGAGGTCGCGGGGGCCTGGTGGGAACTGGCGGGCAACGGCCAGCTCGCCGAGCACACGCAGGCCAGCCTGGTCCGCTCCTTCGGCGGCTTCGGCATCGCCGTCGTCGTCGCGGTCCCGCTCGGCCTGCTGATCGGCTGGTACCGCCCCGTCGCGGTGCTGCTCGGCCCGCTGCTGGAGGTGTTCCGCAACACCGCGGCCCTCGCGCTGCTGCCGGTGTTCGTGCTGCTGCTCGGCATTGGCGAGACCTCGAAGGTCTCGATCGTCGTCTACGCCTGCGTCTGGCCGATCCTGCTGAACACCATCAGCGCCGTCGGCAACGCCGATCCGACTCTGGTCCGACTGGCCCGGTCCATGGACCTGTCCACGCCGAAGCTGTTCCAGAAGGTGATCCTCCCGGCCTCCGTACCGGCGATCTTCACCGGCATCCGGCTGGCCGGCGCCGTCTCGATCCTGGTCCTCGTGGCCGCCGAGATGATCGGCGCCAAGGCGGGTCTCGGCTACCTGATCAACGCCTCGCAGTTCAACTTCGCGATCCCCGAGATGTACGCGGGCATCGTCACCATCTCCGCCATCGGCGTGGCCTTCAACCAGCTCCTCGTCAGCGTCGAACGCCGGCTCAGCCTCTGGCGCGTCCCCGCCTGACACCCGTCTCTCCCACCCGAGGAACCACCACCATGACCGCACCCCGGACCCTCCACCTCAACGCCTTCCTCATGAACGCCGGGCACCACGACGCGGCCTGGCGCCACCCCGGCAGCAGTCCCGAGCGGGTCACCGACCTCAGGTACTTCCAGGAGCTGGCGCGGACCGCCGAGCGCGGGCGGCTCGACTCGATCTTCTTCGCCGACGGACTCGCCCTCTGGGGCAAGGCCCGCTACAACGCCCTCGGCGGGTTCGAGCCGCTCACCCTGCTCTCGGCCATCGCCGCCGTCACCGAGCACATCGGGCTGATCGCCACGGTCTCCACCACCTTCAACGAGCCCTTCCACCTCGCCCGCAAGTTCGCCTCCCTCGACCACATCAGCAACGGCCGCGCCGGCTGGAACATCGTCACCTCCGGAACCGTGGACGAGGCCCGCAACTTCGGCCAGGACGAGCACCTCGAACACGGCCTGCGCTACGAGCGCGCCCGCGAGTTCCTCGAGGTCGCCACCAAGCTCTGGGACAGCTGGGAGGACGACGCGATCGTCCTCGACAAGGAGCGCGGCATCTACGCCGACACCGACAAGCTCCACCCCGCCGCCCACCGCGGTACGTACTTCGGCGTCGCCGGCCCGCTCAACGTGCCCCGCTCCCCGCAGGGCCACCCGCTGCTCGTCCAGGCCGGCTCCTCGGAGGACGGCAAGGAGTTCGCCGCCCGGTACGCCGAGGCCGTCTTCACCGCCCAGCAGACCCTCGCCGACGGGCAAACCTTCTACAAGGACCTGAAGTCGCGCCTCGCGAAGTACGGCCGGAGCGAGTCCGACCTCCTCGTGCTGCCCGGCATCGCCCCCGTCATCGGCTCCACCGAGGCCGAGGCCAAGGCCCTGGAGCAGCAGCTCACCGACCTCCAGGTGCCGGAGTACGGGCTCGCCCAGCTCTCCGGCATGCTCGGCACCGACCTGACGGGCCTGCCCCTGGACGGCCCGCTCCCCGAGCTCCCCGAGGAGCGGGACATCAACGGCAACAAGAGCCGCTTCACCCTCGTCGCCGAACTCGCCCGCCGCGACGGGCTCAGCCTGCGCGAACTGATCGCCCGCCTCGGCGCCGGGCGCGGCCACCGCGTCTTCGCGGGCACGCCCGAGCAGATCGCCGACCAGCTGGAGCAGTGGTTCACGCAGGGCGCCGCCGACGGGTTCAACATCATGGCGCCCGTGCTGCCGACCGGGCTCACCGACTTCGTCGACCACGTGGTGCCGATCCTGCAGCGGCGCGGCCTCTTCCGCACCGAGTACACGGGGGCGACCCTGCGCGAGAACTACGGCCTCGCGCGCCCGGCGAACCGGTACGCGCGGGCCGCCTCCTGAGGGGCTCCGCCGGCTGAGCGCGCGGCCGCCGGAGCCTCGTACTCCGGCGGCCGCCGCATGCCGTCAGACGGTGAGGACGATCTTGCCGCGGGTGCGGCCCGACGCGCTGAGCTCCCAGGCCTTCGCGGCCTCGGCGAGCGGCAGTGCGTGCTCGACGTTGACCGTGAGGCGGCCCGCGTCGGCGAGCTCCGCCAGGAAGGTCAGATCGGCGGTGTCCGGGCGCACCCACAACTGGTGCGCGCCCTTGGCGGCGGCCTCGTAGTCGGCGATGGAGACGACCCGGGGGCGTTCCTTGACGAGCGACTGGAGCATTTCGACGGCGCCGTCCCCGTGGAAGTCCAGTCCGGCGTCGATGCCTTCGGGGGCGAGGGCGCGGATCCGGTCCGCGAGGCCCTCCCCGTACAGGACGGGCTCGGCGCCGAGCGAGCGCAGGTAGTCGTGGTTGTGCGCGCCCGCCGTGCCGATGACGCGCAGGCCGAGCGCGACGGCGATCTGCACGCCGAAGGAGCCGGTGCCGCCGGCCGCGGAGTGGATGACGACGGTCTCGCCGGCCCTGAGGCCCGCGCGGGTGAGGGACTGGTACGCGGTGAGGCCGGCCAGCGGGATGCCCGCGGCCTGCTCGAAGGTCAGGGTCCGCGGCTTGCGGGCGAGCGTGCGGACCGGGGCGGAGACCAGTTCGGCGTAGGTGCCGAGCTCGACCCACTCCTTGCGGACGTACCCGTAGACCTCGTCGCCGACGGAGAAGTCGAAGGTGTCGGGGCCGACGGCCTCGACGACTCCGGCCACGTCCCAGCCGGGTATGACGGGGTGGCGGACTTCGAGGATGGGGTCCAGGTATCCGGCGGCGATCTTCCAGTCGACCGGGTTGACGCCGGCCGCCTTGACCCGGACCAGCACCTCGCCGGGGCCGACCTTGGGCGGGCTTACGTCAACGAGCTTCAGGTTCGGGGTGGTTCCGTATGCGTCGTACGTGATTGCCTTCATGATCGCCCCCAACGGGGCGCCCGGGGTGCCCTATTCCCGTACGGGACCTCTCAGGCGGGCAGGCTGTTGCGGTGCGAGCGCCGCCGGGCCGCGCTGAACAGGGCCTGGATCTGCACCCCGGACTGCTCGACGTCGTCCAGCGGGGAGGGGAACGCGAGCCGTACGTCCCGGTGGCCGCGGTGCAGCTCCAGGCGCAGGGTGATCCCGTACCGGTCCATGGCGAGCGGCAGTACGCGCAGGACCGCGGCGGCGGGCAGCGGCCGGACCAGGCGCAGGAGGAGCGTGACGAGCTCGGCGTGGTCGTCGAGGAGGTGGGTGAGCATGCCGGCCTCGTACGGGGCGAGGGGGTCGGGGCGGGCCGCGTCGAGCTCTTCGAGGCCGACGCAGGTGCGTCCCTCGTCGGTCTCCAGGACGGCCCGGCCGAATTCCATGCAGGTGGAGTCGGCGCCCTCGTCCGTGTAGGGCGTGAGCAGGCGGCCGGTGATCGTCACGCGGGCGCGCACGCGGTCCCGTACGGGGGTGGGGGCGATGTCGGTGAACTCCAGCCGGATGGAGGGCCGGTGCTCGGATTCGCCGCCGGGCTCGGACGGGTGCAGGTGCAGCCGGCCCATCGGGTCCGATCCGTCGAGGTGGCGGACTTCGCTGCTCAGCCCGTTGGTGACCACGGTCATGGAGTGGGCGGCGGCCAGGATCGACCGGACCCGCTCGGCAGGGGCGGGCCGGCCGGCGGCCGGGGTGGCGGGGGCGGCGCCGGGCGTGTGCATGCGGGATCTCTCCATCGTCGTGAGCAGCTGACTTAGGTATGCCTAACCTAACCTATTCGCTTCTGTGGGAGTACCCCGTGTCGCTCGTGTCGTAGTTGGGCTGAACGGGTGAAACGCGAGAGGATGGGGGGATGCACATGAAGCGCACGGCCGAGGCGGCCCGGTGAGCAGGTACGACGTCACGGACGAACAGTGGGAGGGGCTCGCGCAGGTGGTCCCCCTGCGCAGTCGCAACGAGTGGCCCTCCCGGGTGGACCACCGCACGATCCCCACGGCGCCGGGGGCGTCCGCGGCGGAGCAGCGGCGCTTCGTCGTGATCCGGGTCCAGATCTTCGCCGACGCGCGGGAGGTGGCCGAGTACCTGATCGCGCAGATCCCGGTGCTGCTCGACCTCACCGGCGCGGACGGCGAAGTGGCCAAGCGGATCCTCGACTTCAGCAGCGGCGTGGTCTTCGGGCTGGGCAGCGGGATGCACCGGGTGGACCGCAACGTGTTCCTGCTGGCGCCCGTCGGGACCGAGGTCGAGGGGATCGCGGCCGCCGCCGTCCCCCGATCGTAGGAAGGTCGCCGGGGCGGAACGGTTCGCCGGACCCATCGGGGGTCCGGCTGGCCGTACCGTCCGGCGCATGGACGCCACCTTGGACTCGGGCGCGCAGGCGGACCCCGCCCCCGCCCGGTTATCCGCTCCCGCTCCCGCTCCCGCCGCCGACGCGCTTCGGGCTGCCGCCGTCGTGCACCACCGGCCCGTCGTCACCGAGTTGCGGCTCTCCGCTTTCGGGGCGCACCGCGGCGCCGTCTTCGCGCTGGGCCCCGTGACCTTCCTCGCCGGGCCCAGCGGCAGCGGCAAGTCCCAGGTCCTCGCCGCCTACGGGGCGCTGGCCGCGCTCGGGGCCGGGGCCACCCTGGAGGAGGCGTTCCCCGATCCGCGGGGCCGCGTCCCCGACCGGGCGCTGCCCGACGGACAGGGGCGGCGCGGGTTCCGCGTCGGCTGCACCGTCGACGGCCCCGTCGGTCCCGTCCGCCTCGACCTCGCCGTCCAGGCCGAACCCACGCTCCGGATCGTCGGCGAACGGCTCGCGGTGGACGGGCAGATCCTGCTCGCCACCGCCCTGCGCGACCCCGGTCGGCGCTCCGTGCAGGCCTCCTGGCTGACCGGCGGAGCCGTCGGGGTCACCCGGGCCCCGCTCCCCGACGACCGGCTCGGCACCGCCCTGCTGCCGCTGCGCGTCGCCGGCTCGACGGCCGGCCAGCGCCACGTCCTGGCCGCCGCCGAGCAGGTGGTGGTGGCGCTGCGCTCGGTGTTCCCCTGCGACCCGTGCCCCGACCGGATGCGCGCACCCGTCCCGCAGGGCGAGGGGCGGCTGCTCGGCGACTGCGCGAACCTCGCCGACGTCCTGCGCCGGACCCGCCACGAGTGCGGCACCCGCCACGCGCTGCTCGCCGCGGCCGCCCGGACCGGATGCGCGGGCCCGGTCGAGGGGCTGGACGTACGGGCCGCCGCGCACGGCCCGGTCACAGCGGTCCTGGACCGCGGCGGAGCCGCGCCCGCCACGGAACTGGGCCGGCTCGGCGCGGGCGAACTCCGCTTCCTGGCACTGGCGCTGGTCCTGCTGACCGGCCCCGGGGTCCTCGCCATGGACCCGGCCGCCGAGCTGCTCTCCGCCCGGCAGGCGCTGACCGTCCTCGCCGAGGGCTTCGACCGCGACCTCGACCGGCGCCAGTGCGCCGAGCTGCTGAGGCTGGCCCTGCTCTCCTGCGGCCGCGGCCATGTCCGCCTGCTGGCGGCGGCGGGGGAGACTGCGGCCGCGGCCGCCCGTGTGACCCCGGGAGTGACGGTGGTAGACCTGACGCCATGAGTGACGAGCAGGGAGTACAGCGCGGGGAAGAGCCGCACCCGACCGAGCGGCTGCACCGACTCCAGCGCCGGCTGGCCGAGTTCGCCGCGGCGCGCGGGTGGGAGCCGTACCACACGCCCAAGAACCTGGCCGTGGCGCTGAGCGTGGAAGCGTCCGAACTGGTCGAGATCTTCCAGTGGCTGACCCCGGAGGAGTCGGCGAAGGTCATGGAAAATCCGGAGAGCGCGCACCGCGTGGCCGATGAGGTGGCCGACGTGCTGGCGTATCTGCTGCAATTCTGTGAGGTTCTCGGGGTGGATGTGCTGGATGCGCTCGCCGCGAAGATCGAGAGGAACGAGCTCCGCTTCCCGGTGACAGGGGCTCCGACATCGAATTGTCACTCTTCGGAGTGATGGCGTCGTCCACAACCATGATTGTGTCCACAGATTTCCGAATACCCCTGGCTTTACTGGCCCATTGCCCTCACTCTGGGTAGTGGTGAGGATGGCGGATGTCGTGCGGACGGGGGACGGCATATGGATGCGGTACGGCTCATCGCGGCCGGCCGGCACGCGCTGGCACAGAGCGGGGCGGCGATGGACATCGTGGGCGAGGCCTGGCAGGCCCAGGCGCTCACGCAGGGGATCGGGAGCTGGCTGGCGGTCACCGGGCCGCCGGAGCTGAGATCGGAGGCACGGGGGCTGGGTGAAGCGGGGGGCAGAGGTTGCGGGGTGCTCGACAGAGCGGCCCTGATCGGAGAGGGCAGCACGCCCGACTACCCGCCGAGAGCCGCGCAGCTGACCGAGGTGGCGGATGTCCGCCAGGCTCTGCTCGGGCTGCAAGCGCTGCTCGGCGAAGTGGGGATAGCCCTGGTCGGGGTGGCCTGCGCGACGGACGACGAGAGTCTGTACTGGCAGTGCATAGAGTCCATAGACGCGGCCGACGAGTCGAGCGACCGGGTCCGGGCGGTCCTGCGCCGGCTGACCGTCCGCGAGCGCGGGTCCGCCTCCGGCGTGGCCTGACGGGAGGGCGTGCGCCCTGACGGGCGGGCCGGGAGTGCGGTGAGTACGGGGAGTGCGGCTTCGGGGTCCCGCCGTGCGCGACGGGACCCGCGGGGTCATCCGCCGTGCAGGGTCAGTACGGCCGGTGGGAGGGGCGCTCGCTCTCGGAGGTGCGGCTGCCCGGGGTCAACGGCGAGGCGGGGCCGCGGTCCGCCGAGGACTGGAGGTCGGCGTCGAGCTGCGACAGGTCGGCGTTCAGCGCCGCCATCAGCTCTTCCATCTGCTGGAGCAGGCCCTTCGGCGCGCCGCCCCGGGCGGCCGCCACGGGCTCGTGACGTGCGTGGTCGTGTGCTGCCTGTCCGGTCTGCCCGGTGTCCTCGGGCACGGCCTCGTGGGACATGGCGGCCTCCTCGGCCCTGGCCCTTCCCAAGCGGAAGGGGGCGGTGGACGCACCGGCGAACGGCCGCCGGCGCGCGGGCCGGGCGGTCCGGCTCCTCCGGGCCAACGATCCCCATCCGGGCTGGTCACTGGCGGGGCCGGGGGTGGACCGTCCGGTTGACGCAGATTCACCCGGCAGGGGTGGGCGGGGCACCGGAGGGGTGGGCGGGGCAGGATGGGAGTCATGGATCTCCGTATTTTCACCGAGCCCCAGCAGGGCGCGAGCTACGACACCCTCCTGACCGTCGCCAAGGCCACCGAGGACCTCGGCTTCGACGCGTTCTTCCGCTCCGACCACTATCTGAAGATGGGATCGGCGGACGGCCTGCCCGGCCCCACCGACGCCTGGATCACCCTCGCGGGCCTGGCCCGCGAGACGCGGCGGATCCGGCTCGGCACGCTGATGACCGCCGGCACGTTCCGGCTGCCCGGCGTGCTCGCCATCCAGGTCGCCCAGGTCGACCAGATGTCCGGCGGCCGGGTCGAACTGGGCCTGGGCGCGGGCTGGTTCGAGGAGGAGCACAAGGCGTACGGGATCCCCTTCCCGGCGGAGCGGATGGCCCGGCTGGAGGAGCAGCTGGCCATCGTCACCGGCCTGTGGGCGACCGCCCCCGGCGACACGTTCGACTACGCGGGCACCCACTACCAGCTGGAGAAGTCCCCGGCGCTGCCCAAGCCGGCCCAGGCCAAGGTCCCCGTGCTCATCGGCGGCCACGGCGCCAAGCGCACCCCGCGCCTCGCCGCCCGCTACGCGGACGAGTTCAACATGCCGTTCGCGTCGATCGTGGACAGCGAGCGGCAGTTCGGCCGGGTGAGGCAGGCCGCGGAAGAGGCCGGGCGCGGCGCCGACGACCTCGTCTACTCCAACGCCCTCGTGGTGTGCGTGGGCAAGGACGACGCCGAGGTGGCCCGCCGGGCCGCCGCCATCGGCCGGGACGTGGACGAGCTGAAGGCCAACGGCCTGGCCGGCTGCCCGGGCGAGGTGGTGGAGAAGATCGGCGCCTACGAGGCCGTCGGCAGCTCCCGCCTCTACCTCCAGCTGCTCGACCTCGACGACCTGGACCACCTGGAGCTGATCTCGGCCCAGGTCCTGTCCCAGCTCGGCTGAGGAGGCGGACTGCCGTGCCCCGCGCGTCCCGCCCGCTCGCCGAAGCCCTCGCCGACAGGGTCGTGATCCTGGACGGAGGGCTGAGCAACCAGCTCGCCGACCAGGGCTGCGACCTGTCCGGCGGCCTCTGGTCCGGCCGGGTGCTGGCCGGGCGGCCGGACCAGGTGGAGGCCGCCCACGCGGCGTACGCGCGGGCCGGCGCCGAGGTGCTGATCACCGCGAGCTACCAGGTCGGGTACGACGCCTTCGCCGCGCACGGGTACGACCGGGACGGGACCACCGCCCTGCTGCACCGCAGCGTCGCGCTGGCGGCCCGGGCGGCCGAGGCCGCCGACCACGAGGTCTGGGTGGCCGCCTCGGTCGGCCCGTACGGGGCGGTCCTCGCGGACGGCTCCGAGTACCGCGGCTGCTACGGGCGGGGCGTGCGCGAGCTCGCCGCCTTCCACCGCCCGAGGATCGAGGCGCTGCTCGCGGCGGGCGCCGACGTCTTGGCGCTGGAGACCATCCCGGACGCCGAGGAGGCCGAGGCGCTCCTCGGCGTCCTTGCCGGGACCGGTGCGGCCGCGTGGCTGACCTACACGGTGGACGGCCCGCGCACCCGCGCGGGCCAGCCGCTCACCGAGGCCTTCGCCCTCGCGGCCGGGGCCCCGGAGATCATCGCGGTCGGCGTCAACTGCTGCGACCCGGCGGACGTCCTGCCCGCCCTGGAAGCGGCCGCCTCCGTGACGCCCAAGCCGCTCGTCGCCTACCCCAACGACGGCTCGGTCTGGGAGGCCGCCACCGCCACCTGGCATACCCCGCCCCACCCCGTCCCCTGGCCCGTGGAGGCCTGGCGCACGACGGGAGCCCGCCTGATCGGCGGCTGCTGCCGCATCGGCCCGCCGGACATCACCGAACTGGCCGCGGGGACTTGGGGAGGCGGCGGCCGTCACTGACGCCAGCGGGGCTGACCGGGACCCTTGCAGGTGTAGGAGACGCCCTTCTTGCTGACGCCGGTGGCCCCGGCGGGGGAGCAGAACGCCCCGGGCGTGACGGTGCCCGAGCTTCCTCCTCCGCCGCTGTCGGACCCACCGGAGGCGGCAGAGCCCCCGGAGGAAGACCCCCCGGAGGAAGACCCCCCGGAAGAGGAGCCCCCGGAAGACGAACCGCCGGCAGAGGACCCCGCGGAGGACGAGCCCCCGGAGGAGGACCCCCCGGAGGAGGACCCCCCGGAGGAGGAGCCGCCCGATGCCGTGCTGCCCGAGTCCCCGTCATGCGTGGGCACCGGCTCGGGGCGCAGGCGGGTGTCGGGCGTACCCGGGCAGCCGGTCCCCGGGGCCACCAGCTTCAGCGAGGCGGAAGCGGCAGCCGGGGCGCTGATCTCCTTGCCTTCCGCGGGATCCTGGAAGCAGACGGCCCAGTCGTCCACGGCGGCCGGCAGGGTGACGTCCGTGAACGCGCTCTGCGGTTCGATCTTCTGGAAGCCGATCGGCTTGAGCGCCTCGGAGGCCTTCGCGAAGGTCAGGCCGACGACCTTGGGCATCTTCGGACGGGGGATCGGATCCCCGTCCTTCGCGGGGCACGCGGCGTCGGCGGCGACCACGCCGAAGTCGAGCGCGGGTATCGCCCCGGCCTTCTCGGCGACCAGGCTCTGGAAGCACACCTTCCAGCCGTCCTCGGCCACTTGGGCGGCGTCCCCGTCGGAGGCGTCGTGCGAGAGCGCCCTGAACCCGGCGGCGAGCGCCGCGGCCTTCGCTTCCTTCAGGCTCCGGCCGACGAGGGAGGGCGGCTCGACCCGGCCGGCGCTCGCGCTCGGCGAGGCGGACGCGAGGGCGGCCGGCTTGGAGTCCGCCTCGGCCTTCTTCGGCGGGTCGCCCAGGAAGGGCGTCAGGAACCACAGGCCGGCGAGGACCGTTGCGGTGATCTTCTTGGCCTGCCCCCACCGGCTCGTCCAGGCGAGCGCGATGCCCGCGGGCGGGATCACGACCAGCAGAGCGATGATCAGGGCGGGATGCTGCCACCAGCGGCGCACGGGCGCGGGCATGGGTGGGTAGGGCTGCGGCGGGTACACGGGAGAGGCCCTCCTGGGGCTGCCGGGATGCCGGGGCACGGGGGAACGACGTGTTCCGCGGACCGTACAGCGCGTGGCGCAAACGCGACGGGCACTTGCCCGAATCGGGATCCGCGCACGGCGCGGCGGGCGCGGGCGCGGGAAAACCAGTGGCCCCCGAATACCGGCGGGATCCATCCTGAGCTGCATGTTCTTGACGATCTCCACCACTGGCGGTGCCGAGCACCCGGCCACCGATCTGGGCTTCCTGCTGCACAAGCACCCGGGGAAGACGCAGGCGTTCTCCACCTCCCACGGCGTCGCCCACGTGTTCTATCCCGAAGCCGCCGACGAACGGTGCACGGCGGCGCTGCTGCTGGAGGTCGACCCCGTCGCGCTCGTGCGCCGCGGCCAGGGCAGGGGGCGGGGCGGAGCGCCCGACGCGGCCCTCGCGCAGTACGTCAACGACCGCCCGTACGCGGCGTCCTCGCTGCTCGCCGTCGCGCTCGGCTCCGTGTTCCGCAGCGCGCTCAAGGGGCAGTGCACCGCCCGGCCCGAGCTGGCGGAGCAGACCCGTCCGCTGCGCATCGAGATACCGGCGCTGCCCGCGCGCGGCGGCCCGGAGCTCGTGCACCGGCTGTTCGATCCGCTCGGCTGGGACCTCGTCCGCGCCGACCCCCTGCCGCTCGACGAGCAGTTCCCGCAGTGGGGGGACTCCCGTTACGTACGGCTCGTGCTGGAGGGCGAGCTGCGCCTGGCCGACGCGCTGCGGCAGCTCTACGTCCTGTTGCCCGTCCTCGACGACGCCAAGCACTACTGGGTCGCCCCCGACGAGGTCGACAAGCTGCTGCGCGCCGGAGACGGATGGCTGGCCGCGCACCCCGAGAACGGGCTGATCAGCGCCCGTTATCTGGCCCGCCACAAGCGGCTGACCCGCGACGCCCTGGAGCGGCTGGAGCTGCTGCGGCTGGCCGAGGCCGACGGCAGCGAGGTCGAGGAGCTCGACAACGCCGTGGACGAGAAGCGCGACACCGAGGAGAGGCCCGTACCGCTCGCCGTGCAGCGCCGCGAGGCGATCCTCGCCGCGCTGCGCGCCGCCGGCGCGGCCCGGGTCCTCGACCTCGGCTGCGGACAGGGGCAGTTGGTCCAGGCGCTGCTGGGGGACGCGTCGTTCACCGAGATCGTCGGTGTCGACGTGTCCATGCGGGCCCTCGCCACGGCCGCCAAGCGGCTGCGCGTCGAGCGGATGGGGGAGAAGCAGAGCAGCCGGGTCCGGCTGCTCCAGGGCTCGCTCGCGTACACCGACAAGCGGCTGGCCGGTTACGACGCGGCCGTGCTCAGCGAGGTCATCGAGCACCTGGACCTGCCGCGGCTGCCCGCCCTGGAGTACGCGGTGTTCGGCGCGGCCCGCCCCCGCACCGTCCTCGTCACCACCCCCAACGTGGAGTACAACGTCCGCTGGGAGAGCCTGCCCGCCGGGCACGTCCGCCACGGTGACCACCGCTTCGAGTGGAACCGCGCGGAATTCGGCTGCTGGGCCGCCTCCGTGGCCGGTCGCCACGGGTACGAGGTGGCCTTCGTGCCCGTCGGCGACGACGACCCCGAGGTGGGGCCGCCGACCCAGATGGCCGTCTTCACCCGGATCCGGACCGACACCGCCGCCGCGGCCACCACCGCAGACCCCGCCACCGCCATGACCGCCACCGCCACCGCCACCGCCAAGGAGGGAGAGGCCGCATGACCGGTACCGGCAACCGCGTGCTTCCCGTCACCGACCTGTCCCTCGTCGTCCTCGTCGGGGCCACCGGATCGGGGAAGTCCACCTTCGCCCGCAAGCACTTCAAACCCACCGAGGTCATCTCCTCCGACTACTGCCGGGGTCTGGTCGCCGACGACGAGAACGACCAGAGCGCGAGCCGTGACGCCTTCGACGTCCTGCACTACATCGCCGGCAAGCGGCTGGCGGCCGGGCGCCTGACCGTCGTCGACGCCACCAGCGTGCAGGCCGAGGCCCGCCGCGGGCTCATCCAGCTGGCCCGTGAGCACGACGTCCTGCCCATCGCCATCGTCCTCGACATGCCCGAGGAGGTCTGCGCCGAACGCAACGCAGGGCGCCCCGACCGGGCCGGACTGCCCCGCGCCGTCATCCAGCGGCACCGCCGCGACCTGCGCCGCTCGCTGCGCGGACTGGAGCGCGAGGGCTTCCGCAAGGTGCACGTCCTGCGCACTCCGGAGGAGGCCGAGAGCGCCGAAGTCGTCCTGGAGAAGCGCTTCAACGACCTCACCCACCTCACTGGCCCCTTCGACATCATCGGTGACGTCCACGGCTGTTCCTCCGAACTGGAGACCCTGCTCGCCAAGCTGGGGTACGAGGACGGGGTCCACCCCGAGGGCCGCACCGCCGTGTTCGTCGGCGACCTCGTCGACCGCGGCCCGGACAGCCCCGGCGTCCTGCGCCGGGTGATGGGCATGGTCGGCACCGGCAACGCCCTGTGCGTGCCCGGCAACCACGAGAACAAGCTCGGCCGCCACCTCAAGGGCTCCAAGGTCCAGCGGACCCACGGGCTCGCCGAGACGATCGAGCAGCTCGGCCGTGAGCCGCAGGAGTTCGTCGAGGAGGTGCGGGAGTTCATCCGCGGCCTCGTCAGCCACTACGTGCTCGACGGCGGCAAGCTGGTGGTCTGCCACGCCGGCCTGCCCGAGAAGTACCACGGCCGCACCTCCGGCCGGGTCCGCTCGCACGCCCTCTACGGGGAGACCACCGGCGAGACCGACGAGTTCGGCCTGCCCGTGCGCTACCCGTGGGCCGAGGAGTACCGCGGCAAGGCGGTCGTGGTCTACGGCCACACCCCGGTCCCGAACACCGCCTGGATCAACAACACCATCTGTCTGGACACCGGCGCCGTCTTCGGCGGGAAGATGACCGCCTTGCGCTGGCCCGAGCGCGAACTGGTCGACGTACCCGCCGAGAAGGTCTGGTACGAGCCGGTCAGGCCGCTCGCCACCGAGGTGCCGGGCGGACACGACGGCCGTCCGCTGGACCTCGGCGACGTGCACGGGCGCCGGATCGTCGAGACCCGGCACCTGGGCAACGTGACCGTGCGCGAGGAGAACGCGGCCGCCGCCCTGGAGGTCATGAGCCGCTTCGCGGTGGACCCGCGGCTGGTGCCCTACCTTCCGCCGACCATGGCGCCGACCGCCACCTCGACCGCGGAGGGCTTTCTGGAGCACCCGGCCGAGGCCTTCGCCCAGTACCGCAAGGACGGCATCGCCCAGGTCGTGTGCGAGGAGAAGCACATGGGCTCCCGCGCCACCGTCCTCGTCTGCAAGGACGCGCAGGCGGCCCGGGACCGCTTCGGCGTCGACGGGCCGACCGGTTCGCTCTACACCCGCACGGGACGGCCCTTCTTCCAGGACCCCGAGGTCACCGAGGAGGTCCTCACCCGCCTCCGCGGGGCGATCACCGACGCCGGCCTGTGGGAGGAACTGTCCACCGACTGGCTGCTGCTGGACGGGGAGCTGCTGCCCTGGTCGCTGAAGTCCACCGGTCTGCTGCGCAACCAGTACGCCGCGGTCGGCGCGGCCTCCCGCGCCGTGTTCCCGGACGCCCTCGCCGCCCTGGCCGCGGCCGCCGGGCGGGGCGTCGACACCGGCGCCCTGCTCGCCCGCCAGCGGGAGCGGGCCGCCGACGCCGAGCGGTTCACCGACGCGTACCGCCGCTACTGCTGGACCACGGACGGGCTGGACGGCGTACGGTTCGCGCCCTTCCAGCTGCTGGCGGCGGCCGGACGCCCGCTGGCCGCGGTACCCCACGACGAGCAGCTGTTCTGGCTCGACCGGCTCGTGGCCGCCGACGAGGCGGCCGGCACCGGGCTGCTGCGCCGCACCGGCCGGATCCTGGTGGACACCGCCGACGAGGACTCCGTACGGGCGGGTACCGACTGGTGGCTGGAGCTGACGGCCGCGGGCGGCGAGGGCATGGTCGTCAAACCGCTCCAGGCGTACGCCCGGGACGGGAAGGGCCGCCTGGTCCAGCCGGGGATCAAGGTGCGCGGGCGCGAGTACCTGCGGATCATCTACGGTCCGGAGTACACGCGTCCGGAGCAGCTGGAGAAGCTGCGGCAGCGGTTCCTGGGGCACAAGCGCTCGCTGGCCCTGCGCGAGTACGCGCTCGGGCTGGAGGCCCTGGACCGGCTGGCGGGCGGGGAGCCGCTGTGGCGGGTGCACGAGGCGGTCTTCGCCGTGCTCGCCCTCGAATCGGAGCCGGTCGACCCGCGGTTGTGAGCGGGGGACGGTACGCGCCGCCGTAAAGGAGAGGCCCCTGTACGGCCCCGAATTAGGTCGTATGGGGGAACTTTCCCGGAGAACGCCGGGAAAACCACCGGCGGGATCGTTCATCCAGGGCAGCGGAATGTCCGCGACCCTGGAAGGACGGAACGTCACCTATGAAGATGACCGCGCGCGGAAGCATTGCGGCACTCATGACCTGTATGGCCGCGGCCGGCGCGGCCACCCCGGCCGTGGCCGACTCGGTGCCGGTGGGTGTCCCCCTGGACGCCGTGAAGACCACGCTGGGCGTGGACACCCCGCGCGTGGCCACCGGGGTGCCGGTGCCCGTCGTCGGCGCTCCGGAGGCACCCCGGTTCCACAAGGGCGACCTGCTCCCCAACCCGGTCCTCCCGGTCGTGCCGATCACCACCGACCTCGGCGACACCCTGGTCGGCACGCCGGTGCCGAACCTGCTCGGCGACCCGAAGACGGACGGCGAGGGCACGCTGGAGGCCCCGGCCACCCGCCTGCTCACCCGCACCCCCGGCGCGGTCGTCGGCGCCCCGCTGACGATGCCGGACGGCAGCAACTACGGCATCCCGAACCTGACCACCCCCAAGCTGGGCCTGACCGCCCCGGAGGTGATCGGCACCCCGGCCGCGCTCCTCGGCCTGCGCTGACCCCGGCCGGCGCCGCCGGGACCGCGGGGTATGCCGACCGTGCCGCGTCTCCTGAGCGAACGCCAGGTCAAAAAGCCGTCCGGTCTGCGAACGTGTACGCCATGGGATTCCATGTCGACTCCGAGACCGGGCGGCTTCGCCGCGTCATCCTCCACCGGCCCGATCTGGAGCTGAAGCGGCTCACACCGAGCAACAAGGACGCGCTGCTCTTCGACGACGTGCTGTGGGTGCGCAGGGCCCGCCAGGAGCACGACGGTTTCGCCGACGTCCTGCGCGACCGCGGCGTGGAGGTGCACCTCTTCGGAGACCTCCTGTGCGAGGCCCTGGACGTACCGGAGGCCAGACACCTCGTCCTGGACCGGGTGTTCGACGAGAAGGAGTACGGTCCGCTCGCCACCGACCACCTGCGCGCGGTCTTCGACCAGCTGCCGGTGACCGCGCTGACCGAGGCGCTGGTCGGGGGGATGACCAAGCGCGAGTACCTGGAGCGGCACGCGGAGCCGGTGTCGGTCCGCTTCCACGCGATGGAGCTGGACGACTTCCTGCTGGGGCCGTTGCCCAACCACCTCTTCACCCGGGACACCTCCGCCTGGATCTACGACGGGGTGTCCATCAACGCCATGCGCTGGCCGGCCCGCCAGCGCGAGACGGTGCACTTCGAGGCGATCTACAAGCACCACCCGCTCTTCGCCTCCTCCGGGGCCTTCCACTACTGGTCGCAGGGGCAGGCGGACTACCCCTCGACCATCGAGGGCGGGGACGTGCTCGTCATCGGCAACGGCGCGGTGCTGATCGGGATGAGCGAGCGGACCACGCCGCAGGCGGTGGAGATGCTCGCGCGGGGCCTGTTCGCCGCGGGGTCGGCGAAGACGATCGTGGCGCTGGACATGCCGAAGCGGCGGGCCTTCATGCACCTGGACACGGTGATGACGATGGTCGACGGAGATACGTTTACTCAGTACGCGGGCCTCGGCATGCTGCGCTCCTACACCATCGAGCCGGGCGAGGGCCTGCAGGAGCTGAAGGTGACCGACCACCCGCCGGAGCACATGCACCGGGCGATCGCCTCCGCGCTGGGGCTGGACTCGATCCGGGTGCTGACCGCGACGCAGGACGTTCACGCGGCGGAGCGCGAGCAGTGGGACGACGGCTGCAACGTGCTGGCCGTCGAGCCGGGGGTGGTGGTGGCGTACGAGCGGAACGTGACGACCAACACCCACCTGCGCAAGGAGGGCATCGAGGTCATCGAGATCCCGGGGAGCGAGCTCGGGCGGGGGCGCGGGGGGCCGCGGTGCATGAGCTGTCCGGTGGAGCGGGATCCGGTCTGAGGCCCTCTGTATATCAATACGGGGGATCGTATAGACTTCCAGCATCCCCTGTCAGTGTGACCCCTTGGAGTGTCCCCATGGCCAGCGACCTGGTCGGCCGCAGCTTCCTCAAGGAGCTCGATTTCACCGCCGCCGAGTTCCGCGGTCTGATCGAGCTCGCCGCCGAACTCAAGGCCGCCAAGAAGGCCGGGGCCGAGCAGCGCCGCCTCCAGGGCAGGAACATCGCCCTGATCTTCGAGAAGACCTCGACGCGCACGCGCTGCGCGTTCGAGGTCGCGGCCGCGGACCAGGGCGCGCACACCACCTACCTCGACCCGGCCAGCTCTCAGATCGGCCACAAGGAGTCGGTCAAGGACACGGCGCGGGTGCTGGGGCGGATGTTCGACGGGATCGAATACCGCGGCGACAGCCAGGAGGCCGTCGAGGCGCTCGCCGCACACTCCGGCGTGCCCGTGTTCAACGGCCTCACCGACGACTGGCACCCCACCCAGATGCTGGCCGACGTGCTCACCATGACCGAGCACTGCGCCAAGCCGCTGGAGCGCACCGCCTTCGCCTACCTCGGCGACGCCCGGTTCAACATGGGCAACTCGTACCTGGTCACCGGCGCGCTGCTCGGCATGGACGTGCGCATCGTCGCGCCGAAGGCGTATTGGCCGGCCGAGGCCGTGGTCGTGCGGGCCCGCGAGCTCGCGGCCGCCAGCGGGGCGCGGATCACGCTGACGGAGGAGGTCGCCGAGGGCGTGGCGCAGGCCGACTTCGTCGCCACCGACGTCTGGGTCTCCATGGGCGAGCCCAAGGAGGTCTGGGACGAGCGGATCGGCGCCCTGGCCCCGTACGCCGTCACGATGGACGTGCTGCGCGCGACGGGCAATCCGGACGTCAAGTTCCTGCACTGCCTGCCGGCCTTCCACGACCTGGGCACCAAGGTCGGCCGGGAGATCCACGAGCGCCACGGCCTGGACTCGCTGGAGGTGACGGACGAGGTGTTCGAATCCGCGCACTCCGTCGTCTTCGACGAGGCCGAGAACCGGCTGCACACCATCAAGGCGGTCCTCGTCGCGACCCTCGCGGGCCCGGTCGCCGGCTAGGCCGTGTCTTTCGGATCACGGCGGGGCCGGCTCCGCATAGTCATGCGGGCCGTGCCGCCAGGGTGAACCAGACGGCCTTCCCGTCCGCCGTCGGGCGGTGGCCGCAGGCCGAGCTGAGGGCGCGGATCAGCAGCAGCCCGCGGCCGTGCTCCTGCCAGGGGTCGGGCATGAGGTCGTCCAGGCGGGTGCCCGCGGTGCCCTGGGTGCCGATCGCGCCGAGGACGCCGGGCGGTCGCGGATCCCCGTCGTGGACCTCGACCTGGCAGCCGTTCGTCCCCAGCTCCACGACCAGCTCGATCGGGGCGTCGCCGGCGGTGTGCTCCACGGCGTTGGCGACCAGCTCCGCGGTCAGCAGCTCCGCCGTGTCGCTGTCGGTGTGCGTGGCGGGTACGTCGGTGAGCGCCGTACGGACGAGGGCGCGGGCGATCGGCACGGCGGCGGGCGTGCGGGGCAGCGGGATCCGCCAGGCGGAGACGTCGGGCATGCGGGACCGTCCGTTCCGGTGGGCAGGGGCAGGGGCAGGGGCAGGGGCAGGGGCAGGGGCCGGAAGCGGGGCCGGGGAGCGGGGAGCGGGAACTTCCGCTTTCAACGATACGGAGTGCCGTCGCGCTGCCGCAGGGCACCCCGGCGTCCCGCGGAGGGGCCGACGTCACCGGGCACCGGGACCTTCGCCCCCGGAGGTGCCGCACACCCCCCTTCACCCGTGTGTCGCGTTTCTGTGACGGCAGTCACGATGTGGTGATACCGTCGATCCCGTGAGCCCCTTCATCGGTTCCACAGCAGCGACCGAACGGTGGCGCCACCTGCGGGTGACCCGGCAGGACGGCGTGGCCACCGTCACCCTCGACCGCCCCGAGAAACTCAACGCCCTCACCTTCGGCGCCTACGCCGACCTGCGCGACCTGCTCGCCGAGCTCTCCCGCGAACGCTCCGTACGCGCCCTCGTCCTCGGCGGCGAGGGCCGCGGCTTCTGCTCCGGCGGAGACGTCGACGAGATCATCGGCGCCACCCTCGCCATGGACACCGCCCAGCTCCTCGACTTCAACCGGATGACCGGCCAGGTGGTCCGCGCCATCCGCGAATGCCCCTTCCCGGTGATCGCCGCCGTGCACGGGGTCGCCGCCGGGGCCGGGGCCGTCCTCGCCCTCGCCTCCGACTTCCGGATCGCCGACCCGACGGCCCGCTTCGCGTTCCTCTTCACCCGCGTCGGCCTCTCCGGCGGGGACATGGGCGCCGCGTACCTGCTGCCCCGCGTCGTCGGCCTCGGCCACGCGACCCGGCTGCTGATGCTCGGAGAGCCCGTACGCGCCCCGGAGGCCGAGCGCATCGGCCTGCTCAGCGAGGTCACCGAGGAGGGCAAGGCCGGCGTACGCGCCGCCGAACTCGCCGCGCACCTCGCCGCCGGGCCGGCCCTCGCGTACGCGCAGACCAAGGCACTGCTGACCGCCGAACTCGACATGCCGCTCGCCGCGTCGGTCGAGCTCGACGCCAACACCCAGGCCCTGCTGATGAACGGCCGGGACTACGCCGAGTTCCACGCCGCCTTCACCACGAAGCGGCCCCCGGAGTGGAAGGGCAGGTAGCGCCATGCCGGCAGGCAGCGCATTGCGGGTCGCCGTCATCGGCGGCGGGCCCGGTGGCCTGTACGCCGCCGCGCTGCTGGCCCGCCAGGGCCACACGGTCGAGGTGTGGGAGCGCAACGCCCCCGAGGACACCTTCGGCTTCGGCGTGGTGCTCTCCGACGAGACCCTCGGCGGCATCGAACGGGCCGACACCGTGGTCTACGCGGCCCTCGGCGCCGAGTTCGTGCGCTGGGACGACATCGACATCGTGCACCGGGGGCGGCTGCTGACCTCCGGCGGCCACGGCTTCTCCGCCCTCGGCCGGCGCCGGCTGCTGGAGATCCTCCACGAGCGCTGCGCCGGCCTCGGGGTCGAACTCCGCTTCCGCACCCCCGCCCCGGCCGCCGCCGCGCTGGCGGCCTCGTACGACCTGGTGGTCGCGGCCGACGGGGTGCACAGCGCGACGCGGCAGGGCGGCGCCGCGCACTTCCGCCCGACCCTGACGAGCGGGCGCTGCCGCTACATCTGGCTCGCCGCCGACTTCGCCTTCGACGCGTTCCGCTTCGAGATCGCGCAGACCGAGCACGGCGTCATGCAGCTGCACGCCTACCCGTACTCCGCCGACGCCTCCACCGTCATCGTGGAGATGCACGAGGACGTCTGGCGGGCCGCCGGCCTCGACCTGTGCGACGAGGCCGAGTCGGCCGCGCGCTGCGCCAAGACCTTCGCCGAAGCCCTGCGCGGGCGCCCGCTGCACGGCAACCACTCCGCGTGGACCGAGTTCCGCACGGTCGTCAACGAGCGGTGGTCGCACGGAAACGTCGTCCTCCTCGGGGACGCGGCGCACACCGCGCACTTCTCCATCGGCTCGGGTACGAAGCTGGCGGTGGAGGACGCGCTCGCGCTCGCCGAAGCCGTGGCCGCCGAGCCCGACGACGTACCCGCCGCCCTCGCCGCGTACGAGGCCGCCCGGCGGCCGGCGGTGGCCTCGACCCAGCGGGCCGCCGCCGCCAGCATGCGGTGGTTCGAGGAACTCGCCGGGTACGTGGACCAGCCCGCCCGGCAGTTCGCCTTCAACCTGCTCACCCGCAGCCGCCGGGTGACCCACGACAACCTGCGGCTGCGCGACGAGCGGTTCACCCGGGCCGTCGAACGCGACTTCGGCTGCCCCGACGAACACACCCCGCCGATGTTCACACCGCTGAAGCTGCGCGGACTGACCCTGCGCAACCGGGTCGTGGTCTCCCCGATGGACATGTACAGCGCGCAGGACGGCGAGGGAACGCCCGGGGACTTCCACCTCGTGCACCTGGGGGCGCGGGCCCTCGGCGGAGCGGGCCTGGTGATGACCGAGATGGTCTGCGTATCGGCCGAAGGCCGGATCACCCCCGGCTGCACCGGCCTGTACACGGACGGGCAGGCGGCTGCCTGGACCCGGATCGCCGACTTCGTGCACACCAGTGCGCCCGGCACCGCGCTCGGAGTCCAGCTCGGCCACTCGGGCCGCAAGGGCTCGACGCGGGTGATGTGGGAGGGCACGGACGACCCGCTCCCGGAGGGCAACTGGCCGCTCGTCGCGGCCTCCGAGGCCCCGTACCGGCCGGGCGTCTCGGCCGTTCCGCGCGCGCTGACGACGGCGGACATGGCATCGATCCGCTCCGATTTCGCGGCCGCCGCCGTACGTGCCGCGGGCTGCGGGTTCGACCTGCTGGAACTGCACTGCGCCCACGGCTACCTGCTGTCCGGCTTCCTGTCCCCGCTCACCAACCGGCGCACCGACGCCTACGGCGGGCCCCTGGAGAACCGGCTCCGCTTCCCGCTGGAGGTCTTCGACGCGGTCCGCGCCGTCTGGCCCGCGGACCGGCCGATGACCGTCCGCATCTCGGCCACCGACTGGGCCCCCGGCGGGACCTCAGCGCAGGACGCGGTGGACATCGCGGCGGCCTTCGCCGCCCACGGCGCCGACGCCATCGACGTGTCGACCGGCCAGGTGGTGGCCGACGAGAGCCCCGAGTACGGGCGCTCGTACCAGACCCCCTACGCGGACCGGATCCGCAACGCGCTCGGCGTACCCGTCATCGCCGTCGGCGCGATCTCCTCCTGGGACGACGTGAACTCCCTGCTGCTGGCGGGCCGCGCCGACCTCTGCGCCGTGGGCCGCCCCCACCTGTACGACCCGCACTGGACCCTGCACGCGGCCGCCGACCAGTCCTACGAAGGCCCGGCCGCGCCCTGGCCCGCCCCGTACCGGGCCGGCAGCCGCACCCCGCCGACCGGTCGCGGCTGAGACAGGCTCAGCCGCCGCCCACAGCGCCGCCGCTCAGCGCGCCCGCCGCTCACAGGGCCGCCACCTCGACCCGGTCCTCCACCGGGGTGTAGCCCAGGCGCCGGTACACGCCGTTGCTGGTCGGGTTGGCCAGGTCGGTGAAGAGCAGCACCTCCGAGGCTCCGGCCTCGTACGCCGCCCCGCTGGCCGCGTGCGTGACCCCGGCCGCGTACCCGCGCCCGCGCAGCCCGGGCGGGGTGTACACCGGGCCGACGCGGCAGGCCGAACCGATCACGCGGAAGAACCCGGCCATGGACACCGGCCTCCCCGCGTGCTCCCAGAGCAGCATGCCCCCGTAGGACAGCCGGTCGCGCAGGGAGGCCTCGGACGGGCCGCCCCGCTCCCCGCTCTCCCGCCCGAAGGCCGCGACCCAGTCCAGCAGCAGCCGGAGATCGGCCTCGGTGGCGGTCCGGGCCCGGCCGGCCGGGGCGGGGGCCGGGGCGAGCAGTCCCGCGAGCCGGTACAGCCGGCTCTCCGCGGTCACCTCGCTCGGCCTGCCCCAGGCCGCGGCCAGCGTCGCCGCGTCGCGGCGCCGGGCGTTCAGCGCCCCGACCCCGGCGAGCAGCGGTTCGGTGGCGAGGGCGGCCCCGAGCCCGCGCACGGCCGGCTCGGGCAGCGCCCCGACCAGCAACGGGTGCGGCGGGGTGCACAGCGCGACACCGGCGACGCCACCCCCGGCCCCGGTCCACCAGCCGAAGACGGGCTCGGCGGGCCCGTAGGCGGCCGGGCCGCGCCGCTCCAGCGCGTCGAGGACGGTCAGCAGTCTGGTGTGGGACACGGGCTCGGAGGCCGCGGCCGGACCCGCCGCGGCCCGAAAGGCCGCCAGGTCATGGGTGAACGTCCAGGTCATGGCCCATGGTGGCGCCGGGCCGCGCGCCCGCGCACGTGCTTTTCCCCGCGTCGCGGCAGGCGGCGCCGCACGCGGGAGCGGCTACGGATCGACGAAGCCCGCCCCGATGTCCCGCAGCCGGTCGTGCAGGTCGGTGAAGACCGCCGCGGCGCGGTCGCCCGGCCAGTCCGCGGGCAGCAGTTCCCGCGGCAGCCCCGGGTCGGCGTACGGCAGGCGCCGCCAGGTGTCCAGGGCGAGCAGGTAGCCGCGGTAGGCCTCCTCCGCGGTGGGGGCCGGACCCGACTGCAGGGCGCGCAGCACCGGCTCGTGCAGGTCCAGGAACTCCTCGTGCTGCTTGGCCAGCGAGGTCAGGTCCCACCACCGGGCCACCGCCTCGGCGGTCGGGGCGAAGCCGAGGTGGCCGCCGCGGAACAGCTCCACGTACGCCGTCAGGTGCAGCCGGTCCAGGGTGTGCCCGGTCTCCTCGTACAGGTGGGCCGGGGCGATCCACACGCCCGGCGCCACCGCGCCGAAGCCCAGGCGGGCGAGGCGCGAGCGCAGCAGGTGCCGCTTGTGCCGCTCCTGCTCCGGTACGGAGAACACCGCCAGCAGCCATTCCCCCGCGGGCCCGGCGCCACGCTCCCCGTAGATCCGCCGGTCGCCGTCGTCCAGCAGCTGGCGGGCCTCCGCGGAGAGCTCGTACCCCGCCGAGCCGTCCGCGGCGCGCCCGGGCAGCAGGAAGCCGCGCCGCTTCAGCCGGGAGACCGAGGAGCGGACCGACGGCGCGTCCACACCGGCCGCGCCCAGCAGGCGGACCAGCGCGGACACCGGGACCGGCCCCTCGAAGGACCGCCCGTAGGCGCCGTAGAACGTCACGATCAACGATCGCGGAGTGTGCTGCTCGACCACGGGTTCACTCTAGGCCGTGTCGGGTCGATCAGGCCGGGTGCGGGGCGTCGCGCAGCCGGAACCGCTGCAGTTTGCCCGTCGCCGTCCGGGGGAGCGCCGGCAGGAAGACGAAGGCGCGCGGGCACTTGTACGGGGCCAGCTCCGCCCGCATGAACGCCCGCAGCTCCTCCTCGCTCAGCTGCGCGCCCGCCCGCGCGACGGCGTACGCCACCACGATCTGCCCGCGTCGCTCGTCCGGCCGCCCCACCACCGCCGCCTCCACCACGTCCGGGTGGCGCAGCAGGGCTTCCTCCACCTCCGGGCCCGCGATGTTGTAGCCCGCCGAGACGATCATGTCGTCTGCCCGGGCGACGTACCGGAAATAGCCCTCCGGATCCCGGACGTAGGTGTCCCCGGTCAGGTTCCAGCCGTCCCGTACGTACTCCTCCTGCCGCGGGTCCGCCAGGTACCGGCACCCCACCGGGCCGCGCACCGCCAGCAGCCCCGGCTCGTTGTCCGCGACCGGCCGCCCGGCGGCGTCCACCACCCGGGCCTGCCAGCCCGGCACCACGCGCCCGGTCGTCCCCGGGCGGATGTCCTCGTCGGCCGCGGAGATGAAGATGTGCAGCAGTTCGGTGGCGCCGATGCCGTTGATGATCCGCAGTCCGGTGCGCTCGTACCAGGCCTGCCAGGTGGCCGACGGGAGGTTCTCGCCCGCCGAGACGCAGCGGCGCAGCGCGGACAGGTCGTACGGGGCCACCTGGCCTTGGCCCAGCTCGTCCAGCATGGCCCGGTACGCGGTCGGAGCGGTGAACAGCACCGAGACCCGGTGCTGCGCGAGGGCCGGCAGCAGTCGGCGCGGGACCGCCTGGTCGAGCAGCAGCGCGCAGGCCCCGGCGCGCAGCGGGAAGACGACCAGGCCGCCGAGCCCGAAGGTGAAGCCGAGGGGCGGACTGCCCGCGAAGACGTCGTCGGGCCGGGGGCGCAGGACGTTGCGGGAGAAGGTGTCGGCGACCGAGAGCAGATCGCGGTGGAAGTGCATGCAGCCCTTGGGGCGGCCGGTGGTCCCCGAGGTGAAGGCGATCAGGGCCACGTCGTCGGCGGAGGTCTCCACGGCGGGGAACGGCGCCGGGTGCCGGTCGGCCAGCCGCAGCAGGTCGTCCGCGCCCTCCCCGCCGTACGGGGTGATCCGCAGGCCGGGCACCTCCGCCTTGGCCAGGTCGTCCAGCACGTCCACGTGGCACAGCGCGTGCCGCACCCGGGCCATCGCGCAGACCGTGGCCAGCTCCTGCGCCCGCTGCTGGGCGAGCACGGTCACCGCCACCGCGCCCGCCTTCATCACCGCGAGCCAGCAGGCGGCGAGCCAGGGGCCGGTCGGGCCGCGCAGGAGCACCCGGTTGCCCGGGACCACGCCGAGGTCGGCCGTGAGCACGTGGGCGATGCGGTCGACCCGTCTGCGCAGGCCCGCGTACGACCACACCTCGCCGGTGCCGCTGAGGAAGGCGGGGCGATCGGGCCCGAACCGCTCGATGGTGGCGTCGAGCAGCTCCGCGCCGCAGTTGAGCCGGTCCGGGTAGGCCAGTTCGGGGAGCTCGAAGAGGAGCCGCGGCCAGGCGTGGGGCGGCGGCAGATGGTCGCGCGCGAAGGTGTCGGCGTGGGCGGAAGGCTTGAGCTCCAAGGCGGGTGCGCCCCCTTGCAACGACAGCGGCACCCCGGGTGGGGGCCGAAGTGGCGGAGCGGGCCGTACGAGTGCGCTACGAGCGTATCGTGATGGTGACGGCAGTCAACAGGACGCGATAGAAGCGGGGATGTTCGGATGACCGGATTCGCGCTCGGGGCGGAACAAGAGGAGTGGTGCGGGCAGCTGCGCGCCCTGGCGGCGGACCGGCTGCGGCCGCTCGCCGACCAGGGGGAGCCGGGGCGGGTCAACCGGCCGCTGCTGGCGGCACTGGGCGAGCTGGGCCTGCTGGAGCGGGTCTTCACCTCGGGGGCGCTGGAGCTGTGCCTGCTGCGCGAGTCCCTCGCGTACGGGTGCACGGAGGCGGAGACGGCCCTCGCCCTGCAAGGGCTCGGGGCGCATCCGGTGCTCGCCTCGGGTACGCCGGAGCAGCGCGCCCGCTGGCTGCCGCATGTGCGGGCCGGGCGGGCGGTGGCGGCCTTCGCGCTGAGCGAGCCGGGGGCCGGCTCGGACGCGGCGGCGCTGGCGCTGGAGGCCGTACCCGAGGGGGGCGCCGGCCGGAGCGGGGCCGAGGGGGCCCCGGCGGCCGGGGGCGGCTGGCGGCTCAGCGGGGAGAAGTGCTGGATCTCCAACGCCCCCGAGGCGGACTTCTACACGGTGTTCGCCAGGACCGGCGAGGGCCCCGCCGCCAGGGGGGTCACCGCCTTCCTGGTCCCGGCCGACCGGCCCGGGCTCTCCGGCGAGCCCCTGGACATGCTCTCCCCGCATCCGATCGGCCGACTGACCTTCGACGGGGTCCCGGTTGGCCCCCGGGACCTGCTCGGACAGCCCGGCGGGGGCTTCCGCGTGGCGATGGACACCCTGAACCGGTTCCGGCCGAGCGTGGGCGCCTTCGCCGTCGGCATGGCCCGGGCCGCCCTGGACGCGACCTTGGCGCACACGGCGGCGCGCCGCGCCTTCGGCGGCGTACTGGGCGACCTCCAGGCGGTGGGCCACCGGGTGGCGGAGATGGCCACCCGCACCGAGGCCGCCCGGCTCCTGGTCTACGCGGCGGCGGGCGCGTACGACGCCGGCTCGCCCGAGGTCCCGCGCCGCTCCGCGATGGCGAAACTGCTGGCGACGGAGACCGCCCAGTACGTGGTGGACCACGCCGTCCAGCTGCACGGGGCCGTCGCCCTCCAGCGGGGCCACCTGCTGGAGCACCTCTACCGGGAGGTCAGGGCGCCGAGGATCTACGAGGGCGCCAGCGAGGTCCAGCGCACCATCATCGCGAAGGAGCTCTACCGGTGAGTCTTCAGCGGATCAATCCGGCGGGGCTCTCCCCGGCGACCGGTTTCTCGCACGCCGTGGCCGCGAGCGGCACCCGGCTCGTCTTCCTGGCGGGCCAGACCGCGCTCGACACCGAGGGCAAGGTGGTGGGGGAGACCCTGCCCGAGCAGTTCGAACGCGCGCTGGGCAACCTGCTGGCGGCCCTCGCGGCGGCGGGCGGGACACCGGCGGACCTGGCCCGGGTGACCGTGTACGCGGTCGACGTGGAGGCGTACCGCGTCCACGCACCCGAACTCGGCCGGATCTGGCGTCGGCTGGCCGGCCGCGACTACCCGGCGATGGCGGTCATCGGCGTCGTCCGGCTCTGGGACGAGCCGGCCCTGGTGGAACTGGACGGCATCGCCGTACTGGATACGGCGTAATTCCGGTTGCCGCGTCACTGACCAGGTGCCTTTGACAGCGGGCCGGGGAGGGGTGAGGGTGGAAATGACCTTTTTGTAAGGAATGTCTCAATCCTCGGAGGTGCATCGTCATGCGCCGTGTCATCACCGCGACCATCGTGGCAGGAGCCGCGGGTGTCGCGCTCGGACTGATGCCTGTCGGCGGAGCGGTCGCCGCAGGTCTGCCTCAGACCCAGCAGCACAACTCGGGATGGTGCTCCGACGACTGGCGCGGGAACAACAACTGGCGCGACTGCTGCGACCCCTCCCGCTGGCACAACTGGAACGACCGGCCCAGCTGGTGCTGGGACAACGACTGGCGGAACAACGGCCGCCACGACAACGCCAATTGGAACGACAACTGGAACAACGGCCGGTGGAACGACAACCGCTCCAACCATGACGACCGCGGCGACAACAACTGGAGCGGCAACCACGACAACGGCTGGAACGACAACGGATCCGGCCGCGGTGGCGACGGCGGTGGCGGCGGTGGCCACGACAGCGGCGGCGGTGGTGGTGGCCACGACAGCGGCGGCGGTGGCGGCCACGACGGCGGCGGTGGCGGCGACGGCGGCGGTGGTGGGGGCGGCGACGGCGGAGGCCACGGTGGGGGCGGCGGTGGCGGTGGCGGTGGGGGACGCTAGCCGAGTGCCCAGGTTCAGCTGAGCGGGCCCGGTGCCTCCGTCAGGCGCAGGCACCGGTGTCCGCCGGTGGTCCAGAGGTTCCAGTTCCACTTGAGCGCGTCGCGGGTCTGCGGACCGTAGACGCCGTCGGCCGAGAGGTTGAGGGCCGACTGGACCCGCTTGAGGGCGGTCTCGGTCGCCGGCCCGAACTGGCCGTCGGAGTCGATGCGCTGGCCGTAGCACTGCCACAGCGTCTCCTGGAGGGAGCGGACCTGCTCCCCGGAGGCGCCGCGGCGCATCGCGCAGAAGTTGCTGCCCTGCTGGCCGTCGGTCGGGATGTTGACGTAGTAGCCGGCCCGGTCCAGGTATTTGGCGTACCCGGAGCAGTTGGGCATGGCGGCGCCGGCCGTGGCCGTACCCGTGGTGAGTGCGCCGAGGGTGAGCGCGGCGACGGCGCCGAGCGAGGCGAGGGTGCGCTTGAGCTTCATGGGTGGGTCCCCCTGGGGAGTCGTGGGCATGGGCCGTGTCGGCGGACGACGGCGAGGCGAAAGCTAGCAGCGCGCCGTCGGCCGCCGCAGGGCCCTTCAAGTCGCCCCGCCCGCCCTCCCAGAAGGGGCCCGGGAAGGCCCGGACCCGTGGGGGAAGGGTGTTCCCGGGCGGACGGGACCCGTCTCAGACCGTCCCAGGGGTGTCCCGGACGCCGTCCCGTCCTGTTTCCCGTGACCGGGTCAGGGCTTGATCGCGCCCAGCGGGGAGCACTCCTGCTCCTTCTGGCTGGGAATCGCACCGCAGATCGTGATGGTCTCCCACGTCGCGTCCGGGGTGACGGCCAGCATCCGGGTGTAGGTATCGTGTTCCATCCGGATCGTGGCCTCGTCGGACGAGCTGCGCTTGTCCTTGATCATGACCGTGTCCCCGATGTTGCCGTTCTCGACCCGACCCCACACCGCCTGGCAGGCCTCGCTGTAGCGCAGTTGGATGCTCATGCCGCGCAGGAAGGTCTGGCGCACCGTGATCGCGTCCCACTGGCAGTCCTCCGCCTGCGGTTCACGGCGCATGCAGGTGTCGCTCTTGCAGCCGACCTTCACCGGCCCGCTCGGGCGGGTCAGCGCGGGCGTGGCCGCGGGCGAGCCCGTCGTCCCGGCGGCGCCGTCGCGAGCGGTGCCCGCGCCGGCCGGTTCGATGAGGAAGACCGTCAGCAGACTGCCCAGCAGGGCGCCCGCCACGACGCCGGCCGCCGCGCGCAGCATCCGGGACCAGGCGAACCGCCGTACCGGAGTGTCTTCTTCCGGCTTCGGTGTGCTCGGTGCCGCCGCCGCGGGCGTGACCGGTGCGGGCCCCGGCTTCGGGCGCTCCGCGGCTTTGGCGGCGGGCTCCTCCGCCGCCTCGTCGCGTACGACGGCCAGGTCCAGCAGGGCGAGCAGCGGTTCGGGATCCGCCCCGGCCGCGGCCGCGAACTCCTCGACCGCGATACGGGTCGGGACCTGCTTGCCGTTGAGGAAACGCTCCCAGGAAGAGCGGCTGTAGTGCGTTTTGTCCGCCAGGCGGTTGTAGCTCAGCTGCGACGCGTCCTTGATCCGGCGCATTTCGGCGAAGAGGTCGCCTCTCGGAGCGTCGCCGCCACCGGCTGCCCCTGATCCCCCTGCCATCAGATGAGTCCCCCATCTCGTGCTCATTCCGTCCCCCCGGCCCTTGGCCGCGGGGAACAGTATCAGCCACGAAGTGGCGTGCTCATGACTGTGCCCCCCGGGAGCGAACTCCCGGGGGGCCACGGTCGAAGCGGGGTTCTCGCCCTACCCGCCGGCGCGAAGGTCAGGCGAGCAGCCGGCTCCAGGTCCGCGCGTCCACGACGCCGTCCTGCGGCAGCGCGCGCGAGCTCTGGAACGCCGCCACCCGGGCCGCCGTGCCGGGCCCGAACGCGCCGTCCGCCGTCGTCGGGAAGCCGAGGGCCGACAGCCGGCTCTGCACCGCCTTCACCGCCTCGCCGGCCGCGCCCTGCGCCACCGGCGCGCACAGCTGGTTCCAGGTCTGGTTGCCGGCCACCCCGTCCATGCCGGCACCGATCTGCTTCTGGAACGCGCGCACCGCGCCGTCGGTCGCAGGGCCGAAGGAGCCGTCCGGGGTGATCGCCGCCCCGCGCTGGACCAGCAGGCACTGCAGGACTCGGACGCGCTCGCCGACATCGCCCGTACGCAGCAGCGGCCACACCGGAGCCGTCGGATCCCCGCCGATCCGGGCCGCCACGTCCGCGCGCAACTGGGGCAGCAGGGCGTAGAGGCGCTCGCCCGGGCACTGGGTGTTGTTGAAGTCCCGGTGTCCGTAGATCTGGTACGGCTGGATCCCGTACTGGAGGCAGATGCGGGCGCAGAGGCCGACGAGCGCCGCGTACTGCTCGGGTCGGGGCTCCTCGGTGGTGTACGTACCCTCGTTCTCGATGCCGATGGCCACGGTGTTCTGGCCGGTGCAGTGCGCGGCCTCGACGATCTGCGTACCGCTGTCCAGCGCGGCCAGGCTCTGGTGCCGGCCCTCGGTGACGAACGCGCCCCGGCTGACGGTGAAGTGCTGCCCGGTGTCGATCCAGCCCTCCGTGTCCATCTGGTACGTCTGCATCGCGCGGGCCAGCGCGAAGGCGCGGTCCTGCCCGTACTCGGCCACGTTGGCGGTCGCCGTGTGGTGCACGATGATCTTCTGCGGCCTGGCCGCGAGCACCTTGACGGGGCTCTTCGGCGCGCGTGCGCCCCAGGCCTCGCAGCTGGATGCCAGCGGACCGTCGGCGGCCCACACCCGTCCGGCCGCCGTGCCCAGCGCGGTCAGTGCCGCCCCCAGGGAGAGCGCGCCGGCCAGCAGGGTGCGTCGGTGGAGCGGCGGTCGTGCCGTCGGCGTGGTCATGTGAATCCGTTTCATCGAGAAGTCGCAGGTGAACGCTAGGAATTGAAGGGCGCCGGGACAAGCCGGAAGGCCGTCCCGGCGTCCCGTGCCGTCCCACGGGACCGTGGGACGGCACGGGACGGTGTGTCAGCAGGTCACTGCATGCCGCGCAGGGTCTGCTCCAGCGCGTCGGCGTAGTGCCGCGCGCCGGCGATCTTCGGGTGGAACGACTGGGCGGAGGCACCGACCTTGACCACGCCGATGTCGAGGTTCGGGACGTCGCTCTCGACCAGGTCCGTGACGATGCCGTGGACCGTCTCGGGCGATCCGCAGATGGCCTGGCCCTTGAACGCCTCCTTGGGGTTCGAGAACCACACCTTGACCCCCTGGGCGCGCGCGTCCTGGGCCGCCCCGTCCATCTCCTGGAGCAGGGTCTCGCCGATGGAGTTCAGCCAGGGGCCTTCCAGCGTGCTGATGGTGACCAGGCAGCTCCCGTTGTTCTCCAGCAGCGGCGGGTAGCCCATCAGCACGATCTTGGCCTGTGGGGCCCGCGCCTGAATGGCCTTCAGGGTCTTCACGATCTGAGGACGCACCAGGTTCTTGATGCGGTCGGGCACGTAGGACGACAGCGGCCCCGTCTTCTTGCCCGTTTTGTTCCCGTTGACGTCGATGTCGTCGATCCCGTCCGCCTGGCAGAACTCGGAGGTGACCAGGCACGAGAAGAAGATGGGCGTGAAGAGCGTGTCGTTGCCGCCGATGGAGATCGTCACCAGCGTGGTGTTCTGGTCGAGGTAGCCCTGGTCCAGCTGGGCGAGTTCGCCGTAACTCGTCTGGCCGCCGCCGTCCGTCTTGCCGAGGACGTTGTACGTACGGGCGCCGGAGCAGGCGATCAGGTGGTAGTCCATCGACGGGTCGCGGGCATCGGCGAGCGCGCCGATCGAGGTGCTGGAGCCGGGCAGCGCGGCCTGCCGGGACCAGGCCTTGGAGGAGCGGTGGCAGGCGTCGCGGGTGGCGCCGTTCGTGGTGTCCCGGTAGTTGGTCTCCTTGTAGTAGTCGGCTCCGCCGGAGACGGACGCGCCCTCGCCGGAGGAGTACGAGTCGCCGAGGGCGACGACGGAGTTGGCGGGCCTGCCGGGCAGCGGCTGGAAGGCGGCGGCGTCCCAGGCCACGTCCTCGGTGCCGTTGCCGCCGTCGGCGTGCGTGCTCAGCGAGACCTTCGGGGTGCCGGTGAAGTGGAACGCGCCGAGGTCCACCCAGCGGTTCTCCCGGGTGCGCTGCGGCACCACCCGTACGGGGCTCGTCGAATCCGTCCCGTACACCGTGTACGTGGCCTGCCGGGTCTGCGCGCCGTGGTCCGGCATGTGCACCATCACCCGGGCCCAGCCGCTGCCGCCGATGTTCTGGCCCAGCGTCCAGGTTCCGGTGGTCAGCAGCCGGCCGCCGTCGGTGGTGAACTTGTCACGGGCGTGGGAGAACCAGAAGTGGCCGCCGTAGCCGCCGCCGACCTGGTGTGTGTCGATCTTCCCGGGATACGTGCCGAGCCACGGGGTGAAGTCGAAGGCGAAGGACCCGGCCGATGCGACCGCGCCGCAGCTGCGGGCGTCCGATCCGGCCGGCCGGGTGCCGTTCGGGAGGTCGTCGACGATCAGCGAACCGGCCGGCAGGCCGCTGCTGCACCGCGGCGGGTAGGAGGAGTCCTCGTCGGGCTGCTCCGGGTAGGTGGCGTCGAACCGGTGTACCGCCTGGCCGCACTGGTTCTGGTCGCAGTTCTTGTACGAGACCGCATGGTGGTGCCAGCAGTGCAGGTCGGCCCGGGTGCAGGCGCCGAGTCCCGGCTCGTTCTTGTCGTCCGGGCCGATCTTGTCGGGGTCGCACTCGTTGGTGGGGTCGCAGAACATCGCCTCCGAGGGCTTCAGCCCCGCGGTGCGGTCGGCCGGAGTGCCCCACCAGGCCTGGCGGTACGCGACGCCCATCGCGCCGGGCTTGAACATCGCCGAGAGCGGCCGGGCCGCCCAGCCCATCACCTTCTCCTGGTACGGCCAGTCCTGCGGGTGGGAGGCGTGCGAGTAGTCGTCGCCGCCGTTGGCCGCTTCCAGGAAGGGGGTGCGGTTGGCCTTCCAGAGCGGGTTGGCCGGATTGTTCGTCCAGCCGACTCCCCAGGTGCCGTTGTTCTTCGCCGCGTCGGCCTGCGGGTAGAAGCCCGCGTTGTACGCCCACAGGGCGAACGCCCAGTTCTCGATGTACTTCGGCTTGCCGTTGTTGATGGTCAGCCCGGCGTCGCGGGTCTGGTTCCACTTCTCGGCGAGTTTGTCCGCGCCGGCGGCGATGTTCGCCGTGTAGTCGAGGGCCGCGGCCTCCTGCTGCACGGTCGACAGAGTGGGCTGGTCGTGCCCGGGCAGGCGCATCCCGTCGGTGATCTGCGTGATGCCGTAACCGCAGTCCGCCTTCGACCAGTTGACGGCCCACGGGTCGCCCTGCGTTCCGTTGGGCGCGTAGTTGATGCCGTAGTAGTTGCCG
Source organism: Streptomyces roseus (assembly GCF_001044425.1). Classification (GTDB taxonomy): domain Bacteria; phylum Actinomycetota; class Actinomycetes; order Streptomycetales; family Streptomycetaceae; genus Streptomyces; species Streptomyces roseus. The sequence goes on from NZ_LFML01000068.1 coordinate 214,003, forward strand.
ATCAGCGGATTGCCCGTGGCTCCCGGCACGACGTACCGGCCGGCCTGCCACATGTTGGACTCCTGAGCGGTGATGCCCAGCAGGATCTGCGCCGGGATGTGCCACTCGTCGGCCTTGTCGACAAAGCCGTTGGGGTCGCCGCTCAGCACGCGCAGCGGGAAGAGGAGCTGCGGGTTGTAGCCCGCCATGCCCGTGCCCTTCCAGTTGGGCGGCCGGTTGACGTGCTGGTTCAGGCCCGCGATCACGGCCTGGTCCACGGCCCACTCGACCTGGCGCGGCGTGGGCTGGAAGGCCTGCTTGCGCACGTCACCGCGCGGTACGGCGCAGGTGCGCTCCGCCTCGACGGGGTCGTGCGGCGAGGAGGCGGCCGCCGCCGAGACGCCGGAGACGGCCGCCGCCAACGGGATCTTCTGCGCGTTCTGCACGCTCTGCGGGGCGAGCGGCCCCTGCGGAGCGCCGGTGGGGCCGGCCGAGGAGCGCAGGGCGGGCGAGGGCGCCCGCCCGTCGGCGAGCCGGGCCGGGGCCACGGCCTCGGCCCCGGGCGTGGCCTCCAACGCGACGCTCTTGCCGGTGCCCAGCACCTTGACCTGGTTGACGACGGTCCGCTCGGTGGCGGCCTGTTCGGCCCGGACCGGGCTGCCGTCCTGGCCGTGGGCCCAGCGGGTGGTGACCGCCGACTGGCCGCGGACGCTGAGCACCGCGCCCTTGTCGAGACCGCCGGGGTTGTGGACGTGCGCGGGCAGCTTGCCCTTGCTGTCGGCCTCGCCGGTGACGAAGACCTCGCCGGAGGGCGACCCGGCCACGTCCAGGGCGCTGAGCTGCCCGGAGGCGACCAGCCGCGGCTTCGCCTTGCCGCTGCCGGCCGAGCGGACCGCGGCGGCGTCGACGTGCTTGACCTGGCCGACCGCCTTCGGGCCCGCGTCCGGCCCGCCGGGCCCGTCCAGGAAGGTGATGCCGCCGGCCGCGTCCCGGGTGATCTGGAACGGGACCCGGTCCGTACGGGCTATCGGGCGCCGGCTGCCTCCCTTGCCGATACGGACCAACTGCGGGCCCTCGGCCGCGACGATCTCGCCGCCGTCGTAGGGGATCGCGGACGTGACCTGGCCCGTCAGCTTCAGCGGGGCCGACGTGCGGCCGGCCTTCGCGTCGACGGTGACCAGCCGGGTGGCGTTCTCCTTCACCCCGTCGTCGCTGAACTGGGAGAGCACCGCCGTCTCGCCCTCGCCGCAGCCGGGGGAGAAGTACGACAGGGAGGCCTGCACCGGCAGCTTCGTCACCTTGCCGGTGGTCAGCTCGACCACGGCGGTGAACGCGCCGCGCGTCATCAGCTCCGGCTTGTTGGTGAACGTGCGGGGCGCGTACGCCACGACCGCGCGCTCACCGGAGGCGGTGACGCACGCGTTGCCGATCCAGGTGTCGGTGTCGAAGCCCGGCTCGGCGAGGGTGGCCGCCGTCTTCCAGGGGTAGCCCGCCTTCGCGTCGGCGACCAGCACGTGGAAGCCGGAGGCGTCCCCGGACGTGGTCCATGCCCGGTCCGAGGCGCTGCCGACCACCTTGGCCCGGTCGCGCGGCGGGACGGCGGTGGGGTGCTGGTCGGGGCCGGGCGCGGACGGGCTCTGCCCCGAGGTGCCGGTCGGAGCGGGCGCCGCCTGGGCGGGCAGCGCGAGCGGAGCCATCAGGGCCGCCGCCGTGGTGAGCACCACGGCGACGGCCGACGGCCGTCGTCTGTGTCGTTTCAAGGGACTTCTCTTCCGTGACGTCCGCACCGAGGCGTCATGGGGCGACATGCGACGACGGGACGTCGTGGACGTGCGCCGGCCTCGGCGGGGGAGTGGGGAGGGAGGACGGGCAAGGCGTGCCACAGGGGCCCGGGACCGTCCGACGCCAGCAATGTAGGTGCCGGGCAAGGCCGTTCGGGGCCGGATCCTTCCCCAGGACGTCCCGTACGGGGCCCGGCCCGCGGGACGGGAACACCGTCCCGGGCACAGGGACGAGACGGGGGCCTCCCGGGACGGGCGGCCCGTCCCGGGCCGGTTCGCGGGACTCCTCCGCGCCGACCCCGGGTTCCGGCGGCGCGGAAGCGCCGGGAGAGCACCCCACCGTCGGTCCGGGACTTCCCGGAGACGGGCGGGACACCGGGACGTGGCCGAAACCGGCCTAGTGTTCCGGCTGTCCGGCGCCGACCTGTCGAGCCCGTCCGGTACCGATCCCCGCCCCGCTCCTCACGGAAAGCAGATTCGCCATGCTCAAGAAGACCGCCTCACGGGCCGCCGCCCTCGCCGCCGCGGCCACCCTGACCGTCCTCTCCCTCTCCGGTACGGCACAGGCCCGGCAGGGCGCCCCGTACATCGGATACGGCCAGACGAACAACACGCACGCCGTGTGGTGCGTGCAGCACCAGCTGAACTGGGCCTTCGCGAACAACTGGGTCGGGCGCCTGGGTTCGCACGGCCAGATCGCCGAGGACGGGAAGTTCGGCCCCCAGACGGACGAGGCGATCCGCTTCTTCCAGAAGTCGTTCTTCCCCAACGAGATCGACGGCGTCGTCGGCCCGAGCACCGGCTACGCGCTCCTGTGGGAGGGCGACCCGAACTACGGCTACAACGACAAGGTCACCAACGCCGGTTACTGCAACGAATACATCCCCAGCATCGTCTGACCCTCCCCGCCCGCCCTCCCTGCCCACCCACCCTTCCGGAGAGTTCCATGAAGCGCACCCTGGCCTCGCTCGGCACCATCGCCGTCCTCGCCGCCGGCCTGCTGACCACCGGCTCGGCCACCGCGTCCGCGGCCATGCCCACCTGTACGGGCGCCAACACCTACGCGGACGCCGTCGGCTACACCATGCGGATGCCCACCGACCACGAGGACGGCTCCAACTTCTGCGTGATGGGCCGCGGCGCCTCGGGCAACGGCGTCGAGGCCCTGCAGTGGACCATGCACTTCTGCTACGGCCAGATCAACCTCGCCAAGGACGGCGAGTTCGGGCCGGCCACCGAGGCCGCCCTGAAGAAGGTCCAGGCCTCCGAGGGCCTCGTCGCGGACGGCGTGTACGGCCCGAACACCCGCGACCGCATCAAGCACCACTGGGAGATCTGGGACCGCGGCGAGTTCCGCTGCCTGCGCATGTCCCAGGCCCCGGGCCCGATCCGGGACTGATCGCGAGGGGGCGGGCGCGGGACCCCGGCCGGCCGGGCATCTGCCTCCACGGGGGTGGGGCGGATGCTCAGCCGTCCAGCAGAGCCCCCATCCACTCCTCGATCCCCGCGACCGTGCGGGGCAGGGCGCCCGACATCAGCCGGGCGCCCTCCGCCGTGACGACAAGGTCGTCCTCGATGCGCACACCGATGCCCCGCAGCTCCGGCGGCAGCGTCTCGTCGTCCGGCTGCAGGTACAGGCCCGGCTCCACCGTCAGCACCTGCCCCTCCTCCAGGACCCCGTCCAGGTAGGTCTGCGCGCGCGCCTTCGCGCAGTCGTGGACGTCCAGCCCCAGCATGTGGCCGCTGCTGCACAGCGTGTACCGCCGGTGCAGGTCGCCCCGCGCGTCCTTCAGGACGCCCCACTCCGCCAGCCCCTCCGCGATCACCCGCATCCCGGCCCGGTGGAAGTCCCGGAAGCTGGCGCCCGGCCGCAGCGCCGCGATGCCCGCGTCCTGCGCCGCCAGCACCAGTTCGTACACCTGCCGCTGGACCGGGGAGAACCGTCCCGACAGCGGTAGGGTGCGCGTGATGTCGGCCGTGTAAAGGCTGTCGGTCTCCACGCCCGCGTCCAGCAGCAGCAGATCGCCGCGGTCGAGCCGGCCGTCGTTGCGGATCCAGTGCAGGACGCAGGCGTGCGCCCCCGAGGCCGCGATCGTGTCGTACCCGGTGCCGTTGCCCTCCGCCCGCGCGCGCAGGCCGAAGACCCCCTCGATCCACCGCTCGCCGCGCGGGTGCGCCAGGGCGCGCGGGAGCGCCCGTACGACGTCCTCGAAACCGGCGGTGGTGTGGTCGACGGCGAGCTGGAGCTGCCCGACCTCCCAGGCGTCCTTCACCAGTCGCAACTCCGACAGCGCGGAGGCCAGTTCGGCGTCGGTGGCGGCGTTGCGCCCCGCCGGGGAGCCCAGGTCGTCCAGGTGGGCGCAGCGCAGGCCCGTCAGGCGCTCGGCCTCGGCCAGGTCGGGGCGGCGGCCGACCCAGAACTCCCCGTAGCGGCGGTCCCGGTAGAACTCCTCGTTGCCGCCGGAGCGGGGGGAGCGGGGGCGCAGGTACAGCACGGGCTCGTGGCCGTGCGGGCCGGAGGGCTCCAGCACCAGGACGTGCCCCACCTGGTCCTCGCCGGTCAGTCCGGTCAGCCAGGCGTACGCGCTGTGCGGACGGAAGCGGTGGTCGCAGTCGTTGCTGCGGACCTTGAGCTCGCCCGCCGGGACGATCAGCCGTTCGCCCGGGAAGCGCGCCGAGAGCCGCTCGCGCCGGGCCGGGGTGACCTCGTACGCGGAGACCCGCGCGGCGGCGGGCAGGGGGGACGGCGCCCAGTCGGCGGCCATGAAGCGGGACAACTCTGGCGATACCGGCAGGTCGTGGCTGCCGATGTTGAGGCGGGAGGGGGTGTCGGCCATCGGGGCTCCCTCAAGAAGACGCGAACTGGTGGGCGCACAGGGCTTGTCAGTGCAATTTCACATTACTATGTTACAGCTCACACCGCGGCACGTTAATCCCCGTCAAACGCCGTGTGAAGCAGGGCAGTTCCGGCATTCGCAGTTCAGGCATTCCACGTCTTCGCGCACCACTTCCCCCACCTCCCCTCCCAACCAGGAGTCCTTGGTGTCCCAGCACAGAGCTGTGCGTACGTCCCTCCTCTCCGCCGCCGTCGCGGTGACCCTCCTCGCCTCCGCCGGCCAGGCCGTGTCCCAGACCGCAGACCGGGCTCCCGCCGCCGCTCCCGCCCCGGCCGCCGTGCCCGGCACCTTCACCTCCGGCGCTCCCGGCGCGAACCCGTTCGACGAGGTCGACCACCTCGCCTCGCCCAAGGAGGCCGCGCCGGCGACGGGCCAGGCGCCCGGCGGGCTGGCCGCCGACGGCCGCGTCCCCGGTGCCGCCCCGGCCGCCGCCCCCGTCGCCCGCCCCACCGGGGGCGCGGACAAGGGCCGCGAGCGCGCCGCCGCTGCCCAGGCGGCGCCCGTCGCGCGCAGCGTCGCCGCGGGCGTCCCCTGCACCCTCGACGGGATCACGGGCCTGAGCCCGGAGCAGTTCGCCGACTTCCTCGCCGACCCGGCCGTCACCGCCGACGGCTGTATGCGCGGGCTCGTCTGGACCTGGGACGCCCGTCTCGCACCCGTCATGGACGACGCGCACGTCCAGGCCGTCGCCCGCCGGATATCCGGCCTGGCCGCCGCCCACGACGGCCGCAACTCCTCCCACCTGGAGGAGATGTTCACGTACCTGCACGCGGCCATCTACCACGACTTCTCGCGCGAGGAGATCGACCTCACGGACGCCGCGACCGCCGACGCCATGAGCCGGGCCGTCACCGACTTCGGCAACGCGGCCCGTACCTTCGATGCCACCGCCTCCAACGCCCGGACCCTGCGCGAGGCCCTCTACGCCACCGGCCCCGGCATGCGCCAGACCCAGCTCGGGCTGGTCAAGAAGGTCCTGGCCACCCTGGACGCTGCGCACCCCGCCACCAGCGCGGACGCGAACTGGGGCGGTGCGGCCCTCGCCGCCCTCACCGTCAACTACCTCGGCGTGTACCCGGGCAACCAGGACGCCGCCTTCCACGCCGCGGCCAAGGCCGACCCCGCCTACCGGGCCGCCTTCAAGGCCTTCGCCGGCTACACCCACCTCAAGGGCACCGCCAACGCGTGGGTCGTCCGCGACGCGCTGGGCGAGTACGGCCGCTTCGGACAGATCGAGGGCCTCCAGGACCAGATATCCGCCGACCTCGGCGGTCTCCTGGAGCCGGTCAAGGCGGCCTGGGGCACGGGCAGCGAGCCCTGGGCCAAGGTCGTCTCCTGGCTGAACACCTACAACGCGTGCAAGCAGTACGGGGTGTGCAAGGAGGACATCGAGAAGATGCTCTTCCCGAACACGTACACCTACGACAACGGCGGCATCAAGGTCCGCACGGCCCTCGACCGGGCCACCGTCGACCAGCTCTACTACGCCAGCAAGCAGGTCAAGACGCAGTTCCACCGGGTCCTCGGGACCGACCAGCCGCTGGCCGGCGACCCCAACACCACGCTGAACATCGTGCTGTACGCCTCCCGCGCCGACTACGTGACCTACCAGACGATGCTGTACGGGTACGGCACCGCGAACGGCGGCATGTACATCGAGAACGGCGCCACCTTCTACACCTACCAGCGCCGCGTCCCGCAGGACTCCTCCCTCACCCTCGAAGAGCTCTTCCGGCACGAGTACACGCACTACCTCAACGGCCGCTTCGCCGTCCCCGGGTTCTTCGGCGAGGGTCCCTGGTACGAGGGCGACCGTACGACCGCCATGGACGAGGGCACGGCCGAGTTCTTCGACGGCGCCACCCGCGACAACGGCATCGCCGTCCGCAAGTCCCTGGTCAAGGGCATCATCGCCGATACGGCCGGCGGTGGTCCGCGCATGTCGATCGAGCAGCTGCTCAACGCCACCTACGACGGCGACGGCTTCCGCTTCTACAACTACGCGGGCACGTTCTTCGAGTTCCTGTGGACCGAGAAGCCCTCGCTGCTGCGCGAGATGTACGCCCACCTGCGGGCCAACGACGTGGCCGGGTACGACGCCTGGCGCCACCGGATGGGCTCGGACGCCTACCTCCAGCGCGACTACAACCGCTTCCTGGACGCGCAGATCGCCAAGGTCGACCAGCTGTACGTGCCGAACACCAGCTTCACCCCCAACGACCAGCTGAGGGACGCGGCGCTGGCGAACGTGAAGTCGGCCTTCGCGACCGCCACGTACAACACCCCCGACTGCGTGGAGAACGGGGACCCGGGCAAGCGGCGGTTCACCTGCACCGGCCGTATCACCTCGAACCTGAAGAACTGGCGCAGCGACGACCAGAACTTCAAGGACATGTCGGAGACGGTGGACTACTTCATCCTCGACCGGGCGGGCGCGGCCTCCAACAACCTGGCCGACATGAACTGCTCCTTCGGCCCCGTGGAGATCTGGACCGACCACAAGGCGGGCACGTCGAGCTACAGCTGCGAGGGTCCGCTGCGCAGCTGATCGGGCGCCGGTGGCCGGTCCCTTCCGCGGCGGAGGAGGGGACCGGCCACCGCACCACCTCCGGCCGCCCGCCGCTCAGGTGCCCAGCACCTAGGCACCTATTAAAGAATGTGACATATTACTGCCGTGCTCAAGAGACATCCCGTGGACGTCGTGATCATCGGCGCCGGCGTCGTCGGAGCCGCGACCGCGTACTACGCGGCCCGCTCCGGACTCTCCGTGGCCGTCGTCGACCGCGGCCCCGTCGCGGGCGGCACGACGGGAGCCGGGGAGGGCAACCTGCTCGTCTCCGACAAGGAGGCGGGCCCGGAACTCGACCTGGCCCTGCTGTCGGCCGGCCTCTGGCGCGAACTCGCGGCCGTCCTCCCGCAGGAGATCGAGTACGAGGCCAAGGGCGGGCTCGTCGTCGCCCCGGACGAGGCCTCGCTGGCCGCCCTGCGCACGTTCGCCGACGGCCAGCGCGAAGCCGGGGTCGAAGCCGTCGAGGCGGGGGCCGGCGAACTCCGCGACCTGGAGCCCCATCTGGCCCCGGGGCCGGTCGGCGCCTTCCTGTACCCGCAGGACGCCCAGGTCCAGCCGGCCCAGGCCGCGGCGAGACTGCTGGCCGCCTCGGGCGCCTCGGTGCACCTGGGGCAGGAGGTGACGGAGATCCTGACGGGGCCGGCGGGGGTGCGCGGGGTGCGTACGCCCGGCGGTGCACTCCTCGCGCCGGCGGTGGTGAACGCGGCCGGGACCTGGGGCGGGCGCATCGCGGAACTGGCCGGGGTCACCCTGCCGGTGCTTCCCCGCCGCGGGTTCGTCCTGGTGACGGAGCCGCTGCCGCAGCTGGTGCGGCACAAGGTCTACGCCGCGGACTATATCTCCGACGTGGCGAGCGGTTCGGCGGCGCTCCAGTCCTCGGCGGTGGTCGAGGGGACGCCGGCGGGGCCGGTGCTGATCGGGGCGACCCGGGAGCGGGTCGGCTTCGACCGCTCGCTGTCGGTGGAGGCGCTGCGCCGCCTGGCGACGCAGGCTGCGGCCCTGTTCCCCGTCCTGGCCCGGGCCCGGGTGCTCCGTACCTACCACGGCTTCCGCCCCTACCTCCCGGACCACCTCCCGGCGATCGGCCCTGACCCCCGGATCCCGGGCCTGCTGCACGCCTGCGGTCACGAGGGGGCCGGCATCGGCCTGGCCCCGGCCACGGGCGTGTTGATCGCGGCCGCCCTGGCGGGGGCGCAACCCCCGCTGTCCCCCGCCCCGTTCCGGCCGGACCGCTTCGCGGAGGATCCCCGATGAGCCAGAGCCCCACCCCGCGCAGCCTCGTCGGCGGTGCGCCGCAGGCCACGTACGTCCTGCGCTTCGACGGCCGCGAGCTCACCGCCCAGGCGGGCCAGAGCATCGCCGCCGTGCTGTGGGCCGCCGGGATCCTCGCCTGGCGGACCACTCGCCAAGGAGGCGCCCCGCGCGGCGCGTTCTGCGGGATCGGCAGCTGCCACGACTGCCTCGTCACCGTCAACGGCCGCCCGAACCAGCGCGCCTGCCTCGTCCCCGCCCGCCCCGGGGACACCGTCACCACCCAGGAGGGAACCGGCCATGCCACACCCGAACCCGGCCGCTGATCTCGCCGTCGTAGGCGCCGGCCCTGCCGGGCTCGCCGCCGCCGTGACCGCCGCCGGTCTCGGGCTCCGGGTCACCCTCCTCGACGCGGGGGAGCGCCCCGGCGGCCAGTACTACCGCCACCCCGCGCCGGAACTCGGGGCCGCGCGCCCCGAAGCCCTGCACCACGGGTGGTCCGCCTTCGCCGAGCGCGAAGCCGCCCTCCAGGCCCACCGGTCGGCAGGCCGCATCACCTACCTCCCGTCCCACCACGTCTGGACGGTGGTCCCGGACGGCTCGGACGGCTGGGCCCTGTACGCCGTGGCCGGCACCGGCCCCGACGAGGAGGCCGCCACCGTGCACGCGCGGGCCGTGCTCCTCGCCACCGGCTCCTACGAGCGGCAACTGCCCTTCCCCGGCTGGACCCTGCCCGGGGTGGTCGGGGCCGGAGGGGCGCAGGCCATGCTCAAGAGCGGGCTCGTACTGCCGGGCCGGCGCGTCGTCGTCGCCGGGAGCGGCCCGCTGCTGCTCGCCGTCGCGGGCTCGCTCGCCGCCGCCGGGGCCCGCGTGCCGGCCGTGGTCGAGGCCGCCGCCTACACCGCGTACGCCGGGCACGTCCCCGCCCTGCTCCGCAACCCCGGAAAACTGGCCGAAGGCGCCACGTACGGCAGCGCCCTGCTGCGCCGCCACATCCGCCTCCTCACCCGGCACGCCGTGACCGAGGCCCACGGCGCCGACCGGGTCGAGGCCGTCACCGTGGCCCGCCTGGACCGCCACTGGCGGCCCGTGCCCGGGACCGCCCGCCGGATCCCGTGCGACGCGCTGGCCGTGGGCCACGGGCTCGTCCCGCAGCTGGAGCTGGCGACCGGCCTCGGCTGCGCCACGCGGCCGGCCGCCGACGGAACCGTCGCCCTCGCGCTGGACGCCGAGCAGCGGACCTCCGTCCCCGGGATCTGGTCCGCGGGCGAGACCGGCGGCATCGGCGGCGCCCAACTGGCCCTCCTCGAAGGGGAGATCGCCGCGCATTCGGTCGCCGCGCACTCGCCCGCCGCCCGCTCCGGCGTCCCCTCCGCCGCCACCCGCTCCGCAAGCGGCGGCCCGGTCGCGCCCGCCGCCCTGGCCCGCCGCCGCGCCCGCCTGCGCGCCTTCGCCGCCGCCATGGGCGCCGCGCACCGCCCCGCCGACGGATGGACCGGCTGGCTCCGCGAGGACACCGACGTGTGCCGCTGCGAGGAGGTCCCGGCCGGCCGGATCCGCGAGGCCGTCTCGGACCTCGGCGCGCGGGACGCCCGTACGGTCAAACTCCTCACCCGCGCCGGAATGGGCTGGTGCCAGGGCCGCATGTGCGGACCGGCCGTCGCCGCCCTGGCCGGGGACGGGCCCGCGCCCGACCGGCGGCCCCTGTCCTGCCCGGTCCCGCTGGGCCACCTGGCCGAACTGCCCCCGGCGGACGCCTGATCGAACGGGCCGATCGGAGGGTCCGGACCCTTGTGGCCGACTCGCACCCACTAGTAAAATGTCACACATCACTCTAGGGAGCTCTCTCATGACCGACGCGCACACCCCCGCGCCCACCACCGGTACGGAC